>JBGTSF010000044.1:0-40191 GCA_041940425.1 Pyrinomonadaceae bacterium
GCCAGCCGCGACGAAACATTAACAATCGGCTCGCCCAGAGTCTTCCAGACCGCGCCGCCCCAACCCACGTCAAACGCCCGCTCGATCATCGAACCCATATTCGTCGGCGGCGCGCTCGCCAGCCAAAAAGGATTCGGCGATTTGATTCCCGCAAAATTTACTCTTAAATCTGCCATAACTTTACTTCCTAAAATTATTCAAAACCGCGACCATTTTCATACTGTTTTAGAACCTTGACATCTTCAAAAGGTGCTTGCCACATGATAATTTTGTAATGATCTTTGCCTTCGAGTCCGTCAAAACTTAGCTTATCTAAATCTCCGTAATACGCTCTGATTCTGTATGAATTTGGCGATAAAACTATTGTATCTATAATCCCGCCGCCGCACTCTTCTATCAAAAGTTTTCCTGAAGGTAAATCCAAACTTGCTTCGGCAACATGATTCCAATTCTCAAAATCATCATCCGGCATTGAGCCAACAATTTCTAAATCAACCGGAACAGTCATATTTCTTTCCGGCTGAATTACCACAATATATTTTTCTGCCTTAATTCTTCGCCGAACATCTTCATCACTCCAATCTTCAGGCGCATTCGGATATTCTTTCGCGTCCATTAAATAAAACTGATGATAATCAGCAAAAATATTATAATGCTTTTTACAAAGAAATTGCGAAACATTCATAAGTAAACTTTTACTTAAACAGATTCGATTTTTTGCCTCAAATTTCTTTAAGAAACCTCTATTTCCAATTTGAAAAACTCTTTTCGCCAAATGGAAAACTCTTTTTTACAAACAGAAAACTCTTTTCGCTCGTTTGAAAAGTCTTTTCGCTAAACGGAAAATTGAGTTTTCTGTTCGGAAAAGTCTTTTCGCCAATTAGAAAATTAAGTTTTCCATTTAAAAAACTTTTTTCGCTCAACGGAAAATTAAATGATCTTCCGCGAAAATCAAGTAATTTAATGCGTGTGCGTTTTTCAACAGTTGAAAATTTACTCAATAAAACGCTGCAATTAACAATTCCGAATTTTTTATTTTTCAAAGCGTTCCCGGTTGATCCTCCGCCGGCATTATGTTTTCCGCGTCGGGTTCGGGTTTGTGTTTTACGCCTGGAACGGGATGCTCCGCCGTTTCAGGCGATTCATTTTCAGTTTCCCGTTCTTCTTTTTCTTCATCATAATCGGTTAAATCTTTTTCTTCCTGCATTTTTCCTCCAATCCAAAATCTAAAATCCAAAATCCAAAATCCATTTTACGGATAAGTATAAGGTGCCTGAATACCGAGCGGAATTCCTAAAGCCCAATAGATGAGCAGGAAAATTATCCAGACGACCAGAAACGTGATCGAATACGGCAGCATCATCGAGACGACCGTGCCGATGCCGGTATTTTTGACGTATTTTTGGGCAAACACGACGACCAGCGGAAAATACGGCATGAGCGGCGTTAAAATATTCGTGCATGAATCGCCGATGCGGTAAGCGGTTTGCGAAAGTTCGGGCGAGATGCCTAACTGCATCAGCATCGGCACGAAGATCGGCGCAAGCAGTGCCCATTTTGCCGAAGCCGATCCGACCAGAAGATTGACCAGACACGACAAAAGAATTATCCCGACGATAGTAACCTGTCCGGGCAAACCGAGATCGCGCAGGAAATTCGCTCCTTTGACCGCCAGCAATGCGCCGATGTTCGATTGGGCAAAGGCGGCGATAAAGAGCGACGCGAAAAACGCGAGAACGATGTAATAGCCCATTGTACTCATCGAATGGCTCATCCCTTTGATGATGTCGCGGTGATTGTCAACCGTTTTGGCGACGTAGCCGTAAACCACGCCCGGAATCAAGAATAAAATAAAGATCAAAGGCACGATTGCCTGCATCAGAGGCGCGCTCGATGCGGTAAGCTGCGGCGGATTTTGTTCGGCGTTTTCGAGAAATGCGGCGGAATAAGTTTTCGCCGATTCTTCGCCGAGTTTCGTTTTCAGTTCGGTTTCAAACGCCGCTTTGGGCAATTCTTTGTTTTTGGAGCTTTCGGCTTTTTTCAAAACGTCTTCGGGAACTCCGGCGGTTCGTAATTTTTCAAACGACGCATTCGTCAATTTATAACCGACGGGCGAGCGCATCGGCGAAGTTTCGGGAATCGAAACCGCCGCCAGAATCGCCAGACCGATCACTACAGAAGCCAACGCCGCCCAAAGCCCGCGCTTTTCCTTCGCGCCGAGTTCTTCCATTTTCGGCATCTCGTCGGGATTGCCGTCAACTTCGACTTTTTTAAGCCGCGGTTCGACGATCTTATCGGTAACATACCAGCCGATCAGCATTATGACGAGAGTCGAAGCCGACATAAAAAACCAACTGCTCAGAGGATTCACCGTCCGCGTCGGATCAACGAACTGCACCGCCGCCTGCGTGATTCCCGAGATCAGAGGGTCGAGCGAAGACGGAATAAAATTGGCACTGAAACCGCCCGAAACTCCGGCAAATGCCGCCGCGATCCCGGCGAGCGGATGCCGTCCGGCAGAATAAAAAATCACCGCACCGAGCGGGATCACCAGAACATAACCCGCATCAGCCGCCAGATTGCTGATAATTCCGACCAGAACGAGCATCGGTGTCAGAAGGCTCTTGGAAGTAAAACTCAAAAGCCATTTCAGCGAAGCGTTGATAAAACCGGTATGTTCCGCCACGCCGACGCCGAGCAGTGCGACCAGAACGATGCCGAGCGGATGAAAATCGGTAAAGGTTTTGACCATCGTGGACAAAAACGCGGCGATCGCCGTTCCGGTCAACTGATTGCTGATGGCAATCGGCTGTTTGGTCATCGGGTGGATTTCCGTAAAATCAACATTCGACAAGATCGCCGATAAAATCCAGACGACAAACAGCAGGATCAGAAACAAAGCCGCCGGATCAGGCAGTTTGTTGCCGATCGTTTCGATGGCGTTCAACGCTTTGTCAACAAAGCCGGATGGTTTTTCAGATTTCGTTTCGTTAGATTGGTTTGTGTTTTCTGCCATGATTTTTATTCCGTCATCACTATTAAACGGTCTTTGACAAATAAATTCGAGAATAAACTTTGTCGCTGGGAGCGCACGCATCCCTGCGTGCTACGTCGCTTGAAAAGCGGCGTAAAAGCGTTTAGTAAAATCAACCTGAATATTCGCTGGGGTTTTTGAACGCTGGCGCGTTCAGCACGCAGGGATGCGTGCGCTCCCAGCAATTACGCTTTTTTGCTCTATCCTTGAATTTATTTGTCAAAGACCATAAATCAATGATGATCGATTTTTTCCTTTTGCTCCTCAAAAAGTTTAGCTCCGGCAAATTCTATCTTTTCGCCGAATATGCTGAAATGAATGCCCTGAGCGGCGAGTTTGCCCATTTGCGAAGCGTCAACCGCTTCCGCGCCGCCGTTGACCGCGTCGCCGCCCGCGAAGATTTTCGGATTCGATGTCTGCATTTGTTCGTTGACACGAACGCGACCTTTTTCGTCCGTTTCAACGCCGCTGTTTTGAAAAAATGAAACTTGCTTTTGCTGTCCGATCGCCTTGATGACCATATCGCACGGGATTTCAAATTCTTCGCCGTTTGCATTTTTGCATTTCAAAGCCGAAACTTTCCCGTTTCCTAAAATCTCGACCGGCGAAGTTTGCCAGACGAATTCGATGCCGTCCTTTTTGGCGAGTTCGTATTCGTAATCGTAAGCCGAAATGTCTTTTTCCGTCCGGCGATAAACCATAAAAACTCTTTCCGCGCCTAATCTTTTGGCTTGCGTAACGGCGTCAATCGCCGTGTTGCCCGCGCCGATGACGGCGACCGTCCGACCGAGTGGAACATTTTTCCAATCGCGCGTTTTTACATATTCGATAAATTTCAAAGCATCAATCACGCCCGCAAGATTTTCGCCTTCGATATTTAAATTATGCGTCGCGCCGAGACCAACGGCGAGAAAAACCGCATCGTGTAACAGGTCAGAACCATCTGCGGTAGCGGATGGTTGAACGCCGGAATTTGCATCCCCGGATTTGATTCGGAGTTGTATTTTTCCCGAACTTAACCCGCCCGCTACCGCAGGCGGTTCTGACATTCCGACAATTTCACAATTAAGTTCAAACTTCACGCCGAGATTTTCGACCTGCCGCGCTTCCGCGACCGAGACGGCTTGCGGCATTTTGTATTCCGCCATGCCGTATGTGTCCAAACCGCCGGGCAGAGATTTTTTATCGTAAATTGTTACGTCATAACCAAGCCGTGCCAAATACGTCGCGCACGAAAGCCCAGCCGGACCAGAGCCAACGATGCCGATGGATTTGCCGTTCGGCTCGCCTTTCTGAAAAATCTGTTTTCCGTTCGTCATCGCGTGATCGGTCGCGTATCTTTGAAGCCGTCCGATCTCTATCGGCTTGTCCATCAGAGTTTTTTCGACGCACGCGCCTTCGCACAAAACTTCGACCGGGCAAACCCGCGCACAGGTCGCGCCGATCGGATTCGCGTCGAAAATTACGCGCGCCGAACCCGTCAGATTTCCCGACGCGATCTTTTTGATGAACGACGGAACGTCAATATGCGTCGGACACGCCCGCGTGCAGGGCGCGTCGTAGCAATACAGACAGCGATTCGCTTCAAACGCGGCTTCGGCTTCGGTCAAAGGCGGATTGATGTCCGCAAAATTTTGTTCGATTTGTTCGTTTGAAAGTTCTGCCATAGATTTTATTTATTCTGCAAAGCGTTTCGATTTTCTTTTGTAATACGAACCAAAAAACGCAATGCTTCGTTGACCGATTCGGCACTCGGAAAATTTTCCGCGACATCAGAATCCAACACAACCGTTCGCTGCATTTGTTGATATTTTTTTGCAAAACGATTCGGCTTGGATTTTGAATAGTCCAAATCGTATTCAGGCAATAGTTCCTCTTTATTATTTTGCATTTTCGTAATTTCTCCTTTCCATAGGAGTCGTAATTCTCGCGCTGATGATTCTTATCGTGTCATTTTCACGTTCCGTAAAGCTGACGATTAAAAGACGTTTTTGAACGGAATGTCCGACAATTAATTCACGCTTTTCATCGAACGAATGTTCCTCGTCATCAAAAATTCTTGCCAACGGATCACCAAAAACAGTTTCTGCTTCTGCGAAATCAACTTCGTGTTTTTTGAGATTCGCTTCGGCTTTTTCGGGATTCCATTCAAATTGCATTTCTTATTTTGCTAAGAACTAACACGAATAATTAATTCAAACCGGATAACCGATTATTTCAATATCATTTTGTAAATCTTTTACATCAACATCTTCATTTAAACTATGGAGCAATTTTTCGGTCAAAGGTTTATGTTGATAAATACTTTCTATCGAAGAAATAGGAATATCTTTATCATAATAGTAATCCGCAAATTCTTTATATGTCGAAGGCTTACCATCTAAAATAAACAACAAATCTTTCAATCCATCTGAATCTTCTCCTTGTGGATAATCAATATTTCCGATTTGCCAAGATGAATCAATAAATCTTTTCCAAATACAAAAAGTTGTGCTTTCAATAGAAAACGCAGGTTCGGAAATAAATTTTTGAAACTCATTCGGCACATCATCTAAAATCCCTTTCCACACTTCAATCGGATTATTTACATAAGGACTCATTGTTGATTCGTGTGCAAAACCTTTGATGATTGCCCCAAACTTATTAAACAAAATGAAATACTCATCCCCCGAACCATCTCTCATTGACGCCATCATTTCGTCGTTGTCCCATTTTGAATCGAAAGAATAAAATCTATATTCCCAATCTGGCGACAAAATTGAATCCAGCATTGCTAAAGATTGCGACAACTTCTTTAACGAATCAATATCAGGCAAGAAAGATAGTCTTTCATTTTCTTTCATAAAGTCTTAATCAATCCGCCACAATTTGCCCGTAAGCGTCGGGTCTTCTATCGCGGAAAAATTGCCATGTGTTTCTGACTTCGCGGATCATATCGAAATCTAAATCTGCAACTACCAATTCATCTTTATCGCGCGAGGCTTCGGCGATGATCTGACCGCGCGGGTCGCAGAAATACGATTGCCCGTAAAACTCGCCGATATTCCAAGGCGCTTCCGTTCCGACGCGGTTGATCGCGCCGACGAAATAGCCGTTCGCAACGGCGTGCGCGGGCTGTTCGAGTTTCCAGAGATATTCGCTCAAACCCGCAACGGTCGCAGAAGGATTAAAAATAATCTCCGCGCCGTTTAAACCGAGACAGCGCGCGCCTTCAGGAAAATGGCGGTCGTAGCAAATGTAAATGCCGATCCGAGCAAACGCCGTATCGAAACACGGATAACCGAGATTGCCGGGACGAAAATAAAATTTCTCCCAGAAACCCGGATTGACGTGCGGAATATGCGTCTTGCGATACTTTCCGAGATACTTTCCGTCGGCATCAATCACGGCGGCAGTATTATAATAAATGCCGGAAATTTCCTCTTCATAGATCGGCACGATCAAAACCATTCCGTGTTCTTTCGCCACCGACTGCATCATCTGAACGGTCTTGCCGTCGGGAACTTTTTCGACCGCTTCATACCAGCGCGTCTGCTGTTCGGCGCAGAAATACGGCGTGGTAAAAATCTCCTGAAAACACAGCATCTGCACGCCTTGGCTCGCCGCGTCTTCGACCATTTTCATCTGGTTTTCAATATTCGCCTTTTTGATCTCCTCGATCGGCGCATCGGTCGGCGCGACATTACGCGCCTGAATCAAACCGCATTTTACAATTTTCGACATATTTTTCCTCTGAAATTTAGATTTAAACTTAACTCGACAATTTCCAAAACGGCGAAGTCAGCCCGAGCCGCGCAAAAAGTGCTTCCGCTTCGTCAACCGTCCGCCTGCGCCAATCCGGCTGGCGGCGGTCGGGGCTATACCATTCAAACGCCAGACGGCAGCAGGTTTCCAGACCGAGTTTTTCGCCTTCGTGCAGATTCCAATCCGCGCGCCATTTTTGGACATGCTCTTCTGACCAGAAGAGCAGCATCGTTTTTCAGTTGTAAACGATGTCGTCCCACCAACGCTTTGCGGGAATGGCGAAATGAACAATGCCTTTCGGATTTTCAATGTCGCCGTTTTTAATTTCCAAAGTCATCGCCGTCGAACAGCATCCGCACGAGGCTTCGATCACGGCATCCTGCCCGAGCATCGCCGGAACGCCCATCGCGTCCCAGATACAGTTGGCATAAAAAGATTTCTCACTCGTTTTTACTACAAAAGGTGTCGGGACAGCCGAAAACGGATTCGCCATCAAAATCTCGTCAGACGCTTTTTGCAGAACGAGTATATGCGCGTCCGCCAGCCTTTTGAAAGACGCTCCGATCTCCTCTTCGCCTTGCGAAAGCGCGGCGGCTGTTTCCCGGATCGTCGGGATTTTGCCGCTATTTAAAACCGTATCGTAAACATAATAGCGAACTTTTTTATCTAAGGTTTCGCTTTGAGTTTCCATATTTTAGAAATCATTCCTTCGGCAGAAAAATAACTTTTGAAAATTTTGCAATTTTCGGTATCAAAATACTTTTCGTTTAATCTAACGAATTAACTATCCTTCCATCCCTGAGATCAAAAGTTTGCATAATATTTATTCGGATGTAATGAGCAGATTCATCTTCCTCGTCCCAACCATAATCATACATATCAACGGCATCTTTCAGATTTTGATTTTCCGGCAACATAATATATCCAAATCTTTCATCTCTTTTAATGACTCCTTTTTCGGCTTCGGATAAATCTAAAAATTGAATTTTCCAGCTTGAATCATCGCCCCAAATACAACCTGCGACAAAACCAAACGGATAATAAAGTAAAGATGTCAAAGGACGATACGTTGTAACGGTTTCACATTCTTCTCCGGTGTTAAAATTTGTAAACGGCAATTTATGCACAGATTCAGACAAATTTTCTTCTATCGGATTATTGACTACCGCTCTACTTACATCACGATTGCTTGTTTCCATCGAGCCTTTTGTTTCAGAAATTACTTCTCGTTCAATATAAGTCGGAATGAAATAATCAACCGGACAAAATCCGTATGAGTCGGGTTCTTCACCGCCGATGTCTTTACAAGACGGAAGTTCCATAATCCGAGTTACAGTATAATAAGGCGAATAAAGTGCAAAGTCTTTTCCATTTTGCTGAAAATGAAAAAATGTATTAAATAACGATGGGTAATTTCTTTCGTATTCGCCTACCTGCTCTTCTTTGTTATTTTCAACTTTAAAAACACCTATTTTTAGTCCATTCCAAGAACCTTTCGGATTGTATATAACTTTGCTCAAAACCTTAGCAATGAATTTCATCCTATGACATCCAATTCACGCCCGCTTACGGGTTCCATTTCGTCGTTTTCAGATAATCTCAAAATTCACGATTTTTCAACTCTCTTTCTCAGCCAGTTTTCGATTTCATCAACTTTCCATTCGTCCGATTCGATTGCCAGAACAAGTTCGATTTGTTCGGGAACAGTCCAATTTTTTCGGTAGCCGTTTAGTTCTAAAAATCTACGCAACAGAGTCGTCGCGGTGCGTTTATTTCCGCCGAGCCACGGGTGATTTTTTATCAAGCCGAAAAGCAGAGTCGCGGATTGACGAATAATATCCGCGTCTTCATAAGCGGCGGCGTGGCGAGGACGGGCGAGAGCCGATTCGATCAGATTGCGATGATCAATGCCGTAACGGGTTTCGCCGAGTTTTCGCATCAATGCGAAATGAATCAAAACGGCTTCTTCATATCGGATATAAACCGTTTCAGTCGCCAAGCCGTTTCATCTCCTCAAAATATTCCTTTTCGTCTTCAATAACGGAATCAACAAACTCGTCAATTTCTTTTGAAGGTTTCAGATATTTTGCGGAGATCGAATTGTTTGCCAGCGTCAAACTTACCAGAGTTCCTTCCGCAAAACCTTCGCGCTGACAGATTTCTTTCGGCACTTCCAAAATCCATGTGTCTTTCTCGACGCTGACGGTTTTTAATTCGTTCGATTTTTCCGAAATTGCGGACATAAATTTTACCTCTTTTAATTTTAATTTAACAGCTTTACGACATCCAATTCACGCCCGCTTCCGGGTTCCACTTCGTCGTCGTTTTTTTGAGTTTCGTCCAAAATTCAATTGACGATTTGCCCGTGATGTCGTTCGCGCCGAAGCGTGATTCGTTCCAGCCGCCGAATGAAAACGGTTCGCGCGGGACGGGAACGCCGATGTTTACGCCGATCATTCCTGCGCTGGCGTGTTCCATCACATACCGCGCCAAACCGCCCGATTGCGTGAACACGCTGGCGGCGTTGCCGTATGGATTTTCATTTTCGATCTTGATCGCTTCGTCGAATGAATCGGTTCGCATTATCGAAATAACGGGACCGAAAATTTCCTCTCGCGCGACCGACATTTCCGGCTTGACGAAATCAATCACGGTCGGTCCGACGTAGCTTCCGTTTTCTTTTCCTTCGACCTTTGCGCCGCGACCGTCAACCAAAATTTTCGCGCCGTTCTTTTCGGCTTCCGTAATGTAATTTTCGATGCGCTCTTTCGCTTCTTTTGAAATCACCGCGCCGAGATTTTTCCCCGGAATTACTTTTCGCGCTTCGTCGCAAATCCGCTCGATGATCGGATCAACACGACCTACCGCAAGCATCGCCGAAGCCGCCATACATCTTTGCCCGGCGCATCCGGTCATCGAAGCGGCAACGTTTGTTGCAGTCATCTGCGGATTTGCGTCGGGCAAAACAAAGAGGTGATTTTTCGCGCCGCCGAGTGCGATGCAGCGTTTTAAATGATGCGTCGCCTGTTGATAAACGAGTTTCGAAACTTTGGTCGAGCCGACAAAACTGACGGCTTCGATGTCGCGGTGCGCGCAGATCGCTTCGACCGTTTCGCGTCCGCCGTTGACGACGTTGAAAACGCCGTCGGGCAGTCCGGCTTCCTTTAAAATTTCCGCCATTTTTTGCACGGAAAGCGGCACAAGTTCCGAAGGCTTCATAATCATCGTATTGCCCAACACCAGCGCGTTCGGCATCGTCCAGTTCGGAACCATCAGAGGAAAATTAAACGGCACGATCGAGGCGACCACGCCGAGCGGAAAATGTTCCGTCCGGCATTCAACACCTTTTGAAACTTCGAGAATTTCGCCCGAAACGAGCTGCGGCATCGAGCAGGCAAATTCGGTCAGCTCGATTGATTTTTCGACCTCGGCTTTTGCCTCGTCAGGCGTTTTTCCGTTTTCTTCCGAGACGAGCGCGATGAGTTCGTCAAAGTATTTTTCCAGCAAATAGCGGTAGCGGAAAAACACCTGCACGCGCTCTTTAATCGGCGTTTTGCTCCACGCCTCGAAGGCGTTTTTCGCCGACTGCACAGCGGCGTTCAATTCTTCCGGCTTTGACATCGGAACTTTTGACAAAAGATTGCCGTCAACCGGCGAAACGACATCCAGAGTTTCCGTCGAAGTGCTTTCGACAAATTTTCCGTCGTAATAATTTTTAACTGCTTCGTATTTCATAAATTTATTTTAGCCGCGAATTAACGCGGAGAGATGCGGATTTAATATGTTTTGTATCATTAAAATTATAAACCTCTAACTTTATCTTTTTCCTATCCGCGCGATCCATGTTAATCTGCGGCTGAATTTTCTTTCGGCGGCGCGGCTTGCATTAAAATAAAATACAGCGCGAATCCGATGGCAAAAGTTACAAACCACGCATAATTATAAACCGAATCGAGAAAATTAGGCGAAGAAATTTGTCCGCCCGGTGTCGTCGCGGCGCGGATAAAGCCCGGCACGACCGGCGCGATGGCGACGACTAAAGCGACGATTGCCCGCCAGTTGAAACCGCTCGAATAAGAATATTCGCCTTCGGTTTTAAAAAGCGCGGCGAGATTTAATTTCTGCCGGCGCAAAATCCAGTAATCACAGATCAAAATTCCGGCAATCGCGCCCATCAGACCCGAATAGCCGATCAGCCATGTAAAAATATACGCGCCCATCGAAGACATCAATTGCCACGGCATCATCAAAATTCCGATCACCGCCGTGATCAGACCGCCCGTAACATACGAGATTCTTTTCGGATTCAAATTCGAAAAATCGTTCGACGGCGAAACGACATTCGCTGCCATATTGGTCGTGAGTTGCGCGATGAAAATGACGAGCATCGCAAATAAAATGACAATCGCGCTGTCGAATTTTTGAATCAATTTCACCGGATCGGCAATCGCTTCGCCGTAAATCAAAACGGTCGCGCTCGTTACCGCCACGCCGATAAACGCGAACGCCGTCATCGTCAACGGCAAGCCGAGCGCCTGCCCCATCATCTGTGATTTTTGCGATTTCGCGTATCGCGTAAAATCTGGAATATTCAAAGAAAGCGTCGCCCAGTAACCGACCGAAGCCGTCAACGCGCCGGGAAAGATCGCCCAAAAATTCGCCTGCTGTTTTTGCAAAACGGTCGAATTTGACAAAACATTTCCGAGTCCGCCCGCTTCAGAAGAAGCCCAAACGAGCAGAACGATTCCGCCTAAAAGCAGAAGCGGCGCGGCGTAAGATTCGAGAAATTTTATTCCCTCGATGCCTTTTAAAATAATGAAAACCTGAATTATCCAAAACAGGAAAAACGAGATCCATGTATGAACCGGATTGCCCGCAATGACGGAATCGAAACTCGCCCAGCCCGACCAGACGGCGGTCAGAAGCGCGTCAATCGCCGTGCCGCCGATCCACGTTTGAATGCCGAACCAGCCGCACGCGACAATCGCCCGCAGGATAGCGGGAATATTCGCGCCGTAAGTTCCGAAACTTGCCCTTGATAAAACCGGAAACGAAACGCCGTATTTCGTCCCGGCGTGCGCGTTCAAGATCATCGGAACAAGGACGATCGTGTTTCCCAAAAGAATCGTCAGCATCGCCTGCCACCAATTCATTCCCTGCTCGATAAAACTCCCGCCGAGCATATAGGTCGTAATAACGACGCTCATCCCGATCCACAGCGCGGCGATGTTCCAAGTCGTCCAAGTTCGCTCTTCAACGGTCGTCGGCGCGAGATCGTCATTCCACAAGGGCGAGCCGGAAACGTCTTCCGTTAGCTCTACAAAATCCTGATTTGCTTTCGTCATAATTTTTTCAACATTGTAAAAGCCGTTTCTTCTTCTGAAATAATTTCAAACCAAAACTTCTAATTTTTGGTCTTTCAGCATTCATTGATCTTTATGAGCTATAAACATGACTCTGAAAATGAAAAGTCATCTCTAAGGAATATATAGCAAAGTTAAGATTGGTAGCAATGAATAATAGAACCCGGATATATTGCTTTTAACAAAAATAAAGCGTATAAGTAAATTTATACAGGACAAAGGGTAATAAACAGGCTTCAAAGTCGGATGGAAACGATCCGATTTAGAAAGCTGGTTTTGCTTTTGCAAATCCGATTTTGCGAGGTGAATTATGCCTATCAGGATTCAATCGCCCATTGTTTCAGCAGAGTTGTTTACCATTCCGCTAGAAGATAATCGTTATATCATTTACGCCCCTTTGCGACGTGCCGCTTTTGTTACGAATGCAAAGGTCGTCAATTTTCTCGCCGATCTGAAAGACGGGGTTTTCGATGAATCGGCTGATATTGACGGCTCACTGATAGAATTTCTGCGCCGCATGGAGATTCTCGACGCATCGCCCGAACGATTGCCCGTAACCGAATTCAGAGGCAATCCCGAACCGACCTCCGTCACATTATTTTTAACCACGGCTTGCAATCTGCGCTGTACCTATTGTTATGCTTCGGCTGGCGACACGCCGACGAAAAATATGCCGCTCGAGGTGGCAAAACGCGGGATTGATTTTGTTGCCAAAAACGCCGTCAAAAAAAAATCGGGTTGTTTTGAAATTCTCTATCACGGCGGCGGCGAACCGACGGTTAATTGGCGGACGATGATCGAATCTTTTTATTACGCCCGGCAAAAAGCCGAAGAATTAAATCTCGATGTGCGGGCGGCTTCCGCTTCCAACGGCGTGTTGAAAGACTCGCAAATTGATTGGATCATCGAGAATCTGCACAGCGTCAACATCTCGTTTGACGGATTGCCTTCGGCACACGACAAACATCGCCTGACCGTTTTGGGACAAGGTTCGAGTCATCTCGTGATGCACACGATCCGCCGTTTTGACGAGGAAAATTTTCCATACGGTTTGCGGGTTACGGTAACGCGCGACCAGATCGAAAATTTGCCCGATTCGGTTGAATTTATCTGCTCCAATTTTGAGGTCGAACAGATTCAGGTCGAACCCGCGTATCAACTGGGCAGATGGACGGACGCGCCGACGGCGGAAACCGAAGAATTTATCGCCGCCTATCGTGAAGCACAGGAACGGGCGCACGCCCACGGACGCGAGATAACATATTCCGCCGCGCGTTTGGGACTCTTGACCAATCATTTTTGCGGCATCACCCAGGACACTTTCGCACTCTCGCCCGACGGCAATGTTTCATCCTGTTACGAAGTTTTTTCCGAAGATAATCCTCTGTCAAACTTTTTCTTTTACGGCGAACCGGCAAAAAAGGACGGGAAATACAGATTTAGTCTGCCCGTGCTGAATAACCTGAGAGATTTGGGCGTTCAAAACCGCGAATTTTGTCAGGGCTGTTTCGCCAAATGGACTTGTGCGGGCGATTGCTATCACAAAGCGTTGACCGTCAGCGACAACGGAGAATTTCAAGGCTCGGATCGCTGCCACATCACGCGGGAAATAACCAAAGACCAAATCCTCGAAAAAATAGCCGGAGCGGGCGGATTATTTTGGCACGAAGGGCGCATTGCCGATGAAGAAATGAACGCCAGAGGCAAGGAGATATTTGTATGAAATATGATAGACCGCAATTTGAATTAGCCAGAGTTTATTCGGATGGTTCGCAAGATGAGCCGGAGATCGTATCGGTCGCCCGGATGCCCTGGGATACGAAAATGAGCCGCCGCGGCGCGTTGGGTGTCGGGCTGACCGTAACGGGCGTTTTAATGCTGCTCGGCGGATGCGATGATAATAATATATTTTTGACACACACCGTAAAAGAAACGGATATTCAGGATTCGCCCGATGTTGAGCGAAAATCTCCCGTAAATGTTCTGAAAGCCCACCAGCAATCCGTCGCCCAATTACATTTTTCTTCGGATTCAGCCACGCTTGTTTCATCCTCGCTCGATTATACGGTTAAACAATGGTCGGTGCCGGATGGAAAACTGTTGGGGACGGTTAAAGAAACATCTCTCAGACCTTCCTCGCTGAAAATTACACCGGACGGAAAAATTTTGGTTGGCGAGTTGGGGAGCGAAGTGGCTTTTTGGTCATTGCCGGAGGGGAAATCGCTCAAAAAAATCTCCGATGGAACAGCAACGCTCGGCTATGGAACTAATTTTGCCATGACACCTGACGGGAAAGTTCTAGCCGTGAAAAGCGGTAGAACCATAAAACTTTACACCGTGCCGGAGGGCGAACTTTTAACAACGCTTCCGGGTGGTGAATTCGATAATGTTTGGCTTTTGACCTTTGCCCCGAATGGAAAAATACTTGTTTCCGGAGCATCAAATAAAAATCTGAAATTATGGTCGGTGCCGGATGGGAATTTGTTGGGAGAGTTATCGGAAAGCCAACTTTTAAATAATATCACTCCATATTTTATTGATCCTGAAAGCAAGATTTTTGCCTTGTTACGCGGCGGACAGCTTAAACTCTGGTCACTACCCGACGGCAGTCCGATTGAAATAAAAAACAATTCCGAAGTTATTCAAAGTCCTTTTCTTACGCCCGATGGAAAAACGCTGGTAACGCTTGCCAGATATTATCCAACGCCCGGCATCCAGAGTTCATCCCCCGGCGACCCGTATCGAGCGCCAACGCCTTTCGATTCGACAGCGATAAAACTTTGGTCTTTTCCCGAATTAGTTCCCTTGACCGTCGGAAAAACAAAATCTTCCGAATCTTTACCCTACGTTGACGGCTCTAATACAACAAAAATAGCCGCTACGCCCGATGGGAAAATGCTGGGAGTCGTATTGAACACTGGAACATCGGTTTGGCTTTTGACGTTGCCGGACTTAAAACTGGAAAGCACTCTGAAAGGGACGATGAATCCGATCAATAGTTTTGCTATTTCGCCCGATGGAAAGTTTTTGGCGGTCGGCGATAACGGCGGAACAATTATGCTCTGGGATTTGGAGAAAAAAGAATTTCTCAGTTTTCTTTTCGACAAAATCGCCAACGAAAAGTCGGTCAAAGGCATTTCTTACAATGTAAAAGATAAAGTTACGGGGCGGACGATTTCCTATACTTTGCCGTGCGGTTCGCCGATCCCGCCCGGTGCGGTCTGCACCTGCAACTGTGTTCCCGGAACTTATACGCCATATACGCCGCCTGCTCCCAAGCCGCGGAAACGCAAACCGCGCACCGGCGGCGGTTCTTTTTCTTATTGCACTTGCAACAAAATCTGCACCTGCATTCCCGTCCCGTCCGACCGCGATGTTAAAGAATCGTTTGAGACAACAAACCCGTTGGCGATTTTGCAGAAACTTTCGGAACTTACGATAAACAAATGGAATTACAAATGGGACGATGAATCAATACGGCACATCGGTCCGATGGCGCAGGATTTTGCCGAGGCATTCGCCGTCGGCGATAGTAACAAACATATTCATCCGGTTGACGCGCAAGGAGTCGCATTCGCCGCTATTCAAGGACTTTATCAAATTTTGAAAGATAAAGACTCCAAAACTGAAAATTTGAAAAGGCAGTTAGAAATACAACGGGATGAGAATAAGCAACTTAAATCCAGAGTTGAAAATTTGGAACGATTGCTCAATGAAGTGGCTGCGAAATCGTCGGAATCGCTTTCGTGGAAAATGACGTTGTAATAACTTTTAACCACTTCTTATTTCATATTCTTTATAATAGTTGCTAACCGGGGCTACAAATTCAGTCCGTCCAGAAATTCGCCTGCTGTTTCTGCAGAACGGTCGAATTCGACAAAGCACTTCCAAGCCCGCCCGCCGCGTTGCCCGCCCGAACGAGCAGAACGATTCCGCCCAAAAGCAGATCGAAGTCGGCGCGAGGTCTTTGTTCCACAAAGGCGAGCCGGAAACGTCCTCGCTCGGTTCCTCGAAATCCTTCTGCGTTACGGCAATGTCCGTGTTTGTTTTTTCGGTATCCGTCATAAATTTAGTTTAAATAATGAGCGGAAAAAAACTTCTATCCGCGCGTTGCGCTGACCAAACAATAACTGAATTTCGACCTGTTCAAACCGAGCGCGGGAGCCAGCAGAGAAGCCGTCAGATTGTTAACGCTCTGCCGGCTCAGACGTTCTCCGGCAAAAAGTTTTTTGACGACAAAGGTCGAAACGGCGAACGGCGCATGCGCCAGAGAGACGGCGACGCGCCACGAAATATCTTCGACTAAAATACTGTGAAAGCCCTGCCGTTTCAAAGCGGCGGTGAAATATTCGAGCGACGGCATCTCGGACAACGCCCAGTTTTCGCAAACCCGCGCGTAGCATTTTTCGATCAGCCCGCCGAATTTTTTCTCCGGCTGTTTGATAAAACAATCGGCGACGACAATTCGCCCGCCCGTTTTCAAAATGCGAGCAGTTTCGCGCAACAGATTTTCCTTCGCCGCGCCGTCGGCGTAGCACGCGCTCTCGACCGCCCAGACGCCGTCCGCCGAGCCGTCCGCAAAAGGCAAAGCCGCGTAATCGCCGCGCAAAATTTCTATCCGGTGTTCGAGATTTTCCTTCGCGTTCAGTTTCCGCGCCGTCTCGACCTGCGACGGCGCGAGCGTTACGCCCTTGACGACCGCCTGCGGAAAACGGCGGGCGACGCTGCGGGAAATCGCGCCCGCGCCGCAGCCCAAATCCACGAGAAACGGCGCGGTTTGACAATCTACGCCGAGCCGCGCGGCGATTTCGAGATTCATCTGTTCGAGCATCTGTTCACGGTCGAACGGATTCAATCCGCGCCGGTAAAAACCGAGATGCATATTAAAGCCTCTGCTCCAATGCTCGTAATCCGCGCTCGCTTCTTCGTAAAACTCGGTTACGCGCTCTTTCGACAACTTTGCAAATCTGTCAAATTCGAGTTCAAACATTTACGCACATAAAATTTCCCGCCGCTCGCTTTGTAGTTTTGTTTATCGTTTCTTTACACTTGTATCGTTTGAAAATTATTTGCCAAAAACTTTAGCACGGTTTCGTTAAAAACCTTTGGATTTTCGCGCGGAATTCCGTGTTTGGCGTTCGGGACGATGAATTCTTTCGCGTTCGGCAGCAGCCGGGCGAGTTCCCGGTCAACCAGTTTGTGAATCTTGACGGTATTTTCGCCCGTCACGATCAGAGCGGGAATTTTTAATTTTTGCAGTTTCTTCTTTGAAATTTCGGGAAAAGGATCGGAAGAAAGGCTAAGTGCCTTGATCGCCAAAGCGTTCTGCATCATCGCTTCGACCGTCGCCGGCGGCAGTGCGTCCAGCTTGCGCCCCAAAATGCCGTTAAAAACGCTCATCGCTTCCCGGTCTTCGCCCCGCC
This sequence comes from Pyrinomonadaceae bacterium, assembly GCA_041940425.1. Classification (GTDB taxonomy): domain Bacteria; phylum Acidobacteriota; class Blastocatellia; order Pyrinomonadales; family Pyrinomonadaceae; genus DATHTS01. The sequence continues at coordinate 17,565 of JBGTSF010000044.1, forward strand.
TGAAGGCTTCGGCGACCGGCTTTAAGGCTTTTATAAAATCCTGATAAACCGTTTCGCCGTCGGGCAAATCCCTGATCAATTGATGCGCGGGCGGCTCGGCAAGCACCATTGACCGAACCATTTTCGGATACTTGACGGCAAAGGACAGCGCGGTAAAAGCGCCGTACGAAAGCCCGACCAGATGAACGCGTTTGATTTTAAGTTTGTCGAGAAAAGCGGCAAGGTCTTCGGCTTCGGTCAAAGCGGTTCGGTATTTCGCGTCGAGCGCGTTTTTATTCGGGTAATGAAACCGGCGGCTGTAGGAAATAACGCGGTAGGTTTTGGAAAATTCGTCTGTTTGAAATTCCCACGAGCGGTAATCGCCGACGCCGCCGTGCAGCAGAATGAGCGGCTCGCCCCGACCTTTTTCAATGTAATGAAGCTCGACGCCGTTTGCCGTGATTTTTTGAGGCTCTGTTTTTTGAGCGAACGATTGACCGAGCAAGATCGGAACGATTAGTAAAAGAAAAATGATCCTCATATTCTCATTTGACCCCGGAAATTATGAATTCCCCGCTTTATTGTTTTCCGGCGGCTCGATGCGGAGCGTTTCGCCGAGTCCGAAAAATCTGTAGTTTTCCGCGCCGAACGTTTCCTTAAAAACGGAAAAACCGAGATGTCCGGTGCAGTGCGCCGGAGCGACCGCCCCGACCGCGTAATCCGTCTTCATTCGCCGCGCCAGTTTTTCGATATATTCGCGGCTGTACGGGATCAGGTGAAAACCGCCCGCGACCAGACGAATGTTTCCCGGTCTGACACGGCGGACTTCCTGAATGATCGTTTCGATGGATGAATGCGAACAGCCCGAAATGACGATCTCGCCCGTTTCGGTCGCAAGCGCGAGCGAGAGTTCCGGCATCCCGACAAACTGCGGATTTTCTTCGAACGGCGGGTATTTGATAAACGTGCCCATTAATTTCGAAACGGTCGGCACGACGCGCACGCCCGGCAGAATTTCCTTTGCTTCGGTCAGAAATTCGACGTTCGATTTCCAGAATCTGCCGGTCGGCACGCTCGTCATTCCTTCGACCGCTTTTTCGCCGCGAAAATACTGCTCGTCTTTTGAAAGTTTTTTCACCGCTTCGGGTTCGGTTTCGCGGAACGGAAAAACGGTCGGCGCGCCGAGCGAATGAAAATCTTTCGGCGCGTAGATTTTTACATTCGGATTGATTTTTAATAGATAATCAAACCCGCCGATATGGTCGTAATGCCCGTGCGAGACAACGGCGATGTCTATTTTTTTCAGATCAATTTTCAGCGCTTTGACGTTGCGTTCGAACTTCCGCGCGTCCGTTCCCGAATCAAACAAGATCCATTTGCCCTTGTAGTTTATGACGGCGGAAAAACCGAAATGCTGTTCGAGTTTTTTATTCTCTCTGCCGAACGCGTCGTAAAGATTCGTCATCACGACGCCCGCCGAATCTCGCGTCGTCTGCGCGGCGAGCGGAAAAACAAAAACGATCTGCGCTGTGAGCAGAACCAGCGCAGTGGACAAGAATTTTGAAAACGGTTTCGTCAACAATCGTCTGAAGCGCATAATCATTCCCCTCAAACATTTTTATTTAGATATTCACACAAGTTCCGCGCTTTAAAAACTGCCCGTCGCCAGCCTTTCCGAGATGCTCGCCGTTTTCGATGATGACTCCGCCGCGCGATAAAACGGTTTCGACTTTGCCTTTTACCTTCCAGCCTTCGTAAGCCGAATAATCTACGTTCATATGCTCGGCTTCGACGCCGAAAGCGTGTTCCTTCTCGGGGTCGAAAATGACGATGTCGGCGTCAGAGCCGACGGCGATCGTGCCTTTTTTCGGGAACATCCCGAACATTTTCGCGGCGGCGGTCGAGGTCAGTTCGACAAAGCGGTTCAGCGAAATCCGGTTTTCGACGACTCCGCCGTTGTAGATCAAAGACATACGGTTTTCCACTCCGGGCGCGCCGTTCGGGATTTTCGAGAAATCGTCTTTGCCCAATTCCTTTTGCTCTTTCATGCAGAACGGGCAGTGGTCGGTCGAGATAACCTGCAAATCGTCCATTTTCAAGCCCTTCCAAAGTTCGGATTGATTGTGTTTTTCGCGCAGGGGCGGCGTCATTACAAAGCGCGCGCCGTCGAAATCGTCGCCGTAATCTTCGATGGAATGAAAAAGATACTGCGGGCAGGTTTCGGCAAAGGCGGGAATGCCGCGGTCGCGCGCTTCGCGCACCTGGTTGAGCGCGTCGGCGCAACTTAAATGCACGATATAAACGGGCGATTCAGCCATTTCCGCAATAGCAATAGCGCGATGCACGCCTTCGGCTTCGGCAATCGTCGGGCGCGTCAGCGCGTGATATTTCGGCGCGGTTCGCCCTTGTTCGAGGGCGCGTTTTATTATTTCGTTGATGACGATTCCGTTTTCGGCGTGCATACAGATCAAACCGCCGCGCTCGCCCGCCGCGCTCATCGCGCGAAAGATCGTCGCGTCGTCCGACAAAAACACGCCCGGATACGCCATAAAAAGTTTGAAACTGGTAATGCCCTCGTCCATCAAAGTGAACATTTCCTCTTTGTTCTTGTCCTCGAAATCGGTCGTGATGAGATGAAAGCCGTAATCAATGACGCATTTCCCGGCAGCCTTTTCGTGCCACTTGTCCGCGCCCGCGATCATTGATTCGCCCTTGTTCTGCACCGCGAAATCAATGATCGTCGTCGTCCCGCCGAACGCCGCCGCGCGCGTTCCGGTAAAAAAATCGTCCGAGCTTTCCGTCCCGCCGAATGGCAATTCCATATGCGTATGCGGATCAATCCCGCCCGGAATAACGAGTTTGCCGCTTGCGTCAATCGTTTTATCGGCTTCCATTTCGAGCGATTTCCCGATCACCGAAACCGTTTCGCCGTCAATTAAAATATCCGCCGTGTAATCGTCAACCGCCGTTACAATTCTACCGTTTTTGATTAGTGTTTTCATAAAAATTTTCTCTCTATAGTTATTTAACAATTGCCGGAATTTCTTTTATTTCTTCATCTTCTTCCGCGTCCTTTTCGTCTTCGGCTTCCTGTTCGGCAAGCACCGTGTCGGCGGCTTCGGCGATGCGTTCTTCGATCTTTTCCTTCGGAGCTTCAGCCGGAGAAAGATTGCCGCCGTGATAGAAATGCGAATCTTCGTAAAGCTCGCGCAGGAATTTCAAAAACACTTTGCCGACGGCGATCGCCGGAATGGCGAGAATAAAGCCGAGAAAACCGAACAGCTTTCCGCCGATCAGAAGCCCTAGAAAAACCGCCATCGGATGCAGATTGAGCCGTCCGCCCAAAATTTTCGGTGTCAGGTAATAGCCTTCGAGCGTCTGCACGGCGGCGAAAATTCCAAGCACGGCGGCAATGTCCCAGATGCCGCCGCCTTCCGCCAGAGTGAAACCGCCCGCAAGCAGTATGCCGAGAACCGTCCCGACATACGGCACGGCGTTGAGCAGACCGGCAATCATTGCAATACCAGCCCAAGCCGGAACGCCGAGAAACCAGAATCCGACGGCGTAACAGACCGCCATGATCGCCCCGATCAGAAGCTGACCGCGCACGTAGGATTCTAAAATGCGCCCCGACTCGTCGAACAGACGGCTGAACGGATCGCGGAAACGCGGCGGAATCAAATCTTCGAACGAATCGCGCCACCTGCCGAAATCAACCAGAATATAAAACACGAAAAACGGCACAAGCAAAAGATCGAGCGACGAGACAAACATCCCGAGCATTTCCGAACCGCCGTTTTTAACGGTGATCTCGCCTTCTTCATTGACGACCGTTTCCGTTCCCATGCTTTCGTTGTAAAACTTAACCGGATCGCTCAGGAAAAGTTCTATCCTGTCGCCTGCCACGCGTTCGAGCGCGGGCGAATAGCGTTTGAGCCACGCGCGCTGGCGGGCGGCGTTTTCCGGCGTAAACTTGTCGGCGATGCTCTGACCGGCTTTCGTGCTTTCCGCCCAGAGATCGGGAACGACATACGTCATAAAAGCGGCGACGGCGAGCGAAACCAAAAGGATCGCCGAAACCGCCGAAACCGTGCGCGAAAGCCCGCGCCGCACGCCCTGCTGAACGAGCGGATTCAAAAGATACGCCAGCGCGAACGATGCCAGCACCGGAACGATGGCGACGCGCCCGACGACATACAGAAAATAGAGTATGAGAACCGATACGACGACCGTCGGCACCCAGCGCAGCCACCAGAACGGTGAGCGTTCTTCGACTGCCTTTTTTTTAGACCTCGGAGATTTTTTCATTGAGTATAGATTAACTCAATTCAGCCTTTTTAAGATAGCCTTTTCAGCAACAGATAAAACCGCATTGGGCATTGGCTTACTTTAAATTTCCACCACGCTGAAGCTAATTTCTTTTTAAATTGCCACTAGCTTCAGCTAGTGGAGAGATTCAACAACACACAAGCGGCTTCAGCCAAACTTCAAATACATAAAATTTCCTTCCGGCTTCAGCCTAATCTTCTTTGTCCTTAAATTTTTCAAATCCCGCTCTTTCCAAAAATTCTTCAAATTCATCATCAAAACTTTTTGTGCGATGATGAATTTCCTGATTAGCGATGTATTTTCTTGCGTTTCCGAGCATTGATTCGCACACACCGACCACAAAATACTCATCCTGCCAACCGAATTTTGTGTTACACAAGTTATTTTTATTTATCCAAAACGCCGATTCGCCTTTTATCAATTGCATAATTTTACTCAGAGTTTGATCCGCGCCGAGTGAGATCAAACAATGAACATGGTCAACATAGCCGTTGATAAAATCAATGTGAATGTCTTTTACTCTGGCATTTTCCCGAATGTGCCAGAAAACTTTCGGTCTTATTTCATCGGTCAGAAAAGACTCGCGGTTTTTGGTTGACCAGACAAAATGCAGCCAGACTTTTATCCATGACATAGTTTTTGATTAGGCTAAAGCCAAAAGGAAAATTTATTTTCAGATGTTTGGCTAAAGCCCTTTGATTCTATTTTATCTGTCCACTAGCTGAAGCTAGTGGCAATTTAAATATATTTAAACGGTGGCAAAACCTTTATCCAGAGCGGCGACGAGTTCGTCAACATTATCTTTTGACGAATTGAGCATCATTCCCGTTCTGATAACATTGCCGTAAAGCCCGCCTTTGCCGATGAGAACGCCTTGACGCCGCGTTTCTTCAAAGACTTTCAAAACGGCTTCGGGCGCGGGTTCTTTGGTTTCGCGGTCTTTAACCAATTCGATGCCCTGCATCAAGCCCATTCCGCGCACGTCGCCGATGATCTCGTATTTTTCTTTTAACTCTTCCAATTTTTCGCGCAGGTAACCGCCGACGATTTTTGCGTTGGTGCGAAGGTCTTCTTCTTCGATCAGTTTGACGACCGCGAGAGCCGCGACCATCGAGACGGGATTGCCGCCGAAGGTCGAAAACGTCAAACCGGGAAATTTATCGGCGACTTCCGAAGTGGCGATCGTCCAGCCGATGGGAACGCCGTTCGCCATTCCTTTCGCCGAGGTGATGATGTCGGGTTTTACGTCCCAATGTTCGATGCCAAACCATTTTTCGCCCGTCCGTCCCCAGCCGGTCTGCACTTCGTCGGCGATAAACAGACCGCCATGCTCGCGGGTAATTTCTTCGACTCTTTCAAAATATCCCGCAGGCGGCACGATAAAACCGCCGACTCCTAAGATCGGTTCCGCCATAAACGCGGCGATCTCGCCGGTCGTTGCTGTTTCGATGACTTCTTTGACATCTTCGGCGCATTTCGCGCCGCAGTTTTCGGGCGAGAGATTGAACGGACAGCGATAGCAATACGGCGCGCGGGCGTGGACGATGCCGGCAACCTGCGCCGGCAGCGGTCGCCACGTTGAATGTCCGACCGCGCTCAGTGCGGTCGCCGATCTGCCCGAATAGCTGTGCCTAAGAACAACGATCTCGTGCCTTCCGGTAGCGAGTTTTGCCGCCGTGATCGCCGTGTCGTCGGCTTCGGTTCCCGAATTTGAAAAGAAAGATTTTTTCAAATTACCGGGCGAGATTTCCGCGAGTTTTTCCGCCAGTTCGCCCTGCGGACCGTTGGCGTAAAGCGTCGAAGTATGCTGGATGGTTTTCGTCTGCTCGATGACCGCTTCGTTAATGCGCGGATTCGCGTGTCCGACGCTGACCGTCAGAACGCCGCCGAAGCAGTCGAGATATTTGTTTCCCTGATCGTCCCAGACATATTCGCCTTCGCCTTTCACCAAAGCGAGCGGTTCCTGATAATAAGTAGCGACCGCCGGAAAAAGAAATTCTTTGTGTTTTCGGGCGATTTCGGATTGCTGTTGTTTTTCTTCTGTCGGATTCATAATTTTTAAATTGTGTCGTCAACAACGTCATCGAATACCTGGATAACGTCTCTCGAACTATGCAAAACGCGGTAGATTTCCACACCGTCGTCGGTAATAAAATAATAGATGTTGTAATTTTTATAAGGAAATAAACGCAAGTCAATGATGAGGTCGTTTCTTTCACGTCCGATTTTGGGATTTCGGGAAAGCAGTTCGCATTTTTTTATGATTTCTCTGATAACCCGTTTTGCAGTTTCTTCGCCCTGTTCCGAAAGATACTGCCAGGTTTCTTTTATATCGGAGAGCGCAAGCGGCGCGAATTTCAGATTCGGATCATCATTTTCCTTTCGTTCGACTAAATTCATCTTTAGCCTCCCGAATAAGTTTTTCGGCAAAATCGTCGAGTTCGGAAGCCTTTACCTCGACAAAATCACCGCTCTGAATCTGCTCTCTGCCGAGCATAATCTCACGGCGCAGTTCGTCGCGGCGGAGGCGTTTGAGTTCATCCTGCTGCTGCAACAGCCGCAAACTTTCGCGGACGACTTCGCTCGGCGAATTATAAAGTCCCGATTCGACCTTTTCATTGATTATTTTTTCCAATTCGGGCGGTAAAGAAATTTCCATATTTTTAATGCTCCACGATACGAAAAGTAAATGACCCGGCGAGATATGTCAATGTTTTTTATTTTAACATTCGCAATAAAGATTTTCGAGAAATTTTAATTTTTCTTCCGCTTGAGATATTTTTTGTTTTTGAGTTTTTCCGGCAGATAGCTTTTTTCGGAATACATTTCGTAGTTCTCGCCGTAATTTAATTCTTTCATCAGTTTGGTTGGCGCGTTTCTGAGTTTCAAAGGCACGGGCAGATTGCCGTATTTTCGCGCGTCTTCGAGCGCGGATTTGTATGCATCATACGCACTTCGGTCTTTCGCGCAATTCGACAAATAGGCAACGCCGTGCGCCAGATTTATTCCCGCTTCGGGCAAGCCGACGGTTTCGACGGCGCGGAAAACCGCATTTGCTACAACCAGCGCTGTCGGCTGCGCTAAACCAATATCTTCCGAAGCAAAAATGACCATTCGCCGCGCGATAAATTTCGGGTCTTCGCCCGCTTCGATCATCCGCGCGAGATAATACATCGCCGCATCCGCCTGCGAAGCGCGCATTGATTTGATAAACGCGCTGATCACGTTGTAATGCTCTTCGCCTTTTTTGTCGTAACGCAGAATTTTCGATTGCAAAGTCTCTTTTAAGGTTTCGACCGTGATGCGGTCATAAAGCTGGGATGTGTTTTCGAGCATCGTGACCGCCTGCCGCGCGTCGCCGTTTGCCATTTCGATGAGCCAATCTTTTGCTTCCGCGTCTAATTCAAATCCGGTGCGGTCAATTATTTCCGCCATGTCTTGCGGAACATGTTCTTCGAGAACAAAAACGCGCAAACGCGAAAGCAGCGCGGGAATGATCTCAAAACTCGGATTTTCCGTCGTCGCGCCGATCAAAACTAATTCTCCGCTTTCGACAAACGGCAAAAGAAAATCCTGCTGCGCTTTATTAAATCTGTGAATCTCATCTAAAAATAAAACACGCGGACGATTTTCTTCGCGCTCTTTATTGACGATTTTTCTGATATCGTCTTTTCCTGCCGAGACTGCCGACAGTTCGTAAAAATCGGCATTGATCGCATCCGAATAAATTCGCGCGAGCGTCGTTTTTCCCGTTCCCGGCGTTCCCCACAGAACGAACGAAAAAATATGACCTTGCTCGACGGCGAGACGAAGCGGTTTGTCTTTTCCCGTGAGATGTTTTTGCCCGACGAATTCGTCAATCGTGCGCGGTCTGATCTTATCGGCTAACGGCTGCATAAATTTTAAGAGAAATTATCCACAGATGAACACAGATAAACACAGATAGAAAAAGATCATTTTAAAATCGTTTTAGAATAAAGATTAGATTTCGGGAACTATTTATTTTCCAAAATCAAAAAATTATCTGTGTCCATCTGTGTTTATCTGTGGACAAAATATTTCTTAAAATTATGGCAAATGAATCGAAGTTTAGCTAATCGTTTTCAGGCAGTTCGAGATGGATAAGAAGCGGAAAATGATCGGAAGCGGTTTCGGCGGGAGTTTGCTTAATGATTTCAATACCTTTCAAACTATCCGCAAAAATTTCCGGCAGAAAAATATAATCGAGCCGAACATGCGGTCGCCAGACGGGGAAAGTATAGCCTTTTTCGTTTGGGAAGAGACGGCGAAAACCGTCAATATAACCGCCGTCAAGAATCGTCTGGATCGTATCGCGCTTAATGTCTTTTCCCGATGCCCAGATGAGCGCGCGAATCCAGAGCGGCATCAGTTTGAGCTGAAAAACTTCGCCCGGCGCGAGCGTGTTGAAATCGCCGACCAAAGCGTGAAAGCCGTGTTGATGTTTTCTGATCGCTTCGAGCAGTTTTTGAATTTCCAGATGGCGGCGGCGTTCGCTCCATTTTGAAAAACGCGCCCGCAGGTGAAGACCGAAAATTCTGGCTTCCGAGTTCGGTAATTGAATCTCCAGAAAAGCGTGTTTCGATCTTTCGGGATGAAACCATTCGTATTTTTCCGGTTCGTTTTTACTGATAAATCCCAGAGAGTATTTTCGACGCGCTGCCCAGAAAGGCATCGCGCATTTTTCGCTCAAAAATTTGATGACTTTGGGTTCGGAGGCTTCCTGAAAAACGACCAGATCGGGTTTTACATTATTTATCACTTCGGCGATCCGGTTTTGTCTTTCACGTCCGCCGAAACGAATGTTGTAGCTTAAAAGTTTGAAGATCACTCGGTTTCTTCCGGTTCGATAATCATAAAATACGGCTGACCCATCAAAACGTCGCGGACGAACATTATAAAATTCGCCGTCGCCTGAATATTGACGGGACGACCGACCATTTCCTGCAATTCGACGCGCAAAGGATTTAGCGCGGGCGCGATGTCCGGCGATTTGTCGCCGAGCGGTTTCGTGTGCAGAGCGGGAATATAATACTCGTCGTCCGACCACATCGCCCGCGCTTCGTCGCCGATCAGAGTTACGTCCAAGTCACTCGTGCTTTCGCCCTTCGCGTCAAATGGGCGACCGTCTTCATAACGCGCGTTCGTCACGACGCTTCCGCGAAGGGCAACGCCGGTACCAGCCGGCAAGCCCCGTTTTAATTTTTCGCAAAACCGTTTGTAAAGTTCCCAATCGCCGTCAAAGCCGAGTTCGATGATGCGGTCGAGAATCTCCGCGTCGCTCATTTCATCTACTTCTTTTTCATTTGTTTCGTCTGCCATAAATTTTTAAAGATTATAGAAGAAACAGGTCAGAACCGGGAGCGGTAGCGACCGGCTTTTCGCGTGAATGAGGCGGTCGCTACCGCTCCGGTTCTGACTTTTCTAACGGAAAAGATTTATCTTTCCTTCACCACTCAATTTTTCTACTTCCGCCAGAGTCGCCGCCGAAGAATCGCCGAGCGTCGTCAAAGTCAAAGCGGAGTTTGCCACTCCGTAATTTAATGAAGTTAAAAAATCCTTTTCATTCAAAAGCCCGTAGATAAATCCGGCGGCAAAAGCGTCGCCGCTTCCGACGCGATCGAGAACCGAAATATTTTTGAGTTCTATTGCCTTGAAAATCTCGCCGACGTTCGCCGCGCAAACCGCGCTCAAACTGTGCGACGCGGCTGATTCGACATGGCGCAGAGTGGTTGCGGCAATTTGCAGATTCGGAAATTTGTTAAATACTTCGCTTGCGGCTTTTTCAAATTTTTCTTCGGAATAGTTTGATAAATCCGAATCGAAATTTTCCACGCCGAAAACGACATCGGCGTATTCGAGAAGTTTGTGATTCAATTTATTCGCCGCTTCCAATCCGCCGCGGTCTTGCCAGAGCGATGCGCGGTAATTGAGATCGTAGGAAACAATCGCGCCGTTTTCCCGCGCCGCTTTCATCGCTTCGAGCGCAACGTCCGGCGTGGTTTCGGAAAGTCCTGCGAAAATTCCGCCCGTGTGAAACCAGCGTGCGCCTTTTTCGCCGAAAATTTTCTGCCAGTCGAAATCGTTTTTTTCAAGTTGCGAAACCGCCGTGTTGCCGCGATCCGAACAGCCGACCGGCGCGCGCAGACCGAAACCGCGTTCGATAAAATACATCCCGTTGCGCGTTTTGCGGCAGATGCCGTCCGTGTCGCGCCAGATGATTTCCGAGGAATCAACGCCCCCCTGCCAGATCAAATCTTCGACGAGTTCGCCGATCTGATTCCTTGCGAGCGCGGTCAGGACCGCCGATTTTTGACGGAAAACTTTGCTCAAATTCCGGGCGACATTATACTCGCCGCCGCCTTCGTAAACTTTAAATGAACGCGCATTATGAATGCGGTCATTTTCTGGGTCAAACCGGAGCATCACCTCGCCGAGCGCAACAAAATCCCACTGACAATTTTTTTTATCTTTTATTTTCAGCACAAAAGAGAGAATAACAATCCGCAATCCAAATTCCAAAATCCGAAATTACCTTGCCATCCAGCCGCCGTCCACGACCAGAATGTGACCTTGCAGATAATCGCTTGCGGCAGAAGAAAGAAACACGACCGCACCCGCTAAATCTTCGGCTTCGCCCCAGCGTCCCGCCGGGATGCGTTCTAAAATTTGCCGGTTGCGCGTTTCGTCGGCGCGAAGCGGCGCGGTGTTGTTCGTCGCCATATAGCCGGGCGCGATGGCGTTGACGTTGATATTATGTTTCGCCCATTCGTTGGCGAACGCCTTTGTTAAACCGGCAACGCCGGATTTTGAAGCCGTGTAAGCCGGAACGGTGATGCCGCCTTGAAACGACAAAAGAGAAGCGATGTTGACGATCTTTCCCGCGCCCTGCTCGATCATTTTTTTGCCCGCCGCCTGCGACAGGCGAAACACGGATGAGAGATTTACTTCCAGAACGGTTGACCAATCATCTTCCGAAAAATCAACCGCCGGAGTGCGGCGAATCATTCCGGCGTTGTTGACAAGAATATCAATCCGACCGAATTCGTCAACGACTTTTTCAACCAATTTTTGCGGAACATTTTTATCGGACATATCGCCCGCAACGGAGATCGTTTTTTGTCCGAAACCGGAAATTTTTTGACAGGTTTCGTCCGCTTCGTTTTCGTAATGACAATGCGCGGCGACCGACGCACCGGCTTCGGCGAGCGCAATTGCCATCGAAGCCCCAAGTCCGACCGACGCGCCGGTAACGAGCGCGACTTTGCCGTCGAGTTTGAATTTATCGAGAATGCTCATAAATAACGGAACGCCGGCATCTTGCCGGCAAACGTTGCGTCAGCGACGTAAACGGACGTAAAAATTGAAGCGGCAGTGAACGCTATAGCGTTCACTGCCGGCAAGATGCCGGCGTTCCTTCTATCCAAATTATTTCAGTTGGCAGATGTCGAGAACATTCATATCCGTGTAATCGAGATTCTCGCCGCCCATCGCCCAGACGAATGTGTAATTCGATGTTCCGACACCCATATGAATTGACCACGGCGGCGACAGAACGACCTGTTCGTTTTCCATGACGAGCGTCCGCGTCGTTTCCGTCTGTCCCATAAAATGCATGATCCGCGCCTGCTCGTCGAGATCGAAATAGAGATAAACTTCCGAACGCCGTTCGTGAATATGCGGCGGGCAGGTGTTCCAGACGCTTCCCGCCTCCAATGCTGTGATGCCCATTACAAGCTGTGACGATTCGCAGATGCCGGGAATTATCATTTGATAAACCGTCCGTACATTCGCCGTTTCCGGCGCGCCGAGCTGAAGTTTGTTGGCATCTTTCGCAGTTAATAATTTTGTTTCAAAACGCTTATGCGCCGTCGTCGAAAGCAGATAAAATTTTGCCGGATTTTCCGAATCGAGAGATTCAAATGCAACCTCCGCCGATTCTTTCGGAATGTAAAGACAATCTTTTTTGTCGAGTTCGAAAGTCTCGCCGTCAACCGTGATCGCGCCTTTTCCATTACCGATATTGACCGCGCCCATTTCGCGGCGTTCGAGAAACGGTTCGCCCTTTGACGATTCGGGTTCGGTCTGCGCGGGCAGAAAGATTTTTTCATTTACCGGACACGCGCCGCCGACGGCGATGCGGTCAAAATGCGAATAATTCAAGCGAAGTTCGCCCTCGACAAAAATATTTTTTACCAGATAAAGTTCACGCAATTCATCGTTCGTCGCGCCGTGAATTGATTCGGGATGCGTCGCGTAAAAAGTTTTTTGATACATAATTTTTTTCGATTTTGAAAGATTTTTTATTGTTAAAATGCCAAAGACTTAAATTAATATTTTATGAATTGCCGTCGTGCTTTAGCCGACGGACTCGTTTGATAACAGAAAAAATCGGCTTGAGCCAAAATAATAAAAAATACCAATCATCCGAATAGCTTTAGCTAAAGCACTAAGGATTTTGCTGTTATTTTTAATTCGGCTAAAGCCTATGTGTTGAATCAATCCTCAACCGTTGGCTAAAGACCAACGGCAATTCATAGAAAAGTTTGTCAAAATAAATTTTTGTTCATTATCAAAAAAATTAATAAATCTTTCGCTTTTTTCGCGGGCTAAATATTTTAAGGATTCTCCGGTTAAATCGTGATGCCGTGCGCCAGATATTCTTCGACGGCGACCTCCAACGCGCCGCCGATCGCCGCACCTGCCGGTTCGCCTTTTTCGATTCGCCAGCCGTCAATCTTTCCGATGATGCTGCGCTCGATCGCCTGATGAAGCGGCTCTTTGATAAATTTCCAGCCGTAAACCAACCGACCGCTGATGATGACGCGCGGAATGCCGACACCCATGATCACATTGGCGATGCCTATTCCGAGATAATCGCCGATCTTTTCGAGCGTTCTCTGAGCGCGAATCTCGCCGTTTTCCGCCTTTGAAACGATCTCGACAAAACGCGGCATCGTTTCGCTCGGTCGAAGCGGTCGGTCGCCCAGATAGAGCGACGCGGCGGAAGCGGCGGAAGCGTATTTTTCCCAACAGCCGCGGTTTCCGCAGACGCACGGTTTGCCGCCCGCGACGATCGTCATATGTCCGAATTCGCCGGCGATTCCGCGCCCGAGTCCCGAACCGCGATAAACTTCGCTGCCGATGACCATTCCGACACCGATGCCCGTTCCCGAACGCACGAGAATAAAATTTGTCATCAAACCGTCGTTCGAATCTTGAATTTTCAAACGCGCTTCATACATCGCGGCGGCGGTCGCGTCGTTTTCGACTACGACTTTTATCGAATCATCAAAATGAAACGCTTCGGCAATATCAATATTCTGCCAGCCGAGATTCGGCGCGTATAAAAGTTTGCGGCGCAAAACATCCGTCAGACCGGGAACGCTCACGCCAATCACGCGCAAGAGTTTATCGTCCGTTTGTTTGGCAATCAGATTTTCGATTTCCTCACGCGCTTTACTTAAAGCTTTTGCCGGATCAGCCGGAGTTTCAAAATCCGTTTCGTCCAAAATCTCGCCGCTCAAATTCGTCAAACCGACCTGCGTTGTCCGAACTCCGAGATTCACGCCGATAAAATAATCGCGGTCGGAGACGAAAGACAAAACGCGCGGTCGTCTTCCTTGACCTGTGCTTTTCAAAGTTTCTTCAAGCAAAACGCCGCTCGCCAGAAGCGGTTTGACGTTTTCCGTCACGGTGCTTTTGTCAACGCCTAAACGGTTAGCGATCTCCGTCCGCGAAATCGGCTGTGCCGCCCGTATCAGACGCAAGAGTAAATTTCCCTTTTTAGCAGTTGTCGGCGTTTCCGCCATTTCATTTAATAATTCGGATTGATAAACAGAATCTTCGTTCATAAATTTGTAAAAAATTTCTTTTAATTAAAAAAGAAAGATTTTACAACGAAACGGTCTGTTCTGCCCAAAACTGAAACTCACGATGTTTGTTTTCTTCGGCTTTCGCTAAAATCTCGCCGCTCGCCACGCGTTTCAAATGCTCGAAAACGCGCTTGCCGACCTGCTCGATAGTTTCCGTTCCCTCGATAATATTTCCGGCGGAAATGTCTATGTCGCGGTGCATACGCTCGAAAACTTCATTGTTCGAAGCGAGTTTGATGACCGGCGCGATGGCGTTGCCGATGGTCGTGCCGCGCCCGGTCGTAAAGATCACGGCGGTCGCTCCGGCGGCAACTAAACCGGGCGTTGATTCTTGATCGTAGCCCGGACCCTGCATCAGATTTATTCCTTTTTTCGTCGGCGTTTCGGCGTATTCGACGCAGTCTTCGATGCGCGTTGTTCCGGCTTTGGCAATCGCACCCAAACTCTTGATCGTGATATTTAAAAGACCGCCTTTGATATTTCCCGCGCTCGGATTCTGATTCAAAACCGCGCCGAATTTCGAGGCGTATTCCTTAAACCAATCAACCATCGCGTAAATCTTTCTGCCCGTCGCGTAATCTTTCGCGCGGTGCGCGAGGATATGTTCCGCGCCGCAAAATTCGGGAACTTCCGTCAAAAGAACCGTGCCGCCCGAACGCACCAGAAGATCAGCCGTGTAGCCCAAAGCCGGATTTGCCGAGATGCCCGAGAAACCGTCCGAGCCGCCGCATTTTACGCCCAGGACAAGCTCGCTGACGGGAAACTGTTCGCGCTTCGCACGATTTACTTCCGGCAGCATTTCTTCGACAAACTGCAAACCTTTTTCAATCGCGGCTTGCGTTCCGCCGACTTCCTGAATGCCGATTTTATAGAGCGGTTTGTCAATCGGTTTTTCGCGCTTGGTCAAATATTTTTCGACATATTCGAGATTCGTTTTTTCGCAGCCCAAATCAATCAAAACAACGCCGCCGACATTCGGATGATCGGCGTAATTCGACAGCGTCCGCATCATCACGTCCAGATTCGAGCCGTCCTGACAGCCGCATCCTTTGTTGTGCGGAATGGCGACCACGCCGTCCACATTCGGAAATTTTTCGCGTTTGTAATGCAGAAATTCCGACATCATCGCAATCTGCGCGGCTTCGTGGCTGGCGCACATCGAAGTCGGCACGATCAAAACGAAATTGCGCGTTCCGACTCTGCCGTCGTTGCGGCGAAATCCTAAAAACGTGCCGATTTCTTCTTTCGGGAAATAGACGGGCGGCGGATTTTTTATGTCTTCGCGCAGATCGCGGACAATCGGCACGTCGTTCGTCATATTGCCGTGCGTGATCCATTCGCCCGCTTCGATTCCGAGCGAAGTTCCGATCGGCTGACCGTATTGACGAACAAAATCGCCCGAAGGAATCGGGTGCGTCGCAAAACGATGTCCGGGCGAAATTTTTTCTCTGACCGTTACCGTCTTTCCGTCGGGAAGCAAAACGGTCAGATTTTCTTCCGTTTCGTTTTTGACGACCGCAACATTGTCATCCGGGTTGACGATGATCGCGTAATCGCTGATCGGAACGGCTGATTCTGTGTAAGTATCTAACATATTTTTCCGCGCAAACTTTTTCTAAATTTATTTTTTGTCCACAGATAAACCGGAGATGAACAAGGATAATTTTTTATGACAATAGATATTTTTTGTTCATAATCCCGCTTTTGTAAATTCTTAAAAATCTGTGTCCATCCCGTGTTTATCTATGGACAATTTTCTTAATTTACCGACATAATAAATCCGGCAAAATAAACGATCTCACATTCGGATTCAGACGAATCCACAGACCCGGATTTTCGTCGCACTGCCGCGCGATCTCTTCCTTGTCATCGGAAAATTCCGTCTCGATCAAACGCTTGAAACTCGGGATTTTTCCCGGCGCGGTCGAAGCGTCAACAATTGACTGGACGATCTTTTTCGCGCTCAGGATCGCCTTCGGTCCGAGCGTCAAAATGCTCGCCGCGTTTCGGCATTCCGTTTCATCCGCTTCGGAAATCTCGCTTCCGCCGACTTTGAATTTATTGATGTGATGTTCGAGAATACTCGACGAGATCGGGATAATTCCGGCAACGTCATCGGCTTTTGCGCCCGAATCCGGTTTGATATAACACAGATGCGAAGCGGCTTCCGCTTCCGGTCCTAAACCGAGAAAGAAAATATCTATGCCGCCCAAGCGTTCCATCTTTTCGAGATATTTATTTAGCTCGCCTTCGATGTCTCCGGTTTCCGTATTCATCGGCGTAAAACTTTTGATTTTCGCAAAAAACTTTTCGCCCAGGAGCCGCTCGAAATCGCGGACAAAGCTCAGACCGTTAATCATCTTCATCGGCGCGAGTGCATCCTGCGTAAAAACGTGCAGACGAGAGAGAAGTTCGTCAATCTCTCCGGTTTGCGATTTTTCGTTGATGATTTTATACATCGCCTGTGCGCCGCGACCGCCGAGCAGGATCATCGTAATGTCGCCGCGCTTTTCGTTTGCATAAGAAACGAGTTCGTCAAACATCGCCTCGCCGACCGCCGCTTCCGTTTCCAAAACTTCGTAAACGAGTTTTTGCGGAATCAAATTTTGCTCACCGCTTTTGTCGGCAAGCCAGATATTTTCGCCTGCCGTTCGCCGCTGTTTCGTTTTTTTGATTGATGTCTGCACTCTCTGTTTTATATCTCCTGAATTTATAAAAAACATTTTAATTGGTCTAACCAATTAAAATCAACCCGCAAATTACGATTTTACGCCGATTTAACAAATAATTCATTAAAATTAATAAAAATCTTTAAAGTGTTATGCAATTTCGGCGACTTGACAAAAGATCGGATTATGAGCCAAACTATCAAAACTTTTCCTAAATGGTAATACCTTTTGCCGAAAAAATTAAATTTTTATGAGTTTTTCCAAATTGAGTTTAGAAAACAAAACAGCCGTCGTCATCGGCGGCACGTCGGGCATCGGTCGCGCCATCGCGCACGGTTTGGCAGAAGCGGGCGCGAATGTTGTCTGCACGTCGCGCCGCGCGGAACAAGTTGAAACAACCGCCGCCGAAATCGAAAACTTCGGGCGCAAAACTTTATGTCTAACTTCCGACGTTTCCGACCGCGCATCGCTGGAAAATCTTCTTGTAAAATGCGTTGCCGAATTCGGCAGAGTTGACATTCTGGTCAATTCCGCCGGACGCACAAAACGCGCTCCGACGCTCGAATTTTCGGAAGAAGACTGGACGGCGATTTTGGAAACGAATCTGACGGGAACTCTGCGCGCCTGCCAGATTTTTGGTCGGCAGATGATCGCGCAAAATTACGGGCGCATCATCAATATCGCGTCGCTTTCGACATTCGTTTCGCTGTTTGAAGTCGCCGCGTATTCGGCTTCGAAAGCGGCGGTCGCCAGTTTGACAAAATCGCTCGCTATCGAGTGGGCGAAACACGGCGTAAATGTCAACGCCATCGCGCCCGGAGTTTTTAAGACCGATCTCAACCGCGAACTCCTTGAATCAACCGAACGTGGAAAAGAGTTTCAACTCCGCACGCCGATGGGCAGATTCGGTCAGGTCGAAGAACTCGCGGGCGCGGCAGTTTTTCTCGCGTCGGACGCGGCGAGTTATGTAACGGGCGAAGTTCTGGTCGTGGACGGCGGATTTCTCGCCAGCGGCGTGAATCAGTAAGAGATTTTAACGCAAAGACGCAAAGGCGCAGAGGCGCAAAGAAATTATATTTTTAAAACCTTTGCGTCATTGCGACCTTGCGCCTTTACGTTAAAAAAAATCGTGAACAGCGAACTTGAAATTAAAACCGGAAGATTGATCGAGATGCTCAACTCCGAAAATCTCGGCGGAGTTTTGCTAAATTCTCAAGCAAATTTCGCGTGGGCAACGGGCGGCAAATCGAACGGCATAAATTTAAGCACGGACGGCGGCGTGTGTTTTCTGTTTGTACGGCGCGACGGCAAGCGGTTTGTACTTGCCAACAATATCGAGATGCCGCGCATTTTGCAGGAAGAAGTTTCGAGCGAAGATTTCGAGCCAATAGAATTTGCGTGGCAGGAAGAAAAATCAAACCCGAATCTGATTTTTGAAAAAACAAAATCGCTTTTGGACGGCGGCGGAACAATCGCGTCGGATTTGGTTTTGCATAATGAAATAAAGCCGGTTGAAAATCTGATTTCACGTTGTCGTTACGAATTGACCGGAGCGGAAATTACGCGATTTAGAGATTTAGGAAAAGATGCCGGAGTCGCACTTGGCAATGCGATAAAAATTATAAATCCGGGCGAAACCGAAAATGAAATCGCTCGAAAAACGCGAAATGAGTTGGCGAAGTTTAATTGCGATTCGGTCGTAATTTTGGTCGGCGCGGACGAGCGCATCGAAAAATATCGTCACCCGACACCGACGGAAAACATCTGGAAAAAAGTTCTTTTAATTGTCGTTTGCGCCAGACGCGCGGGGCTGATCGCCAGTCTTTCCAGAATCGTTTGCGCCGGAGAAATTCCCGAAGAATTAAAATGTAAAACCGAAGCTGCCGCTTACGTTTTCGCCAAAATTTTATCGGAAACAAAACCCGAAAAATCGGGCGCACAACTTTACAAAGCGGCGGCTGACGCTTATGCGGAAAAAGGCTTTTCGGATGAGATCAACAAGCACCACCAGGGCGGCGCGGCTGGCTACAAAACGCGCGATTGGATAATTCATCCGCAATCGGCGGAGACGGTTTTTCCGAATCAGGCGTTCGCGTTTAATCCTTCGATCACGGGAACGAAATCGGAAGAAACCGCAATTTTGACGGGTGATGAAATCGAGATCATCACGGCAACGCCGGATTTCCCGCAGGTTTCGGTCGAGATCGAAGGAAAAGAATTTCTCTCGCCGGATATTTTGAGTTTGTAAAAATTTTTGCCCGCGAAATACGCGGAAAAACGTTAGATTCTTTTGTCATAGGAAAGTCTCTCAGTTGCCACTAGCTTCAGCTAGTGGAGGGCTTGAATATAAAAGAGGCTTTAGCCGAATGAAAATAAAAATCACTCAACCTTTTTGCTTTAGCGCAAATTTGGCTAAAGCAAAACGGAATTCAATTAAAAGTAATTTGGCTAAAGGCGCTTGAGTGTTGCCATCAAAGTCCACTAGCTGAAGCTAGTGGCAACTGATGTCAAAAAACTAAAAAAATTAAATCGAGGTCAGAAAATGAACGATAAACCCGACATCATCGAAGAGATCGAAGAGCCGAAATCCGCATCGGAAATTTCGCCGCCGCAATCGGCAGGCGCGAGCGCGGCGGGCGCATTTGCCGCCGCCGCCGGGGAACTGAACGAACGCATCGGCAGAAAACGCTGGGTGATCTGCGCCCTGCTTTTTTTCGCGGCGACGATCAACTATGTTGACCGGCAGGTCATCGGCATCTTGAAACCGACGCTGGCGGCGGAATTCGGCTGGACGGAGATTGATTACGGCTGGATCGTTTTCGCGTTTCAGACCGCCTACGCCATCGGGCTTTTAATGGTCGGTCGTCTGATGGACAAGATCGGCACGAAGAAAGGTTTTGCGGCGGCGATCGTCGTCTGGAGCTTTGCGGCGATGGCGCACGCCTGGGCGGTTCCGATCGGGCTCGCCGCGATTGCCGTGATCGGCGCGGTCGCTTCGCTTTTCGGATACGAGGCGGCAATCGGCGCGTTGTCGGTTTCGGTCATCGGTTTCGTCATCGCGCGGTTCGCGCTCGGCATCGGCGAAGCGGGAAACTTCCCGGCTTCGATCAAAACGGTCGCCGAATGGTTTCCGAAAAAAGAACGCGCGCTCGCCACAGGGATTTTCAACGCCGGAACAAACGTCGGCGCACTCGCCACGCCGCTCATCGTTCCCCTGATCGTGATTTACTGGGGCTGGTATGAAGCGTTTCTCATCACCGGCGCGCTCGGTTTTATCTGGCTTTTGTTCTGGCTTATTATTTACAAAAAACCGGAAGAAGATCCGAATCTTTCAAAGACGGAACTCGCATACATTCAAAGCGATCCGCCCGAACCGACGACCAGAATCCCCTGGGGTCGTTTGTTTCCGCATCGTCAAACGTGGGCGTTCGCCATCGGCAAATTTATGACCGATCCGATCTGGTGGGTTTATCTTTTCTGGCTGCCGGATTTTCTGCAAAAAAATCACGGGCTGGATCTGAAAACTTTCGGTATTCCGCTCGCCATTATTTACATTATCGCCGATGTCGGCTCGATCGGCGGCGGCTGGATTTCCGGCGCGCTGATCAAACGCGGCTGGTCAATCAACGCCGGACGAAAAATCGCCATGCTCATCTGCGCGCTGGCGGTCGTGCCGATCGTTTTCGCTTCGATGACTTCGAATCTCTGGATTGCCGTCATTCTGATCGGCATCGCGGCGGCGGCGCATCAGGGCTGGTCGGCGAATATTTTCACGACCGCTTCGGATATGTTTCCGAAGCAGGCGGTCGGTTCGGTCGTCGGCATCGGCGGAATGGCGGGCGCGATCGGCGGAATGTTTATCGCCAAACTCGTCGCCTACATTTTGGAAACGACCGGAAGCTATGTTCCGATTTTCGCCATTGCGGCTTCGGCTTATCTGATTGCTTTGCTCGTCATTCACCTGCTCGCGCCGCGGCTCGAACCGGCGCGGATAGGCGAAGTTTAAAAGTTTCGTGTAAAATCGTCAGACATGAAAAAAACTCAGGTTTTAGAAACGATAAAACGCGAAAAACTCGTTCCCGTGATTCGAACAAGCGGCACGGACGACGCACGGCAATCAATCGAAGTTTTGGCAAGCGTCGGCATCAAGGTTTTTGAAATTACGATGACCGTGCCGAATGCGGTCGAATTGATCGGTGAACTAAGCGAATCGAATTCCGATCTGCTGATCGGCGCGGGAACTGTCATGGACAAAAACCAAGCCGAAGAATGTATCAAAGCCGGAGCGCGTTTTATCGTCAGTCCGGCATTCGATCTGGAAACCGTTTTGTTCTGCAAAGAAAACGAGATTGCCGTGATGCCCGGAACAATTACGCCGACCGAAGTTTTGACGGCGCACAAAGCGGGCGCGGACTGCGTAAAAGTTTTCCCGTGCGATGCGATGGGCGGCGCGAAATATCTGAAAACCTTAAAAACGCTTTTTCCCGAAATCGAAATGATGCCGACCGGCGGCGTAAATCTCGAAACCATCGGCGATTTTTTCCGCGCCGGAGCCTTCGCCGTCGGTGTCGGCACCGATCTGGTTGACGCGAAAGCGATCCGGCAGGGCGAAACAGAAATCGTTATCGAGCAGGCAAAAAAATATCTGACGATTGTCGAGCCGTTCTAAATTTAAAGATTTTTTTGCCCACGAATCTGCACGAATAAACACGAATGAAAAAAAATTAAAGAGCGAATCTTTAACTTATTGATTCGTGTGAATTTGTGTTATTCGCGGGCAAAAAAATCTTACAGACAATATTTTTCAAATGCTTCCATCTCGACTTTTCCGCCGACGATTAAAGGCGTTCGCTGGTGAAGCTCGGTCGGCTGAATATCCAGAATATTTTGTTCGCCGTTTGAAGCCGCGCCGCCCGCTTGTTCGGCTAGAAATGCAATCGGGTTGGCTTCATACAGAAGCCGCAGTCTGCCGTTCGGGTAATTTTCCGTTTCGGGATAAATGAAAACTCCGCCTCTGAGCAGCGTGCGGTGAAAATCGGCGACCATCGAGCCGATAAAACGCGATGAGTAAAATTTTCCCAAATTTCCCGATTTTATTTTCTTCACATATTCCACATAACGCGGCGGAAAATAATCGTTGTAGGCTTCGTTGAAAGAATAATACTCGCCCTGCGCGGGCATCCGAATATTTTCGTGCGTCAAAATGAAAGTTCCGATCGAAGGATCGAGCGTGAAAGCGTGAACGCCGCTTCCGAGACTATAAACGAGAACCGTCGAAGAGCCGTAAACGACGTAACCGGCGGCGATCTGATTTCTGCCCGGCTGTAAAATCCAGTTCAAAGGATCATTAAAATCGCCCGATTCGGGACGCGGAAAGATCGAAAAAGTTGTGCCGATCGTTACCGCAACATCAATATTCGAAGAGCCGTCGAGCGGATCGAAAACGATGGCGTATTGCGCTTCGGGCGCGGTGCTTAAAAGAATCGCGTGTTCGTTTTCTTCCGAAGCGAGAACGCCGACGCTTTTGCGGTTTGAAAAACAATTGATCAGAGTCTTGTCGGCAAAAACGTCGAGTTTCTGCTGCGTTTCGCCTTGAATATTAGTTTCGCCCGCCGAACCTAAAATATCGTTCAAACCGGCACGGCGAACCTGCGCGGTAATGAGTTTGCTGGCGAGAATCATCGCCGACAAAAGCCATTGCAGTTCGACCGAAGAGCCGGAAAGCATCGCGCTTTCCTGAACGATATGCTGTTGAAA
>JBGTSF010000045.1:0-39921 GCA_041940425.1 Pyrinomonadaceae bacterium
GTCGGGTTTCCACCACGGCGATTCCGCCATGACCGCCAGAACGGGAACATTGATCTTGTCGGTTTCCCAGATTTTGTCCTCGTTAAAGGCTTCCATCGCGCTCAAGCCGACGTGTTCGGGCGTAGCGAGCATCTGTTCGCGGATATACTGTTTTAATTTTTCGTCCTTTACAGGTTGGAGCATTCCGTCGAGAAACTGTCCGACGGCATTTTTGTAATCGGTGCGGAGCGGTTTATAAAAAGCTTCGTTTTCTTCTTTCGATACGAATGGTCGGAGCGAGCCGTCAACGATCACGATGCCCGCCGTTTTTTTTGGATAAAGACGGTAAAACTGCCGCGCGACCGGCGTTCCCATACTGTGTCCGACGAGAACGGCTTTTGAAACTCCGGCATCTTTTACGACGGCTTCGACCGCTTTGGCGAAATAATCCATCGAATAGACGGTTTGCGGTTTGTCGCTCCGCCCGTGTCCCGGCAGGTCGAGCGCGATGACGCGGTATTCGGGAAAAGCGTTAATATTATCTTTCCAGAAATCAGCATGGCACGACCAGCCGTGGATGAAAACGACCGCTTTCGAACCTTTACCGACCGATTTGTAGAAAACTTTCGCGCCGCCGTAATCGGCAAATTTTTCCTGCGCGTTTTGTTTTTCGCTCTGCGCGAAAGCGGAAAACACGAATAATGAAATCAAAAACAGAACCGTTGATATTTTTCTCATTTTAAGAATTCCTCTTTTGTGATCGAATAAAGCTTACATTCCAAGCCGTAATGCTCTTCGTTTTTTTCAAAGCGCATTCCGAGCTTTTCCATGATGCGCCACGAACCCGTATTTTCGGGAACGGCAAGCGCGACGATGCGTTCGAGATTAGCTTTTGTAAAACCGTATTCGAGCCAGCCATGCGCTGCTTCCAGACCGATGCCCTGCCGCCAGAATTTTTTTATCAAACCGTAGCCGACTTCCGTTAGCCCCGTGTCTTCCAGCGGCTGAATCCCGCTCCAGCCGATCTCTTCGCCGGTTTCCTTCCAGATCATCATCGTTGTGCCGTAGCCGTGTTTTTCCCAGCATTCGAGATAAAATTTCATCCGCGCTTCGTTATATTCGCGCGTCTTCGCCCGTTCGCCGCCGAGATAACGGCTTACCTCATCGTCCGAACGAAACCCGATGATCGTCTCCAGATCATCCGGCGTTACTTTGCGATGCAAAAGCCTTTCGGTTTCTAAAATAATCATTTTTGGTTATTGAATAATGCACGAGATCGCGCCCGTAAAATTCGCCGATGTAGTCGAACTCCATCCCGAGCTTTTCCATCACGCGCCGCGAAGCCGTGTTTTCCGAACGCGCCACGGCGACGATCTTTTCCAGGTTTAATTCCTTAAACCCGTATTCGAGAAACGCCTCAGCCGATTCCGATGCGTAGCCTTTCCCCCAAAATTCTTTGGCGATGGCGTAGCCGACTTCTATCTCGTCCGTTTCTTTTAACTGCCAGAGACCGCACCAGCCGGCAAATTTTCCGGTTTGTTTTTCGATCAGAGAGCAAAAGCCGATCCGCTCATCAGCCCAACGGCTGGAAATCAGATTCACCCAATTTTCCGCTTCTGCGCGGTTTGTAACAGGTTCGCGGATAAAGCGCATCACGTCGCGGTCGCGCCGCATTTCATAGACCGCATCAATGTCGGTTTCGTTCATCGGTCTTATAATCAATCTATCGGTTTCGAGCATATTTTCTCTCGGGTTACGAAACAGTTTATTTTATTCGGCGTATTTTTGGAAGAAAAAAGAGATCTGCCGAGTCTAAGTAATAACAAATCTTTTACAAGGAACAAAATCTATGAATAATTTAAATGAAAATCGCAGAGATTTTTTAAAACGCGCAACGATCGCCGCCGCCGCGTTTCCGTTTTTGCTCAATTGCAAAAGCGACACGCTGGCGCAAAAATCCGAATCGGACGTTTTGAGTTTGATAAAAAGCAACGCGCGTCCGCGCAGTTCGGAAGGAATGGGTGCCATTGACGTTCCGGCTGATGTGAGCTGGAAAACCGTTCTGGCAGACGAAACGCACGCGGGTTTGCCGATGCTGATTTCGGGAACGGTTTTCAAAGCCGACGGCAAAACGCCCGCGCCGAATGTTCTGCTCTATTTCTATCACACCGACCCGGAAGGCATCTACGGCAGGAGCGGCGAACACCGGCACGGAAAATACCGCGGCTGGCTTTTGACGGACGAAAAAGGCAGGTATCAATTCCGCTCGATAAAACCCGCCTCGTATCCGAATTCGACGATCTCGTCGCACATTCATATGACCTTGACCGGAACGGATTTCCGCGAAGATTGGATTGATTCGATCCTTTTCGAAGGCGACAGATTTCTAACCGAAAGGGAAAGAAACCGAGCCGGACAGCGCGGCGGTTTCAATCCGATCCTAACGCTCGAAAAACGCGCCGACGGTGTATTTTACGGCACGCGCGATATAAAATTGTTAAGTTAGCTGCCGGACGAAAAATGAAACAAACCGCGCCGATGAACGAAAAACAAAGCGAACAGGACTTGCTTGCCGATTGTCAAAACGGCGACCGCAGGGCGTTCGGTCTGCTTTTTAACGCGCATCACAAACGCGTTTTTTCGGTCGCGCTCAATTTTTTCGGCGGCGACAGCGAACGCGCCGAAGACATCACGCAGATGGTTTTTTTGAAAATTTTCAAACAGATCGAAAAATTTCGCGGCGACGCGGAAGTTTCGACCTGGCTTTACCGCATCACGGTCAATGCCTGTATTGACGAGCAGAAAAAATCGCGCCGGTTTTCGTTTATCGGCGATTTTTTCGGGATGAATGAACCGGGGATAAAACAGCGGCAGGAAGAGAAAATTTACCAAAAGGAAATTTCTTTTGAAGTGCAAAAAGCGGTCGCAACGCTCAACGCGAAATATCGCCTGCCGTTGGTTTTAAAATACGTCGAAAATCTTTCATATCGTGAGATCGCCGAAGTTTTGGACTGCTCGGAAGGAACGGTCGGCTCGCGTCTCAATCGCGGGCATAAACTTCTGGCGCGAAAGCTGGAACATTTGAAAGGGGAAATTTAGTTGACTGAGTTGACTGAAAGTTGACTGATAGTTGACTGAGTTAAAATCAAAAAAAACTCAGTCAACTCGGTTAACTCAGTCAACCCACCAAACTTAAAAATTATGCATTACAAGGAAAAACTCTCCGCATTTTTTAATCACGAACTCGCGCCTGACGAGCGGCGGACGGTCGGCGAGCATCTTCTCAATTGTCAGGAATGCCGCACCGAACACGATGAAATAAAACTCGGCGCGGCTCTCGCGCAAAATCTCGAACGCTCCGACGCGCCCGAAAAAGTTTGGCGAAGAATAGAAGCCGAACTCGACGGCGAAAGATTTTACCGGGCGGAAAATAATTCGTTTTTTAATCCGCGCGTGTTGGCTTTCGCTTCTGTTCTACTGATCGCCGTTTTCGGTTTTACTTTTATTTATTTGAATTTTTCAGAGCGGGTCGAAGTCGTGCAAAACATGGAAAATTCATCACAGCAAAATTCTCAAACCGAAAATTCAACGGCGTGGTCGGTCGAAAGCATCACGGGTGCGCCGAAGATTTTGAATTCCTCACAGACCGAATCTTTACAGGTCGGAGCGATTTTGGAAACGGACGAAAACTCGCGCGCGCGCGTCGAAGTCGCCGACATCGGGCAAGTTGAAATTGCTCCTAATTCGCTTGTCAAACTCGTCAATTCGAGTGAAACCGAACACCGCCTCGCGCTCGAATACGGCACGCTCGAAGCTAAGATTTTCGCGCCGCCGCGACTCTTTATTGTTGACACGCCGACCGCGCAGGCGGTTGATCTCGGCTGCGCCTACACGCTCGATGTGGACAAAGCGGGAAACAGCCGGCTTCATGTAACGAGCGGTTATGTCGCGCTTGAAAGAGACGGGCGCGAATCAATCGTTCCGGCGGGCGCGTTCTGTCTGACCAGACGCGGGCGCGGTTTGGGAACGCCGTATTTTGAAACTGCTTCCGATGAATTTAAGGAAAGTTTGCGGAAATTCGATTTTGAAGCGGGCGGCGAAAAACATCTCGATTCGATCATCGCAAACGCGAAAGCCAAAGACACCCTGACGCTCTGGCATCTCTTGTCGCGCGTTTCCGGCAAAGACCGCGAAAAGGTTTTTAAGAAAATTTCGAAGTTTGCCAAACTTCCCTACGGCGTTACGAAAAAAGGAATTTTAGAGGCGGATAAAGCGATGATTGACGAATGGCGTTACGAGATCGAATTGAATTGGTATGAATAAGAATTAGCCACGAACAGACACGAAAATACACGAAAGTTTTTTTTAATTTTTGTTTCGTTTATTTTCGTGTCTGTTCGTGGCTTATTTATATCAGGTGGATCAGCAGACCGTCTTTGAGTTTCGGCTCGAACCAGGTTGATTTCGGCGGCATGATTTCATTCATATCGGCTACGGCGAAGAGGTCATCCATCGTCGTCGGGAACATCGAAAAGGCGACTTTGCCTTCGCCCGAATCAACCATTTTTTCGAGTTCCGCAGTTCCGCGCGAACCGCCGACGAATGAGATTCTGTCATTCGTGCGCGGGTCGTCAATTCCGAGAATCGGACTGAGAACATAATTTTGCAGAATGCTCACATCGAGCCGTTCAATCGGATCGGGTTCTTGAATATATTCGACCGTAAAGCGCAAATGATACCATTTTCCGCCCAGATACATACAAAAATTTCTGCGCTCCGAAGGCTTTTTCTGTTCGGTTTCCGAAACAATAAAATTTTCCGAAAGTTTTTGCAGAAATTCTTCTTCCGACAAACCATTTAAATCTTTGACGACGCGGTTATAAGCCAGAATCCGCAAATCTTCCGACGGGAAAACGCCCGCCATTACGAAATTGTATTCTTCTTCGCCCGTGTGATCGGGGTTTTGCTCGCGCAGTTTTTTCCGCGTCAGATTCGCGCTTTCGGCGCGGTGGTGACCGTCGGCGACATAGAGCGCGGGAACTTCGCGGAAAGCGTTTTCCAATTCTTCGGTTTCCGAAACGCGCCAGACGGTTTGCCGCACGCCGTCCTCGCTCTGAAAATCGTAAAGCGGTTCGGTTTCGTTGATTTCAGCGATCAAATTTCTGATCTTTTCCGTGTTGCGGAAAGCGAGAAAGATCAAGCCGGTCTGCGCGCCGAGCGCGATCATCTGATTGGTGCGGTCTTCGACCTTATCGGGGCGCGTTTTTTCGTGTTTTTTGATCAAATCCTGCTCGTATTCGTCAATCGAACAGCAGGCGACAACGCCCGTCTGCGAATGTTCGCCGGTCGAAAGACGATAAATGTAAATTGCCGGTTCGTCGTCCCGCACGAGAATTTCGTCATTGATAAACTTTTGCAGATTTTCCGACGCTCTGGCGAAAATCTCTTCCGTCGAATGATCTTCATTTTCGGGCAAATCGCCTTCCGAACGCGACACGCGCAAAAAGCTCAGGGGATTTTCCGCGAGCGTCGAACGGACTTCGGATTCGTAGATCACGTCGTATGGAACGGAAGCGACCTGCGCGGCAAATTCTTTTTTCGGGCGCAGGGCGCGAAACGGTTTGATAATTGACACTAAAAATTTCTCCTCAAAAATTATTTTTTATTTGTTCCCGAATTAACATTCGATTGATTCGAAACGGATTTCGGCGGCGCGGTGTTTACAACGATATTTGCCGGAATATTTGCCGGAGTTTTGTTCATTTCCTCCGTCAGACGCTTGATCGCATTCTGCATATATACGTCGAGCGCGACCTTCCACGCGCCGTCTTCTTTGACAAAAGGAATCTCGTCATAGCCGCCCGTTACCTTGTTTTTGACCTCGACGGTTGCCGAATCGCCGGAAATTTTTTCGTTTTTTACTTCGGGCAAATCCTGAAAAACCGCCCAGTTTTCCTGCTGGAGAAGCTGGTCAACAGTTTTTTCCTGCCGGCTCGCGGACTGCTCGATCATTGCCAGCGTTCCCTTCGAAAAATGGTTTTTGACCGCCGGCACATCTCTTTTCTTTGACGCTTCGCTCAAAGATTTCAATGTTTCGGTCGGCGATTTTGTTTGTTCCTCGTCTGTTCCGCATCCGGCAATAAAAAAGGCGCAGACGAGCGCAATGAAAACCGGTTTAATTTTTTTCATATAATATTCAATAGCAAATCCAAAATCCAAAATCTAAAATCCAAAATCGTTACGGTTGAGTGTTCCGGTTAAAAAGCTCGTCGAGTTTTTGGTTATCTTCATCAACCTGCTGGATCGTTTCATCAACAAAGCTCTGTTTATCAATTTTCCAGATGCCGCCTTCTTTGACGAAATTCACCGTGTTCCAATTCTCGCCCGCGTCCTTCATTTCGATGGTCGCCTTGTCGCCGTCAATTTTCTGGTTGCGGAAAACGGCGGTTTTCTGGTCGGGCAGAAAGAGAGTTTCGCGCTGAACGATGTCGTCCAGCGTTACGCCCTGATCTTTCGCCGCCTGCTGGTGCATCCTGATCGTCGCTTCGGAAAGCAGAAGCTTCATCGTCGTATAATCTTTTCGTTTATAAGCCGCGCCGTAAGCCTGCAAAGATTCGAGCGGCGTGTCCGTTTTCGGCGCGTTGGTCGAACACGCCGCGGCAAACGCCAGCAGGCAAAACCATAAAAAAATCTTCCGGTAAAGCGTCATCGTTTTTAAACAAAGCCGTATCAAAAGAGTTATACTAAACGGAAAAAATTATATCGTAAAGCGAAGGAGCATAGAAACAATTGAACAGAGAAAAATTATCGCCGGAAGATGTTGCGTCAAAACTGAGCGAACTGAACACATGGGTTTTGGACGAGGAAAAACGCGTTATTTCAAAACGCTACACATTTGAAAATTTTTCCGAAGCATTGGAATTCGTCAACAAGGCGGGAAAGATCGCCGATGAGATGGATCATCACCCCGACATCAAATTGGGCTGGGGCTACGCTGAATTCGAGATCACGACGCACGACCGCGGCGGTCTGACGGAATTCGATTTCGCGCTGGCGGAAAAGATAGAAAAACTAAGCGACTGATCACCTTAAAAATTAGCAGCTTAGTTTTTCTTGTAAAAATTCAATTTTAAGTTTTAAATTCCGTCCACAATCCCGTTCAGCGTCGCCGAAGGTCGCATCGCGGCGTAGGTCTTTTCAGAATCGGGATGATAATAACCGCCGATGTCTTGCGGCGTCCCTTGCGCCGCAATCAATTCTTCATTAATTTTCGCCTCGTTTTCCCGCATCGCTTCGGCAACGGGAGCGAATTTTTCAGCCAATTCAGAATCCGAAGTCTGATTTGCAAGGGCTTCCGCCCAATACATCGCCAGATAGAAATGCGAGCCGCGATTGTCTATTCCGCCGATTTTTCTTGCCGGAGATTTGTCGTTCGCCAGAAATTTCGCGTTCGCTTCGTCCAGAGCGTCCGCTAAGATTTGCGCTTTTTTATTTTCCTGATTTTGAGCCAGATGCTCCAGACTTGCCTGCAGCGCAAGAAATTCGCCGAGCGAATCCCAGCGCAGATAGCCTTCCTGCAGAAATTGTTCGATGTGCTTCGGCGCGCTTCCTCCCGCGCCGGTTTCAAACAAACCGCCGCCGTTCATTAAAGGAACTATCGAAAGCATCTTCGCGGACGTGCCGAGTTCCAGAATCGGAAAAAGGTCTGTCAGATAATCGCGCAGAACATTGCCCGAAACCGCAATCGTGTCCTTACCCTCGCGCCCGCGTTTCAAGCTTTCGCGCATCGCGTCTTTGACATCCATAATCCTGATGTCGAGACCGCTCGTATCGTGATCGGCAAGATATTTTTCAACCTTTTTGATTATCTCGCGGTCGTGCGCTCTCGATTTGTCGAGCCAGAAAATCGCGGGCGTGCCGGAAAGCCGCGCGCGGTTGACCGCCAGTTTTACCCAATCCCGAATCGGATCATCTTTGGTTTGACTCATTCTGAAAATATCGCCGTTCTCGACATTCTGCTCTAACAAGACATTCCCGTTTTCGTCTTCGACCTTCACGGTTCCCGTTTCAAATATTTGGAAAGTCTTGTCGTGCGAGCCGTATTCTTCCGCCTTTTGCGCCATCAGACCGACATTCGGAACCGAGCCGAAAGTCGTCGGGTCAATCGCGCCGTTTTGCTTCATATCCTCGATGATCGCTTCGTAAAAACCGGCGTAAGTCCGGTCGGGAATGATGCAGACGGCGTCTTCTTCTTCGCCCTCTCCGTTCCACATTTTTCCGCCGCCGCGAATAAGCGCCGCCATCGAAGCGTCAATGATAACGTCCGACGAGACGTGAAAATTCGTGATTCCCTTATCCGAATTGACCATTGCGATTCTCGCGCTGCCCGCAATCGTTTTTTCGATGTCCGCCTTGATTTCCGCTTCCTGCGGGTGTCCGTTGATCTTCTCGAACAGCGTCGCCAGACCGAAATTCGGATTGACGTCCGATTCTTTGAAAGTATCGGCGTATTTATCAAAAACATCTTGAAAGTAGGTTTCGACAATCGCCCCGAAAATGATCGGGTCGGAAACCTTCATCATCGTCGCTTTCAAATGCGCGGAGAGCAGGATGTCTTTTTCTTTGGCTTCGTCAATCGCTTCGCTGACAAATGCTTTCAATGCCGCAAGATTCATCACCGAAGAATCAATCACTTCGCCCGCTTTGAGCGGCGCGTAATCTTTCAGAACTTTTTCCGAGCCGTCGTTCGCGTAGAAAACGATTCTGAATTTGCCTTCCGTTTCGACGGTCGTCGAGTTTTCCGAGCCGTAAAAATCGCCCGACTCCATATGCGCGACCGACGTTTTGGAATCCGCACTCCAGACGCCCATCCGGTGCGGATTGGCTTTCGCATAATTTTTCACCGCCTTCGGAGCGCGGCGGTTGGAATTTCCTTCGCGCAGAACGGGATTGACCGCGCTTCCCAAAACGCGCGCGTATTTTTTGTTGATCGTTAGTTCTTCGTCCGTTTTAGGTTCTGCCGGATAATCCGGCACGGCATAGCCTTGTTTCTGAAGTTCGGCAATCGCTTGTTCCAATTGCGGAACGGAAGCCGAAATGTTCGGCAGTTTGATAATATTCGCTTCCGGTTTTTTCGCCAGTTCGCCAAGCGCGGCGAGCGCGTCGGGAATTTTCTGATCTTCGTTCAGGTATTCGGGAAAGTTGGCTAAAATTCTTCCGGCGAGCGAAATATCCGGCACTTCGATTTCAATATCCGCCGCTTTTGTAAACGCCTCCAGGATCGGTAAAAAAGAATGCGTCGCCAGCATCGGCGCTTCATCGGTTAATGTGTAGTAAATTTTTGACATTGTTGATTATTTTTATTTATTGAATTATTTTTGATCGCCAAACAATAGTATTAACTAAAGACAATCAATTGGTTATTCTAGATTAAAATTTCAACATTGTGTAGAGACGCGGCGCATCGCGCTTTTACAATAGAAATCAGCAAAATATAATACGGCACTCAGTTGGAATGAAATAATGTCTCGTTCTCCTCCACTGGCGGAACGGCAACTATTACGGTTCGGGCGCGGAACTCGGTCCGAAACTCGAAGCGGCGGCAAACGGCGACGGCTTAAAACTCGTCATGATCTCCAACCGCGGCACGAAAGTCTATCCGAAAGGCTTCGAAGACACCTTCTGCGTTGACCACTGGCGATGCTGCTGCGTTCAAAAACTCGTTTTTTTTAAAACGAGATGTCAAACACCCCGCCGGATACGTCAAACACCCCGTCAGATACGTCCAAAGACGTATAAATATACGTCCGATGACGTGTAGGATACGTTGCCTGACGTGTCGGGATACGTGGCGGGACGTATATTTATACGTCTTTGGACGGGTAGGATACGTCCGGGGACGTATATTTTGACGTATCGGGACGTATCCGGCGGGGTGTTTGACGTATAAATATACGTCCAAAGACGTGTCGGATACGCCTTGCGACGTATCCGACGGGTTAGATTAGCCATCCGGCGCGCTGCCGGACGTATATTTCGGGTTGAATTTACTCGTTTTCGCCGTCTTTGGGCGGTTTTGAGTCGTTGGAACGGGTGAAAAACTGCTTGTATTCGTCAACTTTGGCGGCGTAGTCGTCTTCGCCTGCGCCGAGTTGATACTGCGAATAGCCGTAATCCTTTAAAGCGTCCTGAAAATTATCGTAATCATGCATAATTTTCGTGCTTTCGAATTTGTGCTTGATCGCGTTTAGACGATTGATGCAGTTTTCCAGAAAAGCGCGGGCTTCGTAGTCGTTATCAAACTCCGCCCAGTCAACATTCGGCGAACTCAGCGCGGGCTGGCTTTTGTTGTAGTCGAATGCTTTATTGACAACGAGCTTGTTCTGCTCATTGATCGAGCCGTACCGGCGGCGTTCTTCATCGCTGAGAACGCCGGTTTTTCCGGCAATTGTGGTTTCGATTTCGGTGAGCGCATCGCCGATCACCGTACGGTCAGCCGCTGTGAGCTGATTTTGGATTATGTTTTTCATTTTTTTTATGCTCCTTTAATTTGTGAAATTTTGTCCCGCCTTGTACTGCTTTTTAGACCGAGAACATCCGGTTTGTAGGAATGTCAGGTTTTTTGAAGCATTTTATAGACCTTCCGAAACGGGCGGATTTGCCCAAGAAATTATCTTTGATTAAAATTTTTTGTGAAAGGCATTTTTGCAGGTGAGCTAAAAGTAATGCCGGAAGATTTTCTGCTCCGTAGGAGCTTTGGTTAATAGCCCCGTGATTCATCGCGGGGTTAATTGAAAAACATTGAGCGAGTCCCGGCAGGGACGGCAGAATCTACCGTCCCTTACGGGACTTTATGTTCTGTATGACAACCAACCCCGCGATGAATCGCGGGGCTATTAACGGAAAGTCCCTTCGGGACTAACTGCAAAACATTGCTTTATTTCACTAACGATTTTTTACCAAATTTTATAAACAAGGATAAACCAAAAAATGAGCGCGAAAACGGCAGGCGATTTTGTAAAGGAAGCGAAGGCGGAGATCGAGAATCTTTCGCCGGAAGAGGTCAAAGCGGAATTGGACGAAGGAAATGCGACGCTGATTGACATCCGCGAGAGCGAGGAATTGAAGGAAAACGGGAAGATTCCCGGTTCGGCGCACGCGCCGCGCGGGATGCTCGAATGGTATGCCGACGAAACTCAGCCGAATTATCACAAAGCGGAATTCGACAAAAACAAACGCCTCATACTTCACTGCGCGGGCGGCGGGCGTTCGGCTCTCGCGGTTAAAACATTAAAGGAAATGGGCTACGAAGATGTCGCGCACCTCGACGGCGGCATCCGGGCATGGAAAGATGCCGGACTGCAGACGGAATAAAACGCGAACTTTAAGAAAATCCGAAATACAGCATTATCAATGCCGCCGCGATGCCGAATACAGCGAGCAGAACGGCGGCTGTTCTATTGATCCCGTCAAAAGGCGACAGCGATCTGCTGCCCGTCGCTTTCATTTTCAAAAACCATAGAATGAACACGATCGAAGTGAACAAAAACAGCCACGCGAGGTCTATTAGATGAAATCCCTGCTCGGAAATGATGATCACCACCGAGATCAAAAACAGAAAGTAAAGCACGCAGTAAACCGCATATAAATATCTAAATAACAGTTTCACACGCCTATTTATATCATCATTTTTAACACTGCGCTGGAAATATGCTTCGCGTCCCTGCTTTTCGTTCGCCGGTAAATTTTATAGAATGTTCCAAAAACATAAGGGAAAATTCGTTTTATGAAACATGAAAAGATTTTTCAAAAGACGAGAAAACTGATTGACGAACGCGAAGTTTCGGACGAAAATCTCGAAACGGCGCGTGACGAACTGATCGCTCTGGTCGAAAAGGATTCCGAATGCGCGTGGGCTTACGGTCTGCTTGCTGAGATAAATTACTGGCTCGGCGAATATTCGGACGACCGGGAAGATAAACTTTTCTTTTTTAACGAAGGCGTCGAGTGCGGAAAAGAAGGCGTGGCGATTGACGAAAATTCGCTGGAATCGAATTTCTGGCTGGCGGTCAATTACGGCTCTTTCGGGCAGGAAAAAGGAATTATGCAGAGCCTCGCGCTCGTTACGCCGATCAAGGAAGCGGCGGAAAAGGCTCTCGAACTGGACGAAAGTTATTTTTACGGCGGACCGTATCGCGTTCTCGGCAGGCTTTATCACAAAGCGCCGGGATTTCCCTTTTCCATCGGAAATACGAAAAAGGCTATCGAATACCTGGAACGGGCTGTCGAACTCGGACCTAAATTTTACTTGAATCATCTTTTCTTAGCCGAAGCCTATATTTCGGATTGGAAAAACGATAAGGCGCGCGAGCATCTGGAATGGATTCTCGACGCCCCGCCCAATAAAAATCACGAACACGAAGACGAAGGCTACAGACGCGAAGCCGAACTGCTTCTGGAAAAATTGTAGCTGCCGGAAAATGCTGATGGAAAATCTTTTTTCATACGGAACGCTTCAAGAGGACAGAGTTCAAATGAATTTGTTCGGACGGCTTTTAAACGGCGCAAAAGATTTTCTCGCGGGCTGGAAGCTTGTCTCGATTGAAATAACGGACGAAACATTTCTAGCGAACGGCGAGGACAAAATTCAAAAAACATTGATTCAGTCATATAACGACACCGACCTTATCGCCGGAACGGTTTTTGAAATTTCCGAAGCAGAATTGCTCTCCGCCGATAGATACGAACCGGCAAATTATCACCGGATAAAGGTCGTTCTTCAATCCGGCAAAGAGGCTTGGATTTACACAGCCGGTATGAATCCGGCAGATATAAAAATGCCGCGGATGCGCGATTGCCCGGTCTGTTCGGCAAAGGTCGAATATCAGGAACGCTATCCGAATCGGGTTTGCGCCGGATGCGCCGCTCGAACCGCTGACGAAAACGGTCGAAAAATTTCATATATGACTTTGAGCTTTGCGGGCGGTTTGCGGGCGGCTTTCGATGATACGGGCGAAAGATATGCGGATCAATTTTGTTATGTTGACGGCATAAAATGCCGCGCTGAAGAAGACCGTTTCGGTCGCGGGATCGTAATTGAGATTGTAAAATAGTAAATTGCCCGCGAAACACGCAAAACACACGAAAACTATGAAAAAATCAAAAACCGAAAATCCGCTGGTTTCGATCATTATGGGCAGCACGTCCGATTGGGACACGATGAAAAACGCTTCGGACGTTTTGAACGAATTCGATGTCGCGCACGAAACGAAGGTCGTATCGGCGCACCGCACGCCCGATCTGCTTTTCGAATTTGCAAAAACGGCTGAATCGCGCGGCATCGAGGTCATCATCGCGGGCGCGGGCGGCGCGGCGCATCTGCCCGGAATGTGCGCTTCGCAAACCGTTCTTCCCGTTCTCGGCGTTCCCGTTCAGAGCCGCGCGCTTTCGGGAATAGATTCGCTCCTTTCAATCGTTCAGATGCCCGCCGGAGTTCCGGTCGGAACATTGGCGATCGGCACGGCGGGCGCGAAAAACGCCGCGCTTCTGGCTGTTTCGATTCTGGCAAATTCGCGCGGCGATCTGAGAAAAAAACTTCACGAATTCAGAAAAAATCAGACGCAGACGGTTTTAAATTCCGAACTCGAATAAAAATAACTAACACGGGATATTGAAGATTTGCACAAAAATTAATCAAAGACAGGTTAAACCACGAAAAAACACGAAGAAAAACTAATTTTCTTCGTGTCTTTTTGTATTATTTCGCGGTTTATTCTCTTCATACCTAATTTTTGTACACAGCCGAATTCTGACTGCTGATGAGATAAAAACATCTTTGAGTTAGCTCCCGGATTTGTAAAATTTTTACTTCTCTAAATTTCCAAAAGTTTCCTAGCTTTACAAGTTTTAAAAACTTTTTCCGTTCACTTCACGAGTGCCGGAAAAAGAATTTCTTTTTCGGTGAAATAAAACCGGATTTGACAGAAACGTTATAATATAAGGCACACCTGACATTTTTCTTCACAACAATTCGACCTCGGAAACTTATTTTTAAGTTCTGTAAACCTGTTCGATCATCGGCACTCATCGGGCGAAAGGCGGTTTTTTGCCGCAGAAATTTTATGGAGAAACACGAATGAAAAAATTATCATATCTATTGGCAGTCATATTTATCCTGATACAAATCAATCACGCATCGGCTCAGAGTTTTGAAACGAATCCGGCGGTTGAAATAAAAAACAATTCCGGTGAGACGAGAAAAATCTGTATGCACAAACCGAAAACAATCACGCTCTTTGCGATCGGCTGTGTCGAACTGAGAAACGGCGAATCAATCTATTGGGATCGAAAAGGAGTTTTTACGCCTTTTAAAGTGAAAATCTACAAGGTCAGAAAACTCATTGACAAATATCTGTATGCCCGCGATCTGCCTGCCGATACGGGAAAAATCACAGTCGGAACAGGCGGTAGATTCGGTTTCAGCCGGTTTAAGAATATCTCGACCAAATATATTTTAAGAGTTTGTAATACGCGGTTTACCGACAAAGTTTATTTCGTATTGGGTTATGAAACGAACCACGGTTTCTGGACGGAAGGCTGGTGGAATGTCGCCAAGGGCAAATGCATCAACATACCCGTCAGCAAACGTTTGAAGGAACAATGGAATATTCCATACAGCACGATTCCGCGAACATTCTATTACGCGAGAACTTACAACGGAGATAATTCCTTGTTCTGGAGAGGCGGCGAAGGCGATTCCGCTCTTTGCATAAATACCAATAAGGCGTTCAAGAAAAAACAATTCTTAAATGACGGCACCGGTATTAAGAAGCCGCTTTCCTGCACGGGAAAAAACGAAGAGACAGTTAAATTCCGCCGGATAGATGACCCGCGCATCAAGCAGGAATATTACTATCTGACATTTTAAAAAAGAGGAGAGAAAAAATTATGAAAATGACAATTATTTTATTATTGACACTTTTAATTTCGGCGATTGCCGTCAATGCTCAAACCGAAGCGGTTACTACTCCGGCGGAAGTTCAGCCGTTTATTGAAACCGGCGCGAAGACAATCGCGGTCGAATCGGCTGATCTGAACGGCGACAATTTGAAGGATTATGTTCTGGTTTTTGAACGCCAAAACGCGACGGAAAAAGATCAATACGATTACCCGAAAAATCAGCGTCCGCTGATTATTTTAACGCGCGGCAAAGACAATAAATTAACGGAAGCCAAACGCAACGAAAACATCGTGATGTGTTCCGAATGCGGCGGGATGATGGGCGATCCGTTCGAGGGCGTGTCGGTCGGTAAGAATACTTTTACGGTCAATCATTCCGGCGGCAGCGCGTGGCGTTGGGCAACCGATTACAAATTCAATTATTCGCGGATTGATAATACGTGGCAGTTAGTCCGCATCGAAAAAACGAATTTTCACGCCATTGACCAGAACAAAACGATGAAGCGCGAAGTCAAAACTCCGCCGAAGGATTACGGCAAAATTGATCTCGCCGATTTTAATCCCGAAGATTTTGAAGAAAACGCAGACAAAAAAACCGCTGTGGACGATAAGAAAGGTGCGTTTCAAAAAATAGATGTCGGCGAATACAACGATAAAATCGAAAAAGCTTTTAAGGCAAATGAGTCGTGGGTAAAAATGCCGATGCAAATTATCGTAAGAACAGTCGGCGAGTTTTCCGAAATCCGCAGCCGGACAATCGAGATGACCGCTCCGACCCCCGAAGAACCGGAATCGTTGACCGTCACGGTAATTGACGACGGATTTTTAGACGACTCGGTGCGCGGCGATAAACACATTTTCGAATTGAAAATGAACGAGCAGGGCGTTTGGAAATTTACGAGCGCGGGCAAAGCGTGGCGATGCAGGCAGGGACGCGGGCATCAGGATTATTCGACCGCGAATTGTTTGTAATTTCTATCTAACCTAAGTTGCCGGTCAAAGAAATTTGAACCGCAAAGGTCGCCAAGAGCGCAAAGAATAATAAGTCAGCGAACAGAATGGATTCTGTTTTTTATCAAACCATTGCGTCCTTAGCGTCCTTTGCGGTTCAAATTTTCCTGATGTTTCGATACTCGGTTTATATTCGACAAAAATATTAGTTTTCCGGTTTTTTGTTTTTATTCGGCGGACAAAACCAAAAAATATTTCCATAATTGAAATAAATTACATCCCGAATTAAAAATCCGCGATCATCTGTGCTAATCTGTGGTTTCAAAAATTTTACGGTTTTTCATAAAAACAAGTGGCAAAAATTATCCTTCCAAATTCAACCATCGGCGTTTTCGGAAGCGGACAGCTCGGACGGATGTTTGCCGTCGAAGCCCGCAAGATGGGCTACCGCGTCCATACATTTTCGCCTGCTTCGGACACGCCGACCGGACAGGTCGCCGATCTGGAAACTTCCGCCGATTATCACGATCTGGAGAAGGTTGCGGCATTTGCAAAATCCGTTGATGTCATCACCTACGAATTTGAAAACGTGCCGTCGCGGACAATCGAAACCGCCGCCGAATTTGCCGCAGTTCACCCGAAAGGCGAAGTTCTGCACACGACGCAAAACCGTCTGCGCGAAAAAACTTTTCTCTCGAAAAACGGTTTTCCGGTCGTCGCTTTCCGGCATATCAAAACGCTCGATGACCTGTATCACGCGGCGCAGGAAATCAATCTTCCGGCAGTTCTCAAAACCGCCGGATTCGGCTACGACGGTAAAGGTCAGACAAAGATCGAAGCAATGGGCGAGATCGAGCGGGCATTTGAAAATTTAAATGGCAACGAAGCCGTTCTCGAAGCCTTTATCGAATTTGAAAAGGAAGTCTCGGTCGTTGCGGCGCGCGGTCAAGACGGAAATTTCGCCGACTACGGTGTGATCGAAAACGAACACGCGAATCACATATTGGATGTCTCGTTTGCTCCGGCAATCGTTTCCGAAAAAGTCTTCCGCGAAGCAGTCGAGATTGCCCGCGCGGTCGCCGAAAAATTCGAATATGTCGGAACGCTCTGCGTCGAATTTTTCTTAACAAAAGACGAAAAATTGATCATCAACGAGATCGCGCCGCGCCCGCATAATTCCGGTCATCTGACTTTCGATGCCTGCATTACGTCGCAGTTCGAACAGCAATTACGCGCTGTTTGCGGACTTCCGCTCGGCTCGACCGCGTTTTACAAACCGGCGGCGATGGCAAATCTTTTGGGCGATCTGTGGGAGCAGGGCGAGCCGGATTGGGCGCGCGCTTTGGAGATCGAAAACGCCAAATTCCATCTTTACGGAAAAGCCGAAGCGCGAGCCGGAAGAAAAATGGGACATCTGACCGCCGTTGCGGACACGGCGGAAAAAGCGGTCGAAGCCGTTAAAAACGCCCGCAGAAATTTAGAACCCGCGAAAAATCGCGCCGGCGGTTAAAATAATATTTTCAGCCTAAACTTTTTTCGCCGACTCGCGTAAAATCAAAACTTACTTAGCAGTTCCAAAAATTTCTTTTCAAGGAGAATCCTTTAATGACAAGTCGCAGGTTGAGGTTTTCAATCGGCATCTGGCTGATTGTTTTGAGTTTTTCTATTTTCGTTTTCGCGCAAACGGAAATATCGCAGACGAGCGCGGCACTTTCGAATCTGAGTTGGCGGAGTATCGGTCCGGCTCTGATGGGCGGGCGCGTTACCGACATCGAGGGCGTTCCGGGCGATCCGAATACGGTTTATGTCGCAACGGGTTCGGGCGGCATTTTTAAGACGACGAACGGCGGCATTGATTGGACGCCGATCTTCGACCGCGAAAATACGATCTCGGTCGGCGACATCGCGCTCGAACCGGGAAACCCGGACGTCATTTGGGTCGGCACGGGCGAATCGAACGTCCGCAATTCCGTCAGTTTCGGCGACGGCGTTTATAAATCAACCGACGGCGGCAAAAATTGGAAGCATATGGGATTGAAGGATTCGAACACGATCTCGAAAGTCATCGTGCATCCGAAAAATCCCGACATCGTTTATGTCGCGGCGGTCGGACACG
Source organism: Pyrinomonadaceae bacterium (assembly GCA_041940425.1). Taxonomy (GTDB): domain Bacteria; phylum Acidobacteriota; class Blastocatellia; order Pyrinomonadales; family Pyrinomonadaceae; genus DATHTS01. Next base: position 18,005 of record JBGTSF010000045.1, read on the forward strand.
CCTGGGGACAAAACGCCGAACGCGGCGTTTTTATGACGACCGACGGCGGCAAGACGTGGCAGAAAACGCTTTTTATTGATAACGGTCACGGCGCGTCAGACCTCGAAATTGATCCGGTCAACCCGAATATTTTATACGCCGGAATGTGGCGTTTCGAGCGCAAGCCGTGGACGTTTACGAGCGGTTCGGAAAAAGGCGGCGTGTATCGTTCGACCGACGGCGGGCGAACGTGGAGCAAACTCGAAAAGGGCTTGCCGAAAATGATCGGTCGCATCGGTCTCGCGGTTTCGCCGAGTAATCCGAATATTGTTTACGCGATTTTGGAAGCGAAAGAAGGAACGCTTTACAAGTCGGACGACAAGGGCGAAAATTTCCGGCAGGTTTACAAAAATCAAAACATCGTCGGGCGCGGTTTTTATTACACGCAGGTCGAAGCCGATCCGACTGACGAAAATAAAATCTACGCGGTCGCTTCGCCCTTGTTCAAATCAATTGACGGCGGGCGCAGTTTTCAGCGCATCGCGCCGAATATTCATATTGATTTTCACGCGCTCTGGATTGACCCTTTGAATCCGAAACGGATGTGGACAGGACAGGACGGCGGCGTGGCGGTTTCGACCGACGAAGGCAAATCTTGGGAATACGTCAACAATTTCGCTGCCGGACAGTTTTATCAAATATTCGCCGATAATGCCGCGCCGTTTTACAATATTTCCGGCGGTCTGCAAGACAACGGCACTTGGATCGGACCCTCGCGCAACCGCGAGCCGTCGGGAATTTTGAATGACGACTGGAGGATGATAAGTTTCGGCGACGGATTTTTCGCTATCTCGCATCCCGATAATCCCGATCTTTTTCTGACCGAATCGCAGGGCGGAAACGTCGTGCGAACGGATATGAAAAACCGCGAACAGCAATTGGTCGTGCCGTTTTTCGGCATCGGCGGCGCGGCGGAAAATGATAAAATTCGTTTCAATTGGAACGCGCCGTTGATTCCCTCGCCGCACGATAAAAACACGGTCTATCTCGCCGGGAGTTCGGTTTTTAAATCCACCGATTTCGGCAAAAACTGGACGGCGATCAGCGGCGATCTGACGGCTAACAACCGCGAAAGATTAAAAGACGCGGGCGGTCCGGTTTTTACCGAAAACACTTCCGCCGAATATTTCGGAACGATCATTTCACTTGCCGAATCTCCGATCAAAAAAGATTTGATCTGGGCTGGTTCGGACGACGGCAATTTGCAGGTTACGACGAATGGCGGCAGTTCTTGGACGAACATCACGAAAAATGTCGGAAATAATGTTCCGCAGGATTCGTCCGTTTCGCATATCGAACTTTCGCGTGTCAATGAAAACACGGCTTACATCTCATTCGACCGTCATAAATTCGACGACTACAAGCCGTATATTTTCAAAACAACCGACGGCGGAAGATCATTTTCAAACATCACGGGAAATCTCCCTGCTAACGCTTACGTTCACGTCGTCCGCGAAGACCCGCGCAATACGAATTTAATTTATGCCGGAACGGAACTCGGAATTTACGCAAGCTGGGACGGCGGCAGAAACTGGACGGAACTGAATATGAAAAATTTCCCGCGCGTCGCGGTTCACGACATACTCATTCACCCGCGCGACAACGATTTGATTCTCGGAACGCACGGTCGGAGCATCTGGGTTTTTGACGACGCGGCGGCGATTCAGCAAGTTAATTCCAATGTTTTGCAAAGTGACGGCTTTCTATTCGAGCCGCGTCCGGCTTATCGTTTTGCGACGCGAATGACGCGCTACGGCATCGGCGATAAACCGTTTCGCGGGCAGAATCCGCCGAACGGTGCGCTCATTACATATTATCTGAAAGCCAAAGCGGACGAAAAAACGCCCGTTAAGATGCAGGTTTTCGATTCGTCGAACAAAATGATCGTCGAACAGAAAAATCTTTCAAAGGAAAAAGGCATCAACCGCGCGGTTTGGAATCTCTCGCACGAAGGCGCGCGTCAACGCCGTCCGCCGACTCCTGAACAAATGGAGTTCGGTTTCTCGCCGCGCGGTCCGCAGGTTTTGCCCGGAACCTACACGGTCAAACTTTTTGTCGGCGACAAACAGATCGGCGAACGCCGCATCGAGGTCAGAGTTGATCCGACGGTTCAGGTTACAAACGCCGACCTTCAGACACAGCTTGAAATGGCGATGAAACTCCGCGATCTCGTATCGGTAATGAATGACGGCTTACGCCAGCTCGACAGCGTAAAGACTCAGACCGAACAAATCGAAGCCGTGGCGAAAGATCGTCTAACGGAAGTTCCGGCAGAACTGACGAAAGCGTTTACCGATTACAAAAAACGGACAAACGATCTGTTGAATGAACTGGCGACCAATCCCGAAGACGGCATCCGCGCGCCTTCGCGTTTTTCCGATCAATTGAGCGGTCTGTATTTTACGATCTCCGGCGGAAACTTCGCCCCGACCGCGACGATGAAGGAAAATTACGAATTACTGAGAAAGGAATTTCCGAACAAGATCGCGCTGATTACGAAATTTATTTCGGAAGACACGGCGCGGTTTAATCAGACTTTGCAGAAGTATAATCTAGGGATGATCATTCCCGGCAAAGCGGTCGAACCGCCGAATCAGTAAACTTGTAACGATTGGTTTGTGAACAACAGACGAATCTTAATTTTTAACGAAGGAAAGTCCGTAAAAATCAATTCGTTTTTTACGGACTTTCTTTATTTTTATTGATGATAAGCCGTCGGAGTTGGAATATCGCCGTTCGCGCCGAATGCGACCGCCGTGATGCCCGACTGACTTTGCAGTAGATACCAAACGCTGTTTGACGGACGGAAAACCGCCGCGTCCGCTTTGCCGTCGCCGTCGTAATCCGCCGGAACGGGAATATCATTGGTCGAGCCGAACGGGAAAGCGTAAAATGACGAGTCTTCGCTTCTCAGAACAAACCATTCGCCGGTTGATTCGCGCCAGAATGCCATGTCGGTTTTGCCGTCGCCGGTGAAATCGGCTTGGACGGGTTTGTCATTTGACGAACCGAATTCGGCGGCAATTATTCCGGCAGTCGAGCGTTTGAGCCACCATTGACCGTTCGACGGTCGGAAAATAGCGATGTCGGCTTTCCCGTCGCCGTCGTAATCGCCGACGACCGGAACATCGTTCGCAATGCCGAAATTTTCGATCATCACGCCGCCCGTTGATTTTTGGATAAACCACGTCGCCGTCGAGGGACGGAAAACGCCAGCGTCCGCTTTGCCGTCGCCGTCAAAATCGCCGACCGCCGGAATATCGCCAGATGCGCCGAACGGGAATGAATAAAAACTGGAATCTTCGCTCCGCAGAACAAACCATTCGCCGAGCGAGGGACGGAAAAATGCGAGATCGGTCTTGCCGTCGCCCGTAAAATCGGCGGGCGTTATTTTATCGCCCGTGCCGCCGAACTGAGCGGCGAAAACACTAGACGAACTGCGTCTGATCCACCACTCGCCGTTCGACGGGCGGAAGATCGAGATGTCCGCTTTGCTGTCGCCGTCGTAATCAAAAGCCGTTAAGCCTTCGCTGACGCGAACCAGACTGCCGCGCAGAACGCCGTTGAAAAGCGTTATAAAGCCGCCGATCAGAGTTTTGTTGCCGTAAAATCCGAATGCGCTAACCGTGCCGTCCGAACCCGTTCCGAAAGTTTTTCCCAGACTTCCGTCCGAATTGAGCTGAGCGACGCGACCGACCGGCGCGCCGTTATACTGCGTGAAATTTCCGCCGATCCAGATTCTTCCTTTTGTATCAATGCCAACCTCTCTGACCAGATCGGACGCGCCCGTTCCCGGATCGAAAGTCGTATCGAGCGAGCCGTTCGAATTGATTCTCGCTACGCCGTTTCTCGGCGTTCCGTTGTAACTGAACAGAAAACCGCCGATGACGATCTTGCCGTCCGGCTGAATTGCGATGTCGAAAACGTTGTTCGTTCCAGTGCCGGCATTAAACGATGTATCGAGCGTTCCGTCGGCATTTATCCGGGCGATGTCACGGCTCGAACCGTTGTAGTTATTGAACAACCCGCCGATGACGATCTTCCCGTCCGACTGAACGGCGATGGCTGAAATCCTGCCGCTCGTTAGTTGTGAAACAAAAGTTGTGTCGAGCGAACCATCCGTATTAAACCGCGCGATGCCAACTCTTGAAACGCCGTTAAACGAACTGAAATTTCCGCTGACGAGGATTTTTCCGCCTGCCGTAATTGCCACGTCGTCGGCTTCACCCGTTCCGCTGTTCATCGTTCCGGTGTTAAAGCCGGTGTCGAGCGTGCCGTCCGCGTTGAGCCGCGCGATGCTGATACGCGGCGTGCCGTTAAAACTCGTAAAACTTCCGACGATGACGATCTTTCCGTCCGCCTGCAAAGCGATCTCGTTGACATAGCCTTCCGGGATTCCCGTGCCGGGATCAAAGCTCGTGTCGGTCGTGCCGTCCGCATTGAGCCGCGCGATGCGGTTTCTGGAAAAGCCGTTGACCAGACCGAAACTTCCGCCGATCAGAATTTTTCCGTCCGGCTGAACGGCGATGCTGTTCACCGCCGCCATGCTTCCCGTCCGCGCCTGAAACGCGGAATCGAAAGAACCGCCGGCGTTCAAGCGGATAATGGCGATGGCGGCGTTTCCGCTGTAGCCGTTGATAAATCCGCTGGCGAGAATTTTTCCGTCCGCGAGAACCGTTACCTCGCTCGCGCTTCCATTGTCAAAACCGCTTCCGGCAAACGTCGTGTCAACCATTCCGTTAGAATTGAGCCGCGCGATGCCTCGTCGGGTCTGACCGCCGAGAAGAGCGAAGTTGCCGAGAACGATGATCTTGCCGTCCGCCTGCAAATCGGCTTCGGAAATGATCGTTGATTGCGCAAACGGCGAGGTCAGCGTCGTGTCCAACGTTCCGTCCGCGTTGACACGCGCGAAATTGAAACGCGCCGTGCCGTTGTAACTGTCGAAAATTCCGCCGATGATTATCTTGCCGTCCGTCTGCAAAGCGATCGTATAAACGAAATCATCCGCGCCCGAACCGAGATTGAAAGTCGTGTCAATCGAGCCATTCGCGTTCAATCTCAAAAAATATCCGTTACCCGAATTAAAGGAAAAAAATTGCCCGCCGACGAGAATTTTTCCGTCCGTTTGAACAACGATGTCATTGACCGTGCTGGTTGCGCCCGTGCCGGTGTTGAAGGTCGTATCGAGCGAACCGTCCGAATTTAAACGAGCGATTCGTCCGACCGATGTGCCGTTGACATTCGTCAGATTTCCGCCGATCAGAATTTTTCCGTCTGTCTGCAGAGTGATCACATAGATCGTGCTGTTGACCTGCGGCGCGAATGAAGCGTCGAGCGAGCCGTCGGAATTCAAACGCGCGATGCGGCTGACCGCCGCGCCGTTATACTGCGTGAACGAACCGGCGATGAGTATTTTTCCGTCCGCCTGAACGGCGACCGCTTCGACCGTAGAATTCGTTCCCGTTCCGGTTTCGAAAGAAGTATCGAGCGAACCGTCGGCGTTAAGCCGCGCTATGTTTTTTCTTAGCTGACTGTTGACGGTGGCGAAATTTCCGCCGACAACTATTTTCCCGTCCGTCTGCACGGCGTGAGAGTAGATCGGGCGAACCGGTGAAGTAGTGCTTTCGATGACCGGCGCGAACGGCACATCGAGCGTCGCATTTGCCTGTGAAATTACCGGAAATAAAATTGTAAAAATTAAAATTGAAAAAATGCGGGTTTTAAACATAGTTTGTGATTCCCCTCCTGGAAAATGAAGTAAAAATTAGAATTCGCCTTAGATAAACAGTTTCACATCTGTAGGAAGAAAGACAGTCGAGACGAAATTCCCGGATGTTCAAATAAGTTTAGCTAAACGGATTCCGGCGACTAAGCCGATAAATCCGAGCGCGATGCTGAGAAACAAATATAGAAAAGCATATAAAAAATGGCTTTCTTTAATCAAGCCCCAGATTTCCAGCTCGAAGGTCGAAAAGGTCGTAAACGCGCCGAGAAAACCGATCATCACGGCGAATCGAAAATTGTCGCCGACCGCGAATTTGTCGGTCAGCAAAATGAGAAAAAAGCCGATCAGAAAAGAGCCGAGAATATTGATAAAAAATGTCGGAAAAGGAAACGGCTCGAACAATTTTTGCAGGGGCGAAATATTTATCAGATACCGCGCCACCGAACCGAACGCGCCGCCGACGGCGATTGATAAAATTTTTGTTAGGGTTTCCATTTTGTGTAAAAAACTAACAGGGATGGACAGGATAAATGGGATAATTTTTTTGGTGATGTCACAGAATTTATGATGAAAGAAACAACTTCGGAAAAAGTGATAAGTGAAAAGTGATAGATGATAGCTAAAAACTAGATAACCCTTTCACTTATCACTTTTCACCTTTCACCCATTCCGAATTAAAAACCTTCAAAAATCAAACATCATAAAATTTGAGACACCACCATTTTTTTTGATCAAGGCAGAAACGCGAGTGGAAACGAGGGTGCGGCGGTGATTTTGCACGCTCCTTTGCAGTCGCGTTTCTGCCTGATTATCCTGTTATCCCTGTTAATTCTCTTTCAAAAATTTCTACATCCGAATCTTTTCCCATAATCACTTTTTGCGCGAGATTGATAAAAATCCCGTGACAGACAATGCCTTCGATGGCGTTTAATAGAGCGGAAAGTTTACTGACATTTTCGATCAGACCGAAATCGGCATCGAGAATATTATTGCCCGCGTCCGTTTTAAAAATTTCATTGTTTTCTTCTCTGATCTTCGCCGCGCCGCCGATCTTTGCGATTTGTTTTTCGGCAAAATTCAAAGCTATCGGAACGACTTCGACGGGAATTTTAAACGCGCCAAGAGTTTCGACTTTTTTGGACGAATCGGCAATGATGATAACTTTTTTCGAAAGCCGCGCGACCATTTTTTCGCGGAACAACGCGCCGCCGCCGCCTTTTATCAAATTCAAATTACCGTCGAATTCATCCGCGCCGTCAATCGTCAGATCAATCGTTTCGACTTCATCCAACGAAACCAAATTTATATTTAATGCTTCGGCTTGTTCGGCGGTTTTATTGGAAGTCGCAACGGCTTTTATTTTCAAACCTTCACCGACTAGTTTGCCGATCTCTTCGACGGCGTATTTCGCGGTCGAGCCGGTGCCGAGTCCGATGATCTGATTTTCTTTGACAAATTTAACGGCTTCACGCGCCGCCAGAAGTTTTTCGTGTTCGAGATTTTGCATTGATTTTATCTTATCGCCTTGTAGCCTTTCGCTAAAATTCGCGGCGGAACTTTGAACCAGTAAAGTCCCTGAAACACAGACCATTTTATAAATGTCCAGAGAAAAGAATTGTTTTCAAAACGGCGCGACGAAGTGTGAATCGGAATATTGATCGTTACAAAATCGCCTTTCCGGTTTAGACGCTTATACAGATCAACGTCCTCAAAAAGCGGCAAATCGCGGAAGCCGCCGATCTTTTCATAAATTTTTCTTTTCGCAAACATCGCCGAATCGCCGTAAACCAGACCGATGGCGCGGAGCTTCGGATACAGCCGCGTTAAAAATTTTGCCCATTTCGATTCGCCGTCAAAAACGATCTCGAAATTTCCGCCGCTCGTCTGCGGCATAGACATAAATTTTTTGATTTTTCGACCGCATCCCTGAACCGGAAGCGTGTCGGCGTGAACAAACCAGAAAACGTCGCCGGTCGCATGTTTTGTCCCTTCGTGCAACTGCAAACCGCGATTCGCTTTTTCGATTTTCACGTGTTTGAAAGGTTTGTTGAATTTGTAATTTTCGATGATTTCGAGCGTTTTGTCCGTGCTTCCGCCGTCAACGATTATTATTTCGTCAACATTGACGAGCCGCGAAAGCGCGTCGAGCGTTTTTTTGATCGCCGCTTCTTCGTTTAATGTCGGAACGATGACGGAAAGTTTCATAAACTTCGGATTCGTTTTTTATAAATCAGAAACTATAATAAACCAAAATTTATGAATGATTATAATGAAACGCTTTCCAAATGGCACGAATTTGTCGAAACTCAGGACGCGGAAATTTTAGACGAAATTCTTGCTGACGATGTGAAATTTCACTCGCCGTTCGTCTGGAAACCAAAAGACGGAAAAGCATTGACCACGAAAATTTTAACCACCGTCACTACGGTTTTTGAAGATTTCAAATACGTCCGCGAAATTGTCGGAGCGAATGATTGGGCATTAGAGTTCGAGGCGAAAGTCGGTGAGTTGACTTTGCGCGGAATTGATCTGATAAAACTCGATGATGACGGAAAGATCGTTGATTTTGAAGTAATGGTTCGCCCCGCTAATGCTCTTCAGGTCTTGGGAATGGAAATGAGTGAAAGGCTGCAAAAGTAGGCAGCGGCGGTAGGCAGTAGGCACTTTTATTTTACCTGCCTACTGCCTACCGCCGCTGCCTACTTTCCAAAAACTATCTGACAAAAGCCGCCGGAATCGGCATATCTTCGCTCAGACCGAAATTCTGCACCATGAAGGAATTGGTCGCGCTCTTGAAGACATACCAGTTTCCTTCTCCTTTTCTGTAAACCGCAAAATCGGTTTTACCGTCGCGGTCGTAGTCGCCGGGAACGGGCGTATCGGTCGAGATGCCCCATTGGAACGCCTTGTAAGATTCGTTACTGCTGTTCCAGATGTGCCACACGCCGTCCGCCGGGCGGAAGACCGCAAAGTCGGCTCGCTTGTCGCCGTCGAAATCGCCGACGAGCGGTTTGTCGCCGTTTTGTCCGAATTGGAATGCCCGGAAGCTTCCGTCGGAACTGTTCAGGACATACCACACGCCGTTTGACGGGCGGAAAACGGTCAGATCGGTCTTACCGTCGCCGTCATAATCGCCGGCAAGCGGAATATCGCCGTCCATTCCGAAATGGCGGAAATCGTAACCGCCGTCCGAACTGCGCCAGATATACCAGACACCGCTCGACGGTCGCCAGACCGCGATGTCGGTCTTGCCGTCGCCGTCAAAATCGCCGGGAACGGCTTTGTCGGTTGCCAGACCGAAACTGACGCTCCGCGATTGACCGTCCGAACTGTTCAAAATAAACCAGACGCCATTGCGGTAAACGGCGTAATCAATTTTTCTGTCGCCGTCATAATTGCCCGGAACGACCTCGTCGCCGAAACTTCCGCCGCCGAATTGCAGTGACGAGTAATTATTATCCGTTGAGCGTTTGACATACCAGACACCGCTCGAAGGTCGCCAGACGGCAATATCCGAAATACTGTCGCCGTCGAAATCCGATGGCTGAAGCTGGAGCGTTCCCGTAAAATCGCCGTTCGTTTGATTCGCCGAAACATTCAAGTAAGTTCTACGCTGAGGCGAGAAGGTGTAATTTTCCTTGACGGCTTTCAAAACATAATGATTAAAAGTCGCAACATTCGGAATCGTGTAATTTCCGGTCGAATCGGTCTGCGCCGTGGCAATCAGCGTGTCCTGTGTCGGATAATTCCGAAGTTCCATCGTAACGCCTGCGATGCCCTGGCTGTTGCGGTCAACGACGCGCCCGGAGATCGAAACCGGCGCGGGCGGATTGACCGTGATGTTGATAGAAACCGAAGTTCGCAGACCGCCGTTGTCGGTCGCCGTCGCCCAGATGACATACGCGCCCGGCTGACTCGGCTGCCAGTTGACATTGATCGTTCCGTTGTTCGATTGCGAAATCGTCGTGCTGGAATTACCGCCGGTCGCCGTCAGGCTTAGATGCGTAACGGTTCCGTTGGTGTCGCCCGACGTAACGTTAAACGGAATCGGTTCGGGCATCGTGAAAACAGAGCCGTCCGCCGGACTGTTGATCTGCACGGTCGGAGGCGTGTTGACATTCGAAGCCTGAAAATCAACGTCCAGATTATCGGCGGTCGCGTTCGTTACGCTGAATGACGGCGGGGTGAAGGTCGTGTTCGGGGCTTCGGGCGTGATCGTGTAATCGCCGCCTGCCGCCAGATTGAAAAATCCGTATGCGCCGAAGGTATTTGAAATAGAAGTTTGATTGACCGGATTACCGTTGACCGTGCCGGTCAGACGAACCGTTATTCCCTGCATCCAACCGCCGTTCGCATTCGTGATGTCGCCCTGAAGTCGAATTGTCGTCGGTTGTGTCTGAACGTGGAATAATACTTTGTCCGAAATGTTAAATTCGCCGGTACTGCTTGTTGCCCGCGCAAAAACATACTGGTAAGTTCCGCTCGGAGCATTCGTCCACTGGAAACTGTAAGGCGCAGTCGTGTCCGTGCCGATCAGAATGTGATTGCCGTTTCCGGCATATTTATAAAACTCGACCTGAGTGATCGCGCCGTCGGTTGTCGAAGCATCAGCCGCAACCGTGATCGTCGGCGCGGGAGGAAATGTCTGTCCGGCAGTCGGACTGGTTACTTGAACCGTGATCGGATTATCCCTGATTCCCGAAAAATTCTGATTTTCCCAGTTTATAAAGCCGAGATAATGAATCGTGCGGTTTTCGGGATCAAACTCATACTGCGGGTGAGACGGCGTAATGATAACACCGTCGTTCGATGTCAAACCGAGATTTGTAAAACTGTATGTTCCGTCGGCGGCGGTCGTGGTCGTCGCCGTAACGCCCGTATTTGTCTGGCTGGTCAGATTAATTGTGATACCCTCGACCGGCACATTGGTCAAACTGTCTCTTACTAGCCCGCTTATGACGTGATTCATCGGACCGATGGTAAACGTAACGGGCGCGGAGATTTCGTATTCGTCGTCCGCATCAAACGCCCACGCTTTGAGCGTATAAGTTCCGCGCTCCGTAAAGCGTCTTGTCGTTGACCAATTGCCGTTCGTCAGATATGCGACGCGGTTATTGCCCTGATCGCGCACGTCAACGTATGAGACATTCGGCGAAACGTCAACGCTGATCGGGACATAACTTCCCTCTTCAAACGTCTGTCCCTCGGTCGGGCTGGTGATCGAAACCGTGATCGGTCCCGGCGGCGGTTCGTTGACGACGTGAACGTGAACGACCGTCATACTCTGCCCGCGCAAACCTTTGCTGTCAGTCGGAGTAGCATAGAGAGAATAAGTTCCGACCGGCACGTTTTGCCATGTAAATTCATACGGAGCTTCGGTGTCGGTGAAAAGCGGAACACTGCCGGTCGCGCTCGTATAGTAGCTAAACTCGACCTTGGCAATCGCGTCGCCGTCCGGGTCGCTGGCATCCGCCTGAATTGTGATCGTCGCGGGCGCGTCGAATTCCGTGCCGGAGGCGGGCGATGTGATAAATGCCTGCGGGAAACGGTTTCTCAAAATCGTAAAATCGCCGAACTGGTTTGCGCCGAGATTGTTAAAAACGAGGCTTTGCGGATCGGTGTCATAACCGAGCCGTTTTGCCGTAACCGTATAATTTCCGCCTGCCGGAAGATTCCCGAAATGATAATTTCCGCCGTTGTAACTCAAAGTTACCGAGCGCGTAATCGTTCCCGTAACCGTTACGACGACCGGCGAATAATCGCCGTTGTTGTATCCCTGATTTTGATCGAAAACCGTTCCGCTGATCGAGTAAAATGTCTGATTTTCGTTGGTCAGAGCGAGTTTTAAAATATAGCCGTCATCTGCGGATGTGAACTGACCGCCGCCGATTATCGGCTGGAAAGAACCCGGCGTGGTCGGAATATTATTCGTTCTGCCAGTAACATACGCGCTGTCCGCCGAATCAACCGCGACCGCATAGCCGCCGCCCTGACCGAGAATCGTCGAGTAATCGAGTGCGCTGGCAGTCGGATTAAAATGCGTCAGAAAAATGTTACCCGTCGTCAGAATCGGATTTCTCAAAGGAAAGGTTGACGCGCCGGTCGTTTCGCCGACAACGAACGCGCTGTTGTCCGAACCGAGCGCGATGTCTTTCGGCTCGTCTTTGCCTGCGCCGCCCAAAAATGTCGAATAAACCAATGCGCTTCCCGCCGGATTGAATTTCGTCAAAAATCCGTCGTGATTATTGCTCGTCGTGCCGTTATGCGTCGTGTCGAACGCGCCCGGCGTGGTCGGAAAGCCGACGTTTTCCGTCGTTCCCGTAACATACATATTGCCCGCCGCATCGAGCTTGACACCGACAATGACATCGGATTGAAGCCCGCCGCCGAGCAGAGTTCCGAAAACGATCGCACTGCCGGTCGGATTTACTTTTCCGAGATAGCCTTCCGTGCCGCCCGTGCTTGTAGTCTGAAACGCGCCCGGAGTGGTCAAACCTGCCGTTCCAGTTCCGGCAACGACGGCGTTGTTATTTGCGTCGAGCGCGACATCTCTCAAACTAGCACTAAACAGCGTCGAATAGACGATGCCGCCATTTCCGTCAAACCGCGCGATAAAACTGCCGGAATAAAAAATACCGCTGCACGACTGCGGCGAATTACATAATTTTTCTTTTATGACACCGGACGTGGTCGGGAAATTCGGCGAAGAGGTCGTACCGACGACGGTTACTTCTCCGGTTGTTTTGTCAATGACCATTCTTCTGCCCAGATCGGTGTTGTTGCCGCCGAGATAGGTCGAATAAAGAATCGCCGTTCCGGTCGGATTGATTTTCGCCAGAAAGCCGTCGTCCGTTCCGCCGAATGTCGGCTGATAGGCGTTGACAACCGGCATATCCGAAGAAAGCGTCGCCGAACCTAGAAAATAGATATTTCCCGCGTTGTCAATCTCAATGTCCTTGCCGCCTTCGCTTCCCTGTTCGCCGCCGAAATAGGTTGAAAAAACGAGTGCCGTCCCTGACGGGTTTACTTTCGTTACGAATGCGTCATACCACGAAGCGTTTACTTTCTGCGGTTTGATCACGCCCGGAGTCGTCGGAAAATTGAGCGACGAAGCCGTTCCCGTTACATATGCGTTTCCCTGCGCGTCAACCGTAATGCCGCTTCCCTCGTCAAAACGGTCGCCGCCAAGATAACTTCCGTAAACCAGAATCGGGTCAATTATGAGTTCTTTTGAACGGTCATATTCGGCGAGCCGGAATGAAACCGTAAAATCTTTTTTATCCGTTTTTTCGATCTCGTAAAGACTGGCTATTTCCTTTTGCTTGCCGTCAATCATTTGATAAGAAAACGGCTTATGCTGGCGAATCGTGCCGAGTTCGGTTTCAAGCAGAAGATCGCCCGTTTGTTTTTCGATCTCGGCATTTTTTATGCCGTCGAATTTTAATTTTATTTGGTCGGGGTTTGCATTAGGCGCGACGACGAAATCGTATTCGAGCCGCTGGTTGTTGCCGTAATAAACGAGATCAACGCCGTCGTAGATTTTTGAAAATTTTACCTTCTGATAATTGGGAACATCGGTTCGCCATTTTTCGGGATTGTTGCCGATAAAATAATTCGTTTTTGATTCGGTTTCGTCCAAGCCGCTCGATTCGGGCGCGGAATTCGCGCCTTCGATCCGCATTCTAACGGCGGCGCGTTTCGCTTTTGATTTGTCTTTCGCGTTTTCTTCCAGAGACAAAACCGCCTGCGTATCGGTCAGAAAAAGCGCGTAGCCCGCGCCGCGCGCCGTAAATCTCACCTGCTCGTCGGTCTGTCCGAGATTCGGTTCGAAATGAAGCGGGATTTTCCCGTATTCTTCGAGAATTTTTTGTTTCTGCGCGATGTTTTCTTCAATTGCCTGCGGAAGATTTTCTATTGAAGTTTGTTCGGAAATATTTTGTGTAGAAGGCTGATTCTGATTTTTATTTCCAAAGTAAAAAACGCTGAAAACGATTGCGGTGATAAAAACGGATGTGACAATAGCGGCTTTTTTCATAAATTGATTTCCCCTCCCGATTTAAACGGATCAATCAGCCAAATTTCAAAAATGTGGCTGAAATTATATCACACAGTATTGTTAGGCGGAAGAAAAAGACAATTTATGAAAATTTTTTAGCGATGACGGCGGCGGTCGAAGCGGTTTTCCCGTTGGGCAAACTGTTCGATCTCGCGGTTGAATTTTCCGCGCTCGTCAAACAGCGGGTAGAGTTGTAGATTCGGCGAAAGAAAAGCGGCGCGAAGCTCGACCGGGCGCGAACCGGCGCGGTTGATAATCTTCACTTTTGTTCCGCGCACTTCTTCGATCCAGAGCGCGAATTCTTCGGCATTGCCGATGGTCGCGGAAAGCAGAAGCAGGCGAATGCGTGGCGGCGATAAAATAATCGCTTCTTCCCAGACATGCCCGCGGTCTTCGTCCGCCAAGTAATGAGCTTCGTCCAAAATGACAAAATCCGTGTTGACCTGTTCGCCCTGACGAAGCGCGTCGAATAATTGATTTCGATAAATCTCGGTCGTCCCGACGATCAAAGGCGCGTCCCAATTTTCTTTTCTATCGCCCGTCAGAATGCCGACGTTTTCCTCGCCGAATTCTTTTCCGAATTCGATATATTTCGAATTGGTCAGAGCTTTGAGCGGCGTTGTGTACCACGCGCGTTGTCCTTTTTCGAGCAATCTTCTTATTTCCTCGCGGGCGATCCATGTCTTTCCGCTTCCGGTCGGCGCGGTAACCAGAACGTCCTGCGTTTCGATGGCTTCGAGCGCGTCCAATTGAAATTTGTCGGGTTTGAAAGGCTTCGGTTCGGGCGTTCCGATTCCCGACAAAAGTTTTTCGACCGCTTTTAACTGCTGTTCGGAAATGCGCGGCGCGGCGGAACTTCTTTCTGCAAGTTCTCGTTTAAATTCGCGTTCCTTTTTTCGCCGGCTGCCGGAACGCGCTTGATCGCGTTTGTTCCATTTGCCTTCGCGGCGGTTTTTACGAGCCATAGTCGAGTATGTTAAATGATTCAAAACAAACTTGTCTAATGCTTTCTTTTATCAAACGGCTCGTGTTAGAATTGCAGATTGCTTCGCAACTATTTGCGGACAATCAGCGTCTAACGGGACTGAATAGAGGTTTTATCAACAAGGTTTATTTTTAAGGTTATGCAAGATCAGGAATTTATAACGGACAACAGTTCTGAAAATTTGGAAAATCAGGAATCGGATTTCGCCGCGCCGGAAACCGAAAATTTTCAGAATTTCAGCCCCGACGCAGATTTGCCGGAAGATGAAACGATTGTCATTACACACTCTGCCGAAAACGAACCGGCAGGTTTGTCCGGGCAATACTCTCCGGCGGACGAAGACGAATTATTCAGTCATTACGAGATCAAAAGCTGGGATTACAGCCCGCGTCTCTATAAGATTTTCGCCACTTCGGCGATCATGACCATTTTATTTGTCGTCGGTGTCGCGCAGACCGATGTTTTGAGAACAAAAGCGTGCGACAGCCCGCTCGTCGGCGGTTTCTGTCAGGTTCTGGATACGCTCTATGTCGGAGGAAAGGTTCTAGGCGGAGATACCGAATTTGGCGAAAGACCTTATGAGCCGACCGACATTCAGGACGCGGAGATCGTCTGGGTTGACCAGACGGGCATCGAGCCGCCTCTGAATTATCCGGCTGGTTATTTTCAGATCGCCAACCCGGAGATGTTTCAGCCGACCGATCCGCTTGCCAATCCCGACAATCTGGGATTTCCGACGATCGTCAATCCCGCGCCGCCTATGACCGATCCGGCGACGCCGAATCCGACGACCGTTACCCCGATGCCGAACAATCAGGGCGTTTTGAACCGACCGCAACGCCTGCCGAGACAAAACAAAAACGCCGTACCGAACAATCTGCCCGACGGCATAAATACCCCGGCGACGGAAGACACGGATAAAAAACCGAATCCGACGGACACGGCTAAGAACGATCCGAAAAAGGATGAAAGCAAACAGCCGGACATCAAAAGCGAAAACATCGCTGATTTTCGTCCGAATAAAGAGCCTCTGAAAGATTTTGCGAAACAGATGGTCGAACTGCGGAAGGATAAAAATTCCGGTTTCGATCTGAGCCGGAATTTTTCCGTCGAACTTTCGGCGGTTTTGACCGAAGAAGGAAAATTTGACCGAAATAAAACCCGTTATGTTAAATCAGAAGGCGAGGAAAAAATGGTCAATATCGTCAAATCCGCGATCGAAAAGATCGGCGACAGCCAGGTTTTTTATTATCTCAAGAGTTTGGGCGTTGATAAGATCACGTTCGTTCTCGAACAGAACGACAACGAGATCCGCGCCGTTATCAAATCCAATCTGCCGTCCGAGCAGAGAGCGAAAACTATTTCGAGCGGTTTTAACGGCTTGATGGTTCTGGCAAATACGAATATCAAAGAAAATGACAAAGAACTGCAGGCGATTCTCAAAGCGTCGAACTTCAAAGCCGAGGGCAAGGATTTCATCATCAACTTCAATCTCGACAAGGACACCGCGCAGGCGATGATCAAAGAGCAGTTGGACAAGGCGGAAAAAGACCAGTCCGAAGAAAAACAGCAAAAACCGAACAGCACGGCGCAGACGGTTAACAAAAAAGAAAACACGAGCAAATAATTTTTCCATCTGAATGAGCGATTCGAAAAAACACAATTCGATACTTTTTCTCACGACGTTGAGCGTCTATCTCGGCTTGGTTTTGGTCGGCGGCGCGGGTTCGCCCGCTCTTGCTCAAGTTGCCAATACGGTTCCCGTTTCCAAGAAAACCGAAATTCTGGCGGGCGATAAAATAATCACGCTCAACGCGAACTGGGCAATCGAACTCGAAAAAATTCTCGCGGAAAATCCCGCGCCGGTTTATCTCCTCGGCACGATGGCTCTGCCCGACAAGGGAGTTTCCGATTGGAAAATTCTTAAATCGGAAGGCAGTGCCGAAGCTGTCGAATTCCTTCGGAAACAGTTTTTATCAACTCCGGTCGTAAGCCCGAAAGATTTGCCTTTGCCGTATGAAAAACTGAGTTTTGAAGCGGTCGTCAATCCGACGGAAATTAAAATCAAAGAAAGTTTTTCATTCAGAAAAGATTTGGAAGCCCGCGAATTTCATTTTTATTTTGAAAATCTTTTAGAAAACAAAGAAAAAATTTACGGCGAGATCGGACAAGCCGAAAAGCTGTATCTTCAAAACACGAAAACCAAACTCGAAAACAATCAGGTAACAATCGTTACCCGCCTGCCTCGCGCCTCGATAGATTCGCTTTTTGCTGAACAAGACGCAAACTAAGACGGCGAGCGAAAAGTGAATTTTTAAAAATCTTTCCAAAAACAAACTCGCCAAACTTTAATAATTTTCAATTTTATGAGCTAATAGCTTTTGCTTTTCAGGCTCGAAAAACGAGGTATTTATGGCAGTTAATAAATTTGTAGATAAATTTTTCAAAAAAATTCTGGGAACGAACAGCGAGGTTTTCCTAAAGAAAACCGCCGCACCGGTCGTTCAGGAGATCAACGATCTCGAAGCGTCCGTGCAGAAACTTTCCGATGACGGACTGCGCGAAAAAACGCAGGAATTCAAAGACAAGATCAAAAATGCGCTCGAAGGCATTGACGATAAAAAGGAACGCGTGAAGCGCGAGCAGGAAGTTTTGAACGAGATTTTGCCCGAAGCCTTCGCCGTCGTGCGCGAAGCATCCGTCAGGACAACCGGAATGCGGCATTTCGACGTTCAGCTTATCGGCGGACTCGCGCTGCATCAAGGCAAGATCGCCGAGATGCGGACGGGTGAAGGTAAAACGCTTGTTTCGACTCTGCCCGCTTATTTGAACGGTCTGACGGGACGCGGCGTTCACATCGTTACGGTCAATGATTATCTCGCCCTGCGCGACTCGGAATGGATGGGCAAGATTCACAGATTCTTGGGCTTGACGGTCGGCTGTATTCAAAACGATATGGACGATTACGAGCGCAAAGAGCAGTATGCGTCGGACATCACATACGGGACGAACAACGAATTCGGCTTTGATTATCTGCGCGACAATATGAAATTCGATGTCGAATCTTTGGTTCAGCGCGAACATTATTTCGCGATCATTGACGAGGTTGACTCGATCCTGATTGATGAAGCGCGAACGCCGCTCATCATCTCCGGCGCGTCCGACGAAGCGACCGATAAGTATTATGTCGCCAACGAAATTATTCCGAAGCTCGAAAAAGGTCATAAGGACGAGCAGACGAAAGTTACGACCGGAGATTATCTCGTGGACGAGAAAAATCACTCGGCTGTTTTGACGGAAAAAGGTGTCGAAAAAGCCGAACGACTGCTGGGAGTTTCCAATCTTTACGATCCGGGCAATATGGATCTTCTGCACTGCGTCGAGCAGGCACTCAAAGCGCACACGCTTTACAAGAAAGATCATCACTACGTCGTGCAGGAAGGCGAGGTCATCATTGTTGACGACTTTACCGGGCGGCTTATGCAGGGACGACGCTGGTCGGACGGTCTGCACCAGGCGGTCGAAGCGAAAGAAGGCGTGAAGATCGAGCGCGAGAATCAAACTCTGGCGACGATCACTTTGCAGAATTATTTCCGCATGTATGAAAAACTGTCCGGGATGACCGGAACGGCGGAAACCGAAGCGGAGGAATTCGGCGAAGTTTATTCGTTGAGCGTGATCGTTATTCCGACCAACCGCCCGACGATCCGTGAAGATCATTCGGATGTAATTTATCGAACTTTGCCGGAAAAATTCAATGCGGTCGTCGAGGAAATCAGACGGGTTCACGCCAAAGGCCAGCCGACTCTGGTCGGAACGGTTTCGGTTGAAAACTCCGAACATATTTCAAAACTTTTGACCAAACAAGGCATTCCGCACAACGTTCTGAACGCCAAATATCATGAACGCGAAGCCGAGATCGTCGCCCAGGCCGGACGAAAGGGTGCGGTGACGATCGCGACGAATATGGCCGGCCGCGGAACGGATATTTTGCTCGGCGGTAATCCCGAATTCCTTGCGAGAGAATACTTGAAACGGCAGGAAATAAATCCCGACGAAGCATCGGAAGAACAATTCAAAGCGGAAGTCGTTAAAGCCAAAAGAGTTGTTGCCGAAGAACACGAGGAGGTCATCAAAGCCGGCGGACTTTATATTTTGGCAACGGAACGGCATGAATCACGCCGGATCGATAATCAGCTTCGCGGACGTTCGGGACGGCAGGGCGATCCGGGCGAGTCGAGATTTTTCCTGTCATTGGAAGACGATCTGATGCGGATCTTTGCGGGCGATAAAGTTCGCTCGATGATGAGCTGGCTCGGCATGGAGGAAGGCGTTGCGATCGAATCGAAAACGGTTTCCAAACAGATCGAGAGAGCTCAGAAAGCGGTCGAAGCGAGAAACTTTGAAACCCGTAAACACGTCCTCAAATATGACGACGTGATGAACAAACAACGCGACACGATCTACAAGTTGCGTCGCGATCTGATGTTCAAACCCGAACACCGCGAATTTCTTTTGGGCGAAAAAGGCGTGGCCAAAGACCTTTTGAGCGATCTGACGGGATATTTCCTGAATCCGCTGGTTTCACCCGATGAATGGGATGTTGACACTTACGCGGCGGAGATCGAAAGTATCTATTCGATCGATCCGGCGGTTGACGCGGGTGTGGATTATAACCGTATGACTCCCGATGAAATTCAGGAAGCGATCTGGGAAAAAGCCATCGCCGATTATGAAGAAAAGGAAAAGATTGCGGGCGGCGAACAGCTTCGGGCTTATGAAAGATACATAATGCTCAACATCATTGACTCGCAATGGAAAGACCATCTGCTTTCGATCGACCATCTGAAACAAGGCATCGGCCTCGTCGGTTACGGACAGAAAGACCCGCTCGTCGAGTATAAAAAGCAATCTTTCGATATGTTTCAGGATATGCTTGACCGCATCGACACAAATACGATCCGCTCTCTGTTCAATCTTGAAATAGTTACGCAGGACGAACAGGAAGAAATGGAACGGCTCGAACGACTCGAACGTCAGAGAGCTCAAAAACAAGCCGCTGGTATGGCTTTCACGGGTGCTTACGAAGGCGTCCAAGCGGCTGGCGAGGAAGCCTTAAAAAATACGCCGTTCGTGAGAGACGAACCGAAAATGAAACCGAACGATCCGTGCCATTGCGGTTCGGGCAAAAAATATAAAAAATGCCACGGAGCATTTTAGGAAAGTAGAAAAGCGGAAGATGTTCAAAAGTCTTCCGCTTTTTCTTTGCTTATTTTTTTTAGGGTAAAAAGCCTGTAAAAACAACAAATATTCCGGACGAATCAAAACGGCTGTCAAGCTTACTGCTTGTGCCGAAGACCACATAGCCTCCGGCCCGCGAGATTGCGGGCTGTCCGACGGTTAAACCCGTTTCCTTTGAAACGGCCCGGAGTTCGCCGGTCAAAAGATTTTTCACCAGAATATTTCCGCCTAAGTTTGTGGCTTTCGAGCTGAACGCAACCCAATTTCCGTCGTAAGAAATCCCGATTTTTTCTCCCTGACCGATCGGAGTATCGCCGTCGCCTTGTCTGCCGTCGCCAGCGAAACTTGCCCGAACGATTCTGCCCGAATCAACTTCCGCAACGAAAACATCCTGCAGTTTGTTCGTGTCGTTGGGAGTCATATTCGTCGCCGTCGTCGCGAAAGCAACGTATTTACCGTTGCCGGAAATCGAAGGTAAAACGACGCGGCTCGAACTTTCTTCGCCCTGATCTTTATCGCCGCCGCCCGCGGTTTTGCTGACTCTTTTTAGTTTCGTGCTTCCGCTTTCCCAGACGTATATGTCCCACAAATCGTTTTGATCTTCTTTGGTCAAAGGAAAATAATTATAAAAGGCGATGCGTCGGCCGTCTTCGGAAATCGAAGGATTTGAACCGCCGCCCGCTTTTCCGGTTTTTTCGTTTTTGCTGATGAGCGTCACCGCACCGCTTCGCATATCTCTCAAGAAAACATTGACGGTCGAAGTTCCGTCAACACCGGATGTCAGATTACTTGCCGATGATGAAAACGCGATCAAATTGCCGTCCGCCGAAATGGTCGGTTCAAAACATTCAGAGTTTGCTTCCGTGCCGCGATTTTCGCTGACGGCGGAAACCCTGTTCGTGTCGGCGTTCCAGACGAAAACATCCCGAACTCCGTTGTTATCTATCGGCACAAGATTCGTCGCATAAGACTCGAACGCCACCGATCTTCCGTCCGCCGAAATCGCCGGATTGTAACTCATCTGATTGCCTTCGACGCCGTTCATTCCAACACTTACAAGTCTGGTTTCGCCCGTTTTTCTGTCCCGCCAGACGATTTGCCGATATTTTCCGCTTCCGCCGCCTAAACCGACCGTGTAAGTTACGAAAGCGACATAACGACCTTCGTCCGCACCTGTTCCGCTGATGACGGGGGTGAAGGTTTCATAAAAAGTGCCGAAAATCTTGTCGTCCGAACTGCGGGTGACGAGATCAATATTCGGAAAATTCGTCGCACTCGGAGTTGGCGTTGTAGTCGAGGTGTTCTTACCGCAATCGGCTTTGACCGTGACGGGATTATCCGGCACGACGCCTTGATTACCCGTCATTTTGCATTGCCTCGCCCCGGCTGTTTGGGTAATGGCGTAATCGTCGCCCTGCGGAAACGCCCCCCAATTTATCGTCGTATTAAAACGAATCTGAGCCGGGCCGCGTCCGTGTTCATCCTTGAATTGAAAAACTTCGCCCGATTCAATGCCGGAAATTTCCAGCTTGAATTGCGAGGTCGTCGGATAACCGCAACCGGCTGACAACAAAATATCTTGATTGGTGAAAACTCCCTGATTCAGACCGAACATATTGCAAACTCTCAGACCCGAAAGTTGTGTAATTTGATAACTCTCGCCAGTGGAAAATTTCTTATTGAAATAAACTACCGGATTCAACGAATTTAAGATGACTCTTTCGTTCCCGATTGAAAATTCAAACTGCTCTTTGTTTGAACGCAGAGTGCTGGAATATGTGATTCCTAAACGATATTGAGCCGTCTGTGCGTATATATCCGAAGCGTTGAAAATGATAAACACCGAAAACAAAAACGCTATTTTTAATAAT
>JBGTSF010000046.1:0-39895 GCA_041940425.1 Pyrinomonadaceae bacterium
TTCATACATTTCCAACAAATCATGGAGAGATGTCCCTGCTTGCCCTATTTTATTGGCTGCAAAATTAACTTCCAATTGGCTGCGCACATCGGCTGATAGGTTATTAAATAATTCGACTAAACGATGATGTTTAAGCTCAGGCTCTGCATGAACACTCGACAATCCATCGAAATCATCCACAGGAACATATTTTAACTCAGAAGAAAGGGATTTCAGAAACAATTCGACTGCGACAGCGGCAGTATTTAGAAGCGGAAGCAGAACCCCAGTGCCAGGAGGTTGATGTTGGAGTAATTGTCGAGCATCATCATATTGTTCAGCCGCGTCCCTAACTTGTGGATCAGGAATCACTATTCTTTTCTTCCAAGACTGTCTGCTAGATGACACATTTCACCTCCATTGCCGTAAAATACAGATTAAGCAGAAATAATTATAAAACCTTTTTAGCCAAATACCAATAAAGTTACAATTGATCTTTTAAGAATTTTGGATTTGTTTTTTTACGACCTTCTGTAAATTCGGAAATTTGTCCAGCTTTTCCGCCGCAAGTAAAACCGTCTGAAACATCGGCTCGATGTATGGAATAAAATACGTCTTTCCGCGATGCACGGTTTGATAGGAAAATGTGCCGATGGCTTTCAGGCATCTTTGAATCGTTTGCAGGCGAAATTCCCCGGCAAAATCGTCGGGGTCAATATGCGGAAGTCCGATTTTTTCACGCTCTTCAAGAAAAAAGAGCCGCTTTTCACGAAGCCACGCCGGAGACGGAACTTCCGTTATTCTGTCCAGCAGAAGCGAAACCAGATCATAACTTGCCGCGCCGATTCGCGCGTCCTGATGGTCTATGATTCGGAAATTTCCCTTTGAATCAATCATCAGATTCGCCGCGTGAAAATCACGATGACAGAGAACGGCGGCTTTCGATTCGAGTTCGCGGACGATGTGGATAAATTCTTCGCTCAATAAACGGTTTTCTTCGTCCGTCAGCGGCTGTTTTTTGTATGTTTCAAAATAATGGGTTTTGAAAAATTCGAGTTCCCAGCCGAGCTTTTCCTGATCGAATTTAAGTTTCGAGGCGACGGAATTCATTTCAAACGCGCTTTCGGTAGCGGCTTGGATGCGGGCGATTAATTGAATCGCCCGATTATAAAGAATTTCTTTTTCTTCGTATTCGGCTTTGTCGAGAACCGGTCTGAGGATCGTATCGCCGAAATCTTCCAACACGATCACGCCGCTCTCGCCGTCAAAATCGTAAATTTTCGCGACCGGCAGATCGTTTTCGAGAAAAAGTTTTGTAATGTCGAGATAGTTTTGCTCTTCGGGCGCGAAAGATTCGGGATAAACGCAGGCGATTGCCGAGCCGGAATTCCATCTGATGCGGAAATACTCGCGTGTCGAAGCATCCGGCGTGAGATTTGAAATTTCAAGCGGCTGATTTTTTTTTGTCAGAAATTTTTCGAGTCTCTGCCGAAAATCTTCCATAAATAAAAATAGGTCTTTGGTCTTTGGTTTTTGGTCTTTGGCTGTTGAATTTATGTAAATAATTTAATCAGAATATCGAAAATAAAAAAATCCAAAGACCAAAGCCCAAAAACCAAAGACCGTCTTATTTTATTGCAAAAGGGAAACGACGTAATTATCGCCGACATATTCGCCCTGCAGAGCCTTTTCGGGAATTTCTTCGCAGTGCGAAAGCATATCGGCGCGGACGATCGCCGCGTTTTCAAACTGCTCGTGCGACTTGATCGTTACGCCGTCGGCGATAATCGTCCGGTTAAGCCGCGCGCCGCTTTCGATTCGAACATTGTCCCAGATTACCGAATTTGAGATTTCAGCCGATTCATTTAACAAACAATTATCGCCCGAAAAAACATTTCTGCCGTTCATCATTGCCAGCGAAATGTCTAGATAGCGCGGAATCGTCGAAAGCTCATACCAATTTCCGTCCGTGATATGCGCCGCGATCTTTTCGCCCTTTTCGACCGCCGGACGATAAAGAACCGTGACCGTATCGGAATATTCGCCGCGCGGGATGTAATCGAAAACACGCGGTTCGAGAATATGAATTCCCGTAAACATCAAGGGATTTCGGATTTCGGATTTCGGATTTCGGATTGTTTCGGGAAAATTGCCGAAACCGGTCACAAAACCGTCTTCGGCAAAAACTTCGGTAAATCTTTCGCGATTCGGGTTTTCCTTTAAGACCATCGTGGCGAGCGCGCCAGATTTTTTGTGCGTTTCGATGGCTTTCGAAATATCTATGTCGGTGATGATCTTGCCGTTGACGATCAGAAAAGTTTCGTTTTCGAGATATTCACGCGCATTGTCGAGCGCGCCCGCCGTTCCCAAGATATTCGGCTCTTCGAGAGTGTAAGTGATGCGGACACCGAAACGGCTGCCGTCGCCTAACGCATTCATCACCGATTGGGGCTGATGATGAAGATTGACGATCACTTCCTTAAAACCGAATTTGGCGACATATTCGGCAACATAGCCGATCAAAGGCTTTCCCAGAAATGGAATGGCGGGTTTGGTGCGGTCAATCGTTAGAGGAAAAAGACGCTGACCGAATCCGGCGGCTAAAATCATCGCTTTCATAGTAATTCCTAAAAACACGGAAAAAATTTCCGCACACTCGTCAAATAAAAAAACATACTTTTTTTTTTTAACAATTGCAAACTTGAAGAAATCTGCTCTGCCGTTAAAATCATTTCAAGATGAATCAAATTTCCGCATCTTCAAAAACGGTCGGCATTTTCAGAAATCCGCCGAACAAAAAACTTATCGAACTCTTTAAATCTCAAGACAAAAATGTGTTCGCCTTTCCCGCGCTGGAAACGAAACGGGCGGATATGAGCGAATCGGAACTCGATCTATTTAAAAATATCTTCGATTTCGATTGGATAATCTTTTCCGATATTTGGACGGTCGAGTTTTTTTTAGAAATTCTCGAAGAACAAAATTTAGATTTTTTCGATTTGGACAGCGTAAAAATCTGTTCAAACGGCGAAGCGGTTGCCGACAGCCTGCGTTTCAGACAGATACATTCGGACGTTATTCCGCCGAAAAATACCGTCAATGCGGCGTTTACGGCTCTTTCTGATTATCTTTCCGCGGAAAATAAATATAGCGGTTTGAGATTTTTGATTTTAAAAGAGGTTGCGGAAAATTCGGAATTGGCTAATTTGCTTTCGGAAAATTTTGCGGAAATCAGGGAAGTTGAAATTTATGAAATCCGAAATAAAAGCGAATCGGAAATCTCGAAACTCAAAGCCTTATTGTTTGGCGGCGCGATTGACGAATTTGTTTTCAGTTCGCCGGAAGAAGTTTTCAGTCTTCTCAAATTAATCGGCAATGAAAATTTTGCCCAAATATTTTCGGAAATAAAAATCCAAGCCTTAAACGAAATTACACAGCAAACGCTTTTCGAGTTTGGTATAAAAACCGGAAGTTAAAAAAGAGGTTGAGAAAAATTCCCAACCTCTTTTGTCGTTTAATCGAAAAATTTTCGATCAAATTTTAGTGAACAAGCCAGCTTGCCACGGCAAAGTCGTTTTGTTGTCCCCATTCGGAAACCTGAAGCATACCGTCGCTCGAACGTCTTACAAAGAAGTAGTTCATATTCGGATCGGCGTTCGGTCGCCAAACGGCGATGTCGGTTTTTCCGTCGCCGTCATAGTCGCCCGGAGCGCGCGTATCGCCCGCGATGCCCCAGCGAATCGGGCTGATGCCCGTGCCGCCGCCGTCGCGTTCGAGAATATAATACGAACGTCCCGGAACGCTGGCAATCGTTTCCGTTCTCGAAACACAGAAATCTGCTTTGCCGTCTCCGTCATAGTCGCCCGGCACGATCAGATCCGTATTTCGTCCCCAGTTGATATATTCGACACCGCCGTCAGATGATCTATACAGAACAAATTGACCTGCGCCGGCTGCCGACGGGTCGGTTCTCTGGATACAGAAATCATATTTTCCGTCTCCGTCGAAATCTCCCGGATTGACAAAAAAGTCGAAGGTTTCACCGAATCCCCACGGGAAATATGTGATATTGCCCATCGGATTGTTATTGGTTCCTTTATAGAAAAAGAAACATTGACCGTCGCCCGCGCCGAGTGCCGGACAGCGATAAGTTGCGATATCGGCAATGCCGTCGCCATCATAGTCGCCCGTGATCGCCGGATCGTCGCCCGTCTGACCGAACGGCTCGGTGCGAACCGTAAAGTTTCCGCCATCTAAAATATAGAATGCGGCAACGGTCGGCGCGCCCGGTCGCCAAACGGCGATGTCATCTCTTCCGTTGACGTTATAGTCGTTCGGTACGAGAAAATCGGTTAACGCTTCGCCAAATCCATTGACCCGGTCTGGCGTAACTCCGCTGTGATCAATATACCAGCCGATGCTTCCACCCGGCGGCGGCGGTCCGCCGACCGATTCGCTTTCCTGCATGTCGTGAAGTATTCTCAATTTTTCACGAACCGATTCGGCTCTGAAAAACGCGCTGTTCTCGGAAGCCGCAGGAGGGGTAATATCGCGCGCTACCACAAAATCTGATGTGTTGTCGCCGTTAAAGTCAACATTGGCTTCATTTGAAACGGCTACAGCGCCATCAATGGTCAAAGTCGCGGCATTGATCGCGCCCGTGTCGCCCGCACAGCCGTCCTCGAATCTCAGCGTCCATGTTCCGTTCGGATTAGTTACCGACGCAAACGACGGCGTGATCAAAGTGTCAACTCCGCCGCCCGCCGCTCCGCCCGGCGTCGTGGATTTGTAATCGCCTGCCGGAATCGGTGCCGCGCCCGTCGTTTCGTTCGCGGCGGCTGTCCACCAGTTCGTCCCTGCCGCCGAATCCTTGATCCCATACGGTCCGATCAGATTCGACGAGTCGCCCGTCGCCGCCGAACTCGTCGCTCCCGTCCGGGAATAAAGTATGTGCGACGCGGCGTTCGGCGCGATCAAGGTCGCCCGGATGTCGCCGACCCAAGAGTGCGTGATCTGATGAGAAACCTCGACATTCGTCGGCGTCCCCGATACGCCCGTTACATTAAACGTAACATTGATCGGCGTGATCGCGGTCGCGCCCCAACAGCCCGAAGCGGGCGAAGGAATGTTGCCGAACCCCGAACCGCCGAACGTCGCCGACGGAGCCGAAGCGAGCGTTAGATTGTTCGTATTTGCTTTTGTTGTATTGTATTGCGCCGCCCACCACAAGCCTGCACCAGCTAAGCCGAAAACGGCTAGGGCGAAAACAAGCGAGCGCGTGGACATTCTTTGAGTCCAAATCATTTTTCCTCCTCTTAATGAATTAAATTTTTAAAGAAAATTTAATCGGTTAACTAAGAGGCAAAACGAAACCGTCTTACCTCTTCAAGAATTATTTTATTTATTCACTAACTTGAATGGTATCAACACCTTACAATCTTTTGCGGCAATTGTCAAGATTTTGCCATACCGGGCTGGTAAATTTAATGTTTTATTTAGTGTTTTAGATGAAGTTGAAATGGTAATCGTTAGGCAAAAAAACCTATCACTTACCCGTTCCGTTTTTTTTTACTTCGATGACAGGCGAATCTTTCTTTTCACTCGTCGCAAAGATCGAACTGCCGTCAGCCGAATAGCCGCAGGCTTCGCCTTGTTCGCGTTTTCCCAACTCGATTCTTTGCGGCTGTTCCTTCCAAATATCATCGAATTTTTTCTTTTGTTCGGGCAGTAAAATTTCAAATCCGGCGAAATAATCGCAGACCAGAACGCGCCGCCCGTCGGGCGAAATATCTCCGCCCGTCAGCAAACCGTTCGGAACGGACGGAACGGTTAAATCGGCGATCTTTTCGAGTTTGTTGGTTCTTGATTTATCGTAATCGGCTTTTAATTTGTAAACGCCCGCCGCGCCGGTGATGCGTTTAGTTATGACATAAATGTCACCTGTTTCGGGGTGAACAAGAAGCGTTTCGGCATCGTGTCGAATATCGGGATAGGTGAATTTTATCGTTTCAGCCGCGTCGGTTGCCTGCGGATTTTTTTTGCTCGAATCTTTTGAAAAATCGTTCGGCTCTTTAACGCGGTAGATGGTATGTTCGCCGCGCGATCTCGAATTATTTCCGAAATTTCCGATATACAAAAAACATTCTCCATTTTTATTTTTGAAAGCGGCGATGTCTTCCCAATCGGTGTTTTCGGCGTTTTGAACTTTATATGTGGCAAGCTTTTTTCCCTTCGCGTCAATCGCAAAAATAAACGCGTCGTCGCCCGAATCGTTATGCGTCCAGAAAACATTTTCCGCGCATTTCGAAGCCGCCAAACCGCTGCTTTCTTTGATCTCGTTCGACTTGATCTCGCCGACGACTTTCGGCTCGGAATAATTTTTCGAAACCGGCGCGGAAACGCCGTTATCATTTTTTTCGAGTTGCGAGGAAACCGAAAAACACGCGCTCGAAAAAAGAGAAAAAATCAAAAAAGAAATGACAAACGCGAAATTTTTCGTTATAGTTTTTTTCGACATACTTTTCACCAAAGCCATTATAACGCACGTTTAGATGCTAATGTTCGGGAAAATTCAAACAATTTTTTACCGGATGTCGTAGAAAAACTTTTATGATTGTCGGGACGGAATGGTTAATCGAAGCTGAGGGCTGTGATGCCGAAAGATTGCGCGATCTGCGGGATTTGCAAACGGTTTTCGCACGCGTTATTTCCGATCTCGGTTTGAAAACGGTCGGCGAGATAAACTGGCACAAATTCGACGGCGAAGGCGGAGTCACGGGACTGGCGATGCTGACCGAATCGCATCTCGCCTGCCATACTTACCCCGAATACGAAACCGCAACATTTAATTTATACTGCTGCCGCACGCGTCCCGAATGGAATTGGGAAAAGAATTTGACAGAAATACTTAAAGCGAAAAATGTGAATATAACGAAATTTGTTAGAGGCGGTTCGCAATCGAAAATCGAAAATCGAAAATCGAAAATTGCCGGAGGTGAATTCTGAGCGTCTTAAAAGCAAATTGTCCGTCGTGCGCCGGACCGATCGAGTTTCAGAAAGGTTCGACGATTGTCATTATTTGTCCGTTCTGCCGTTCGGCGGTGGCGCGCACCGACAGAGGTTTGGACGATCTCGGCAAAGTCGCCGAAATCGTTGATTCGCAGTCGCCTCTGAAACTCGGCTTGAAAGGCGATTTCAAGGGAAATAAATTCGAACTGACCGGGCGCGCCCAACTGCGCCACGAAATGGGCGGTTTCTGGGACGAATGGTATGCGACGTTTTCCAACGGCTGGGTCGGCTGGCTCGCCGAAGCGCAGGGGAAATTTTTCTTGACGTTTTACCAGCCTCTGCCGCAGGGCAAACGGGTTCCCGATTTTCAAAATTTACAGCTCGGTCAGGCGGTCGAAGAAATTCCGGCTCAAACGCCTCTGATGGTGACGGAAAAAGGAACGGCGACCTCAATTGCCGCCGACGGCGAAATTCCCTACCGTCTGATTCCGAATGAAAAAAGCGATTACGCCGATCTTTCCGGCGCGGGCAACGCCTTTGCGACGATTGATTACAGCGAATCTCCGGCTTGGGTTTTTGTCGGTCAGCAGGTTTCATTGGACGAAATCGGCTTGGGAAGCGCGAAGTCCGCCGAACGCGAGGCTGCGCGTGTCGCGTCGGCGGCAATGGGCTGTCCGAATTGCGGGGGACCTTTGGAACTTGTCGCGCCCGACAAAGCCGAGCGCGTTACCTGCCCGTTCTGCAATTCGCTTCTGGATGTCAATAAGGGAAACTTGAGTTTCTTGAAAGCTCTGAAACCGTCGCCGTCGCCGCACGAGTTCGTTTTGCCGATCGGGGCGGAAGGCACGTTTGAAGATACGAAACAAAAAATAATCGGCGCGGTCGTCAGAAGCGTGACGATTGACGGCATAAAATATTTCTGGCACGAATACCTGCTTTACAATCCGCGTCTCGGCTTTCGCTGGCTCGTTCATTCCGACAATCACTGGAATTACGTCCAGCCCGTCAATCCGGCGGAAGTTACGGTCAACAAAGGTGTCGGCAAAGCGACGGCGGAATACAACGGCAAAAAATTCAAAATATTTCAGGACGCGATCGCCGCCGTCGAATATGTCAAAGGCGAATTTTACTGGCGCGTCGAGCAAGGGGAAAATGTCCGCGCGGTTGATTACGTCAACGCGCCGCTGATGCTCTCGCAGGAAAAAGGTGCGAACGAGATAAACTGGTCGCTCGGGACATATAAAACCAACAAGGAAATTGAAGAAATATTCAATGTTTCCGATCTCCCGAAACCCTGGTCGGTCGCTCCGAATCAGCCTTTCACGGGCAGTTTTTATTACACATACGGCTTGATTCCGCTTTTGCTTTTGTTTATCGTGGCGGTCTTTATGCTGCCCATCAGCGGGATAAAAAGCACCGTTCTGGCGCAGGAAATCGTACTTCAGCCGATGACCAACGCGACAACGCCGCAGACTGTTTTCACGCAGCCTTTTGAACTGAAGGGCGGTCGAAACGTCCGAATCACGGCTAGTTCGCCGAATATAAGCAATTCATGGGTCGAACTCGACGCCGATCTCGTCAACGAGAAAAATAACGAGATCGAATCCGTGCCGATCAATCTGGAATTTTACAGCGGCTCGGACAGCGACGGCGCGTGGACGGAAGGTTCGCGCGAAGAAGACGCGACGCTCTCGTCGCTCCCGGCGGGAAAATACACTCTGCGTTTGGCGGCAAGTTGGGGCAACTGGCAGCAGTCTCTTCCGCTTCGCGTTAAGGTCGAGCAAAACGTCGTGCGCGGCGTAAATTTCTGCTGCGCGTTAATCGTTCTGGCAATCATTCCGCTTCTCGCTCTGTTCAGAAAATTTACTTTCGAATCGAGACGCTGGAGCGAGAGTATGTTTTCAGGTAGTTCATAGAGTTCAGAGAGTTGCGAGTTTAAAGAGTTTAAATTACTCTCCAAACTCTCCAAACTCTCCAAACTCTCCAAACTTTAAAAATTATGTTTAGAGCTTTATTTTTAATTTTCGGAATGGGCGTGGTTTTGCTGTATGCTACCTCGTCGTTTTTGGGTTGGGAATTTGCGAATGCCGGAAGCCGTTCCGTGGTCGGCGTTCCTTTTATCTATTCGGGTGGATTTCGTGGAGGAAAATAATAAATGTTAATAAATATGTTCGCATTCGTCGTCAAAATGGACGCGCTTTTGGAAACGATTGTAACGACGCTGATCTTTGTCTTTATCGGTCTCGTATTTTTCGCTCTGGCTTTCGGCATTCTCGGAAAAGCCACGCCGTTTTCGATCCGCAAGGAAATCGAAGAAGATCAAAATACCGCGCTCGGCATCGTTATCGGTGCGGTTTTGATCGGCATTTCCATGATCATCGCGGCGGCGATTTCGGGATAATTGTAAGGGATGAGGGATGAGGGATGAAGATTTATTCACTCGTCCCTCGTCCCTGATTTCTCGTCCCTTTTCTATGAAACAAGTTCCTCTATTATTTCTTAACGTCATCATCATCGCCACCTGCGGTCTGATCTACGAACTGCTGGCAGCAACCGTTTCCAGCTACGTTCTGGGCGATTCGGTTACGCAGTTTTCCCTGATTATCGGCATATATCTTTCGGCAATGGGCATCGGCTCGTGGCTGTCGGGTTATCTGGACAAAGATTTGGCAAAACGCTTTGTCGAGATCGAACTCGCCGTCGCCGTCGCCGGAGGATTTTCCGCGCCGCTGCTTTTTCTGACTTTCGCAAGCGTTTCTTATTTTCAGATCATTCTTTATTCGACGGTGATCGTCATCGGCATTCTGGTCGGTTTGGAAATTCCGCTCCTGATGCGGATCTTAAAAGACGAACTCGATTTTAAACAACTCGTCGCCCGCGTTCTCGCTCTCGATTACGTCGGCGCACTCGTCGCTTCAATTCTCTTTCCGATCTTTCTAGTTCCGAGATTGGGACTGATTCGGACTTCACTTTTTTTCGGTCTGCTCAATGCCGGAGTCGGAATCTGGGGAACATGGCTTCTAGAACATTTGATCAAAGACCGCGATCTTTTGATTTTGAGAATAAAAGGTTTCGTCATCGTCATTTTGCTTCTCATCGCGTTTATCAAAGCCGATTCGCTGACCACGCTTGCCGAAGACGCGCTGTTTGCCGACAATATTATCTACGCCAAATCTTCGCCCTACCAGCGCATCGTCGTGACCAAGGGCAAAACGGGCTACGCACTTTTTTTAAACGGCAATTTGCAGTTTAATTCGTTTGATGAATACCGCTATCACGAAGCATTGGTTCATCCGGCGTTTGCCGCTTTTCAAAAAGACGCGAAAAGAATTTTAGTTTTAGGCGGCGGCGACGGTCTCGCGGTCAGGGAAATTCTAAAATATAAATTGGTCGAATCCGTTACGCTGGTTGATCTCGATCCGTTGATGACCGACGTTTCCAAATCGGTCGCCGCGCTCGGTGAATTAAACAAACACGCGCTCGACGACCCGCGCGTTTCCATCATCAACGCGGACGCATTCGTCTGGCTCGACCAGACCGCAACCGAACCGTTTGATATTGCGATCATAGATTTTCCCGACCCGAATAATTTCGCACTCGGAAAACTCTACACAACGCGCTTTTATAATCTTCTAAAACAAAAACTAAAGCCGGATTCGGCGGTCGTCGTCCAAACGACTTCGCCGTTGATCGCCCGAAATTCTTTTTGGTGCATTATCAAAACCATCGAAGCCGCCGGATTTCAGGTCAAACCATTTAACACGACCGTTCCGAGTTTTGGCATCTGGGGCTACGCCTTGGCGAAATTAGAACCGTTTGAAACGCCTCGAAAGCCGCCGGAAAATGTCGAACTGAAATTTTTAAATGATCAAACATTCGCCTCGATGTTCGAATTCGCCGCCGATACGTCTTTTCCGATAGATGAAGAAATCGAGATCAACCGTTTGGACAATCAGGCACTCGTTCGCTATTACGAATCGGAATGGCGTAGATTCGAGTAAGTTTCAAATTCGGAATATGTGATATGTGAAAAGTAGTAAGTGATAGTTTTATGAGTAACAAAATATTGCTGGAAAAATCTTACAAATTCGCTTTGCGGATCGTTAAATTAAGTCAGTATCTGAACGATGAAAAGCGCGAATTCGTTTTGTCAAAAAAGATTCTCGATTCGGGAACGGCAATCGGTGTTTTTGTCGAAGAGGCTCACCAAGGTGAAAACCGCGCCGACTTTATTCAAAAATATTCCATCGCCAACAAAGAAGCATTCAAAACTAATTTTTGGCTGAGACTTTTACGCGACAGTGATTTTATCAATGACAAACAATTTCAATCTTTGATTCAGGATTGTGAAGAATTACAAAAAATTTTGATCGCATCAATTAAAACTTCTAAATCATCGGAATAAGTTTTCACATATCACATTTCACTTTTCACATATTCCGAAAGTTTTTTAATGAAATTTACAAGACGCGAAATTTTAAAAACCTTTCTCGGCTTGCCTATCGCACTTGCCGCGTGTCGAACTGAATCTGAAATCAAACCGATCGAAGGCGAGATCGTCGGCGCGAATGTCAACGCCGGACATCTGCTCAGAGAACATAGAAATTTCGAAGTTCCGGCAAATAATTGGGAAAAAGTAAAAGTTGCGATCATCGGCGGCGGGGCGGCGGGTTTGAGCGCGGCTTACAAATTTGCAAAAAATAATTTTAACGATTTTCTGCTTCTCGAACTCGAAGACAAGATCGGCGGCACGGCGCAGAGCGGCGAAAATTCTTTTATCGGCTATCCGTGGGGCGCGCATTATCTGCCCGTGCCGTTTCGGGAAAATACGGAATTGATTTCTCTGCTCGATGAGATGAATCTGACCGAAGGCAAAACGACAGACGGCGAAATTTTGATCAAAGAACAATTCCTCTGCCGCGAACCTGAAGAGAGAGTTTTCTATAAAGGTCGCTGGTATGAAGGTCTTTATCTGCACGCCGGTGAAAGCGAGGACGATAAAATCCAGCTCCAAAATTTTCAAAAGGAATTGGATTTTTGGGTAAACTGGCGCGACTCGGAAGGTAAACGTGCATTTGTTTTGCCGGTCGCCGATTGTTCGAAGGACGCGGAAGCCGTCGCGCTCGACAAAATTTCATTCGGCGATTGGCTTCGTCAAAAAGGTTTTACATCGGAAAGACTTTTCTGGTATTGCGACTATGCCTGCCGCGACGATTACGGTTTGAAACTGGAACAAACTTCCGCGTGGGCGGGACTTTTTTATTTCTGTTCGCGCGTTAGAAAACCGGGCGAAGAATCGCAAGCCTTCATCACCTTTCCCGAAGGCAACGGCAGATTCGTCAATTTTCTCGCCGGAAAGATCAAAGATAAAATCCTCACGAAAACCGTCGCGCTCGAAATAATTCCGAACGAAACGGGCGTTGACATCATTTATCTGAACACGCAAACAAACGAGCTTCGCGGCATCCGCGCCGAAAAAGCCGTCTTTGCCGCGCCGATCTTTACCGCGAAATATTTGATTCGTGATTTTAAAGAAAACGCTCCGCCTTTTGTGAATGAATTTCAGCACAATGCATGGTTTGTCGCAAATTTGTTTTTAAAAGACCGACCGAAACAGCGTTTTCCGAGAGATTTCCCGCTCGCGTGGGATAATGTTTTATACGAAAGTCCGAGTCTCGGTTATGTGTGCGCGACGCATCAAAAAGGCATTGATTACGGGCAGACGGTTTTCACATATTATTATCCGATGGCGGCGGAAGAAAACGGACGAGCCAAACTTTTTGCGCTCGGTCATCAGGAACTCGCCGACATCGTTCTAAGCGATCTTTCGATGGCGCATAAAGATATTATTGAATTGACTACGCGGATTGATATAATGCGCTGGGGACACGCGATGATTAGCCCTCGCCCGAATTTTCTATGGTCGGGCGCACGCGGCGAAGCACAAAAACCGTTTAGAAATATTCATTTCGCGCATTCCGATCTGAGCGGCATCGCGCTTTTTGAAGAAGCGTTTTATCACGGAATCCGTGCGGCGAATGAGATTTTAAGTTGATGATGAACGAAGCCACACCGCAATCAAAATGGCTTTTTTCGAGGGAAGTTGATTTATCGGTTTTTCTCGGAAGCGCGGTCGTGTCTTTGCTTCTTCTGGCAATCGGCTGGCAGTTTGGGATTTTGAATGAAGATTCGCCGGATTGGACTTGGATTTCGGCGGTGCTTTTGATTGATGTCGCGCATGTTTGGTCAACTTCGTTTCGGGTTTATTTCGATGCGGAAGAATTTAAAAGAAGAATTTGGCTTTACATACTTGTTCCGGTTTTCGGTTACGCTGTCGGTGTCGCGCTTTATTCGGAAGGGGAATTGACCTTTTGGCGCGTGCTGGCAATCGTCGCGGTTTTTCATTTTGTGCGTCAGCAATACGGCTGGGTTAATCTGTACCGCGCGAAATTAAAGGAAAAATCTAATCTAACTTGGTGGATTGACGCGGCGGCGATCTATCTGGCAACCGTTTATCCGTTGGCGTTTTGGATGACCGCACTGCCGCGAAATTTTAACTGGTTTATCGAGAATGATTTTTTCCTTTTGCCCGCGCTGGTCGAAGACATTCTTTTTCCCGTTTATGTTCTGGCATTGACCGCTTATTTTGCGAAATCATTTTATCTTTATTTCACGACCGGTTTTTTGAATATCGGCAAAGATATTGTCGTCGCAACGACCGCCGTTTGCTGGTATGTCGGCATCGTTTTTTTCAATTCCGATTACGCTTTTACCGTGACGAATGTGATCATTCACGGCGTTCCGTATTTTGCTTTGATCTATTTTTACGCGAAATCGCGGCGCGAAAATGCCGGACGGTTTTATAAATCGCTTTCGTCGAATTGGATAGTTTTTCTCGCCACGCTGTGGGCTTTGGCTTACACGGAAGAACTCGTCTGGAATCGCGGCGTGTGGCACGAAAAAAATTGGCTGTTCGGCGCGAATTGGAATCTCGACGATTGGAAAATGTATCTCGTGCCGCTTCTCGCCGTGCCGCAACTGACGCATTATATTCTCGACGGTTTTATCTGGAGGCGGAAAAATAACGCGAATTTTAAATTGATAAGTTAGAATCTTTTGTAATGAATTACGTCCGATCGAGTTTGATTTTTATTTTTTCTATGCTTTTGTGTTTTGCTTTTTCGGCTTGCAATAGCGTCGAAACCGATTCGAATAATGCGGGCGTATTTGATTTTTCTTCCGACGATACTGAAAAGGCAATCGTGTTAATTCAGGAAGCCAACGACGAACTCAAACGCATCAAAATTCTCTACAACGAAAACGAAACCGCGCTCAAACAATTGCGCGAAGCCTCGAAAAATCAAGACATCGAACGCATCAAAGAAATTTCAAACGCGCTGGTTTATGTCATCAACGACGGTTTTATTTTCGCCGACAGCGCGAAATCGAAAATTGACGAAGCCCAGCAATTAAACATCAATCCGCAGTTTAAAGATTATCTCGGTCTAAAAGAAGACAGCCTCGATCTGCAGATCGAAGCATTTAAATTCCTGCACGAAGCCGCGCGGCTTTTGCGCGACAGCGCGGGTTCTCAAAACAAAGAAGAGTTGGAAAAAGCGAAAATCATTTTCAAGGAAAAGGATGAAAACTTCAAAAAGAAAATGGAAGAAGCCGCACAGAAAAGTCAGCAGGCGGACGAGTTGGCAAAAAATGCTTTGAAGGAAGCAAAGTAACAGAAGCCCGCGCGTCAGCAAAGGCGGAATATTCAATGTTGAGCTATCCGCCCTTGCTGACGCGGGGCTTCTGTTTTTACTTCAAAATTTCAGCAAGATTAAATTCCTGCGCTTCGCCCGTTCTGACCGATTCGAGCATCAGCAAACAGCCCAAAGTCGCCCGCGTTCCGTCAACAACATTTATCTCGGTTTCCGTTCCGTTTTTCAGACTTTTGATAAAAGATTCGAGTTGTTCGGTGTAACCTTTCGCGGCGAAAAATTTGCTTCGACCGTTGCGCTTATTTTTCTTGACCACGATGCGTTTGAAATCTTCCGAAAGAACGCTCACGCCGGGTGTGAAAACTTCGACCATTTCTCCGGCAGACGCTTCGCTGCCGACGACCGTGTAAATAAAATTGCCGATCGAGTCGTCCGCGAATTTGAAAGTCGCGGCGATATTATGTTCATTGAATCCGTAAGCCGAAACCGAAACGGGTTCGCTTTCCGTCAGCCAGAACATCAGATCAATAAAATGACAGCCTTCGCCCAAAACTACACCGCCCTGTGATTTCTCTGCCGCCCAGCCGTTTTCGATGCCCGGCGAATTCATCCGGCACGAAACGACCATCGGCGAAGTGCGGTTTTTGAGATGCTCTTTCATTTCCAGGTAATACGGCGCGAATCGGCGATTAAACCCGACCATCAAACGCTTGCCGCTTGTCTTTACCGCTTTATAAATCGCCTGACATTCTTCGGTGGTAATTGCCATCGGTTTTTCGATGAAGACATGTTTTCCCGCATTTAAAGCGTCAATCGCCTGCTGTGCGTGCTGATTGTGGCGCGTGGCTATGATTACTGCATCAATATTTTCGTCATTTAAAATTTGTTCGTAATCCGATGTCGTGTAATTTGCATTAAAGCGCATCGCGTAAGATTTTCCGCGCGCGCCGCTGTTGGAATGAACTGCGGTTAATTTACCGCCCGCGATTTTTTGCAGTGCCGGAAGATGCGCCCATTTCGCTAGATTTCCCGCGCCGATCAAAGCAAAACTGATTTCATCTTTTCTGACGGTTTCAGAATTTACAACAATTTTTCTCGACGGCTGAAATTCCGTGACCGCGTTTTCCTGTTCATTGACCGGATATTTCAAAACTACCGCAAGACTCGAACCGCCGTTGTTCATGATCGTGTCGTAAGCCTTCGGCGCGTCTTCAAGATCGAATTCGTGCGAGATGAGCGGTTTGACAGTTACTTTGCCGACCGAAATCAGGCGCAGAAATTCTTCCATATTGCGGTTTTCAGTCCAGCGGACATACGCGATCGGGTAATCGATTCCCTGCTTTTCGTAACTCGGATCATAACTGCCCGGACCGTAGGCGCGGGAAACCATAAATTTCAGTTCCTTGACATACATTTCCGCGCGCGGAATCTCGATCGGACACGCGCCGACCATTATCACGCGACCGCGATCAGCGCACATCGAAACGCCGTCCTGCAAAGGTTTCGCCGAACTAGAAGCGGCGGCGACGATCACGCAGTCCGCGCCGCGTCCATCGGTTAATGCCTTGACTTCTTTAACGGTCGTGTCGCTCGCCATGATGCCGAAATCGGCGCCAGTTTCCTGCGCCAGATCAACCCGCCGTTTGTCTAAATCTATCGCAATCACAACGCCGCCCTGACAGCGAACAAGCTGCGCGACAAGCTGACCGACAATTCCAAGTCCGATGACGGCAACGCGGTCGCCGATATTTATTTCAGCGAGTCTGACCGAATTCATCGCAATCGCGCCGAGCGTCGTAAAACATGCTTCCTGAAAACTCACCTCATCGGGAACACGTGCTATTAAATTTCGACCGACATTGATCGTCTCGCCGTGTCCCGTTCCCTCGCCGCCGTAGGCGACGCGCTGACCGATCTTCAAGTCTGTAATTTGCGCGTCTTTTTCGATAATTATTCCCGCGCCCGAATAACCGAGAACCGCGTAATCTTTAAACTTCGCGCGGACTTCATTAAAGGTCGAAACCGGATCGGTCTTTTTCATCACGTTCCAGACGGTTTTCAGATGCGAAGGATTGTCGGCGACTTCCTTGACGATGCTGTCGGTATGTATGTCGGCGGTTTCCGTTCCCGTGCTGATGAGCGAATAGAACGGGCGGACGAGAACGCTGCTTTTGGTAACGACCGGATCGGCAACTTCGTCAACAATGATTTCTTTCAGACCTCTGCGGATTACTTGTTTCATAAAAAAATTTCAATTTGTATAAAAGGCGAGAGCGCGAAAAACGCGCCGTCAGATATGATTTCAGAATAAAAATTTGTTGTCAATAAATTTAAGAAAAGCGCGGGCTGTAAATCCGCGCTTTTACAAAACAAAACAAACAAACTTTCGGAAAAATTATCGCTTTTTTTCCGGTCGCCGCCGGTGATTCACTAGCCGCGCTCCTTTATCAAACTTTTAAAGTCCGTAAATTTCCAAAGTTTTTTTCAACTGCGCTTCGAGCGAGAATTTTTCTTCAGCGATTTCCTTTCCTTTCGCGCCGAAATTTCCGGCTTTTTTTTCGTCCCTTAAAAGTTCGATCAGACGATTTGCCAATGCTTCGTCGTCATCAGATTCGACCAAAAATCCGGTTTCGTTTTCGATGACCGCTTCGCGTGCGCCGCCGACATTTGTCGCCACGACCGGCTTTCCCGCCGCCATATATTCAAGGATCGAATTGGAAAATCCTTCGTTAAAAGAAGTCAACACGCAGATATTGGAGACAAAAAGCAGTTCGGGAATTTTTTCGCATCGCCCGGTAAAATGCGTGTTTTTTTCGATTTTTAATACTTTCGCTAAATTTTCCAGTTCGTATTTTAATCTGCCTTCGCCCGCCAGAACAAAATGCGCGTCAGGAAATTCTTTCAAAACTTTCACGGCGGCGCGGAGCATCATCGGCTGATTTTTTACCGCGTGCCGCAGATTCGCTACCATTGTGATAAATTTTATTTTCTCGTCAGCCGGAAGATTTAATTCGGCGCAGATTTTTTCGCGGTCGGTCGTGTTTGGCTGTAGCCTTTCCAAATCCAAACCGTTATAAATGATCGTGATTTTGGTTTCGCTGATGCCTTCCGCGATCAGATAATTTTTGACGGCTTCGGAATTGACGACGATCTTGTCAGCCGTTTTAAAAATTCCGTTTTCGATAATTCTCTGCGCGCGCGAACGCATTCCCCCGGTTTCGCGTTTCGAGGCGACCTTCAATTTTACGCCCGCCAGACGTGCTGCCGTGATGCCGAAAATGTTGGTATAAAAATCGTGTGTGTGAACAATCTCGATATTGTTCTGGCGCAAAAATCGGACGCATTCTTTTAGTTGTTTCAAAAAATTTGCATTGTAAAACGACGTAAGTTTGAATTCGGGAATTTCCGGCAAACCGAGTTTTTCGATTTCCGGCTTTAAAACGCCTTCATTGTTCAAAGTTGCGGCGAAAATAGGATGTTCGGAATTTTCCTTTAAAATTTTCGTCAGTTGAACGGCTTGTCTTTCCGAACCGCCCTGATGAAAACTGCCGATAAATTGGAGAATATTTTTTTTCACGGAAAGATTATGCGCGGATTTTTGATTTTTACAAATGATGTCCGGTAATGAGTTTTTTGATTTGTTTTCCAGGTCAAAACGGGTCAGGAATATCTTCGGCGTGTCCGGTGTTTTTGACAATTAATTTACTCGAATGTTTTTGCGGCAGTGAAACGCTGAAAATCGTTTCGGTAGTCCGAACATTCAGTTTGTTTCCAAACCGCCGTGCAGCGGCAAAGTCAATTTTCTTCGGATAACTTATGATTTCACGTCCCCCGATCGAAAAATTCGATCCGCCTATCAAAACGAATTCTTCAGGCAAATTTTCCTCCGCGCTGAGACGCGCCCAGGTGTATCGAAAATTCGTATTAAAAAATTCGGTGCGAACCAACCGGTCGCCGTCGGCAAATACGAACAGGTCGAAATAATCGCGGAACTTAATGACGAAAGCGCGCCCGCCGGCAACGGGCGTTTCGAAAACTTCCGGCTTTTTCAAACCCGAATCAGCCGGCAAAAGAAAAGTGAAAAATTCCTGACAGCCGGTGCCGCTCGTCACGAAACGGCGCAAGGGAGCGTTGACGCGCTCGCCGTAGCAATTTGAAATCCAGCATTCGTTGCTTTTCCACTCGCCGCTGTCGAATGTGAAAAGTCTTAGCCCGGTTTGCTCTTTTGAATTTTCACTGACGCAAAATTTTCCATTTTCCGCCGCTTCGATCTGCGGAGCGGTTTCCGCGTTGAAATGAAAGTTCAAAGTATAATCGTGTTCGCCGCCGGTTTCGACAAAATCGCGCATTATCCAGTAATCGTTTTTTAAAAACAGAATGTCGCGCGAATGCCGCGCCGGATTTTCGATAAAACGCTCGTAACCGTCGTGCGAAGCCGAAAAAAAATCAAAACGCTCTTTTGAGATCCACGATTGAAGCGTCGTTTCCGCTTTGGTCAGCCAACTGAATTTCCCGCCCTGTTCGGACGACGAGTTTCCGTCAATCGTCAGAGTATTATGCGCCGCGGTCGAGCGGAAATAATGACGCAGTTCGACCGGTTCGTGATACGTATATGTTCCCGAATCAACAAGCAGAGTTCTGCCCCCTGCAGCGAGTTCGATAGAAAGCGCGTCGGCGTGTCCGTGTCCGCCTTTGAGCGCGCCGAGTGGTCCCGCGTCAACCAGGAGATAATTGTCCGAATTTTCCCATCCGTCGCGCATTACGAAATATCCGCCTTGAACGAAAGCGGAAGAATTTTGTCGCGGTTTATGTGCGGGAAGAGTTTCAAAGGCGAGCATACCTTCAAGCCCGAACAGCCAGACGATTTCTTCCGCCGCGCCGCCGGCGACGAATTTAAAATCCCCGCGCTCAAAAAGTATCGCGCCCGCCGCCAATGTCGGACGAAAATCATCGCACCGAGTATTTCCCAGCGGCAGCATTTTCCCGCCGTCGTCATCGCCGATGAGCGGCGTCGTCCCGTCGGGTCGCGTTATGTGCATCAAGAAATCGAGCTGTTTTTGCAGTTTTTCCGCAATTTTGTTTTGCAGTTCGGCGGGGGTTTTATCATCCTGCAAGGTTTTTAAGATCAAAAAATGCGTGTAAAAATCCGCTGTGTATCGCTGATACCACGTCGTCTGCTCGAAATAAACGCCGTCATCGAGAATCTGCCTGTCCAATTCGGCAAACAGGATTTCCTCGCCCGTTTTGCGCCAGTTTTCGGCGCGTTTAAAAAACGGAAACTGCGTTCCGAGATAATAAAGACCGAGCGCTTCGCCCGTCAGATGCGTGTTCGGGCTGTAAAAAGCGGAAATGTATTTTTCGATATGCCGACCCTTGAGATACAGAAATTTCAAAGCTTTTTGAAAAATCTTGGGCGATAAACTTTTCGACTCTTTAAAGAAATGAAAAGCCCAAATCCAGCTCATCGTGCGAAACGCAATTTCCAGACTGCTAAACCAATTGATCCCGATTCCGGGCGGATTCTGCTCCATCCAGCTTTCCAGATGCCGGGCAAAAATTTCAGCGTAACGCTCGTCCGTTGTCAGCCAGTAAGCGACGCCGAGCGTAAAAAAATGCTGGTGGCGATTGAGTTCCCAGATGATTTTTTTATCGCCAGTTTCCTTTGTCGAAAGCTCGTCAAACTGTTTCCAATGCTTTAACGGCGAGCGTTTTCCCGAAACCGGCTCGTAATGCCAGTCAATTTTTTCGCCGACATCGAGACCGGTAAAACCGAGCAGATCGAATCTTCCTTTGACGATCTCGTCGGCTTTTTCGATAAAATAACGCGCCGACTTTTCGCCGAAATGATGCCGGAAAAGTTCTAGTGTTTTTTCCCGTTCGGCAAAGGACGGAAAAAACGAAAGAAGCGAATTTTCAAAGAATTGTTCAGTTAAATTTTTGGCGGTAATTTTTTTCGTTTTAAAAAAGGAATAGTCCAGCAGTTTCAAGAATTCTTCATCGGACGGCAGTTTTCCGGTCAAGCCGATCTGGTCGGCATAGACGTAAACCGCCTGCGAGCTGCGCGTTTTGATCTCTTCCCAACTGCGCCCCTTGAGCTTTTTGAAAGTTTCCAAAGGATTCGACATTTCCGTTACCTGCATAATTCCTGCATTTCCTTTTCTGTTTCGTTTCCGACTCCGGCAGTTGCCCGATCCATGATCGTTTGCAGACGATAATTTCTAAACTCGTTCGGGTTTCCGGTTTTGCCGTCAATCGCCGCGAAAACCATATTTACCGCTTCGCGCGCCGATGCGAAATGAATCGAATAGCTGCCCGTTTTTTCGCCTCGTTCGACCATTTCGCTAAAGAATCTCCGCGCATCTTCGCCGATGCAAGCCCGCTGGTCGTGATCGAAAAATCCGTGGCAATACAGCTTGACAAAAATCCATTCGGGACGATTTTTAACCGACACGCCGGCGTTGATCCAGCGTTTGAACCGAAACGAGTCGAGCGGCTGATTGGCGGTCAACGCGCCGTCATCGAGACGCGGGACAGGCACTCCCTTGATCCGGCGTGTCCAGTTAAAAATTAATGGTCCTGTAAATATAAGTGGCAATTGCGGCTCATTTCCAAAAACCCTGACGCGCTCGCCTTTGCGGTGCGGCGATCTTTCGTTCAGAGGCAGACCGCATTCGTAAATCTTATTCAGCACCGGGACTTGCGTTTCGAGCGGAGCGGACGGCAGAGTCATATCGGCGTAACAGCCAGTTTCAAAAAGAATCTGGATCTCTTCGTCCACGCCGCAGAATTTTCCGCCAAACGAATTCGCCAGCGCGAGATTGCCGTGAACAAATGCGTATTTCGGCTCACCCGCGCCGTCAAAACGCGAAAGACAAAGATGTTCTTCCGCCAGACGATCGCGGAAATCAAGTAAAACTTTCCGTAGATTTTCCGCCGTGTCCGGCTGTTCGATACCGTGATGCAGATGAATTTCCACCTCGCCGAGACCTTCTTTCTGCATCGCAGCCATCGTGTTCAGAATTTTTTTATCGTATTGTTCCGCCGGGTAAAAATTCGTATGCCGAAATTTCGTGCCGTCCGCATCTTTGACGGCTTCGCCCGTTGTCCGCGCCATTTTATGATATTCGTCGAGCCGCCGTCTTTGCGCGTCAATATCGAGATGTCCGCTTGCGCTCCAAGCTGGTTCGAAATGATCGGCGACTGTAATAATGATATGTTTTTTCTCCGCCGAACGGTTTTGTAAAACGGATTCGAGACGCGCAAAAGGATACCGCGCCAGCCACGGAATCGAATGTTTTAATTTTTTTATGTATTCATTCATCAAAAATTTCTCTGCGCTCTCCGCGCCCTCTGCGTGAAATCACTTTTTGACAATATAAAACGACGGCGAAAGCGGATTTGTATCAGCTAATTCCTTTAAAATTTCCAAACCGTTTTTCGCAAATTCCCTTTCCAAAAACCCGCGCGTCTGAAAAATTTCCTTACCTTTCCAAAATCCTTTCTGCAATTGCTTTCCGCTTATAAGATGAAAAACGCTTCCGGCAATACAGATCAGCGGGTAGGCGATTTGTTTCGGATTGAAAGTTTTCAGACGATCCTTTAGCATCGCCGAATAAAACGGCGGGGCGTGCGTTTTCAATAGAAAAACTCCGTTCGGTTTTAAAATCCGCGCGACTTCTGCAATTGTCTCGCGGTTATTCATATACGGCAGAGCGACGCGGCACAAAACGACATCGAAACTTTCATCCGCAAACGGCAGAAATTCGCCTTTTGAACGCGCGAAATTCGCCCTGTCGGAAAATTCTTTTTTTGAAAAAATCCCGTTCGTAATTTTCCCGAGTTCCGGCGCGATGTCAATGCCGACGCAGAATGCGTTTGACTTTTTTAAAAACGGGAATAACTCCTGTCCCGCGCCGCATCCAACATCCAAAACTTTTTCGATCTTTAAATCCTTGACCGCATCGTATAAAAGATTGCGCCTCGCCGCGTCGCGTTTTTGATAATTTGCTAAGGCGGCATTGGCGTATTCGCTGTAGCTGTCGAGCGTCTCCGTCATCGTCTTTTCTAAATACGACAAATCGAATCAATTATCCGCAAACCGCCGATGCCAGAGTTCGAGCATCCATAAAATCCAGAGCGCGTGCGAATGATCGCGGCGTTTTTTCGCGTGTTCGTCTAACAAAACCTTAATATATTTTTCCTCGAAATAGCCTCGCTCCAGAGTTTTCTTTTCGAGCAAATCGGAATGAATTCTCTCTTTCAACTGCAAATTTATCCA
Organism: Pyrinomonadaceae bacterium; assembly: GCA_041940425.1. Classification (GTDB taxonomy): domain Bacteria; phylum Acidobacteriota; class Blastocatellia; order Pyrinomonadales; family Pyrinomonadaceae; genus DATHTS01. Next base: position 22,978 of record JBGTSF010000046.1, read on the forward strand.
CTCGTTAATAGGAACGCCGAAACCTTGTTTTTCGCGGTAGAGAATTTCTTTCGGAACAAGATTTTCCAGAGATTTTTTGAAAATATATTTCGTTTCAAAATCTTTTAGCTTTAATTCGGCTGGAATCGTCTGGACAAATTCGATGAGTTCGTGATCGAGAAGCGGCACACGCGCTTCGAGCGAATTTGCCATCGTCATCCGGTCAACTTTTGTCAAAATATCAGACGGCAGATAAGTTTTGCTGTCGAGATATAGCAGGCGGTCGAGCGAATTATTTGAAAGAGTCGAGCCTGCAATTTGCTTGTAAATTTCCGCACCTGTTCCAATATCGCCGTTTAGTTTTTCGAGAAAACCGGCGGCGTAAAGCTCGCCTTTCTTTAAATTTCCGAAATGAGAAATACTGTCAATGTAACGTTCGACCGAACCGAGCGAAGCGTTGTAAATATAATTTTTTCCTTTCGCGCCGTGCGGCAATTTTTCGCCCAATTTTTGTAAAATTTTTGTGCGGACAAAGCGCGGCAGTTTTTCCAAGCCGCCGCGCCGTTTATCCGTCGCGTAGCGCGTGTAACCCGCAAAAAGCTCGTCGCCGCCGTCGCCGGACAAAATGACGGTAACGAATTCACGCGCCATTTTTGAAACCATAAAAGTCGGCAATGCGCTTGAGTCGGCAAACGGTTCGTCAAAATGCCAGACGAGTTCGTCAATGATTTGGACGAGATCGGGCGTTACGATAAATTCGTGATGCTCGGTATTAAAATGTTTTGCGGCAAGGCGGGCGAATTTGAGTTCGTTGAAACTGTCTTCGTTGAAACCGATGGAAAAAGTTTTGACCGGCGTTTCCAAAATCTGCGCCATCATTCCGACAACTGCGCTCGAATCAACTCCGCCCGAAAGAAACGCGCCGAGCGGAACTTCGGAAATCAAACGCACCTTGACCGCTTCTTTTAATTTTTCTCGTAAAATTTCCGTGTATTCAACTTCGGATTTTATTTCCGAATTTTCTTGATAGGAAAAATCCCAGTAATTTTCGGTTTTTATTTCGCCGTTCTCGAAGATCAAAAACGCGCCGGGCGCGAGTTTTTTTACATCTTTAAAAATACAGAAATCTTCCGGCACATAGCCGAAGGTGAGATATGCGTCGAGCGCGGAAAAATCAATCTCTCTTAAAATTTCGCCGTGTTCGATCAGCGATTTTAATTCCGAACCGAAAACGAAATTTCCGTATTTCGTTTTTGAATAAAAAAGCGGTTTTTTGCCGACGCGGTCACGCGCGATGAAAAGCGTTTCGTTTTGAAAATCGTAAACCGCAAAGGCGAACATTCCCCGAAGACGCTTTAAACAATCAGTTCCGAATTCCTCAAAAGCGTGAATGATGGTTTCCGTATCGGAATTGGTTTTGAAACGATGTCCGCGTTTTTCCAAATCTTTTTTGAGTTCCAGAAAATTATAAATCTCGCCGTTAAAAACGATGGCAAGATTTCCCGTGCAGTCGAAGATCGGCTGTTGTCCGGTTTTCAGGTCAATGATCGAAAGACGGCGCATTCCGAGCGCCGCCGCGTCCTTGACGATCATTCCCTGCTCGTCCGGTCCGCGATGCGTGATGATCTTGCACATCCGTTCGAGCAAGATTTCACGCTCGCCGACCGGCGCGTTTCGTTCATTAGAAATAAATCCGGCAATTCCGCACATTTTTTTTAATTCGTAATTTCGGATTGCGGTTCGGGAAGCGGATTTCTCTTGAAAAATCTCCGCAATCTGCCAATGAATTTTTTTATAAAAGTTCTTTCGCTTTCATCAATCACATTAAAGTAATTAGAGAGGAAAAGATAGACCGGAGCAAAAACCAAAAACGCGACCGTTAATGTCAAACTTCCGCCGATAAAATTGATGACCATCGGTTTTGTCGAACCGAAGACCGCCGAGGCGATGAATTCTCCGAATCCGAACAGAAAATCTTTTGAAAAAATATAAACAAAATATGTCGCCGCACCCGCGACAATACTGACGGCGGCGGTTTTCCAGATGTCTTTCAGAAGCCCCAAATCTTTACTTTTGACACCGAGTTTGCGGACGATCATCGTTTCGGAAATGATTTTTTCGATTATGGCGATAACGACCACGACGGCGATCATTCCGCTCAAACTAAAACGTCCGATGCCGAAATACAGCGTCGTCACCATTGCGACGAGTATAAAAATTCTCAGAACCAACAAGAATCTTCCCAGTTCTTTGTAAGCGCGGACGATCGGATCGGTAACGAGAATCTGCAGCGGCAGAAGCGTCAGATTTATCATAAAGATCGGAACGCTCGCCAGATAATTTCTGGTGAATAAAGTGAGAATAAACGTCTCGGCGGTAATCATCAAAAAAACGTAGATCGGAAAATAAAAGAAGGCGAGTTTCTGCATCGCCCGCGCCGTCAGGCGAATCATTTCCGTGCGGTCGCCGCGCATCTGCAGTTCGCTCATTCGCGGAATCAAAACTCCGGTTACGGCTTCGAACAGCATCGAAACCATCGGAAGCTGAAAACAGCCGTAGGCGTAGATGGCAAATTCCGCCGTGCTGAAACTGTAGCCGACAAAATAATTATGAATGTCGTTTTGCAGAATCCATAAAATGCCCGATACGCCGAACGGAATGGCGTAGATCATCTGTTCGCGGAAAAATTTGAATTCGAATTTTGTCCAGAATCCCGGAAATTGCTTATTTAAATAGACAAGCAAAATCAGCGTCTGCAAAACTCCCTGAATTATCGCCGCGTAGATCAGAGCGTCAACGGTCGTAAAGATCAAAACCGCGCAGACCATCAGAAAAGTCTTGCTGAACTGCGTGAAAATTATAAAAAAGGTCGCCAGCCGCGCTTCCTGATTGGCGATGGCGACGATCTCCAGAAAGGTCGAAAAAATCCAGAGCCAGATGACCACGCCGATCTTCGGCGCAAGTTCGGTCAGTTCGGGACTGCGGAAAATATTGCCGACAAGCTGCGGGTAAAGATACAAAGTCAGACAGCCGAGACCGCCGATGATGAAATTGAAAATTAAAATATTGAGGATCGCCGCGCCGCGTTTTTCTTTTTCTCGATTGAGAAAATAATACGCGCTCATACTAAAGCCGAGCGGCAGAATGGCGACGGCGTTGACGATGATCTGAAAGGCTTCGCGGTAAAGCCCGACTTTTTCCTGCGTCAAAAATCGAACGACAAGAAGCGGCAGAAGAAAACTGAACACAAAACCGACAAACTTGGCAAACAGAAGCCACGCGCTCTGCGCCTTTAATGAAAGAGTTTTCGGTTCGAGATTTTCCACTTCGTTTTTTTTGAGTTTAGTTTATTTTACGGAAGAATGTTTGGCGTGCGTGTCATACCAGCCGGGCAGCGGACGGCGGACAACGCGCTCCATCCGCTCGATGAAATTCCTGCCGCGTTCGGTTTGGATGAGATAAGAATAATCGCCGAACAGCCAGTAATATACGAAAATTTTCCGGTAGTCTTTCAAAACCTGCTCGCGCTTTTTCCACGCGCCTTCGGTTTCTTCCCCGAATGGTCCTGACGCGCCTTCTTCGAACGAGTAAATTTGTTCTTCTCCACTTGTTTCAATCGGAATTTCTAAATGCTCGAAATCCTGCTGAATGGCTTTAAACCGGTCGTAGCCGAGTTTTTCAAGCAGATCGAACTCGTTTTCCAAACGCCGGAAAATCACTTTTTCCGAACGAATCGAAAGATAATTCGGCTGGTTTTCAAACTTCTGCATCGCCCGCAGACAAACTGATTCCGAACCGACAATATCGGCTTTCAGATAAAACGGCACACCGAATTTTTCGATGCATTTTCCGAAATTTATCGCTTTGACCTCGATCATTTCGTGCTTCGTTCCCATCACCTCGTTGCGATACGCCCAATCTTCGCTCGTGCTTCCCCAGAGCGAATGATCTTCGTTGCGGTAAAATTTTACGGTGCTTCGACCATTACCTGAAAAATCTTCGGTAATCGCGCCTTCGACAATTTCCAATTTTCCGTCCCTAATCGCTGCGGCAAACCTCCGGCGGCAGAAAGCGGCGTTTTCGGGATTGGCTTCAAAGCCGATCACCCGAAAACCTTTTTTCAAATAAAAATCCGTGTCCTGCCCCTTGTGCATTCCGACATCGTAAATTAAATTTTTGTTCTTCGGTGTCGAAATTTTCTTATCCGTCATTATTACCTCCTTTATAAAGTTATTTTGAGAATTACAATTTTAATCGGTGAAAAATTCCTTTTTGCGTTTGCGTAAAATCATTTCGGAACAAACGCGATCTCGCCGGAACGCCGCGTTTTATAAATTTTTAAAAGCATTCGAGGCGCAAACCGAATCAGCCAAATTATTAACCGCAAACGCCTTGAACGGCGATACTCGTTGGCTTTTTCAAACGCTTTTAAAGCGGCTGAAAAATTTTTCTGTAAAAGATAAGACTTTCCTTTTTCGATCTCCAGATCGGCATCGAGCCGCTTTAAATGATGTTCGACAATTTTTTTCTGTTCTTTGTTTAGCGCGAACAATTTTTCGACACGGTGAAAAACGTTAATCTCGCGCTCGACGCGCTGTAAAGAATTTCCCGAAAGACTGTCGGCGCGAACGCGGTATTTGAGCAGAATTTTTTTTTGATAGCCGATTCTCGCGCCGTTCTGCGCGATCTTCAGCCATAAAACAAAATCGTGCGCGCGGTTTTTTTCCCATTCGAACATTCCGGCTTTTAAAACCGCATCGCGCCGGACGACCGCGCCGGAAGTTATTACGTTGCAGTCGAGGTTTAAAAGACTTTCAAAATTTACCTCACCGCGCGAAGGCGATGTCTGCATATAATTCCGTCCGTCAAAAACCGAACCGCCGAAAAGTTCGGCATCGCAGTAAACCAAATCTAATTCGTGTTGTTTTAGAAAATCCATCTGCGTTTCGAGATATTCCGGTTTCCAGATGTCGTCGCCGTCGAGAAAGGCTAAGAATTCGCCGCGCGAATTTTCGATGGCGATATTTCTCGAAACGCTCGCGCCTGAGTTTTTGTGTTTGAGATAAATTATTTTATCGCGGAAAGGCTCGATTGTTTTTTCAAAGTCGTCGGTATCAGGCGAACCGTCATTTATCAATACAACTTCATAATCCGTGAATGTCTGAAGAAAGACGGAATTCAGCGTTTCGGCGATAAATCCGGCAATATTATAGGCGGGAATAATTACGCTTACCTGCGGCACAGTTTTTTTGACATTTTTGCCGACGCTTTTGAAAATTTCTCTTTTTTCAGAACTCGTTAAATTTACCGATTCGCTCATGTCGTCTGTTCATAAATTCCGGTTTCCGCTTCTTGAACTTTTTTCTCCCGGATCGGCTCCCAACTGGCAAATCTTTCACCGCTCAGAAATTTGTAAAAGCCGATGACCGATGCAAGATTTGCCAGCACAAAATAAAGCGGCATCGAAAAAATTGCCGATTTTACGCCGTTTTTTTCCATTATCCAACCGATCAAAGCGTTGAGATAAAAAATGATTTGAAGCGCGAAAACGATCAGAAAAATTGTTGAGAAAATTGCCAGATACGCCGCTGAAATAAACAAGAAAAACGAAAAAACCGGCACTGCGTAACGCATCGCTTTATGCGAGAAAAGTTCGAGGGCGAAAAATCCGCTTTTTAACGGATTGAACATATCGCGGTTGCGCCACAGATCGTTAAACGTCTGAGAGATAACGCGCACGCGCATTTTCAATTCTTTTCCGGCGTGACGATTGGTTTCTTCCGAACAAACGGCGTTCGGTTCGAAAACCGTCCGCAAACCTTGACGAAAAACGACCGCGCAGATCAAAAAATCCGAACACGCTTCCGGGTACATTTCTCGGTAAGCGGATTTTCTAAGGGCGTAGAGACAACCCGATGCGCCGATCAGCGAACAGGCGCGGCTCTCGCTTCGTTTCAAAAAAGTTTCGTAATTCCAGTAACTTTTCGCGCCGCTTCCGACATTTGATTCGGATTCGTCAACATAGATCAATTTTCCCGCGACGCATCCGACCGTTTCATCCGCAAAGTTCGGCAGAATCTCGCGCAAAACATCCGGTTTGTAGTTTGTCGTGGCATCGGAAAAAAGAATTATTTCGCCCTTTGCCTGTTCGACAGCTTTATTCTGCGTGTAGGTTTTTCCTTTTCTGCCATCCTGCCGGAAAAGTTTTACGCCGCGATTTGAGAAAGTTTTGACAATCTCGTCCGTCCGGTCGGTCGAGCCGTCCGAGGCGATGAGGATTTCCAGTTTTTCTTTCGGATAATCAATCAGCAGTGTGTTTTTGATCTTCCCGGAAATGTCTTTTTCCTCGTTGTAAGCCGTGATCAAAATCGTAACCGCAGGTTCGTAAAAAGATTTTTTCAGTTTTTGCGGACGAATCAGACTGACCAAATAGACGAGAAGCGGATAGCCCGCGTAAGTATAAAAAAGCGCGGCGAGGCTCGTCCAAAACAAAATTTTCGCTGTTGTCTGCCCGAACATTTTATGCTTTTTTCAGACGGGAGAATGTTTCCTTTAATGATTCCGCCTGAACGTCACCCGTTAAACCTTTTTCGATGCCGTAAACGCGCCGGAAAGCGACCGCGTAAGCGATCAGATAATAGATAAACCAATTATACGCCACCGATGCGAAAAAGCTGGAAACCAGATAGGCGACGATGCTCGCCTGAAAACCGATCGCCAGATAATAAAACCAATCGTGATCGTCCTGTTTATCGAGCGTTCGTTCGATCGCTCCGAGTTTGCGAAACGGGCTGATCATAAAGATCAGGTAAGCCGCCAACCCCAAAATGCCGAGTTCGGACGAAACCTGCGTATATGCGTTATGCGAAACGAGATTGCGAACGCCGACGATCTGAAAATTTCCGATGCCGATGCCCCACGGATTTCTTAAGGTAACAATGATCGAGCGTTCGAGCAGTTCTTTCCGCTGATCGTATGAACCGACCGGATCGAGTCCCGGAATAAAGATCGAAAGCACCCGCAAACCGTAATTTCCGGGCGCGAGCAAAAGCGTCAAAAAACCGACGATGATCGAGGCGATCGTTACGTTCAAGCGGTGTTTTTTTCCGAGTTTCCAGACCAGAACGCCCATCGCCGCCAGCAGTCCGAGAAAACCGCCGCGCGAATAGGTTACGAAATTCGCGCCGATAAAAAGAGCCGCCATCGTAAAATAAACGGCGCGTAAAAGTTTGTTTTTCGCGGCGATGCCGAGAACGACGGCGAGCGGCGTGAACATTACCAGATGCAGAGCCATCTCGTTCGGATTGCCATACATTCCGTCCATTTGGATCGAAACGCGGTAGCCTTCGGAATTGAGTTCGCCGCGCAGATACATTCCGATCGCCGTGTAGCTCAGATAAATGCCGATCGCCATCGAAAGCCACATCATTCCCATCAAACGGCGGCGGTTGCGGATGACGTTGACCATCACGATAAACATCACGACCGCCTTGATAAACGGTTCGTTGAATTCGTCCCAAGCCATTCCCGGACTTTTGGCAATCGGCATCGTGATTACCGCGATTGCAGCCAGTGCAATGATCGCTTTGACCTCGGTCGTAAAAATCGTCAGATTGCCTTCGGTCGCAAGCTGTGTCGGAACATAAACGGCAAGCGTCGCGGCGGCAAAATAAAAAGCGGTCGCCGATAAAAAACCGAGCTGCGGAATGAGTTCATACGGTCGAAACAGAACGAGAATCGAAAACAGATAGAGACCGATGTAGGTCAAAGTATGCCCGTTTCTTTTGAGCCAGTTGTCGCCCGTCAGCAGATCAATGTCTTTTTCGGTCCGCTTTTCTTCCTTTTGAAATTTTTTCCTTTCGGCGTAGTTTAATCGTTCCAACTCCGCTTCGTTTTTATTTTCTTTTGTAAATAAAAAATCCGCCGCGTCCGTGTTTTCAATTTTAGACGGTTTCGGCGGATTCGGGTTCGATTTTTTCGGATTTGAAAGATTATGGTCGGGCGTGATTTTTTTTTCGTTTCGTAACGGCTGTAAATTCGCCCGGTCGCGTGATCTTGCCGCGCCGTTTTCTTTTGAATTGGAGAGCGTCCGGTAATCCTTTTTGTTCGTTTTGTCGGCTGGCATCGGTGCAGTCTGAACGGGTCGCCCGCGAAAGCTTTTTCTTGTTCGCTGAAGTTAAATGTGTTGCGCTTGGAACTTGTTCCGACGACATTTTAACACTATTAGTTTTTTTGAGTAAGAATTTTTTTGAAAGGAATCTTTGTGAGCGGAAAAATTTAAACTGTTACCTGTTGATGTTCGACCGCGATTATTTCGCGCACCTTTCGTTTTAAAGCTTTTTCAAACTGGCGCGCTTCGTTGATGCCTTCGAACGAAAGACTTTGGAGATTCGATTCGATGCGTTTACGGTAATCGGAAACCAAGGAGTCGGAAACGCCGAGCATATCGGCGACTTCGAGCTGTGTTCCGCCGTCGGTCGTCAAATAGCAGTGCCACAAAACGCTGATCATACGGTTGTATTGCTTGGCTTTGCCGCGCACCGATTTATTGAGATTCAAGAGAAAACTTTCGACGCATCCGGCAGCGAGATTTTCTGCTTCGCGGCGCAGAACGTCTTCTTCGGGCGTATCGCGCAGGTCAGCCGGGTCGTATTCGTAGCTGTTTTCATCGTCGTTGTCGAACGTCCCGCTGATCGGCACGAGATAAATATCCATCACGGGAAGCCGTCCCATGACCATGCTTCTCAGGCTTCGGACATCAACCGGCGAATCAATCGCTTTGAAAACCCTGATAATGAGTTTTTCGAGATCAACATTGCTGATGACGATCTGCGCGTCGCCCGTGCAGCCGACCATCCGCGTGTCTCGGCTCTGAAACGAAACGACCTTGACGCGTTCTTCCATCTCCTGCACGTTGCGAGTTTTTTTCGCGTCGTTCCATTCCGCGAGTCCGTAAATTCTCTCGGCAAGACGGCGGTGAACTTCGGGCATTCCGACATTATCGAATCTTTTAAATTTTTTGCTGTTTTGAATCAAGGTCGAGATGCGCCGCGCAAGACGATACGATTCGGGATATCGTTTGCGAAGCTCGGCAGTGAGCATATTCGTGAGTTCGATCTGCGAGATTTCCGCTTCGATCTCGGCATCCGTCATTTTCGTGTCGAGATAATGCTGAAAACGGTCTTTGCTCAAAAGGGCGACAAAAAGTTCCTGCGTTAAATCCGTATAAGCGTTATATTTTCCTTCTTCGACGAGAAATCCCGCGCTTTTCGAAGCGCGCACCAACGGGTGCGATGAAACGATCCGGTGCAGTTCGTTCCAAATTTGGTTAACGTCAGATGTTTTAAGACTGTCTGTCCATTTCCCGATCTTGATCTGCCGGTTTCTGATAGATTTCGGCAGACGTTTTGTTTCTTTGGTGACACTCATAGTTACCTTTTCCGATTTTCGTGTTTGAATTTTTTGCAAAACTTGTTTTGAGAAAAGTCCGCTCCGCTCCGCTATTTTGTGAAAATCTCCTCCCGAACGAGATCACCGCATCACAAATTTCTGGATAAACTTTTCTTTAAGTTGAAATTGGTAGAAAAAACTTTTGAAATTAACCGTTGCGCTTTCCGCGGCTAATTTTGGTAGGCGGTCGGTTAAAGCGGCTTTGCTTTAACCGACTACATTTAAGATGTTAGCAAGAATTTCCGATTTGAGCAACATTTTTTTGTGTTTTTTTTCAATGTTAAACAGCATTATGTAAATTCTTATATTTCAGCAATTAAATTATTCGTAAACAAATTTTTATTTAAATTCAATCTATTTTTTTGAAATATTATGAAATGAGTTTTGGAAGCAAAGCGGTATTACAGATTTATTTTTTTTGTAAAAGAATAAAGAACTTTTCCGTTTTTCCTTGCGACGAGAACGGGATTTCTTTGCCCGAATTTTACTTTTAATAGTTTCGTTTAGAATGATTAATTTTCGTAAACATCAAAACTGCCCGGCTTCGGAAAAACTTCTCGCCTTTCAAAAAGGCGAAACGCGAAAAGCCGTCGGCGAATACATCAAACGGCATCTAATAGAATGCGAGTTTTGCACGGCGGAAGTCGAGCTTTATTCACGTTTCCCGCAGTCGGATGAGCCGATTGCGAGCGCGGAAATCCCGCCGTATTTATTCGAATTAGCCGAAGCCTTGCTGCGCAATAAACATAGGGATTTTAAATCATTGAACAAACTTTTGAACGAGAACGAAAAAAGAAATCTCGTAAAAATTTGATCTAATTATATTCTTTCCAACCGATTTCAGCTTCCGCAAATCTCATCAATCGCTTCCCCGTATTTTTCGTCAATCACGCTTCGTTTTATTTTTAAGGTCGGAGTCATTTCGCCTTTATCAATCGAAAATTCTCTGGGCAGCAGATAAACTTTTTTGACGCGCTCGTATTCGTTGACCTCGCGCGTAAATTCGACCGCATCGCGCTGGACGCGCTTTATCACATACGGGTTTTCGCAAAGTTCTTCGCGCGTTCCATTCGCGTCAATTCCCTCTTCTTCGAGTGTTTGTTTGAGCGTGTCCCAATCGGGAACGATCAATGCGCCGACCTGTTTTCTGCCCGAACCGACGACGACCGCCTGCGAGACGAGCGGCGACTGCTTTAAAAGACTTTCGACCTGCAGCGGCGCGACGTATTTTCCGCTCGACAATTTGAATAAATCTTTCAGACGGTCGGTTATATAAAAATGTCCGTCTTCGTCCTCGTAGCCGACATCGCCCGTATGATACCAGCCTTCTGCGTCGAGCGCTTTGGCGGTTTCTTCCGGTTTATTGTAATAGCCGAGCATCACGTTCTTCCCGCGAACCAAAACCTCGCCGTCTTTTTCGGCGATCTTCATTTCGATCCCGTCAAACGGCGTTCCGATCGAACCGACCTTGTTGTCTTCGGGACGATTCGCCGAAACGATACAGGCTTCGGTCATCCCGTAGCCCTGCAGAATCGGAATGCCCGCCGCCCAGAAAGCGTATGAAAGTTTTTTGGAAAGCGGCGCGCCGCCGGAGACGAAAAATCTTAATGCGCCTCCGACGCCTTCGCGCCATTTTGAAAAAACGAGTTTGCTCGCAATCGAATGTTTGGCGGCTAGAATTGGTGAAACGGATCTGTGCATATCTTTAGCTTCCCAGTATTCCTGCCCGACTTCCAAAGCCCATTCAAACATTTTGGTTTTAAAACCGCCCGCGGCTTTTCCCTTCTTGACGATCTTGTGATAAACCTGCTCGAACAGACGCGGCACGGCGGTCATGATCGTCGGTTTGACTTCCGCGAGATATGTCGCAAGTTGTTCAAACGCGGCGCAGTAATGAATCGCCACGCCGTTTGTGCAGAGAACGTAAAAAACCGTTCTTTCAAAAATATGCGAAAGCGGAAGAACGGCGAGCGAGCGGTCTGTGGATTTGATCGGCAAACCTTTGGAAATCGCCACGATATTTGAAACAAAATTTTCGTGCGTCAGCATCACGCCTTTCGGTTCGCCGGTCGTGCCGGAAGTGTAAATAATCGTTGCCAGATCATCTGTTTTTATTTCGGAAAGATAATTTTCAAAGCTATCGGAATCTATTTTTTCGGCTTCGATGCCGTGCTGTTCGATTTCCGAAAAAGTCATCGCGCGGCTGTCGTTTTCCGGTTTCGCGTCTTCGTCAAAAAAGACGATTTTTTCGAGCCGCTCGACGCTGCGGATCGCTTCTTCGGCGTGTTGGAACAATTTTTTGCCCGACACGAAAAGCATCTTCGCGCCCGAATCTTCGAGAATATAACGAATCTGTTCGACCGCCTGCGTCGTATAGATCGGCACATTGACGGCGCGAAGCGAGAGAATAGCCAGATCAGTGAGCGACCATTCGGGACGGTTTTCCGAGATAATCGCAATTTTATCGCCCGCCTTCACGCCGAGCGCGGCGAGTCCGAGCGTCAGACGTTTTAATTTTTCGATCACCGCCGCGCCCGAAAGATGTTCCCAGACGTCGCCGATCTTATGGCTCAAAGCGTCCGGTTTGTTGTGGCGGCGAAAGGATTCGATGCAGTAATGCGGCAGAGTCTGCGGCAGATTTTCAAAACCGATAATGTTTTCAGCAGTCATTTTTGATTTGTTTAACTTAAATTTTGTAAGACAAAAAATAATAACATTTCGGAGCGAATTTGTCGTTTGCTCGAACTTTTCGGCTGGATATTCCAAAGATTAAACAGGTGCAAAATAATTAGCGCGGACAAAGCTCAGAAATTAAAGAATGCCGAAAATACTTTTAGCGAGTATTTTCGGCATTCTTTAATTTCTGACCGGAAGGTTTTGGTGGTGATCATCAAAAGCAGACGGCTCTAGCGTTATTGAAACAACTGCTGCCGCGTTCTGATCGTCGGTCGGGAAATTCTTTTCCCCGCCGCGGCGATAGTATTTTGACTTCCGCCGAGTAATTTCGGATTCGGTCGGTTGTTGGCGATTTGCCGGTTAACCGGAATACGCCGGCAGCCGGGCTTGCTTACCCGTTTCGCACTGTAAAACATCAGATTCCAATTCGGAACGTCTTCGAGTTCGAGGACCTTGAAATTTTGGACATCGAGGATGGAATCAATCTCAACCTCTGTAAAAAAAGTATCGGGAGCCTTGATTGATAAGACGATTAGTTCGGAAGAAATTTCGATGCCGAGAAATCTTTTTAATTTTTCCAGCCAGGTCTTGGGTTGGGCGAAATTTCGGAAAACTCCGCAATACTGGCAGGTGTCGGAATCTTCCTCGATCCAAAAAAAGCAGTTACGGCATCTGACGGGATTTTTGAGACTGCTCTTTTGATTGTTTTCTTCAATTTTTAGTAAACCCAACATATTTTTCCTTAATCGAAAGTATTCAAAAATCGAAATTATTTTTCTGCAATGCCGAGCATAAAATCGCTGATTGACGAAAGATTGTCAAAATTTGCTGTTATATCGCCGTAAATAATATCGGACGTGCCACCACCGCTGATGTAGTATCTCGGAGCTAAGAATGTTGCTGACAAATTTTCAGGCACATAGGTTCTTTTGTTATACGGAGCTATGATGACATTGCCTTCAATCGAACCGTTGCCGCCGCCGGTTCTTTCCCAGCCATCTTCCCCTGTAACAATAATCATTCCCTTAAAACTAAATCCGCCGACATTTGTCAATTTTCCTGTTACAACTAAAATTCCTCCGCCCGAACCGCCAACTTTACAACTGCCCTCACAAAAAGTAATTCCGGTTCCATCAGCAAAATTTCCCGGATTTTGAAGATTACTTCCCGGCGACACGAAATAACGACCGGAATTTTGTGCGGATGTCCGCAACTGATCAACAAGCGCATCAAGGGCAGCAGGAGATTGTTGCCATTCAGGTGTATTATTTGAATCGAGCATTGCGGGCGGCGGACTCATCGTTCCGTTTCGCGGAGGATTATTCTGAACATAGGTTAAATTTGCCGGATCGGTTAAACCGAAAGAAGGAACACAACCCTGTGCAGAATTGCAATCACCACCTGAATACGTTACGCCGTTTGAATTGCCCGGAACGAAAAGAAATGGCAGACCTCCGGGCGGTGTCGTGTTTGTCCCGATCATCGTAGTTGCCGCACCGGAAGCCAACCCATTAAAGAAATTTCTCTGGATTATTCCTTCCAGTTGTTTTTTCGCGCCGTTCGGTCCGTATCCGGTCGCAAGCACTTTCAAGCGATAAGGCTCAACGGGCGTTAAATATGCATAAACTCGATTATCGGAAGGATTTGCCGTGAGATCGAATGAAACGTCCGCACATCCCGGACCGCCGCTTGTTCCAGAACAAAGCTCTAAATTACTTCCATAAATTTCGTAATTTTGAGTTTGAAAAGTAAGTATTTTAGGAGCTGATGAATTTGCTTGTTTTATAAATCCCCAAATACTTTCAACACCAGTTCGCGGAGCGGTCAATTGATAATCAATACGGAATTTTAACGATTCATTAGATGGAATTACCGCACCGGTTCCGACAGTGGTCATATTAAATGTACCAAGCAAAGGATTAGTCGGACTTCCACTGAAATTATGCATCGTGCTGGAAACATCAGTAAAAGTTATCTCTATACGGTTTGTCGCAGTGTCATTCGGATAATAGATGGTTTTCGTATTGGCTGAAATCGTGCCGCCGGAAAGAAATATTCCAGAGGTATAAAACGTCAGCGACGAGGAAGAATTATCAGGATCAGTTACATAAACGCTATAGGCAGTGCCTGTTTTCGGATCATAATTACTTGCCGTATCGCCTACGACGACCCGATCGGGTGTTCCGGTCGTTGGATAATTATATGGCAGTTTGGCTGATAAGGTCGGATTGGCGACGGCATACTCATAAGTAACTGTATTATCGTTTCTTAACGCATTGATCGTCGCCTGCAAACCGCTCTCGGCGGCGTAATACGCCTTGGTTTCCGAAAGCACATCGGTCGAATTCATCGAGTTCGCGCCGACCGATGAAACGATGGCGATACAAGCTATTGACAAAAGAACTGTAATCATCAAAACCGTAACGAGAGCCGCCCCGCTGTCTTCACGATTCATTTTCCGAGCGATATTCAGAGTTTTCATTTTCCGCCTCCTTTGAAAAACTTTAAAACACCTCAAAGGCAGTATTGAGTATAATCTGCCAAAATTGCCGTAAAATCCGGTAAAACCGTGTTTTACCTTCGCCCCCGTTTTTGATTTGCCCCTAACTTATACCTTTTTTGCAAAAAAAGCAACATTTTTTAAGTTAAAGAACCATTTAATCCTCAGTATTGACCGAGCATATAAGTCGAATTTCTAAGTGTTACGTCGGAATGAACGGTAACAACCTGATTGACCGGCTGTCCTGTTACCTGATCGAGTATCACTTTCAATGTGATTTTGATCTTTCCGGTATTATCTGCCGGAGTAGTGCTAACAGTTACCACTCCATTCGGTGCATAATTATGATATTCAAACTCGACTTCGCTCACACGGTTGATAATTCCCGAAGTCACTGCGGTATTAGCATCGTAACGGACGACCGATTGCGAACTCGAATCATAATAAAATGTAACGTCTTCGCCGGGATCATCCGTAAAGTAATCATCGTTCGTGATATTTTTTCGAATATGCAGACGTTTATCATATGATTCGGGATTTCCATCGCTCGCTACGCCAAGCACAATTCCATTGTTCGACAAACCGTAACCGGAATTTCCTATTTCCCTCGTCATAATATTCAATGCCGCCTGCGCCGATGTGATCGCGTCGGTTTTACTTCCTTCTCTCAGTCTGGAGTTTAAAGCAGATGAGAATGCAGCCACTGCGATTCCTAAAATGATCAAAGTAATAACTAATGAAATAATCAACTCGATTAACGAAAAACCGGATTCGTTTTTCGTTTTCAGCTTTATTATTTGATAGTTTTTCGTGTTAATTGTCATTTCAGTTTCCTACTCATTCCCAACAGTGTTAATTTGAACGAACTCTTTGAATAGTTACATTAGTTTTTAAATTTGCCAGCCAGCCCGATTCTGCTGTTTGCGGAGTTGCCGTAAATCTAATTTCCTTGTAAATACAGTGAGCTTCATCAACTGTCGTACTGGGTTTAAATTGCAAATTTGTAACTACAACGACGATATTAAAATCTCTGCCATCCTCGCTTTGCTGTGTAAAATTATGAGTTCCGGCATAAAGATTAGCGGTTCTGTGATTCGGTAAATCCGCCGTCGTTTCGGCACCGGGAACAAATTTATAACTGCGGTAAATCTCGACCTGTTTCTGCAATGCCGAAAGAGCCTGCATCCGCAGATTTTCGCCGCGATTTCTCATCACGACATTGCTGAAAACCGTCAGCAGACCGATGCAGAGAATTATCATGATCATCCCGGCGACCATCACTTCGGGAAGCGTAAATCCGCCCGCGTTCTTAAAATTATTTTTTAGTCCTCCGTTTCTAATTTTGATAAATCTCATAAAATCACCCGTTTTGCTTTATGGAATCCGAACATCGTTTTTTATCGCGGTATTAGCCGGAATGCTCGTAACCGGCGGCGGCGAAAATGCCGGAACCGCCGAACCGCCCGAAAGCATATTGACCGTTCCGGTCGGCGTTACAAGCACGATGTTCGCGTTACTGCTCGTGTCGTTCGAATCGTCGCAAGTGCCGTTGCAGACGAAGAAAACCGGACTGATCGAATTTCCGCTGACATCCGTGATCTCCCCGCGCTGGTTATAGTAAACGGTATATGGCAGCGTCAGAGTGCTGGTAATATTGATATTGCGTCCGGCGAAATTTGTCGTTTTAGTGTCAGCAGTTTCGCTCGTGCCGTTAATTGTAAAAGTCGTCAATGAAATGGAATTCGCATCCACGACGACCTTCGCCCTCCTGTCGTTTCCGCCGATGTTTGTCGCGCGGCGTTTGACCGAATCGAACCGCGCCCGTTCGAATGCGTTTTTGAGTTCGACGGCGATATTCTGACGTGAAAACTGTTCTTTTGAAGTTCCGAGCTGCATCAAGGCAATTGCCGAAACGATCACGATAAGCATTACCACGACCATCAGCTCGACCAGGCTCAAGCCGTTTTGCTTATTCAGTTTTTTTCTTAAATCGTACATTTCAAAAAAAACTTTTTATTGCCCGCCGATGCGTCCGGCAAGTTCGAACATCGGGCTGTAAAGAGCCGCGACGATGAAACCGACAAAGATTCCGACCGGCACGATGGCGAAATTCTGAAGCCAGAACAAAACCGCCGCCAGCTCGCGTTCGGCGCGGGTTTCGACGACCTTTGCGTAATTATGAAAAGTTCCCTGCATATCGGCGGTCTTTTCAAACGTCATCAGAACGCCGAGAAATTCCTTGCCCATCAAAAACGGGTAGGGAACGAAAAGTTTGTGCAGATCGGTTGATTCGACCATAAAACGCTGACGGAC
>JBGTSF010000047.1:0-37885 GCA_041940425.1 Pyrinomonadaceae bacterium
ATTTTATACTGAAAAATATTCCTTAGATAAATTAAGAAGCCATTGTATATCCTGTGATTTGGAAAGACAACAAAAATATCGTTTTAAACACCGAAAACCCAGAGTTTTAAAAGATCCTGAATTAATAAGACAAAACAGAAGAAAAATAAAGAATCGGTATAAAAAATCAGTTAAAGGTAAGTTGGCGAATACAATTGCATTTCATCGTCGCAAGGCAAATCTAAAAGCAGTCGAATCTCAAAATTATACTCCGACACAGGTTTTAGAGCGTTTTGCAAAATTTGGTAATAAGTGCGTTTATTGCGGTAGAAAGGAAAAAGTTTCCATTGATCATTTTATACCAGTTTCAAAAGGCGGAGCTGATAAAATAGAAAATATCGTTCCAGCCTGTATTTTTTGTAATTCAAGCAAAAATAATAAACTTCCTGAGTTTTGGTTTAAATCACGAAACTATTTCTCAGAGGAGAAATGGCAAGATTTATTACAAATCCTGCAAATTCCGAATATCAAATAGCGAATTGGCGGGCAATGAATTTTTCCCGGTCTGCATCAAAACAAGCGGAATTAATTAAAGGAAATATATTTTGAGATGTTAAAAAACGCATGCTTTTTCACAATTTTAACTTTCGCGCTTTCGCTTGTTTTCGCCGCATCGTGCGGTATTTCGACCGCCGAAAAAAAGTCTAACGACAATAATCGGCGACAGCCGCCCGCGCTTAATTCGACCGACCGACCGAAGATCGTCGCGTTCGGCGACTCGCTGACCGCCGGATTCGGTTTGACGGAGAAGGAATCTTACCCGTATCTTTTGCAGGAAAAACTGAA
This sequence comes from Pyrinomonadaceae bacterium, assembly GCA_041940425.1. Taxonomy (GTDB): domain Bacteria; phylum Acidobacteriota; class Blastocatellia; order Pyrinomonadales; family Pyrinomonadaceae; genus DATHTS01. The sequence goes on from JBGTSF010000047.1 coordinate 826, forward strand.
CGCCGACGGCTACAATTACGAGGTCGTCAACGCCGGAGTTTCGGGCGACACGAGCCTCGGCGGGCTGGAAAGAATTGACTGGGTTTTGGAAATGGAAAATGTCGAGATTTTGGTTCTCGAACTCGGCGCAAACGATCTTTTGCGCGGCGTTCCGGTCAAGAATATGAAATCGAATCTCGACAAAATCATCGAAAAAGCGAAAGAGAAAAACGTCAAAGTTCTCCTCTGCGGAATGCTCGCGCCGCCGTCGGTCGGCTCGGATTACCAGCGCGAATACACCAACGCTTTTCCCGATCTCGCCGACGAACACGATGTCGAATTTCTGCCTTTTATCTTAGAAAACGTCGCGCTCAAAAAAGAACTCAATCAAGCCGACGGCATTCACCCGAACGCCAGCGGCGCGCGCATTATGACCGAAAATGTTTACAACGCGCTGAAACCGATGCTCGATAAATAAACAATCAATTCAGATTTCAAAGCCGTTAAAAACGGGGAAAGCATAAAGCCCCGTGCGTCAGCGCGGGGAACATTTCAAACAATGACCAAAGCCCGTGATAACGGGCGGCAGAATAAACGATTCGGGAAATTTCTGCCGCTATCTTCGATAGCTCTGATACTGTTCGGCGAACGAACCCCGCGCTGACGCACGGGGCTTTATGCTTTCACCCGCTATCGCGGGCTTTTTTTGTCTGAAAATAATTCCGTTCTGTGGAAAACCACATTGTAATGTGCGAATTATTTCTAAATAATACAAGCAGTTTTTAGGAATCTTTCGGAGACCAAATTTATGCGTCGTATAAATTTATATTTTTTTACATTATTTGGTTGTTTCTGTTTTACGTTATTTATTGATTATCCAAAGGATAAAATTCAAACATTTCAAGTGCAAAGAAAAGCAGAGAAGTCCGAAAAAATTAAACTAATGGAAATTCAATTGAATAAATTACCGTGCGAAAATGAAATACTTGGTTTATTTTGGAAAAATATAAGTGAAGATGATTTTGCGTTTGTAACCGAAGATGAGTTGGCTGCGATTAAGGATTGTACAAGTTTTATAGAATTTAAAGAAATAGATTTAAATGGTGACGGGCTAGATGAAATGATTGTAAGTGGTAGAGAGTTTCCTTTTTGTGCAAGTGGAGGTTGTCAACAAACAATCTTTCAAAAAAATAAAGATTCAAAATATCATATAATCTACGATGAAATTGGGAGTTTCCAGGTTACAAAAGATAAAACACCTAACGGTTATAAAAAACTAGAATATGTATTCCGCGATTCAAGCTCTGAATTTACGCGGATAATATTCGTATTTACCGGAAATAAATATGTCCGTAAACATTGTCAGGTAGAACATTTAGAATACCTAGATAAAAATGGAAAGCTAGTTTTTTCAGAAAAACCTAGAATTACACCATTTAAATGCAAAAATAGTTCGAACTAATCACAGCGTAAAACTTAAAAAACTCAACGCCGCAAAAACAGAATGGATAAATTAATGCTTCTCATAAATAATTTGGACAAAAAACACTAAATTTGTTAGCCTTTAGCTTGATTTTCTGCATCAAAGGACGAAAATTTCTATTTAACACTTTATTTTAAAATATTATGTTTAGCGATAATTTTAGACGCGGCGAAGGTAGCGGCGAGAAAAAGATCGGCTCGAAAGCCGCATCGAAATTGGCGGATTTGAGTTGGAAGGCGTTTCAGGCGGTCAATAAGGCTCTGCCCGAAGGTCAGTCTATTCAGCCGCAGTGGGCGGCGGAACCGCTTTTGAAATCTTATGAGCGCACCGCGCCGCCGCTCGGGTTTCCGCGCGAAACCGACAGTTTATGCCCGACGTGCGTGAAAAACGTAAGAAACGGCGTGATTGATAAATCTATTCCGCTCGAAATTTTGATGAATTCGCATCCGGGCGAGATCAAGGCGCAGATCGTCGAGGAAAACGGTCAGGTTTTGATGAAAAAGACCTGCCCGACGCACGGCGAATTTGTTGACGTTTTGGCGACGGACGCGAAGTTTTTGGAACGCATCGAAAATTTGTTTTTCGGGCGCGATTTCAAAGCGGCGGAAGACAAGCACGTTCATCATCACGGGACTTCCGACATCAAATTCGGACGCGGCGCGGTGTTGACGGTTGATCTGACGAACCGCTGCAATATGATGTGCAATCCGTGTTTTATGGACGCGAATCAGGTCGGATATGTTCACGAACCGACGTTTGAAGACACGAAAGCTATCTTAGACCGCGCCGTTTCATTCAAACCTCGCCGTCAGATCATCATTCTATTTTCGGGCGGCGAACCTACTTTGTCGCCTTATTTTCTCGACGCGGTTGCATACGCGAAAAAGATCGGATTTTATAGAATTTTAGCCGCGACGAACGGTATTCGTTACGCCGAAGACATCGAATTTTGTAAAGCGGCGAAGGAAGCCGGACAGCACGGCGTTTATCTGCAATTCGACGGCGTTTCGGAAGAAAAAAATAAACATCGCGGCGTGGGCAATCTGTTTGACGTAAAACTCAAAGCAATTGAAAATCTCGCTTCGGTCGGCATCAAAGTCACTTTGGTGACGACAATTGTAAATACGATCAACAACGATGCCATCGGCGAGATCGTCAAATTTGCGGCGGAAAATATTGATAAAGTTCAGACCATCGCGTTTCAGCCGGTTTCGTTTACCGGACGCGATGAAGACGTTTCCGACGCGGACAGAAAACAACAGCGTTACACGCTCGCGGGAATGACGCACGATTTGAAAGATCAACTCGATGACCGTCTCGCGCTCGAACCTCTGCGCGACTGGTTTCCGCTTTCCAGCTATTCGGCGTTTACTTCGGTGATGGATATGCTGCAGGGCGCGGACGCGCCGTGGGGCTGGTCTTCGTGCAACTGTCATCCGAACTGCGGGATTTTTACATTGGTCGTGGTGAATAAAAAGACGAATGAAATGCGTTCGCTGTTCGAGTTTTTCAATTACGAACAATTTATGAAAGACGTGGCGACGATCACCGACACGGCTCGCGGCAAGAAATTGACGATGGCGCAGCTTGGAATGGCGATTATGCGCAACTACGACGCATCGCGCGCGCCCGAAGGTTTTCCTATCTCGCAGATTTTGAATCTCTTTAAGCCTTCATCGGCAAATTCCAATTCCGACCGCAACGACCGGATGAAGGCACAGCCGAAAGACGAATCGGAAGACATCTGGCGCGTCCTCTGTGTCGAAGGAATGTGGTTTCAGGATTTATTTACTTATGATTTCCGCCGCACCGAAATGTGCGTTATTCCCTACGGCACGCAGGAAGGCGAGATTTCATTCTGCGCTTACAACACGGGCGTCGGCTGGCGGCAGATCATCGAAGAAATGCACAAAACCGCTTCGCTTTCGGAATGGTATAAAGAACACGGTCGTCACGCCGTCTATGCGAAAGGCAAGGAAGTTCCGGGTATTGCCAAAACAAAAAGTTTATCGCTTCCGGTGATTGCGAAAGTTTTGGAAGAAGATTTGGACAAACCGGCGGTTACGCCTTATCTGGTTGAAGAGGAAGAAGAACGCGAAACGGTCGGTGTTTGAAGTATGGGCAGTTCGACATTGGAAACAACCGAATCAACCAATCCCCAAAATGCCGCAGTTGCTAATCGCGGCTATGTTACGTTTGAAGAATATCTCGAACAATCGAGCGACACTCACATTTGCGAATGGGTTGACGGGGAAATCATCACTATGCCGGGAGCAAGTTTTGAGCATCAAGACATTAGCGGTTTTTTATTAACGGTAATGCGCTTTTTTGTAACGCAAAATGACTTGGGCGTAGTATTGAGTTCGCCATTTGCAATGAAATTGGAAGAACAGCGGCGGGGACGCGAACCCGACATTTTGTTTGTCAGCAAGGAACGTCTCAATCTATTTAAAAAAACGTATTTAGACGGCGCGGCTGACCTGGTAGTAGAAATAATTTCTCCTGAATCAATCGGGCGCGACCGCGGCGAAAAATTTATCGAATATGAAGCCGCCGGAATAAAGGAGTATTGGGTAATTGACCCGGACAGAAAAATAACCGAATTTTATCGTTTGGGCGAAAACGGTTTTTACGAACTTATACCGACATCCGAAGGCGTGTTTCAATCGGAAGTTTTGACCGGCTTTTTTCTCCGCGCCGGATGGCTCTGGCAAAATCCGCTTCCGATCAGAGAGGCTTTTCAAGACTTGAATTTAATTTGATGAAAATTACCAAGACGCTCAAAAATCTCGGCGGTCTCGCCAAACTGATGATGTTCGGAATGCCGGCGAACGCGGTCGGTTCGATTGACGTAACGAAACGCTGTAATCTGCGGTGCGAGCATTGTTATTTTTTCGCCGTCGAACACAAAGAGCGCGAATTGACGGTCGAAGAATGGACGGAAAAACTCGAAGCGATGAAGGCGGCGGGCGATCCGATGATGCTCTGTACATGGGTCGGCGGCGAGCCGATGGTCAGAAAACCTCTGATCGAAGCGGGACGAAAATATTTCAAACACAACACGATCGTTACCAACGGCACGATGGAATTGCCCGATTGGACGGATGTTACCTGGGTCATCTCGATTGACGGCACGGAAGAAGCGTTCGAGAAAATGCGCGCTCCCGGCATTTATAACAAGATCAAGGAAAATATCAAACGTCATCCGACTCTGCGGATTCAAATTTCGTGCGTCATCACGAGTCTGACCAAAGACTGCATCGAAGATTTGGTCGAGGAATGGAAAGACCTTGCAAGCGGCGGAATCATTTTCGATTTCTTTACGCCCGTTAATAAATTGGACGAATCGCTGTGGCTCGATTGGGACGAACGCGACCGGATGATTGATAAAATCTTCGAACTCAAAAAGAAATATCCGGGCAAGATCAATATGCTCGATTCGACGCTCGATCTGATGCGTTCGCAGAATTCAAAAAGCGTTACCGATAATTGTCTGTTCAAAGAAAAAGCCTTCACGCTCGGCGCGGACGGCAAACCGAAGGGCAAATGTATGATGGGTGATAATGCCGACTGCGACAAATGCGGCTGTGTCGTGCCGTATTATATGGCGACGATGAATTCGCCAAAACTGCTTGTAAAAGAAGCCGTCAAAAAAGCCGTCGGCAGAAATTAACAAAATTAATTATTTTAGAAGTTACGCAGTTGGAAAGAAAGTATTCGGAATAGATGCGAGATGAAAGCTGAAAACTGAGAGATGCGAGCCGTTTTTTTAGCTATCAGCTATCAGTTTTCAGTTATCATCTATTCCGAATTTTGATAATTAAAATCGTCTTCTTTATTTTTAAATGCGTAACTTCTATTACCCAAAAGAACTTGAAAAAGGGACGAGTAAATATACCCGTCGCTTTTTATTGCGCAGAAAATTCTCTGATTCGCGCCGCTGAAATTTCATCGAGCCGGTAAATTTTTGCCGAAGTGATCTCACCGATTTTAATTTCAGCGACCGGACTGACCGAACTTTCCAGATAATCCAGATAATTTTCATTACTGAAATAGCGGCGACCTCTCGTATAAATAATAAAATCTCCGGCTGAAAGTTCGGCGGTTTTCGTCTTGTCGGAAAGCGAAATGAAAACTAAATCTTCACGTCCGGCTTTGTTTGAATAATGCTCGAACAGACCGGGCGTTTCGACGGCGACGACTGCCTTCGGGCGGGCGTGTTTTGTAATTTCCAAAATGGTTTCGCGCGTGCTTGTATCGTAAAATTCGTCGTGCGGAAAATAAAATCTGTCGGCGGAATTTCCGGCTAGCCGGTTTGTGAAGAGACGATAATGCGGCGCGGCGGAGAGCGAATTTATTAATGACGCGGCGATCATTAACGCAGGCAAACTCCAGATAAAGATCAAACGGAATTTATTGTCTTTGGCGAATAATTTCCCGGCGATCCAAATTGCCGAAATAAAACAGCCGATTGCCGCAAAAATTAAAATAAGCGGTTCGGCACTTGTAAAATAGCGCGTAAATTTTCCGCCCAAAAACGTGAACGGCAGAAACCAGAAAGCGAGCCACAAAATCAAAAATATCCGCCCGTCGCCGAGTTTTCGCATGAATAAAAACGGCAAGCCGATAATCGCAAAAAGTAATGTCAAAACCGGAGTTTTGAAAAGAATAAAAAAGTAATAAAAATACCACGGAACGCCCGCCGTCCAGAGCGACATTTTGTTTTGATAGAGCACGCCGGCAAATTCGTATGCGTCGTGCGCGATCTTTTTTTCTTTGGAAAACGCGAGCATCTGCTGCCACGTTTCGGGAAGCAGAACGGTTGGATTGAAAATCAAAAAGCTGATTCCGACCAGGATATAAAAAATGATCCAGCGCGTTTTTCCGATCTTCCAATTCGTTCCCGGAACGGCGCGGATGATCGAAAAATAAGCGATGCACACCATTATCAAATGCGGCAGATATTTCGAAGCCATCATCGCGCCGCACGCGAGAGCCGTCAGCCAAATGTATCTGGTGTATTTTTCGCCGCGTTCGGCTAAGGTCTGTCCGCGAATCCAGAGATAGTTTCCGAGTAGAAAAAAGAAAAGCAAAAAACTGTCTTCCTTAGCAATGCGGTCGAAGCCGACGGCGTTCGGCTCAACCGCCCAAAGCGCGGCTGAGATCAGCGCGATTGACGAGCCGAAGAGTTCATTGAACAGCAGAAAAATTAAAAGCGCGGTAAATGTGCCGACGAGCGCGGTCGGAAATCGAAGCGCAGTTTCATCGGAAATTTGAACATCGGAACGAGTTGAAAAAACATATTTATTTAGCTTATCGGCAAGGGTTAAACTGATCGTCTGCAAGCCCTTCATCAAAAACGGATGCTCGCCGTTGCGTCCCGTCAAGCCTTTTTCCCGGTATTCGGCAACGGTTTGCAGTTTATTGAGTTCGTCTTCGCCGAGGCTTTCCGTTCCGAGATCGAAAACGCGCAGACCGAAACCAATTAACAGAAACAGACAAAGAAAAACTATCGAGACTTTTTTACTAAGAAAAAAATCGGCGGGAAAAAATGTCGGTCGGGTTCCGGCGGTGGTCGGCGGCAGGATTTTTTCAGGCAAGATTTCTTAAAAATACTCCTTCGATAAATTGCGCGGCAGCGCGATGTTTTAATACTTTTTTCCGCTTAAATAATAATTGGAAAGATTATCTAAAAAGTCTTTAATCTGTCAAAAAATGAGTTTGTTTTTTTCATATGTTATTATAAACAAATCATCAAACTGGAAACGTTTATTCGAGGTCAAAAGTGTTTTTAAGAATTATTGTTGCAATAACTTTCGGTTTATGGCTGCTGTTCGTTCTGTTCGGCAAAGGCGGTTTCGTTCACCTTCTTCTCCTCGTTTCCGCCGGCGTAACGATCGTCGAAATCCTTCGCATTTATCGCAGCCGTCTGACGGAACATGAAGGTCGGGCATAATGATGGGCTGTCTATCTTTAAAAAAGTGCAACAAGTCGGGCTTTTTGCAAAATAAATTCGTGCAATGCTAACGCTTACGGTAGTTTATACATCATAAGGGATGCTTATGAAATTTATAACCCCTAATCGCCGCAAGAAAATAACCGCTTTTTTACTATCTTATTCGCTGTTGTTTACGGCGTTTTTCCCGTCCTATGCACAGACGGAAGTCGCGGTCGAAGTGCCGCCGGTGAAAAATTCCCGGACGGTCAGCGCGAATCTGAGCGGCGATGACGAACTTGGTCTGGTCGAATCGTTTGAAGTCGGCAGAACATTTCGCGTCGAGAAATTTCGCGTGGCGGGCGGTTCGGAGATTATCACGATCTTCGCGGATTTGAAAAACTCGGACGCGCTGCGGACGGAAAACAGCAAAAACGTTCCGCTGGTCAGCGTTTTGCGCGACACGCTCGGCGATGAGATTCCCGAAAACGACCGTCTGCGCTACGTCTGGATGCTGAGTTACGCCAAGCCTTCGTTTATTCAAAAATTCGCGTCCGGCGTTCCGTTCTTTTACAACCGTGCCGGCAATAAAGGAAAAGTCGGTAATGAACCGCCGCCCGCCGTGATGGATCTCAACCCGTCGGACAAGGATATGTGGGACAAGGTTTTTTGGATGGTTTTTAAAAATTTCGTTCTCTCGCATACCGATTCTCTCGTCCGCACTTCGACTCTGCAATTCAAGAATAATAAATCAAATTATCGAAAATCCGCGATGATGCGCGCGCTCGCCGTCCTGACGCTTTACGAATCGCTCGAAGGCGAAAAAATCCTCAGAGACACCGAACTCCAAGACATACAGGCGCGCGTGATGCTTTCCGACAAGATCGCCGGTTCGTTTTTGCAGAAGGAAAATCTCGGCAGAGTTTACCAAACAAATCTGGAAAAAACGCGCGATTACCGCGGGCATAACTGGGAACTTTTAAGACAATATACGGAAGCGCAGGGACTCTATTTCGAGCCTTTGCAGATGCCCGACGGAAGCGCGACGCACGCGATCGTCTGGGTGGACGAAGCGGATCTGAAAGCGAATAAAAACAAAAAATTCGAGTCGCGTTTTTTGAATATTAAAAACCCGTGGAAAGACAAACGGCTCGCGAATTGGAAAGGATATAAAGAAATTCGTTTTTATGACGAGGAAAACCGTGAAGTCGCGCCCGAAACGCCGAACGCAAAATCGAAAACATTGATCCCGCTCGCGCTCTACGGACTCGATTATCCGAAAATTCCGACGATTCTGGTTGATTTCCGCGATTCGCGCAATCCGAAAATCCGCGAAGTTTCAAAGCGCGTTTTGGACGATGTGACGAAAAGTTTTCTGTCGGTCTCGAAATTCGGCAATCTGCCGTATTTTTTCGGACGCTTCTTTTATGATTTCGTAACCTCGCGGCGCGGAATTGATTTTAATCAGGCATCGCGTTTTCGTTCTTATTCGCAGTTAAAACTTTTGCTTTTATTAAACGAATCTCTGGACGCGGATTTTAAAGGCGAGATTGCCGACCGTCTGGAAAAAGTTTCGTCGAATCCGCTGGAAAACGATCTGGACGCGGAGATCAGGATCGCGCGGCGGCAATACGAAAATCTCATCGCTTATGCGAAACGTCCCGACGGTCTGGCGAAAAAGATCAGAAACGACCGGCGTGAGGAAATGGTGCGCTTAAATCACGGCGGAAAAGTGCGGATGCTCTACGCGGCGGCGCATCTTTTGACGTTCGGAATTTACACGCACCGCGAGCCGTACACGCCCGAACTTCTCGCCGAGATGGACATCCGCCGACAACTCGATTTTCACGAGAGATTTTTGCGCGAAACGGCGCGTGACTCCGCCCGACCGGAAATTGACAGCGACATCACAGCGGTCAAAAGATCGCTCGAATTTATCTCGGAATACGGCGAAAAAGCGAAAGGCAAAACCGCAAAAGCGGTTTCCAAAATCTTTCTGATGAGCGAGGACGAAGAACTCCGCACGCTCGCTTTGGGCGGTCTTGACCGGATGAACAATTCATCAGCGAAAAAAGAATTGGTCGCGCTCTACGAAAATCAAAAACTCGAAACGCAGTGGCGAAATCTGTGCGCCCGTTATTTGGAACGTGAGCCTGTCGCAAATGAGCAAATTTCTTCGACGGGCGCGAAATGATTGACAAACTTCGATTCGGATTAAATCAAAAAATAAGCAGTTTTCAATGAATCTCAAAGCAATAAAGTTTCTTTTACTTTCCGTTTTCGTCTGTCTTTTTGTTGTTCAGGCAGAGGCGCAGCAGGTCAAACGGATCGTCATCATCAAAGCCGACGGACTTTCGGGCGATTTTGTTGACCGTTTTGTCCGCGAACGCGACCCGGCGACCGGGAAAAGCGTTCTGCCGTGGTTTGAAGAGGTTTTTTATAAAAAGGGAACGCGGCTCGAAAATTTTTATGTGCGCGGGATGAGTCTGTCCGGTCCTGCCTGGTCGCTGATTGATACCGGCAGGCATTTGCAATTAAAGGGAAATGTCGAATATGACCGCTACACTCTGCACGCTTACGACTATCTGAATTTCATTCCTTTTTACATCAATTACGGTCTCGGAAAAAAAGCGGATATGCCGGCGGTCGAGGTTTTGAACCAGCTCGATATTCCGATTCTCAGCGACGCGTTCGAGTTTGAAAAAAAATACACCAGCCCGCAGCTTCTCCAGCGCGGCAACGACTGGAACGTTATCGGAAAAAGTTTCGCCAATTTTTTTCCGAGAGATCCGGGCGAATTCATCAACGAATGGACGATCGGTTTCAATTATCGAAAAACGGTTTTAAATCAAAATGAGCGCGACATCATCAGCGGTCTGCAAAACAAACCGGAGATCGAGTATTACGATTATTTTACGACTGTTGTTGACCACGCTTCGCATCACAATAGAGACATCAAAACGCGGCTCGCCGCTTTGCAGGAATTAGACCGTCTGATCGGCAGAATCTGGACGGCAGTCGAATCGTCGGCGGGCGCGGACGAAACGGCTCTGATCGTCGTTTCCGATCACGGCGTTAATTCCGATGAAAAAATTTACAGCCAGGGATTTAATATCGTCAAACTTCTGGCGAGCGCAGACGGCGGCGGGCATCACGTTATCACCAAGCGGCGTTTGATGCTCGAATACTCGATCAAAGGCGTTTACCCGCTCGTGCCTCTTATTACTACGACCTCGAAAGAGTCTTTTTATCTGAAAGGCAAAGCGGACGAATATCCGACCGCGCTCGTGGATTTTGACGGAAATGAGCGAACGTCTTTTCATTTGCGGAACAGCGATCTGAATGTTCTGCATATTCTTTTACAGCAATTACAAAAGAAAAAACTTTCACCGCAACTAAAAAAAGCGGCAGTTGATCTGTTTTTTGAAACCATCGAAAAACGCCGCGCCGGTTGGACGAAAATCGTCAGTGAACTCGCTGAAGAAACCGCCGCGCTCGAACGCTGGATCGAATCACAGCAAGAAATCATTGCCCGACAGCCGAAAAAATACACGCCCGAAGAATACGCGAAAGGCGTAAACCGCGAAGACCGCCGCCTCGCCGCGCAAACCGCCATCGCCGTCCGGGAAGCAGAGGATTACCGCGAATACGCGAGAGTTTTGTCGAATCTGCTGGCTTTGAAAAAAGAAAGTTTCGAGCCGAAAAAAATAAAGATCGAAGATTTTATCGCCAAAGGCGCGATGGGCGAAAACAATACGATATTTCAATTGCAGAATTACATCGCCGGTTTGTCTTCCAGCGGTTTGACGCTCTCTGCGACCACCAAAATTGATCTTGAAAAAAGTTTCCGCCGCGTAAATTATTTCGAACTGCTCGAAAGTCAATCCGTCCGCAACAACGTCCAGAACGGCATCAGCAATCGTCCGGTTGATTTCGCCGCCGCGCGCATTCCGCTCGAAGAGATTTCCGGCGAATTTCCCGACGATCTGAAACCGGATGAATCGCCGATCTGGCTTTCGGGTTTTAACGGAAAACAAATTTTGATCCTGACGCGCAGAGACGAAAACGGAAATCAACTCTACCGCTATTTGCCGGTTTCGGATTTAAGAGAAAATTCGGACGGAAAAATTTCGTTTCAGATCCGCGAATGGAGCGAAGGCTTTCCGCTGAAATATTTCGAAGATGAAAATTTCAAAGTTCCGTCCGGCGACAGACGCGCGTGGCTCAACTCGTGGCGCACGGAGGAAGAATGGCTCAGGGCGGCGCATAAAACCGTTTATTCAAACGCTTTGATCGGATTGACCGAACAGATGAGTCAGCATCCGTTTGCCGATGCGGACGAAACGAATCTATTGCCGGACGAAAAACTCATTCGCCGTTTTCGAACGCGGCAGCGTTCTTTGACCGAATCCGACATTCTGGTTTTGGCGAACAATCATTGGAATTTCGACGTGCGCGGTTTTAATCCGGGCGGCAATCACGGCTCGTTTTTCCGTGTTTCGACCGTTTCGACCTTTATGATCGCGGGCGGTGAGAAAACGAATATTCCGCGCGGGCTGGTCGTTAAAGAACCTTACGACAGTCTGAGTTTCGCGCCGACCGTTTTGACGTTGACAGGGAAGCTCGACGCGGACGGCAATCCGATTCCCGAACTGCGCGAAAAAGGTTTTAGAAAATTTCCGGGAAAAATAATAAAAGAACTTGTAAATCATTAAACGAAAAATGGCACGTCTGATTTAAGACGCGCCATTTTTTTGAAAATGTTGACTGATAAAAATTATCTCAATTTATAGACGACCTTCGCCGCTTCTTTCTTTCCATTTAAAACTACATCGAAATCAATTCTTTTCCATTCCACATCGCCGATTCTGACTTCCGCCATGCCTTTATATTCGGTCGCGCTGCCGGCAGCATTCTCGGTTTCAAAACCGTCAATCGCGATAACGACGTTTTCCGTTTTGTAATCGGCGGCGATTTTTTTCAAAAGATGCCGCATCAAAAATTCTTCGTCGGTCGTCGGCGCGTAATCGCTTTCGACAAAAGCGTATTCGATATCGCTGACCACTTCTTCGACCGGATTTACCTCGGCTTTGAATTTAATGGGAAGCTCGGTTTTTTCACTCGGCAAAACCGCCAAGCCGTCGCCGATGATGTAAACTTCGCTGTTCGAAAGCTCGTTCTGCTGAATGTTCGTGAATTTTACGGTAACTTTTTCCGTCAGCAATTCCGCTTTCAGACGGTTTGAAAGATTCTGTTCGAGAAGCGAAAGTGCTTTGCTTTTTTCAAACGCAAAAACCGCTGAAACGGAAAAAATAAGGACTAATAAAAGGTTTGTAAGTATGTAATTAATGATTTTCATATCATTTTCTCCTCTTGTATTCGAGAATTGCAATGATTGTGCCAATGGCTCAAATGCGTCTGTTTGACGCATTTACGAGGTGAGTTTGCCGAAATGCCGGAAAAAACGGCGCGGATTTGTATCGAAATCAAACAAATTAAATGTATGAAAAACCGCCTTTGTCGGCTCTTTCCTTTGCAAATCGGGCGAAAAATGAGAAAATCGCCTTTTGTAAAAATCGCCTTGTTTACAGAAATAAAAATAAATTTCCTCTGATGACGACGGAAGAATTAATCGAAAAACTTTTTGAAGGAAATCCGCGGGCAATCGCGCGGGCGATCTCGCATGTCGAAAACGGCGCGGGCGACGCTTCCGATCTGATGAAAGCGGTTTTTCCGAAGACGGGAAACGCTTTGATAATCGGAATTACAGGCTCGCCGGGAGCAGGGAAATCATCGCTCGTTGATAAACTCGCGCTCTTTTATAAAGACAAAGGCGAACGCATCGGAATCGTCTGCGTTGATCCGTCAAGCCCGTTTTCGGGCGGCGCGATTCTTGGCGACAGAATTCGGATGGCAACCTTGGGGCTTGATAAAAACGTCTTTATCCGTTCGATGGCGACGCGCGGCAATCTCGGCGGACTTTCACGCGCGACGGTTGACGCGGTGGCGATCTTGGACGCGGCGGGCTTTGACAAGATCATCGTCGAAACGGTCGGTGTCGGTCAGGACGAAGTGGAGATCGTCAAAGCGGCGGACGTTTCGGTCGTCGTTCTCGTTCCCGGAATGGGCGACGATATACAGGCGATCAAGGCGGGAATTATGGAGATCGGCGACGTTTTCGTCATCAACAAAGCCGACCGCGAAGGCGTTCTTCGGACGGAAAAAGAACTCGAAGCACTTTTGACGCTCGCGCATCGCCCCGATTTCTGGAATCCGCCGATCGTCAAAACGATTGCGACCGAAAACAAAGGCATCGAAGATTTGTCAAAAGCCATCGAAAGCTACGAAGAATTTCAAAAAAAGGGCGAAAACTTAGAGAGAAGAAAAGCGATTGCCAAATGGCGTTTGCTCGAACTTTTGCAGGAAAAACTTCTCTCGGATGTTTTGAATAAAAACGGCACAAATGAAAAGCTGGAAAAACTGGCGTTGGAAATCGCGGAAAAGAAAAACAATCCGTATTCGGCAGTTGAGGAAATTTTGAAATAAGTAATGAAAATCAATCATCTCGGCATAGCGACAAACGGCATAACGGAAGCGTTAAAATTTTGGTCTGACGCGCTCGGTTTGGAAAATGTTCACACCGAAACGGTCGAAGATCAGAAGGTGCGCGTGGCGATGCTGCCGATTGGCGAAACGCGAATCGAATTGTTAGAACCTACGTCAGATGATTCGCCGATCTCGAATTTTTTGCAAAAGCGCGGCGGCGGGATTCATCATATCGCCGTCGAAGTTGAAAATATCGAAGAGTCTTTAGCGAAACTAAAAGAGCAGGGAATGCGTTTAATTGACGAAAAACCCCGCGTCGGCGCGGAAGGCTGTCTGGTCGCGTTCGTTCATCCGAAATCGGCGGGCGGCGTTTTGCTCGAACTGGTTCAAAGCGAAAAAGTTTAACAGCAGTTAACAGCATAAGGGATTTTAAAAAAAGAGGAAAATTTAAATGAATACTGATTCAAAAGATAATACCGAACACGAAAACGAAAACGATTTTACGGCGGAAGAGAATATCTCTGAAGAAACAAGACCGGAAACCGCATCCGAAGAGACGCCGGAAACCAGCGAGACGGCGGCATTAACCGAAGCAGACACCGTCGAAATGTCTGCGCCGGAAAATGAAACGGCAGAAACGGAAACGGTCGCCGAAGAAACGGCGGCGGTTGAAGCCGAAGAAACAGAAACCGTTGATGAAGAACCTGTTTCGGAAACAACGGTCGAAGAACCGATTCCGGCGGGTAAAACCGCGACCGCCTCTGCTGCTTCGGCAAGGGGAATGGGCGCGCTGCCGAAACTCATGATTCTTCTGGGAATCTTTTTGCTGATCGGCGCGGGACTGGTCGTTTGGAAAAAGAAATTCGGCAGTCACGGTGCGGGCGAGCATATTTCCAAACAGGATATGGAATATATTCTCGAAGATTTAAATCCGATGATGCTTCGACAATTGTCGCAAAATCCCGAAGCGAAAAAGGAATTGGCGGAAAATGTAGGGGAAATTCTGGCTCTTGCTTCGCAAGCGGAAAAAGAAGGCGTGGCGAGCGATGCCAATATCCTGCGCGAACTTGAAAATATCGAATACGAACTGATGGCGGTCAATTACGACCGCGCGATCAACAAGGACAAAGGTCCGATGCCGGCGTTCGGCTTTATCAGCGAAGAACAGGTCAATGCGTTCTGGAACGGCGAAGGCGGCGACCGCACGATCCTCGACTCGGTCGGTCTCGGCTCGAACAACGCCAAATCGAGAGAAGCCGCTTTTCAGAGATTCATAGATTCGAAGATCGCGCTTGCCAAAGAAGGCGGCAATATTCCCGCCGACCGCGAGATCAGCGAGGAAGAACTCAAACAGGCGAAAGATTATTTCGCCAAAACGCGCATCTATTATGACGAAGCGATGAGCAAAAAAGGCGCTGCCGACAACGGTCTGCCGGAAAATTTCTTTGAAAAGGTCGAGCTTCAGACCAAACTACAAAAAGCGCAGTTTCTCGCCCGCCGCTACGCGACCAAAAATCTTGCCGAAAAGACCAAGGTGACGGACGAGGACGTGCAGAAATATCTCTCGGAACATCCCGAACTCGGAAGTAAGGAAGAAAAGAAAGCGCAAGCCGAACAGCTTCTCCAAAGAGCGAAAGGCGGCGAAGATTTCGCGGCTTTAGCCAAAGAGTTTTCCGATGATCCGGGCAGTAAGGAAAAAGGCGGACTTTACGAAAATATCGTCGAAGGTTCGTTCGTTCCCGAATTTGAAAAAGCCGTTTTCACGCTGAAACCGGGCGAAGTTTACGCCGAACTCGTGCCGACGAAATTCGGTTATCATATTATCAAGCTCGAAAAACTCGACGAAACGAAAGGCAATGACGGGCAGGTCAAACGCACGTTCGACGCGCGGCATATTCTGGTTTCGACGATGTTCAAAGACCCGGAAAACCCGATGGCGAGAGAAATGCCGGTCGAAGATTACGTCAAGCAAAAACTTCAGGCGGAAAAAGAAAAGCAGGTCCTGGAAGAGATCAAGGCGAATAATCCGGTCGAGGTTGCCGTAGATTTCGAAGTTCCGACACCGGAAATGCCCGAACAGCAGCAGCTTCCGCCGGGAATGATGCCCCAGCAGATGCCGGACGAACTGCCGCCGGGAGCGCAGGTCGAGGAAGAAAAGCCGAAAACCGCGCCGAAGAACGCGCCGAAACCGGCTGAACCTAAGAAGAAGTAGGCACTTGGCGGTAGGCGGTAGGCAGTAGATTTTAGTTGGACTTTCCGAATAAAAATTTGCTTACTGCCTACTGCCGCTGCCTACTGCCAACAATGGAATTTGGCGATTACAGAATAGAAATCATTCCCGACACCGAGTTTTGGTTAGACGGCGGCGCGATGTTCGGAGTCGTGCCGCGCGTTCTCTGGGAAAAAAAATGTTCGCCTGATAAGCTGAATCGCGTCCGGCTCAATATGAATTGTCTGTTCGTCGAAACTCCGACCGAAAAAATTCTCATCGAAACCGGGATCGGCGAAAAATGGACGGAAAAACAAACCGAAATCTACGGCATCTTCCGCGAAAAATCTTTTGCTCAAACTCTTTTTGAAAAAACCGGTTGTGCGCCCGAAGACATCACGATCGTCGTCAATACGCATCTGCATTTCGACCACGCGGGCGGCAACACGATTTTCAATGACGAATTGCAAATTACAAATTACAAATTAGAAAAAACGGAAAACCAAAAACCAAAAACCAAAGACCAAAAACCGCTTCCTCAATTTCCCAACGCCCGCTATCTCGTTTCCAAATCCGAATTTGAACACGCCGAAAATCCGCATGAGAGAGACCGCGCGAGTTATCTTGCGGAAAATTGGCGACCTGTTTTGGAAAACGGGCAAATGGAGTTGATGCCGGACGAATATAAAGTTGTTGAAGGTTTGACGATGCAGACAATTCGCGGTCATTCGGAAACGATGCAGACCGTTTGCTTAAAACGCGGCGGGAAAACGCTCTACGGTTTTGCCGATCTCATCCCGACGCGGGCGCATCTGCCGGAGGCGTGGATCATGGGCTACGATCTTTTTCCGACCGAAACCTTGCAGGCAAAAAAAACTTTGATTCCGAAAGCCGTCGAAGAAGGTTGGATTTGTCTTTTTTATCACGACCACAAAGCACCGCTTTGCCGTTTGATCGAGGAAGACGGAAAAGTAAAAGCTTTAGAAATCTAAACAAATTAAAAAAAGTTTAAAGAAAAAATCAAACGGCGATTCGGCTTAGTAATTTAACCGAATCGCCGTTTGATTAATTTTTACACTTTGAAAATCCCTAAACTCCGGGCATTGCCTTTTTCAAAGGTTTGAGCAAAAGAAACAGCACGACCGACATCACCAGAGCCATCGCGCCGAGAATGAGGAAGAAGTTCGACTGATACCAGATGCTCCAGTAAATTCCGATCATCGTCAATTTATTTCCGATCGCCGTCGCCACAAACCAGCCGCCCATCATCAGCCCGCGCATCCGAATCGGCGCGACCTTCGAGACGAGCGACAAGCCCATCGGCGAAAGCATCAGTTCGCCCAAAGTTACAATCGCGTAGGCGAAGATCAGCCAGAACGGTGAAACCTGAAACAGATACGACCTTTGCAGAAATGCGTTCCGGTGTGGTTCGATCTGTCCCGGCGCGACCTTGTTCAAAGTCGTTATCAGATTTTCCTCGCCGGAAAGCTGCCGTTTGGTCGTTTCGTCTTCTTTTTTGGAGAATTTTACGTCGTAGATCAGATTTTTGTCTTCCGCGTCTTTGGCGGTTCTGATCTTTTCCAAGACCGCATCGGGAACGCCGTCGGCTTTCAAATTTTCCAAAACCCTTTCGTTAATGCGGAAAGAACCGTTGGAAAGCTGTTCGGGCGTGGCAAGCTGGCGTTCGCCCATAGTTGCCGCATACCAGAGAACGAAGAACGAAAGCCCGGTCAGAAGCATTCCGAAAGCCATCTTGGTCGGTGTCGAAGGCTCCATTCCGCGACGGTCGAGAAAGCCCCAGAACCAGACGAGCGGGAATGTCAGCGTAACGACCCAGAACGGATTGATCGCGTTCGAGATCGTGCCGGAAACGTCCCACGCCGTGTTGTCGTCCGCCCAGTAGGTCAAGGTCGAACCGTTCTGGTGGAACACCATCCAGAAAACGATGACGATGGCGAAAATAACGATCAGCGCGCCGATTCGTTTCCAATCCGGCACGGCATCCATCGCATTTGCTCTGGCGCGGTGTCCGCCTTCGTCCTGATCGCTGATACCGTGCGGCGGCGCGTCAACGGCGGTTGCCGCCGTGTCGGCTGCTTGTTCGGCATCACGAAGCGGACTTTTTTCCGGGTCTTCGACCATGCCTTTGAAAAACCAGAGAATCGCTACCGAGATGACCATTCCGAAAGCGGCAACGGCGAAAGCGGCGTGGAAACCGAAATACGCTTTGACGATCTCCATCACGACCGGCGCGAGAAATGCCCCGATATTGATGCCCATATAAAAGATGTTGTAGGCGCGGTCTTTCATATGACTGCCTTCGGGATAGAGGTTGCCGACCATCGTCGAGACGTTCGGTTTAAAGAAACCGTTTCCGATCACCAGGCAGGTCAGAGCGGCATAAACCGCCCACATTGCAGGAATCGAAAGAAGCCCGTGTCCGGCGATAAAGAACAAACCGCCGATCATCACGGCTTTGCGATAGCCCGTAACTTTATCGGCGATCAAACCGCCGATCAGCGGGCTGGCATAGACGAACATCAAATAATTGGCATAAAGCCCGGTCGCTTCGGCGGCTGTCCAGCCGAAACCTTCGACCGGATCGCGCAAGTAAAGCGTAAAAAGCGCGAGCATCGAATAGAAACTGAAACGCTCCCACAATTCAGTGCTGAAAAGCACGTAAAGTCCTTTCGGGTGCTTTTCCAAATCTCCCGTTACTCCAAAATTATCCGCAGTTGTTGTAGCCATATTTTCTCCCTTTGAAAATTTTTAATATAAAAAAAGCAAGCAGTTTCCAATTGTATATTTGAAAACCGCTTATGCAAAGACTTGAGCTTTTAATTCGTGCGTAAAAAGTCCGCCCGGTTGTCTGAAAAATCTCCTTTCCATTTTTACCGCCGAATTATAAACAAAACTCATTTGTTGCCCCCTTGATATTTGTAGAAATTTGAAAAGAATTGGGCAAAATATAGCAGATTAAGCGGATATTTCAAAAGCGTTAAGCCAACAAAGTTTTTAAAAAACCGCAAATCCGCGCTATTTTGGAGAGAACTGCCGCAGTCAGTAGAAAATGATGCGAAAATTCTTTGATTGTTTGCTTTCGGGCTTTGCTTTTTGCTTTTATCATTTTACTATTTATCGAATACGCGCCGGTTTCTGCAGGGCGTTCGGGCAAAAATAATTCTCGTTGGTAAAGAAAACAAATTTGTGAGGTGTCTGTAAATGATTCTGGTCATTCTGGCGATCTATTTCGGCTATAAAAAAGCCAAAGAAACCGGGCGAAATCCTTTTCTCTGGGCGTTTATCGCATCGGCGGCGTTTATCGGAACTCAATTTCTGGTTGCCTTCGGTTTATATATTTTACTCGCCGTCGCGGTCGAAGGGTTCGGTTGGGCTGAGGAAAGTTATGCCAGATACGAGATGGTGGTAAATCTCATATCCATCGTTGCAAGTTTTATCAGTCTATATCTCGTTTTTCGATATCTGGATCGTGTTCCCGAACAGGAAAGCGATTCAAAACCGCCTCCGCCGCCGGAGTTTAAAATCAATCAATCTTGAATAAAAGAGGTAAAAACAATGCTTAGTATTCTGGGAATAGTCGTTTTGATCGTGGCTCCGATCTTAGCTTATAAATCGGCTAAAGATTATGACCGCAACGCCGCTCTCTGGGCATTATTTACCTTTGCCGCCGGTTTCGGATTGCAGATCGTGATTCCGTTTATTATCGGAATAATTTTTTCAGTAGTTTTGATGGCAGGCGGAACGCCGGCGGAACAATTGCCGGAAGCGATTAGCGGCTGGGCGACGATGATCGGAATCGTTTTTTTATTTTTGAGCGTGGCTGCGGTCTTTATGATACTGCGTTATCTGTCGAAAGTTCCCGAAGAAAAATCTTTTACGCCTCCGCCTCAGCCGCCGGAAACCTTTAATTAAAATTTTATGGAACAATTTCAAACCTTGGGCGCGAAGGTCGAGTATCTCTGGCGCGAAAAAAATTACGACGAAACGATTTTTCCGGCGATTGCGGCAAACGCTCTACGGGAAGCTAATTTGCCGGAAAAACTGTCGGCGTGGGAAGTGATCGAATGGACTCTTAAACAAACTCATCTGCCCGAACAGCGCGATGTCGCCGGAAAATTCGGCGATCCGCCGATTACGCTTTACAACAGCCCGCGTTTTCACGTTGACGTATATTTCTGGCTCGAAGGCACGACCGCCGTTCATCAACACGCTTTTTGCGGCGCGTTTCAGGTCTTGATGGGTTCGAGCATTCACAGCTGGTTCGAATTTGAAACGAGCGAGAAGATAAATACTTTTACCGAGATCGGAAACATCAGCCTGAAAACCTGCGATCTTCTATCGGTCGGCGACGTGCAGGAAATCCAAGCCGGACGGCAGTATATTCACGGGCTTTTTCATCTCGATCAGCCGTCGGCGACGATCGTCGTCCGCACGCATAAAAGCCCGCTTTACCTGCCGCAGTTTTCCTATTACAAACCTTTCCTGGCGATTGACCCGTTTTTTGAAGAACCCGATACGATAAAAAAATTGCAGAGCGTTTCCGCGCTCATCCGCGCCAAACATCCCGAAACGGACAAGATGATCTCGGAATGGCTCGAAACGGCGGATTTTCAGACGACGTTTTCGATCCTTTCAAATCTCAGAAGTATGCTGCAATCCAATAAACTCGACCAGATATTTAATCCGAACGCGCCAGCCGAAAGATTTGAAAAATTTATGAACATTGCGCGCGCGCGGCACGGCGAACGGGCAAATATCTTTCCGAAAATTTTCGAGCATCGTGAAAATGTCGAGCAGATCGTCAAACGCCGCAGTTATATCACCGACAACGAGCAGAGATTTTTTCTCGCCCTTTTGATGAACGTCGAAGGCAAAAGTCGGATTTTGTCTTTGGTCAAGGAGAGATTTCCCGATCATGATCCGGTTGAAAAAGTTCTGGATTGGACATTCGACCTGTCGCAGACGAAAGTTTTGGGCGAGAATATTCCGAACGCTCTGGGAATCGAAAATTTCGGCGACATTGATCTTTTCGTTCTCGAATCGCTTTTGAAAGAAAGAGATTTTAATGAAATGGAAAGCGCGTTAAAATCGGATTATCCGAACGACGACACGACGGAGATCGCCAAAACTCTGCCGGAAAGAGCGTCGAAAATTAAAGATGCAATAATTTTTAAACCTCTTTTTCAATAATTTCATCTGACGCTTGAAGCCCAAACGAGTTTCATCTAAACTAATAAAGTTTTGCCCTTGTAGCTCAACGGTTAGAGCAGCGGACTTGATGTTTGATAAAACCTAAGCGGGAAAATTTCCCGGATGGTTTTCAAAAAATGGGTTGCTATTTTGTTGTTAATAAAAAACAGCATTTTAGTAGAATCTGTCAAATTCGGGGAAGCCTAAGTCTGAAAAGATACGGTAATCCCGAGCCAAGCCGAAATCGTTTTCGGAAGGTGTAGAGACTTGACGGCAGACTCGTAAAGAGAAGAGAAAGTCCAGACCACAAACTCGAAAGAGGCGGCGAAAGCCGAAGTAGGTAAGCATAATCCGTTGGTTGTAGGTTCGAATCCTACCGAGGGCATTTAAGATTTTAAAGTAGAAAAAGGCAGTCAAAAAATAGACTATCTTTTCCTGTTTAAGCTAAAAAATAATTTAGCCGTGTTTGCCTTTACAGCACGCGCCGCCGCCGCAACAGCTTTCGCCCGAACCGCAGCAGTTTTCGACCGATTCGTCCGAGACGGTGATCTTCGAATAATCAACCGATTGATTTTCCGATTTTTGTTTGTCCTTCATCGGGCAGGCGTCGTGGTCGCCGCAACACGCACCGTCCATTTTGCATTTGCCGTCTTTACAGCAATCAGCCATTCCGCAGCACGAATCTTTTTTATCCGCGGAAGCGGTTTCGCTTTTCATCGGGCAGGAATGCGCCGTTTGACTATTCGTTTCGGTGCGGTTGTAAGCGTAAACAACCGCGACGAGTCCGAAGACAAGCATCGCTGTAAAAGCGATGATTATTTTCTTTTTCATATTTAAAATTACTCCTTTCAAAATTTTAAAGACTTTCTTGCCAAACCTTCCGGTTTGAAATGAATATGCGATTTATGTCTGGCAAAGAGAGTTTTTAAATCCGAAAGACGCAAATTTTCAGACGCGCTTTCCGGTAGTCGTAAAGCGGTTTTTGATAGGAAAAATCCGGTGTGTAAGAAATTTTTTCAAACGCGGCGTTTAGCGAAAATGACGTTCCGTTTTTCGGCGTGTCCGCAGTTTGAAATGAAAATTGATAATGTTCGAGCGGGGCGGCGAAATAATTTATCGCCGGAGCGCAGCAATCGAGCGCGTGTCCTTTGGCGATTTTGGCAAGCGAACCCGAACTGGTTTTCTGCCCGCCCTTTGTCATCGGACAGCTTTCCGCATCCGGTTTCGTCAGCGGACAATGCTCGGTTTTCGCCATTTCTACCTGACAGTAAGCAATACAAAACGAGCCGCTTAGATTCAGGCAAAGAAAAGCGGAAATAAAAATCGCAAAAAATTTTGATTTTGTGATGCGTCGAAACATCGCCGATTATTATAAACAAAACAGGCGAAAAATTTAAGCTGAAATCGAATCCTACTGGCAGAAGCCTGCGCTGACGAGATTGCCTTCTGCTTCAGTCAATAAATCCGATTAAACATTAAAGCGAAAATCCACGACATCGCCTTCCTGCATAATATATTCTTTGCCTTCGAGCCGCGCCAGACCTTTTTCCGCCGCCGCTTTGCGCGAGCCGCAATTTACTAAATCGTCGTAAGAAATAATCTCGGCGCGGATAAAACCGCGTTCGATGTCGGAATGAATTTCTCCGGCTGCCTTTTGCGCTTTCGTCCCGACGGGAATCGTCCACGCGCGGACTTCTTTTTCTCCGGCGGTTAAGAAACTCATCAAGCCGAGCAATTTATAAGCCGATTTGATCATATTGCCGACACCGCTCGACTGGACTCCGAGATCGTTTAAGTATTCTTTTCTTTCTTCTTCACTGAGCGCGACGAGTTCGGCTTCGAGTTTCGCGCAGATGACGACGACTTCCGAATTTTCTTTCGCGGCGTATTCTTTGACTTTTTGAACGTGCGGATTCGCGTCCGGGTTTGCCAGCGTTTCTTCGTCAACATTCGCCGCATAGATCGTCGGCTTGGTTGTCAAAAGGAAAAAACTTTTGGCGATCTTTTTTTCTTCGTCCGAAAGTTCGGCAGCACGCGCCGGACGACCTTCTTCAAGAACGGGCAGAAGTTTTTCCAATACTTCCATTTCCGCTTTAGCCTGTTTGTCGCCCGCTTTCGCACTGCGCTGCGCTTTGTCGCGGCGTTTTTCGACCGATGCGAGATCGGCTAAAGCCAATTCGATCTGAATCGTTTCAATGTCGCGGATCGGATCAACCGAGCCTTCGACGTGGACGACATTTTCGTCTTCAAAACAGCGCACGACCTGAATCACCGCGTCGGTTTCGCGGATATTGGCAAGGAATTGATTTCCCAAACCTTCGCCCTTCGACGCGCCTCTTACTAATCCGGCGATGTCAACAAATTCGACCGTCGCGGGAACGACTCTTTGCGCCTTATGAATTTTTTCCAAAACGGCGAGCCGTTCGTCCGGCACGGCGACGACACCGATATTCGGTTCGATGGTCGCAAACGGGTAATTCGCCGCGAGCGCGGCTTCCTGCGCGGTCAGCGCGTTAAACAAAGTAGATTTTCCAACGTTGGGCAAACCAACGATTCCGGCTTGTAACATATAAATTTCAAATTTCAGAGTTCAAATTTCAAATTGGATATTCTAACCTTTAAGATGGATTTTGAGAAATGCGGAAATTGTGGCTTAATTTTGAAAAGGAAAAATGAAAGATAAACATCTTACTTTTAATATTTTTCTAATACTCGGATTCAGCGTAGTTGTCGCATTCGTTCTGGTTTTTACTCAAAACTGTCGTTATACAAGCAGTTGGCAGAGAAGTCTTATTTCACCGATTCCATACGAGAAAGAGAAATGGCTCAGTGCTGACGTAACAGGCACTATTGACAGAAAAAATCCTCGCCCCGCAATGGCGCGTTATTTGGTTGAACAAAAAATTTTGATCGGTAAAAATTATGAAGAAATTATTGAAATGCTGGGTAAAGGTGATGAATCGGAATTTGACGGGCGTAAAAGAATTACCTTTTATCTCGAAGAAATTTTCAGATCGATTGATCCGATAGCAATCGAGTTTCTTTTCATTTCATTCGATAAAGAAAACAAAGTTGAAAAAGCGGAAATACAATTACAAAAAATGAGCGGCTATTATTAGTTTGGTATGTTTATTACTTTAATTTTCATATTAATCCTTGCTTTCAGCGGTTTCGCGCTGACGTATCTTTTCGCCGACGAAGAGACTTTTTTGTGGAGATTTTCGGCGGGAAATATCATCGGCGCGGCGATTTTTGGAACGCTCGGTTTTTTGCTTGCCAATTTTGCCGGACTTTCGATTGTAACGGTTTTAATCGCGCTTGTGATTGCAAGTCTGCCGCTTGTTTTATTTACAAAAAAAGATTTTCAGCAAAAATTCCGGCGCGATTGGGCGAGCGCGAAAGGTAAATTACAGGGCGCAAATCGGAAACGGACGCTCGGATTTATTTATTATTTATTTTTCTTCCTGCTTTTCTGGTTTTTCTTCGAACGCGCGATGTTTGAAACATCGGAGGGGATTTTCACGGGCGGCTCGCAAAACTTGGGCGATCTGCCGTTTCATCTCGGCGCGATTTTTTCTTTTACCGACGGCAATAATTTTCCGCCGCAAAATCCTTCGTATGCGAGCGCGAAATTTTCCTACCCGTTCATTGCGGATTTTCTGACCGCCTGCGTGGTGAAAATCGGCGCGGACGTAAAAGGCGCGATGCACTTGCAAAACACGGTCTGGGCTTTTTCGCTGTTGGTGATTTTGGAAAGATTCGTTTTCAAATTTACCAATAACAGTTTAGCCGGAAAGATCGCGCCCGCGCTTTTGTTTTTCAGCGGCGGACTCGGCTTTTTGTGGTTTTTCAATGATTTCAAGGAACAGGCGAAAGGCTTTTTCGAATTTCTCAATGCGTTGCCGCGCGATTACACAATCGGCGAAAAATTTCGCTGGGGCAATTCGCTCGTCGTTCTGTTTATGACGCAGAGAAGCCTTCTGCTCGGAATGCCTCTGACGCTCATCGTTTTGAAAAAGATTTGGGAAGTGTTTGAAAGGGACGAGGGACGAGGGACGAGGGACGAGGGAGACGAGGAGAAAAAAGGAAAAAAGAAATCTGAAATAAGCGAAAAACCAATTACCAATTACCAGTTACCAATTACCCTTTTCCTCATCGGTCTGCTTGCCGGAACTCTACCTTTGATTCATCTGCACAGCCTTGTGGTTTTGTTTGTCGTCGGAGTTTTTGTTTTTATCTGGAAACCCGAACGATGGCGCGAATGGATCGCGTTCGGTGCCGGCGTTTCGCTCGTTGCGGTTCCCGAACTCCTCTGGGCGATGGCGGGAAGCGCGACGAATGCCAAAGAATTTATCGCCTATCATTTCGGCTGGGACGCGGGCGAAGAAAATTTCATCTGGTTCTGGATAAAAAACACCGGAATACTTTTCCCGCTTTTAATTTTCGGAATTTATCTCGCTTTTTCTCAAAAAGAAATAAGCGATGACAAAAAGAAAAAAACTCAGCACTCAGCACTCAGCACTCAGCACTTGAGCTTCTATCTGCCGTTTTTCTTTCTGTTTGTTGTCTCGAATCTGATGAAACTCGCACCGTGGCAATGGGACAATATCAAGGTCCTGATCTATTGGTTTGTCGGTTCGCTGCCGTTCGTCGCTATCGGTCTGGTCTGGCTTTTTAGACAGGATTTAATTTTGAAAATTGTCGCAGTTGGCTGTTTTGTTGTTTTGATTTTGGCTGGCGCATTAGATGTTTGGCGAGTCGTTTCGGGACAGATAAATTATAATGTTTTTAATGCGGACGCGATTCGCGTTGCCGAACGCATCAAAGAAAAAACCGCGCCCGAAGCTTTATTTGCCAACGCGCCGACATTTAATTCGCCCGTCGTTTTGAGTGGCAGACGATCTCTGATGCGATATGTCGGGCATCTCGCGTCTTACGGCATTGATTTCAAAGACCGCGAAGACGATCTGAAAAGAATCTACGCGGGCGACGCGACGGCTGAGATATTGATGCGAAAATACGGGATAGATTATATTATCGTAACGCCCGAAGAGCGGCGTTGGACGAACGTCAATGAAGATTTCCTCAAAAAATTCAAACTGATCGCGCAGAGCGGCGACAATAAAGTTTATAAAGTAAATTAGCTTTCAGGGATGAGCAAAAAGAACAAAGAAATCAACGAGCAAATCGAAGAAAACGAACAGTCTGAAAATTTTGAAAAAAACAAAATTGATGTCCTGTGGTTTGCGGCGTGCGCCGCGATCACGGTTATAGCGACGGTTTTGCGGTTTTTTCAACTTGAAACCCGCGCGCTTCATCACGACGAAGGCGTGAACGGTTATTTTCTGATGTCGCTTTTCCGCGACGGCGTTTATAAATACGATCCGGCAAATTATCACGGTCCCGATCTGTATTATCTCGCGCTGGCGGTAACGAAAATTTTTGGTCTCAACACTTTGAGCATTCGCGGAAGCGTCGCGGTCTTCGGCGTTCTGATTGTCGTGATGACCTTCTTTTTGAAAAATTACATCGGCAAATTCGGTTCGCTGTTCGCCGCGCTTTTTCTCGCGCTCTCGCCCGGAATGGTTTATATCTCGCGCTATTTTATCCACGAGATTTTGTTCGTTTTTTTCAGCTACGCGATCGTGCTTTCGATCCTCTTTTTTATCGAACGCCGCAAAGTGGGGATTTTCGCTATCGGCTGGATGGTTTTGATTTTATTAATAAGTTTTCTGCCCTCGGTCATAAATCTTTCAAACACCATCGGCGGAAATAATCAGACGGCGGTTTGGGCTTTTCGCATCGGTTTTTTTCTGTTCGAGGTCGTTCTGATAATTTTCGTAATGCGGATGCTGCTGGCGTGGGACGAGGGCAGACCGATCTATCTTTTGCTCGCGTCGGCTTCGGCAGTTCTGCTTTTTGCAACGAAGGAAACGGCTTTTATCACGCTCGGAACTTTTATCATCGCCTGTTTCTGCGTTGTCATCTGGCGAAAAATTTACGGCGGAATGGTCGGCGATTTCGGCGGGAACGAATTCGAACCCGTGCCGCTCAAATGGTCGAATTTCCGCAAAAAACTGGGCGACAATTCAAACATCGTTTTGCTTTTGATCGCCGTCGTCGCACTTTTCATCTATCTCGGAATTCTATTTTTCTCGTCGTTTTTCACATACCCGGAAGGCGTGCAGAAAGCCTTCGAAGCCTACGCCATCTGGACAAAAACCGGAAGCAAAGACCATACTCAGAACGGGATGCTGGCATACGCGAAATGGCTCTGGGAGATCGAATCGCCGATCGTCATTTTGTCGGCAATCGGCAGTCTTATCGCGCTCGCCAAAGCGCGGCATCGCTTCGCGCTTTTTACCGCGCTCTGGGCATTCGGGCTGTTTCTGGCTTACACTCTGATCCCGTATAAAACGCCTTGGCTGATAATCTCGTTTCTGCTTCCGATGTGCCTGATCGCCGGCTACGGCATCGGCGAACTCCTGCGCGTCGAAGATTTTAATCAAAAAGTCGTCGGCGGTTTGCTGGCTTTCGCGGCGGTTGCGGTTTTAGGTTTTCAAACTTATCAATTAAATTTCGTCCGCTATGACGACGAGGCGATGCCGTATATCTATGCGCACACGAAGCGCGGTTTTCTGGATTTGATCGAGCGGATAGAGTATTACGCGGAAAAAAGCGGCAGGGGAAAAGACGCGACCGTCGAGGTCGTTTCGCCCGATTACTGGTCAATGCCGTGGTATCTGCGAGATTACAAAAACGCGCATTTTTACGGTCAGTTGGTTGATGCCAATTCTGCGGAAATGATCGTCGCCAAGACACCGGACCAGGACGCGGATGTGCGGAAAAGATACGCGGCGCATTATAAGATCGCGGGCGAATTTCCGCTTCGTCCGGGCGTTGATCTCGTCTTGCTGGTCAGAAAAGATTTAGCCGAGTCGGATGCCCGACCGATCGGACAAAATGACGGCGATGTGCCGTAACAACCGGAAAGATTTTTCAATTTTCATATTTGCCTCAACCGACAGCAACGGCTGTCGGTTATTTTATTGACGGATTTATAAACACGAAATTTTTTCCGTCATTTTCGTGTTATGGAGAAGCTGTAAAATTCATACCGGTCAAATCTTCATTGACAAAGATCAAACGCGGCGCGTCGGGAAATTGATGTTCTCGGCTTTGCACATTCAATACATAAGTTTCACCGGCGCGGACATTCTCAAATCGGTAATAACCGAATGAATTGGAAACGACTGCCCGCGTTTCGCCATTTAAATTCGTAATTGAAATTTGCGCCCCGGGGATTCCGCCGCCGTTTGCCGCCGAGATTCTTCCGCCGACCGAAACACCGGCGGCGGTCGGCGCAAGCTGTATAAAATTATTTCCGCCGAAATTGCTCGTCAGCGCGTCAACCATAATTTGTGAGGGAACAAAACTTCCGCTTCCGCCGGTCGGCGTGATGACGTAAAAACCGTCAGCCGGAAGATTTGAGAAAACGTAATCGCCGCTGCCGTCGGTTACGGCAAATTCGGAAAACGCTCCGTCAAGTTGGACAATGATGCCGCTCACGCCGTTTCCGTTTCCGTCGGCAACTCTTCCGCCGATGCTGAAATTGTTTTGTTCGCCGGTAAAGACGACCGCATTTTCACCCGTGAGATTGACAAAATCCTGACTGTATTCGGTAAAGAGATATCCGGTCTGTTTCGGCTGGGTATTGTAATTTCCGCTTTGTGTCAGATTGTTAAAACTGAAAATGCCGAAGCTGTCGGTCTGGGCAAAGCGCGTTTCGGTTCCGGTAAGTTTTACAATAACCCCGCTCAACGGATCGCCGTTCGTATCAACGACCAAACCGGTGATGGAAGGCAGATTCGGATCAATTTGTTCCGCTAGGACAAACGGGCTGAGCGTCGAAACCTGACCGCAGATCGTCCGCGTCGCAAAGTTGCGGCTGGTCGTGCGGTCAACCAAAACGCCGCCTTCGTTGTGCATTAATGAAAGCGCATTAAAAGCCGTTTCGGTCGGCGCGGCGGATTGCGGCACATTGAAACAAACCGTGATTGGCGGCGTGAAAACAGCCGTCGTGGTGATCTCATACGCAACATTTCCAAAAACAAACCCGCCCGGCAAAGTTCCGGCAGAAGCGGGCGGAATCGGCGTAACGGTGGTCGTTCCGGCTGTGCCGACACCGGAAAACGTCAGGCTCGTGCCGCCTGCCTGAACCGTTACATTCGCGCCCGTTCCGGTTGCAATTTCAGGCGGTACGCCCCACGAAAAATTCGTTCCGAATTCATTGTCGGCAATTGTTACCAAGCCGCCGCCGTTCGCTTCGACACTCTGGATTCTGTTGACCGCGCCGCCTCTGTTGAAAACTATGCGCGAACTGTCGGGCGACCACGCAGGCTTCTGATTGAGGCTGATATTTGAAGCGATCTGCGTTTGGCTGCTGCCGTCGGGATTCATTACAAAAAGATTGCCGCCGTTCATAAACGCTATCTTCGTGCCGTTTGGAGAAAACGACGGTGCGGAGGCGTTTGTCGCGGTTACAAGCTGTGTGAGATTACTGCCGTCGGAATTAACGGTAAATATGCCGCTCGAAGAAGAAAAAACGAATTTTGTGCCATCCGGCGACCAACTGACATGGGAAATCTGACCGCCGCCCTGAAAGATTACCGGAATGGGATTCGTTCCGTCGGGATTCATTGTAAAAATAGCTCCGCCCGGAGCGATAAAAGCGAGTTTCGTTCCGTCAAACGACCATGAAAGATTCAACTTTTCTGCCCATGGTGTGGGAAATTGAACAAGATTACTGCCGTCAAGATTCGCTGTGCTAATTATGTAAACGACCGATCTTCCGCTTATGCCGCCGTCCGCGACTCTTGGAACACTGCTAACAATTTTTCTGCCGTCAGGCGAAACTGCGACGCTTAAAAAACTGTCCAGAGTATAGGGAAGAACCGTAACCAGACCGCTGCCGTTCGCGTTCATCGCTTTTATTCCCGTATTGCCGGTAAAGAAAATTCGCCCGGTAAGCTGGCTGAGCAGATTCTGCGCGGTGAAATCCGCCGCCGCGTCATTCGGCGAAACCGTTACGCCGGCGGACGAAGGCGAAAATGCGTAGTTCTGTTTTGAAGGAGTTACGGAATAACTGCCCGCCGCAATATTCGAGAATGAATAAAAGCCGTTGGCGTCGGTCACAGTTGAACGAACGAGATTTACACCGCTCAACAAACTGACGGTTACACCCGGCAAAGGCAGTAATGAGTTTCCTTCCTGGGAACGAATCCTGCCGGAAACCGTGAAAGCGGTTTTCGTTCCGGTAAAGTTTTGGTCGGTTTGATCGGTCGTCAAATTCGCATAACTGCGGCTCAAAGGACTGAAGGTAAAATCTTTTAAAATCGGCGTAACGGTATAATTATTTCCTCCCGGCAAATTGACAAAGGAATATTCGCCGTTTCTGTTTGTTAGGATTTTGCGGAAAAGACCACCGTTTATCTGAATCTGAGTGTTAACAAGAGGCGCGTTGGAATTGTCGGTTAAGCGTCCCCTGATCGAAACCGGGGGCAGAGAAACGATCTTGCATTGCGAAAATTCCGAGGTGTTGCCCTGCCCGTCGGTCGCCGTCGCGGTGATAAAGCTTCCGGTCGGCACAGCGACCGGCAAATTCAAATTAAATCCGGTAATACCGCCGGCAGTCGTTGCGACATTTGCCGAACCGATAAATGTGCCGCCTTCGCCGAAACCGGATGGATCGCAGGAAAGATTGGCATAAAAATGCAGTGTAAAATTTGATGAAGCCGTGCTGTTGAGCGTGCCTTGAATATTGGTATTTCCCGCGATGCTTGTTGCAATGGTCAATACGGGATAATTCTGCCCGTTATTCACGCCTGTATCGGCATCACCGGGATCATTGAGAAGCGGTGCGTTCCCGTTTGTCAGGCTGATGCCCAGACCGCCATTCGAATAAATACTGCTTTCAGACGAACCGGGAATGATCGGAATATTTGCAAAAATCGAATTGCCTGTCGGTATCGTATTGCCTTGAGGAAATTCGATGCCTTTTGCCGAATTGAAAGCAATTTCGTTGTTTTCGATCAGATTGTTTGACGAACGGATTGAAATTCCGACAGTGTTCGGCAAAGGTGGGCTGGCAAAACCCGCTCCGATGCGGTTAAACCGGATAGTATTTGCATCTCCGCCGTTTTGAAGAATGATACCTTCATTGGTGTTGCCGGAAACGGTATTAGATTCGATCAGGTTATTTGACGAAAAAACGTTGATACCGACGTTATTCGGAATTGCGGAAATGCTGCCGATGTCCGTGCCGATAAAGTTATTCAGTACAGTGCTGGCGGGTTGTGATTCGAGAACAACTCCGTTAATGTGACCTGAAATAATATTTTCTGTCCCCTGTCCAAAATTGGGATTGCCGATGATATTCGCGCCCGCAGTATGCCGTATGCGAATTCCCGCTTCAATGCCTCCCGGGACAATCGCCGCCGTTCCGGCGGCGTTGGTTCCGATGCGGTTGCCCTGGATGATATTTCCGCTTCCGCTCTGAATGTCTATGCCTCTGATACCGCCGGCGATGAGATTGCCCTCGCTAAGCGAACCGGTGCCGATCACATTGTCGTCCGAAAGAATATGAACGGCAGTAAAGCCCGAAGAGCCAAGCCGCGTATTGCCGGTTACATCCGTGCCGAGATTGTTGGCTTTGAATCTGTTTCCGCCGCTTCCTTCGATTTTAACTAAAGTGTCGAAGCGATTAATTGTCAGACCGCCGATCTGACTTCCGCCGTCCGACGTAAAATGCAGTCCTACAGATGAGCCGCTCGAAATATTTTCCCCGCTTAACTCAAAAGGCGTTCCTGAGAATGTAAACGGATCAATTGTTACAGGGCTGGAAATCGGCGGTAAATTAGTTAGAGGAGCGATTTTAGGTGTTCCTCCGCCGGGAATCTGCAAGCGTATTTCGTCCAGACCGGTTATATTATTGGCGGTAATTATTGCCTGACGCAGAGAACCGTCGCCGCTGTCATCTGTGTTCGTAACAAAAATATCCGGGCGCGTGATGTCAAAAGAGAGGCTGAAGTGTGAATTAAGACCGTCAGCTGTGGCAATCAGCGTGTAACCGATTCCCGGACCGTTTAGGGACAAATCATTAAATGTCGCCAACCCGTTGACCGCGCTGCGCGTCAATGTGCCGGACAAAACCGAATTTCCGGGATTGTCCTGAATGGCAATCGTAATCGCATCGGTGGCATTCGGTATGCGATTGTCGAAAATATCCACAACGGCAACCGTAACGGCGGGTGTGATTATCTCCAGAGCCGTTGTATTAATTGGATGATTAACAAATCTTACGCCGGCGGGCGATCCGGGAGTAATATTAAAGCTGTTGCTGACCGCGCTTGTAAGTCCGCCGCCGGATGCTTGCAGAGTGTATCCCTCGCAGGCGGTGGTCACGCGGGCGAAATCAAATGTGGCGATGCCGCCGACGGCATTTCGCGTATTCCCGCCCGGAATGGAGACAAAACCGCCGCACGGATTATTTTGCAGCGAAAGCGTTACCGCGTTTGTCGCATTCGTTACTGTATTTCCAAACTGGTCTTGGACGGCGACCTGAATCGGCGGATCGAAACCATCTCCGGCGGTTTGAGATGTAGGCTGTGTGATAAAAGCTAACTGCGCGGGCGCGCCCGTCGTAACATTGATCGTCGCCTCAGCGGTCGAGCCGAAAAAGTCCGTAGCACGAACCGTATCTATAACATTGGGCGTTGTGCCTGCCGTATATTGCCCGGTCGCGGTGTTGAGCGTCGCGCCGGAATTGTTCGTTACCAGACTGAAAGTATATGGCGGAAAACCGCCGCCTGCCGTGAAAGTCTGCGAGCCGGTTACGGCGACATTGACGTTTGACGGAGTGATCGAAACATCCGGCGGGCAATTGGCGTTAAAAGTCCAGTTCGTATTATTGTTGCCGCTGTTCGTGCCGCTGAAAACCGTGATTGCCGGAGCGGTCGCCGAGGTGCCGCCCATATCGCGCGCGTCAACATCAACCAGACGGAAAACGCCTGTGCCTGACCAGTTACGCCGCGTTCCCGCAACCGTCGAACGGAGCAAGATCGTATCATTTTCCGGGCAAGCCGCGCCGCCGCCCTGCAGGTCAAGCACGCCATTGTTGACCGGATTTCCGCCGAGCGTGATGACGGTCGAAGATTCATTGACGAGTCTGCCGCCCGCGCCGATATTCAAAACTCCGGCGGTCAGATTGCTCCCGTCATTCAAAAAAAGCGTACCGTTTGTGATATTAAAAACCTGAGCAGCGATCGGAAGAATTATACTGTTGGCGGCTGTTACCGTTCCGCCCGTTTTATCAATTGACCAAGTTCCGCGCGGATTTTCGCCGCCGTTGTTGATATATGTCTGATTATTGCTTCCGGCAAAAGTCAGACTTGACGTATTGCTGGTAGTCCCGCCGAAACCGTTGCCGACGGCGACATTACCGCGAGGTTCGAGATTGCCGCCGAATACATTGCCGCCCGTCAGATTTAAATTGCCGAAGACGCGGGCGGTTACATTTCCGACATTGAGAGCGAAAGAATTACTGACGTTCACCGTCAGATTGTTGAACTCAAAAATAGACGATGATGCTTCGACTCTGGCAGAAGTTCCGGTAAAGATAATCGTTCCGTTGCTATGATTAAAAATTGCCGGTTCGTTGCGGATAATAACGGTTGCGCCGTTGAAGGTCATCGTACCGGAAGGCGCGTTGAATGTTCCGCCGCTAAAAGTTAAATTTGCATTCACGCCTGTTCCCTCAATAGCTCCGTTCTGACAGTTAAACTGCCCGCCGGACTGCGTGAAGGTCGTGTCGCTGAATCTGATAACCGCAGTGCCGCAGTTAAAAATGCCGCCCGTTTGAGACGGGAAAACATTGGCAATAAAAGTTACGGGAGTTGTTCCGGCGTTAAAAGTTCCGTTAATTAAATTCAGCGGTCTGAATTTGACCGGACCCGCGCCGCTCGCATTCATCGTTACATTCGGCGCGTCGAGATCAATTTGAAGATAATCTTCGCCCGAAACAAGCGTCGGCAGTGTAACGGTTCGCGCCGCTGCGCCGGTGATGTGCAGCGTTCCGGTTCCTGTTTGCCCGCTGCCGTTGCCGAAGGTGTCGGCGATCAAAATATCACCGTGCGCTTCGATAGCGGGCTGCAGATCGCCGTCAATCAGATTCAGCGTTCCCAACACCCGCAATGAATCCAGATCATCTCTTAAAACGACGTTGGAAACATTGACGGTCAGATTATGAAAATCCTGCACGCCGCTTGCTCCGGCGACGAAACTGAATCTTATGTCGGAACTATTCAGAACAACCGTGCCGTTCGAGTGATTGAACGTGCCTCCCGCGCCGACCGCTAACTGGAGATTTGTGCCGCTGCCGAAGGTCATCGTGCCGCTGGGCGCGTTAAACGTGCCGCCGTTGATTATCAATCTGAAAAAACTGCTGTTGATCGTGCCGTTTTGACAGTTAAACGCGCCGCCCGTCATCGTGTAGATTACGTTGTTAAAAGATATGATTCCGTTGCCGCAGACAAAAACGCCGTCCGCCTGTGAAGAAGTCGTGCCTGCGGTCATCGTGAAATTTGTTCCGTCGGCTTGCGTGATCGTTCCGGTGTAGCCGCTGTTGATGTTCAGATTTCTAATCGAAACATTTACGTTAATCACGGCGTTTTTCGTGCTTGTCCCGTCGAAAACCACATCGTCGCCACTGCCGGGAACGGTATCGCCCGACCAATTCGCACTTTCAGACCAATTATTCGTCGCGCCGCCGCCGTCCCATGTCCGCGTTACCAGAACCGCGCCGGAAGAATTCCACTCGAAGATAAAAAACGAGATCAAAACCGTTATAAAAAATACCGATAGTTTTATGGAAGATGATTTATAAAAATTAATGCCGCGTTTTTTCATAGTTTTTTTCTCCCGTTTAAAATCCCGCTATTGAAAATTATTGAATCGAAACAAAATCCACATTGCCGCGATCAAGGCTGATAAACAGCGAGATCGAATCCGGCTCGAACTGAAAATGCCGGTGGCTGACCGCAATTACATAATTCGCGCCCGTCGGAATCTCTGGAAAACCGTAATATCCCTGCGCCTGTGTCCAGGTTTGATAACTCAGATTTGTGGTCGGATTGGTGATCGTTACCAAAACTCTCGGAATGCCGATGCCGCGAGCCTGGGTAACTCTGCCGCTGACGCTGACAAACGGGGAATTGGCGGTCGGATTTTCGATTGCCCACAGCCCGTCAATCAAATGAAACCCGCCGCCCGCCGCGGTCGAGCCGGCGTTAGATTGTCCCATCGTGCCGAGCAGAGTAAATCCGCCGCCCTCGCTCCGCCAGCCGCCGTTACCGATGACGTTTTGTTCGAGATTATATCCGCCGCCCGTCTGTCCGACGGCAGAAACGGCAATTAAAAAAGTTAGAAAAATTGAAAAAATTCTTTTCATCTCGTTTACCTCCTCAAAAAATTAATTCTTGGGCTGACACAGTTCAGCCGCCGGATTTTGTG
Organism: Pyrinomonadaceae bacterium; assembly: GCA_041940425.1. Lineage (GTDB taxonomy): Bacteria > Acidobacteriota > Blastocatellia > Pyrinomonadales > Pyrinomonadaceae > DATHTS01. Next base: position 36,757 of record JBGTSF010000047.1, read on the forward strand.
AACAGACCAACTTCTTCAAAGCGGTAAGTTCAGCCTGCTGCTGCCGGATTATTTCCTCTTGTTCGTTAATTTGTTTTTGTTGTGATTCGATTTGAAGTTGCTGTTCGTTGACAGCATTAATCAGAACAACGCCGATGCGGTCGTATTTCACGCCTTCCGTCTCGCCTTTCTCGTTTTTGAAAGTTAAAAGCGGCTCGGCTTCGGCAACTTCTTCGGCGATGAGACCGAAGTCTGAAGTTTTATCCGATTTCCAATTAAAAGTAACGGGACGCAGTCGGCGGATTAAATCTTTACCGGAGAGGAAAGAATCTATGTTTTCTTTATATCGAATGCTGGAGGTATTTGAAGTACAGGTGGCTACTTCATCGGAGGTGTTTCTACAAAGATGAATTGTACCTACACTACCGAGAGTTCTGATTTTCATCTTACCATTAACATCTAATCGAGTGTCGTCATTTGGAACCATTCCACCGATGCCTAAATTGCCCCGCCGTGTAAGTACCAAAACATCGCCAACGCCTGTCGTTTGAAACAGTAAACTTCCATCCTGTTCAACGATTTGGTTAAAGCCCAAATTACCGGTGCGGTTAAAGATTTGTATTTTCGGAAAAGTGTCGTGGACGGCTAAGGTCGCTTGCGGTGATGTTGTTCCGATACCGACAAATCCATTATTAAGTATGGCGAATTTGGTATTATCGCCCGGTCCTTGAATGAGAAAACCGTTAGAAGATCCCTGACCGTTACCGCCGTAGCGTATGCGGGGAAAATCATTTGTTCCGTCATTAAACCAATCAAGCAACACGCGCGCGCTTTGATTGTTAGGATTATTTGCTGAAAACCGTCCTCCGTCAGTGCCTGCTGTCGTAACTTCACCGCTAACAGTGAGTTTTGCGGTCGGGTTTTGACCGATTCCGACATTTCCGAGGGTATCAATTAATATCCGGGTTTGGCTTCCCGTGCCAAGCTGCCATCTGCCGTCATTGAGGACATTCTGAAAATAGCTGACATTCGCTGTTGTATTAAACAAGTCGAAACGTGCGGCACCGGCTGTATTGAATAAACCCGAACCGGCAATCACCAGTCTTGATGTCGGCGTGCCAATGCCAATCCCAATACTATTGGTTGCCGT
>JBGTSF010000048.1:0-37504 GCA_041940425.1 Pyrinomonadaceae bacterium
CACAACCGGGAAGCGAAGCCGCAGTGCTTCTGGCGATTGCCAAAATCCTTTTGGACGAAAAATTGTATAACGAAAAATTTCTGCGCGATTGGGTAAATTGGGAAGACAGTCTGCGGGAATTAAATGCATCCGTCGAGCCTACTTTTGAAAATTTTATCGGAGAACTCAAAAAAATCTACGCCGAATACACGCCCGAATTTGCCGAAAAAGAATCGGGCGCGAAAGCCGACATGATCGTCGAGGTCGCCCGCAAGATCGGCGCGGCGGGGACTCGTTTCGCGGCGCATAACTGGCGAAGCGCGGGAAGCGGAAATCTCGGCGGCTGGGCAGTCGCGCGGTGTCTGCATTTTTTAAATGTTTTGACGGGAAGCGTCGGCACTGTCGGCGGAACTTCGCCTTCGGCTTGGAACAAATTCAAACCAAAAGGTTTTTCCACACCGCCCGCGCAAAAGTTTTGGAACGAACTTCATTTTCCCGACGAATATCCGCTCTCGCATTACGAGATGTGTTTTTTGCTTCCGCATTTTTTGAAAGAAGGTCGCGGAAAATTGTCGGTTTATTTTACGCGAGTTTTTAATCCCGTCTGGACTTTGCCCGACGGTTTTACTTGGATCGAGGCTTTGACAGATGAATCGAAGATCGGCATGCATATCGCGCTCACGCCGACTTGGAATGAAACCGCATATTTTGCCGATTACGTTCTGCCGATGGGACACAGTTCCGAACGGCACGATCTTGTTTCCTACGAAACTCATTCCGCGCTCTGGATCGGATTTCGCCAGCCCGTCTTAAGAGAAGCATTGAGAAAACAGGGTAAAGAAGTTCAGTTCACATACGAAGCTAATCCCGGCGAGGTTTGGGAAGAGGACGAATTCTGGTTCGAACTTTCGTGGCGGATTGACTCCGACGGAAGTCTCGGAATCAGACAGCATTTTATGTCGCCGTATCGTGAAGGCGAAAAGATCACGATTGACGAATATTACCAATTTATTTTTGAAAACACCGAAGGCTTGCCGGAAAAAGCGGCGCAGGAAAATCTCACGCCGCTCGAATATATGCGGAAATACGGCGCGTTCGAGGTGGAAAAAACCGCTTATAACAAACATCTCACGCCGCTATCCGAAAAGGATTTGCAGGACGCGGAAATTGACGAAGCGAGCGGGGAAGTCCGCAAAAACGGGAAAGTTATCGGAACGGTTGTTGACGGCGTTGCCCGTGCGGGTTTTCCAACGCCGTCCAGAAAGCAGGAATTTTTCTCGAAAACTCTCAAAGATTGGAAATGGCAGGAATACGCCGCGCCGACCTATATCAAAAGCCACGTTCATCCCGAAACTTTTGACGAGACGAAAAACGAGATAACGCTCGTGCCGACTTTCCGTTTGCCGACCTTGATCCATTCGCGCTCGGGCAACGCCAAATGGCTCGCGGAAATTTCCAACCGCAATCCGCTCTGGATAAGCGTCGAGGATGCCGCAAGATGGAATATCAAAACCGGCGATCTTGTCCGCGTTTCGACCGAGATCGGCTATTTTGTCAACAAAGCGTGGGTCACGGAAGGAATGAAACCCGGCGTGGTCGCCTGTTCGCACCACATCGGACGCTGGCGCAGAAAACAGGACGCGGCAAACAACCGCTGGGCGATGAATCAGGTCGAGATCACCGAGACGGAAAAAGGCAAATGGAAAATGACCGTTACCGACGGCATCCGCCCGACCGAATCCGAAGACCCCGACACCAAACGGATTTTCTGGTCGGACGGCGGCGTTCATCAAAACATCACCTTCCCCGTTCATCCCGACCCGATCTCGGGAATGCACTGCTGGCATCAAAAAGTCTCGGTCGAAAAAGCTCTCCCCGAAGACAAATACGGCGACGTTTTTGTTGATACGGAAAAATCTTTCGAGATTTACAAACAATGGCTCGAACTGACGCGCCCCGCGCCGGGACCGAATGGTTTGAGAAGACCGCTCTGGCTCAATCGTCCTTTAAGACCGGTAGAAGAAATGTTTTATTTTTCGCGGGAAAATGAGTAAAAGATTTATCGCGTCCAATCCTGAACCGATAAATTCGGCACTTGTTCAAAATCTTTGAGGTTTCTGGAATCTAAAACCGCTTTGTTGGCAATGGCAATCGAAGCGATTTTTAAATCCATCGTGCCGATGCGGATTTTTTGTGATTTTAAGTTTTGGAAAACCTTTGCAGCGTTTTCGTCAAAATCTAAAACCGCAGTATTTCGATAAGTTTCCAGAGAGCGATGCAGTCTTTCATACGCGAAAATTTGCTGTTGGGGATTTTGGGATTTGGAGATAAGTGCCAGCCATCCGCGCATTTGTTCTTCAAAGGAAATTATTGTCGTGTAAATTTCGTCGTGGGCGAAATCGTCGAGTTTTTGCCGGAGTTTTGAAGATTCGAGCAGTTTTTCACGGTCGAGCAAACTGAGGCAATCCGTGTCGAGAATTATCATTAATCGTTGTCCTCATCGTATTCCATTTTCTGCGATTCACGATACTCGCGCCCCAAACGCATCGCTTCGTCATAGATCGGATCGTCGGCAAACACGCCGATTCTCTGTTTCCACCAGGGTATTTCCTGTTTATCCTTTTTTTCTTCGATTTTGCTTTTAAGTGAAGCAACCTCAGCTTCCAAATTCTCAATTCTTTTTTCGAGTTCGGAATTTGTCATAACGAGAGAATTTTAGCACAATCAATTAAATTCGGGAATATATTGCTGGCATCAAAAGACTTCATCGAACACACGCAGGCAGAAGACAAATACGGCGACGTTTTTGTTGACACGGAAAAATCATTCGAGATTTACAAACAATGGCTCGAAATGACGCGCCCCGCGCCGGGACCGAATAATCTCAGAAGACCGCTCTGGCTGAATCGCCCGCTTCGTCCCGTGGAAGAAAAGTTTTACTTAAAAAAATAAAATTCGCAAAATTTACAAACCTTACAATCTTTTTACATTTTCTTAAACTTCATAACATTTCTCTATGCCAGAATGAAACTGAGGTTTGATTAAAAATGTTTAGGGCGAAAAAGTTTTTAATTGTATTCTTAGTATTTTTGTTTTCATTTGTTTCACTTAAGGGGCAAAAGATTTCGGAAACTCAAACGAAAACGATTGCCAGGGTCGAAAATTATCTCGCGCGGATGGAAAAACACGGGTTCAGCGGCAGTGTTCTCGTCGAAATTGACGGCAGAAAGATTCTTTCGAGAGGCTACGGCTTCAGCGACAGAAATAATAATTTGAAAAACACGCCCGAAACCGTTTTCGACATCGGCTCGATTACCAAACAGTTTACGGGCGCGGCGATCATCAAGCTGGAAATGCAGGGCAAACTGTCGGTCGAAGACAAATTGACGAAGTATTTCGAGAACGTGCCGCCGGACAAAAGCCGGATCACGATTCACGATCTTTTGCGGCATCAGACTGGTTTGCCGTCGGTGGTCGGCGGCGATTTCGACGCGGTTTCGGAAAGCGAATTTTTACAAAAAGTGTTCGCCGCGCCATTGCAGTTCGAAAACGGGAAAAAATTTTCATATTCGAATGTCGGCTACAGTCTTTTGGGCATCATTATCGAAAAAGTTTCGGGAATGAGCTACGAAAAATATCTGTATGAAAATCTCTGGAAGCCCGCCGGGATGAAAAATACGGGCTACACGCGCCCGAAATTCGAGATTGCGACGGTCGCCGTCGGTTACGAGAATGAAAGTGTATGGGGCAGACCGAACGCGAAAAGCTGGGACAAAAACGCTCCGTTCTGGCATCTAAAGGCGAACGGCGGGATTCTTTCGACCGCCGAAGACCTGTATCTCTGGCACCGCGCGCTTTTGAAGGACAGGATTTTATCAAAAGAAGCAAAAGCGAAATACTTCGCGCCTCGTCTGCGCCCGGAAGAAACGCGCGAAGGATTTTATGCCTACGGCTGGGACGTTCACATGACGCCGCGCCGCACGAAAGTCATCGAGCATAACGGAACGAATAGAGTTTTCTACGCCGATTTTCGACGTTTTGTTGATGAAAATGTAACGATCATAATGCTTTTGAACAAAGCCGATGAGAAATTTAACGAGGTTTCGTTCGTCCTCGCCGATATGATTTTCGACCCCGGATTCAAGCCGGAGTTTCCTCCAAACTAACCTTCCCTCAAGTTCGCGCATCTTTTGCCGGGGTCTCAGGAACTTTTGCCGGGTGTTACGGAAAAGTTCCTGAACCCTCAGCAAAACTTCCTGAACCCTCAGCAAAAGTTCCTGAACCTTCAGCAAAACTTCCTGAACTCTCAGCAAAACTTCCTGAACTCTCAGCAAAAGTTCCTGAACTCTCAGCAAAAGTTCCTGAATCCTCAGAATATTTTCCTGAACCTTCAGGAAAAGTTCCTGAACCTCCAGAATATTTTCCTGAAGATCAATATTTTTTGCCGGACTATAAAAAAAACTCTTGCCAATAGGGGTGAAATTCTGCTAAAAGTATTTCTGCACATAATCAGATGATCCGAAAAACTCCCCTGAGTTTTTTGAACTTCATCTTCCATTCGGCTTAATAAAGCAAATAAATTCTTGCAGATAGGAGATATTGATTATGAATGTAACAACACCCGAAAGGTTACTCGAAAAACTCGACATTCAGGACGAAAACCTGCCGACTTATCAAACCGAGGTCGGAGCGACCGCCGACGACATTACGGAAATCAAGCGCGACAAGGGAATTTTGACCGAGGCGGTCGAACGCGCAAATGTGGTCGAAGCCGGAAAAAAGGCGACCAATTCGATCAAGAATCACGTATTTGACGGCGACGAAAAGATTCCGGTTGCCGATTATCCGACATTGCCGAACGGCGCACCCGCCGAACCTTTTGTCGGCGGCTGTCTCCAGCGTTTCAATGCGCGAAACAAGCGTTTCAAGGCGGCGAAAGGCTACACGAAAACCATCGGCATCGCGCTCGGCATCGAGGAATCGTCCGATCCGATCTCGCCGGGAAGCGTTAAACCGACGCTGGACGCGACCGCCGCGCAGACGGGCTATCTCGCCGCCGTGGTTGTCGGAAACCGCGCCGAATCGAATATGTGGAAGGTTTTCGGTCGCCGTATGAATTCCGAAAAACGTGAAGAAATAGCCAGCGGAACGGGCAAATCCGCCGACATCACCATCACGCCGACGACCGCCGGACAACCCGAAAAGATCGAACTGACCGTTCAGCTTTATAAGAACAACGAGCCGTACGGACAGCTTTCCGACGCGGTTTCCGTAACGGTTTCGCCATAAGCGGGAATTTTATTTTTGCAGGCGGAAACGCGACCGCCGGGGAGCGTGTCATTTATCAGTGTCCTAATTTGTGTTGCCTAAGGTTTTGGTCCCGCAGGGACTATTGTTAATAGCCCGGCGATTTATCGCTGTGGTTTCAGATAACATACAGTATTAAGTCCCGTAGGGACGAACGAATTCTGCCGTCCCTACGGGACTTGGAAATAATTTGACGATCAAACCCAACGATAAATCGCCGGGCTATTAACTTATGCTCCTACGGAGCAAGTTTGAAGATTATTATCTGGCAACACAAATTAGGACACTACCTGTCATTTGCATCAAACACGCTCCCTCGCGGTCGCGTTTCCGCCTTTTTTTTAAAAGCTGCGAAACCCGCGCAAATCGCATTGTTATTTTCCATCTGATAGGGTAAGTTATTTTAACTTCCAATAATTCAAGGAGATCACATACATTGAAAAAACATTATAACTTAGGTTTAACTATCGCACTTTTCGCCTTTATGGCGATGTTTTCGGGGACGGCTGCGGCGCAGGTCATGGTCGGAGGTTTTAAAGCGGTTTCGGTCAAAGACAAAGGCGTTATCGCGGCGGCGCAGTTCGCCACGAAAAAGATCGGACAGAACGAGGAAATGGATCTGACTCTCGAATCCATACTCAAAGCCGAACAGCAGGTTGTCGCGGGAATGAACTACAAACTTTTCTTCAAAACGACCTACGCCGACGGCGGGGAACTCTACGACCTTTGCCTCACGGCAAAAGTTTATCGCAATTTGAAAAACGTCTATACTCTTTCATCATGGGATTCGCAGGAATGCCCTGAATAAATTAGAAAAACCGGGCTTTGCGGTTTATCTGCAAAGCCCTTTTTTATTTTAAATATTGTTTCTATCCATTCGCCCGAAAATAATTTTCCATCCGCCAAATTTCAAATTCCCGTCATTTTATCCGCGAACGGGCGCGGTTGAAGAAATGTCCGTTATCAGTGAAAATAAAATGCAATGGAATGGTTTTATTGGATACCGATAGTATTTTTGGTTCTGTCTCTGATCTCGATCGCGTTCACCGCTTACCGCTACCGCGAATATCTTAAAATGGGCTGGACGATGTTTAAGATGAACCGGCAATTTAAGAAAAATTCCGCTCCGAAAAATCTGGAAACGGATTCGCCGTTTGAAAATCAGCCGCAAATTCAATGCGATAATTGCCGCCGAATGGTTGGACAGGACAACGCCGTTAAGTTAAAAAATAAATATTTTTGCTCTCACGGCTGTATGGAATCCTCGTTCGCCTTTAAGAGATGAACGGTCAATTTATCAGATTAATTTTTTTATAAACAAAAAAACGCGGGTAAAAAAATTGCCCGCGTTTGTTTATCAAAAAAAATGAAAATTTACGAGTTGCCGCCGCCGCCCTGCGAACCTTCGGAACTGCCGGGATTATTTCCCGAACTGCCGGTCTTGTCTTCCGCACGCTGCGTTCCGGTGCCGGAAGTTTGCCCCTGTTCGCCCTTTTGCGGGTTGTTTCCTTGTTCACCCGTAAAACCTTGACCGCCTTGCTGTCCGGTATTGCGGTCGGATGTCTGAGTATTTTGTTGATTTCCGCTCTGCGGATTGTTTCCGCCTTTTCCTTGATTTTGCGGATTTTGATTTTCTGGCATTAGTTTTTTCCTCCTTGTGTAAGTTTAATTATTTAAGAATGCGTTTTCGCATTGCATTTTTTAAGAAATAAAAACGAGCAAGACATCCGAAATGAATTTTTGATGATACCAGCCTATTCGTATCCACCTTCCGAGCGTTCAAAACCAAAACAAAATGTCCTGCTCAATATTGTATTTCGCAAATGTTTAAGCAATGAACGTGCCATTCAACGAATGCCGAAACTTGTCTGAAAAGACTTCACTTTGGAAGGTCTCACGGTCGGTTCTTGTATCAAATCAGACCAAACCGTAGATTTATTTTAATGCTTTTTTCAGTTCCTGACCGGTATAAGATTTTTTTACCTTCGCTACTTCTTCCGGCGTTCCGGTAGCGACGACCTTGCCGCCCGCTTCGCCGCCTTCCGGACCGAGGTCAATGATGTGATCGGCAGATTTTATCACGTCGAGATTGTGTTCGATGACGATGACCGTGTTGCCCGTGTCAACCAGTCTTTGCAGAACGTCTAAAAGTTTGTGAACGTCGGCGAAATGAAGTCCGGTCGTCGGTTCGTCCAAGATATAGATCGTTTTTCCGGTCGCGCGTTTGGAAAGCTCTTTGGAAAGTTTGACGCGCTGGGCTTCGCCGCCGGAGATCGTCGTCGAGGATTGTCCGAGTTTTAAATAACCTAAGCCGACATCGAGCAGAGTTTGCAGTTTGTTTTTGATATTAGGGATGTTTTCCAAAATCGGCATCGCGTCTTCGATGGTCGTGTCGAGCAGGTCAGCAATCGAAAGACCTTTGTATTTCACGGAAAGCGTTTCGCGGTTGTAGCGCGCGCCGCGGCAGACGTCGCAGGTTACGTAAACGTCGGGAAGAAAATTCATCTCGATGCGCTTCATCCCGTCGCCTTCGCAGGCTTCGCAGCGTCCGCCTTTGACATTGAACGAAAATCGTCCGGCTTTGTAGCCGCGCTCACGGGATTCGGGAAGCATCGCGTATAGCTCGCGGATCGGAGTGAACACGCCCGTGTAAGTCGCCGGATTGGAACGCGGCGTTCTTCCGATCGGCGTCTGATCAATCTCAATGATTTTGTCCACTAATTCCAAACCTTCTACAGCGTCATGTTCGAGCGGCTGAACCGCCGATTTGTAAACGTGGCGATAGAGCGCGGGATAAAGAATTTCTTCGACGAGCGTGGATTTTCCCGAACCCGAAACGCCCGTCACGACCGTGAAAAGTCCGAGCGGAAACGTTACGTCAATATTTTTTAAATTATGCGCTCTTGCGCCTTTGACCGTGATGTTCGAGCCGTTGGCGAGTCTGCGCCATTCGGGAATTTCGATCTTCATCTTGCCCGAAAGATATTTTCCGGTCAAAGAATCTTTAGAATTTTTAATGTCTTTCGGAGTTCCTTCGGCGATGATTTCGCCGCCGTGCGTTCCGGCGAGCGGTCCGAGGTCAACGACGTAATCGGCATTTTCGATGGTTTCCTCGTCGTGTTCGACAACCAAAACCGTATTGCCGAGATCGCGCAATTCGTGCAGAGTTTCGATAAGTTTCTGATTGTCGCGGGCATGCAGACCGATCGAAGGCTCGTCCAAAACATACAAAACTCCGCGCAATTGCGAGCCGATCTGAGTCGCCAGACGGATGCGCTGACCTTCGCCTCCGCTCAAGGTTTGGGAAGCGCGGTCAAGCGTCAGATAACCGAGTCCGACGGTTTGCAGAAAACGAAGCCGTTCCTTTATTTCCTTCAGTACAAGCCCGGCGATCTTTTCTTCGCGTTGAGTTAAATTTATTTCCTCGATCTTTTCCAAAGATTTATCGAGCGGCAGAGAAACGTAATTGTCAATTCCGAGACCGCCGACCTTTACGGCGAGCGATTCGGGCTGTAATCTTTTTCCGTCGCAAACCGGACATTTAACAGGCGCGACCAATTCTTCCAGAGCATTGCCGATCTTTTCGCTCGGCGGATTTTCCATCCGCTCGCGCATCGCACGCAATGCGCCTTTCCATTCGGCTTCGTATCTGTAACTGCCTTCGCGGAAAGTCAAACGCCGCTTCGTCCCGTTCCAGAACGCGTCGGTGATTTCTTCCGGCAGTTTGGCAAATGAAGTTTCCATTAAGTTATCTGCTTCGGAATTTTTCTTTTTGCCTTTTAATTTCGATTTGATTTTTTTTGTAAACGATTCCGGTTCGCCTAGTTTATCTTCGCCCGTAAATTTTTCGATAATGGCAATGAGCGCGGTTTTTAAATAGCGGCTGCCGGATTTGTCGGCTTCGTCCAGAAATTTTATCTTGTCAACTTTCTGATCCCTGTCCGGCAAAATCTTGTTCGCGTCCATTTCCAGAACCGTGCCGAGTCCCTGACATCTTTTGCACGCGCCGTAACTGGAATTAAAAGAAAACGAACGCGGCTCCAACTGCGCGATATTTATCCCGCAATTGACGCACGCCATTTGTTCTGAATAGAGTTTTTCTTCACCGTCAACGATGGAAACCAGAACCGCGCCGCCCGTTAATTTGAGAGCCGTCTTGACCGATTCGGTAAGGCGTTCCTTCACGTCCTCTTTTATCAAAAGACGGTCAATAACGACCTCTATCGTGTGGTTTTTTCGCTTTTCGAGTTTTATCTCTTCATCAAGAAGCCGCATTTCGCCGTCAACCCGTGCGCGGACGAAACCGTCTTTATGCAGTTTTTCGAGTTCTTTTTTGAATTCGCCTTTGCGACCGCGCACGATGGGAGCGAGAATCATCACGCGCTCGCCTTCGGGCAAATCCAATATGCCGTTCGTGATCTGTTCGACCGATTGCCGCGAGATCGGCGCGCCGCACTGGTGACAATGCGGCTGACCGATCGAGGAAAAAAGCAGTCGCAGATAGTCGTAAATCTCCGTCACCGTTCCGACCGTCGAACGCGGGCTTCGTGAAACGGTTTTCTGCTCGATCGAAATCGCTGGTGAAAGTCCTTCGACCGAATCAACATCGGGTTTTTCCAATTGGTCGAGAAACTGCCGCGCGTATGCCGAAAGCGATTCGACATAACGGCGCTGACCCTCGGCGTAGATCGTGTCGAAGGCTAGTGAAGACTTTCCCGAACCGCTTAAACCCGTGATGACCGTGAAAGTATTTCGGGGAATTTCGACATTGATGTTTTTCAGATTATGCTGTCGCGCGCCGCGAACCGATATATTTTTAATGCTCATTATGTATTACGGGTAAAATATTTGTCTCATTAGCGAAACAAACATTTTAACAATAATGAGAGATAAAAAAAAGCCGCGTGAAAATGTCGGATCTTCACATGACTTTTTTATCCGGTATTTGAAAAACTATTTTGCTTTCCCTTGATTGGCGACGGCTTCCTGCGCCGCCTTGATCGCTTCCTGATCACCGAGATAATAGCTTTTCGTCGGTTTGAGATCGTCGCCGAGTTCGTAAATGAGCGGCACGCCGGTCGGGATGTTGTAATGCACGATGTCCTCGTCGGAGATCGCGTCGAGATATTTGACGAGCGCGCGCAGGGAATTGCCGTGCGCGGCGATGAGCAGGCGTTTGCCGTCTTTGATCTTCGGCAGAATCTCGGTTTCGTAATAGGGAATAACGCGCTCGACCGTATTTTTCAGAGCTTCGGCGGCGGGAAATTTTCCTTCCTGCACAAGCGCGTAGCGCGGGTCTTTGCCCATCCAGCGTTCGTCCGTTTCTTCGAGATAAGGCGGCGGAATATCGTAGCTTCTGCGCCAGATCAGAACCTGTTCCTCGCCGTGCTGTGCCGCCATTTCCGCTTTATTTAAGCCTTGCAATGCGCCGTAGTGACGCTCGTTCAAAAGCCACGATTTGTGAACCGGAATCCACATCAGATCCATCTCGTCGAGAATTATCCAGAGCGTGCGAATGGCGCGTTTGAGTACCGAAGTATAGGCTTCATCAAAAACGAAACCTTCGTTTTTGAGTAGCTGTCCGGCGGCTATCGCTTCGGCGCGACCTTTATCCGAAAGGTCAACGTCCTTCCAGCCTGTAAAACGGTTTTCTTTGTTCCAGACGCTCTCGCCGTGTCTGATCAAAACTAATTTATTCATACGGATATTTTAGTTTTCTAATTACAAATTACAAATTACAAATTACTGATTTCGAATTATATTTTAACAAGTTTCTGAATTTCGCCGACCAGATAAAGCGAGCCGGTTACGAGAATCAAATCGTTTTCGTTTGAAAGTTCCCGCGCTTTTTGCAGAGCTTCGGTAGCGGTTTCGCACAAAAATAAATTGATTTTCGGAAATTCGGAGGGGACAAATTTTTCGAGTTCCGAAATTTCCATCGAACGCGGATTATCCGGTTTGGTCAAGATCAATCTATCGGCTTTTGGAAAAAGAATGTCGGAAATTTCCGTCAAATCCTTATCCTTCATCGAACCGAAAATCATCGTTACCGGCTGTTGGACAAATTCGTCGAGATACGCCCGCAAAGCTTCCGCGCCGGAAATATTATGCGCGCCGTCAAATAACAAACCTTCGTAAAATTCGAGTCTGCCTTTATGCTTCGTATTGGCGATTCCTATTTCGATGTCGTCTTTGGAAACTTGAAAATTAAAATTGTCGAGATATTCGGCGATATAAATCGCAAGAGCCGCGTTTGTCCACTGGTGTTTGCCCTGCATCCAAAATTCGGTTTTGTAATGCGCGTTTTTCGTTTTGAAAGAAAGATAATGCAATCCGAAACCCAAATCATCTATCAGCCTGACTTCCGGCAAAGCCCAAATCGGTTCAACACCCGATTCGCGGCATTTTCCGTAAAATACATTCTTCGCTTCCGTTTGCTGAACGGTCGAAAACACAACCGTATCCGGTCGGATTATGGCGGCTTTTTCGGAAGCGATTTCCTTTAATGTGGTTCCGAGAATATTTTGATGATCGAGATCAATCGGCGTGAAAGCGACGATTTCCGATTTGGCGGCGGTCGTCGAATCGAAGCGTCCGCCGAGTCCGGTTTCGAGAATTGCGATTTCAACATTTTTTTCGGCGAAATAAATCAAGGCGATTGCCGTAACCTGTTCGAAAAAAGTCGGCAGTGTTGTAAGTGTTCCGTCGGAAACAAGTTCTTCGGAAATTTTTCTGATGCGCGTCGCGTATTCGGCAAATTTTTGTTCGCTGATCTCAAGTCCGTCAACGCAGATTCGTTCGGTTATCGAAACGAGATGCGGCGAGGTGTATTTGCCGGCTTTTATATCCGCCGCAATAAGAATTGATTCGAGAAAAGCGCATGTCGAACCTTTGCCGTTCGTTCCGGCGACCTGGATTTTCAGATAATTTTTCTCGGGATTTCCGAGCGCGTCGAGCAGCGTGAGAGTATTTTCAAGCCCGAATTTTTTAACCGACAATTCGTAGCCGAGACCATATAAGTAATCGAGCGATTCTTGAAAATTCACTTAGTTTGCAAGCAGTCGGCGATGATAATTGATCTGACCGAGATGATAATTGAGATGAGAAAGCAAATGAATGACAACGCCGAAGGTTGCCTGAGTTCTGCCGCCTAAGTTTTCCGGGTAAATATTTTGAAAATCCTCGTCCGACAGACTTTCTAGGGATTCTTTTAAAACCGTAATCGTTCTTTCCAATTTTTCGATAATTATTTCGCGTGAAACATCTTTATCGGAAAATTCCAGATCGCGTTCGCGTATATAGCCCGTTTTGCCGAGATTCGCACCGAAATAATGATTGATATTTCCGATCAGATGAAGCGCGAGATTGCCGCCGGAGTTTGAAATTCCTTCGCGCAACTTCCACAAATCTTCGTCGGATTTATAGAGATTGATCTCCTCGATCACTTTCTGTAAATCTCTTTCATATAAATGAATAAAAGTTTCTTTTAGCATGTTAATACTAACCATTATTGAATTTCCTTATTCATCATAAAATCCAAAAGTTTGATGATCGTGTCGCGCATTTCGCGGCGGTCAACGACCATATCGAGCATTCCGTGTTCGAGCAGAAATTCGCTGCGCTGGAAGCCTTTCGGCAGTTTTTGCCTGATCGTCTGTTCGATCACGCGCGGTCCGGCAAAACCGATCAGAGCTTTCGGCTCGCCGATATTGACATCGCCGAGCATCGCAAAACTCGCCGTTACGCCGCCGGTCGTCGGGTCGGTCAAAACCGAAATATAGGGAAGCCGCGCTTCGTGCAGACGCGCCAAGGCGGCTGAAATTTTCGCCATCTGCATCAGAGAATAAGTTCCTTCCTGCATCCGCGCGCCGCCCGAAGCGGAAAAAATCACGACCGCGCCTTTATTTTCCAAAGCGTATTCAATCAATCTCGTTAATTTTTCGCCGACTGCCGAACCCATCGAACCGCCGATAAAAGACATATCCATCGCGCCCGCGTAAACGAGATGCCCGCCGACCGTTCCTTTTCCCGTTACAACCGCTTCAGGTAAACCGGATTTTCTTTTGGCTTCCTCGATTCGTTCCTTGTAGGGCTTTGTGTCAACAAAATCGAGCGGGTCAGCGGAAGTTATATTCTCGTCCAGTCTTTCATAGGCGCTTTCGTCGAAAAGCATATCGAGCCGCTCGCGCGCGCCGTATCGGAAATGATAACCGCAATGCGTGCAGACCTGGTATGATTCGATCAGCTCTCGTTTGTAAAGAGCATTGTCGCATTCCTGGCATTTAACAAAAATGCCTTCGGTTTTTACTTTGCGTTCTTCTTCGTTTACCTGCTCTTCGATTTTCGGTTTGTTTCTGCGAAACCAAGCCATAATTTTTTATTTGTAGAGTCAAATCAAAATATTTTGAATAGGAATTAGGTTAGCATAAGCGCAAAACAGGTGAAAGCGTTAAAACAAAATCATTTCATTTAAAATGAAAAAGGTATCCCGAAAAAAGATACCTTTTAAGATTTCTGGAGCCGGTGAAGGGACTTGAACCCCCGACCTGATGATTACAAATCAACTGCTCTACCAACTGAGCTACACCGGCTGATGCGATTGCCTTACCTAACCGCAAGCGAAAATACTACAAAATGATTTAAAATTCTGCAAGCGAAGATATAAAATCGGACTGTTTAACAATTAAAATAAATGTTGACGTATGTTGGCTTAAAAGTTAATATAATAAGTGCCAAAACCTGGCGAGTCTTTCATTTGTGTGTCTTCCGCATTCACTCTGAAAATTTAGCAACAAAACGGACAAAAAGGAGAAAATCGTGAAATTTCAGATTTTAAAATTTAAAACAATCGGATTTTTTGTAATATTAACGGCAGCGTTTTCGACGGCGGTTTTCGCCCAAGGCGCGAAAACATTGAACAATCTTTACTGCGGCGGATATGTGCAGTCGTCGCCGATCAGCACAAATAATTTTGTGGTCGGCGCGGAATCCGAAGCCGACCAACATATATTTTCACAGGGTGATAAATTGGTCATCAAGGGAAGTACTTTTCAGGTCGGCGATATGCTGAGCGTAGTTCGTCCAAAGGGCAAGGTTGATTCGCGCTGGACACGAAAAGACGAACTCGGTTTTTACGTTCAGGAACTCGGCGTGGTCGAAATAGTTAAGGTGAAAAATGAAATTTCGATAGCGATGGTCAAAACATCGTGCGACAATATGCTGCTCGGCGATCTGGTTTTGCCAATGCCGCAGAGAAATTTTCCGGCAATGAAAGAGAGAACTCCCCTTGAAGTATTCGGCGAACCGAACGGAAAATCTACCGGCAGAATCTTTATGGCGCGCGACAATCAGGAGCTTCTTTCCAATGACAACATCGTTTATATTGATCTCGGCGCGGAGGACAATGTTCGCATCGGCGATTATCTGACGATCTTTCGTCCGCTCGGAACTGGAAATATTGTTGACCGCATCTACAGCGAATCAATGAGCGCGCGCGACGAAGGTTTTCAAAGCAACGAGTATCGCGGCGGGAAATTTTCCAATCAAGCACCGCGCAAAAAAGGCGAGTTTGCCGGTGGGGATAAAATGACGAGCGAGGAAGCGCGTTCGAACAGACCCGGAAATATTCGCCGCGTCGTCGGTGAAATGGTGATTCTCAACGTCAGGGAAAAAACCGCGACGGCGATGATCACGCGCACGACGCAGGAAGTTCACACGGGCGATTACGTCGAGGTTCAATAACTCCTAAGAAAATAACTCTTATTTAATAAAAGAGCTGATTTATCAGCTCTTTTTTCTTTACAAAAAACTATTCATTACCTGGTGTTCGTCTTCCGACGAATCGAAGATCACGTCAACCGAATTCCATTCATTTACATATAAACCGGCGACGCGCAGAGGAAATTTCCACCCGGTTATCAATTCAGCACTTTTTTCGATCTGTTTTTTATGCGCTTCAAACTCCACCGGATTTGCCGCGCAGTCGAAATGACCGATGACGGCGACGATTTCCGTCTGGTGAAGATTTACCGACACTTCTAATTTTTCTCGGACATACTCGATGACACGTCGGTTTCCCGAACTTAAGGATTTAACTATACCGGGTTCGGTAATCGTGTCAACATAATCAACACCGCCGTGAAATCGCACCCAATCGGAAGCCGGAAGCTGTGCGCGCCCGTCAATACAGTTTACGATCGCTCCGAATTTGTATTGGTTCATTTGTTAAATTTATAACATTTCCAGGCGATTTGTTGAAATTTTCTAATGTTGAGGGCAGCAAACTTTGTGAAAGTTCGGTTAACTTTCTACTGAATCGTTTTTGCGCTTTTTGTTTTCATGGTAGAAGAATTTGAAATAATCCGCCATTGACCAAATGGCTGTAGCGACGGCGATCCATAATGCGCCGCGACCTACCAGATAGCCGAAAACGCGCCAATCGTCGGTGGTCAGTGAAAAACTTAATAAGTGCGAAAAAGCCGTCTGAACTTCCGCGACTTCCCAAAAACGGAAGGTCGGCAAAACCCAACCGAAATTGGAAACCGGCGGATTGCCATTGGCGGCGGCTACGAGCAGAGCGACGATGGCGACGCACTGCGCCCACATTTTAATTTTTCCGCTGTTCTGCGCTTGTATGACGATGCCGTCGGCGGCGGCGACCGATCTCAATCCGGTGATGATAAACTCTCTGCCGATTATGACGGCGACCGCCCACGCCGGTGCGAGATGTTTTTCGACCAAAACGATCAGAGCGGCGGAAACAAGCAGTTTGTCGGCAATCGGGTCGAGAAGCTTTCCGAGTTTGGAAACCTGATTTCTTTTTCTAGCCAGATGACCGTCCAATATATCGGTCAGCGAAGCGATCAAAAAAATTCCGATTGCGAGTGCGTAGCGTTGAATATTAAACCAATCCTCCGACACGGGCGTCAGCAAAACGACCACCAGCAGCGGAACGAGAAAAATTCTGGCAAATGTTAAGTAATTTGGTAAATTCACCGTTATTAGTCCTCATAAATACTATTTTTTGTGAAAGCAAAATTCAAGAAACAAATTGGATTTTTAACTTAACATTAAAATAGGCGGAGAGTTTGTTAAACCTCTCCGCCGTAAATGAATTTTAAATTTTAATCAAGCAGTCATAAATCCGAGATTGGAATTTCCGAAATTTCCGATATTCGGGAAAACCACCGGAATATTATTTTCGGCGAGTCCATACCAACGCGCCAAGGTTGCCGCAAACTGCTCTACCGAAGTTGTCGGAATCCAGCGACCGCGGGCGTTTGAACCGCTGTCGGCATCGTCCGGTCCGTTGAAAACCAAGGTCGGAAAGGGTGTTCCGTTTGATGTATTCATACCGTAAAAATCGCCCCCGATGACCGAGCCGCCGATGACGAACAGGTAGTTGCCCCAAGCGTGATCCGAGCCGACCGTCGCTCCCGAACCCGCCGGATTCATCGTGCGTCCGAAGTCGGTCATCGTGAACATCGTTACGTTGTTCTGCGCTCCTTGCACGCCCATTTCATCGTAAAAAGCGCGCATTGCCTGACTTAGTTGAGAAAGCAGATTATCCTGCCCGGCAAGCTGATTGTTGTGCGTGTCGAAACCGCCGAGTTGGCAGTAGAAAATCTGGCGGTTGATATCGAGATCGTTGCGTTTTTTGATCAAACGGGCGACCTGCTTTAACTGCAAACCGATGTTCGTATTCGGGAATGTTACCGTAACTTCATTAAACGTGCTGAGAGCTTGATTCGCCTGCATCGCCTGATCGGTGATGTGGCTTGCCGCCGCGATGTAATTCGCGCCGAGTTCCTGAGTTCGCAATTGATTGAACGCCGCGAGCCGCGCCTGCGATTCGGCGGTCGTGTTGTAGCCTTGCGGATTCAGAACCTGATTCAAACCCGTGTTCGCATTGGCGATGGCGAGCGGAAGCGTTGTTTGTCCGGCGGTAAAAAGCTGCGCGCCGCTGATCGAAGTAATCATCGGAATCAGCGCGTTCGGATTGCTCGTGCCGGTCATTCTGTCCGAAAGTCTTCCGCCCCAGCCGGTAAAACTGTTCGAGCCGGCAATGCCGGACTGAAACTGCGTAACCTGATCGGAATGCGAAAACAGTTGAAACGGGAGCGGCACGGTGCGGGCTTGATACTGCGCTTTGGTCGTCGGAGTAACAAGCGTTCCGCAGTTGGAAACTATCGCCAACTTGCCCTGCGCCCAGAGTTCGTGAATACCGTTATTGATCCCGCCCGTTACCGGACCCAGAGCCGGATGAAGACCGTAGGTCAGATTGCCCATTCGCGGAACAGTGATAGGCAGGAGCGAGCTTTGCGCGATAGCCAGACCCTGCGTGCTTCTCGCGGCGGAATAAGCCGAATAATTGCTGATCGAACCGCTGTTGTGATTCGGAATGACCGTATTGTTGCCGTCGCTTCCGCCAGCCAGAAAAATACAGACCAGCGCGCGGTAATCGCCGCCGGAAGCCGATTCGTCGGAATCTACCTTTTGCGCCAACGCGCTCATCAAACCGAAATGTTCGACCTGCGTCGCCAAAGCCGCCATACTCAAGGCGCAACCTGATTTTCTTAAAAATTCTCTTCTATTTTGTTTCATAGTTATCACCTCTGAATCTGGAATTGCGACGAAGTCGCTATCAAATAAATCGCCGTCTGCGCCCGAAGCGTCGGATTTGACGACGCGACGGCTTGCACCGCCGTCATGATCGTATTTCTCATCTCCGCCGGCATCGCGCCGTGCATCATCCGCTGGTTAAGCGTGTCAACCAGGCGATTGCCTGTCGAATCAGCTTGGGAAAGCGCGATCATCTCGCTCAGATCAATCGAGGTTCCGAGCGGTGCGTTCGCGCTGACATTGATGCGGCTGAACGTCATCAGATTTATTACATTCGTTCTGGTGATCGCCGTTCCCGTTGTCATTATTCCGAATTCGGGACCGAGCAGGGAAGTTCCCGGAATAACGTAATCGGGCGAATAATAATTAAACACGGTCGGGGCGCGAAAAACGTCCTGCGCAAGCGGGGCGGTCAAACCGTTGACAACGCCGTCGCTCTGCTGTGTTAGATTTGCCGAACGGACATTGAAATGTTTCAGGAAATTTGTAACGAATTGAACAGGTTCGCGCAATTTCCCGTAATTCGGATCGGTTTTGATATTGCCCCGGGCTTCCGGGTCGAGCAGGATTGCCTTGACGACCGCTTTCAGATCGCCGCGCGTGCCGGTTCCGTTATCGTTGAAAACAGCCGCTACGCGACCGACATAAGCCGGCGAAGGATCGCTCATCACGAGATGCTGGATGAGCTGTTTGCTGACGAAAGGACCGACATTCGGATGATAAAAAATATTGTCGAGCGCGAGTTCGATCTCGCTGTTGCCGTTCATATTGGCGGGAATATTCGTATTTACGGCGTTCGGATAACTCAGCAGTGTTTTTGCGGTTATATCGTGATTGTTCTGGTTGAGAAGGAGCGGGTCTTTGTAATTCGGCGAACCTTGCGTGCGGTTCGGACAAAGCGCGGCATTTTCGCATAGTCCCCAACCCGTAAAAACTTTCGTGAAATTATTGACTGTATTCTGATCGTAGGTTGGAATCGGTTGATTGTTCTGGTCTAATTGAAGCGTGCCGTCCTGGTTGAGCATAAACAAACCGATGGAAAAAAGCTGTAAAATTTCACGCGCGAAATTTTCGTTCGGATTGTTCCGGGTGCTTCGAATCATATCGAGATAATTGCCCATCGCCGCATTCAAAGTTACATCCTTCATCAGCGTCCGATAATTTCCAAACGCGTTTTTTGAAATTTGCTGGTGATAAGCTACCATCCAGCTCGCCTGTTGCGTGTCCACACCAGAAACGACCCAGATTTGACTTAACGCCCAGGCGACCCGGTGACGAAGCTGAGGCTCGCCGTAAAACGCTTCCTTATAAAACCAATTCTGAAGCTGATACATCGTGTAAATATCCCGGCGGCAAGTTCCGTCGCAAGTATCGGGAATATTGACGGGCATCAGCGGAAGGTTCGGATAAGGATTGTTCGCGCTCGGATACGGCAATTCGAACTGCTCGGCAAGCCATGTCCGTAGACCGATGCGGCGTAGTCTTTCATCAATCGCCACGGTCGGACCGAATGTCGCCTGTTCCAAAAATCTGATACGGTCGCCCGAATGCCTGTAACCGACATAATCATCGGTTTGACCTTCGGTTTGCAGCGGTTTAAAAGGAAACGGCGTAGGAATCGAGCCTTTATCCGGCTCGATTTTTCCGCCAGTTTTACCGATGCCTAAAAGCACGCGGTTGGTCGAATTTCCGCGCCACGAAACGCGCACCAGCACATCGCCGGTGGCGGGCGGTTGGCTCCAGAAACCGATCTCGTCGCGCAAATCAACCGTCAAAGCCAAAACCCATTCAAAATCTTTGACCGGCTCTATCTCGGTAACCGGGAAACGGTATTTTCTGCCCGCCTGGTCTTCGATATAAATGCGGAAAGCATTGGCTGCTTCACCTGCCATCAGTTCAACGTTTGTAATATACAAAACGATTTTCGATTTGTAACCGAAAGCATCGGTGTCGGATTCTTCTCTAAAACTTTTTTGATTTTTACCGTTAAAATTATTGAATGCCTGACCTTTTTGAATTGCCAACGCCCGCACGGAATTATTTTGACTGATCAAAATCGGAACCGGCGAATCGGGATTCGGATCGTTCGACGGAAAAACTGAAATCGTCAGCAGAAAAACTGCTGAAAACGCGAATAAAAAGCGCAATACGGGATGCGATTTTTCGCTGTTCATAACCTACACCTCCAAGGGTTTCCCTGATTTTTTATTTAATTTTAATCTTAAAATTTACTTGAAAATTGCGGGGACGAAATTTTGTTGGTAAATGTTTTACATCTAAATTTATAGCTTAACCGACAAAATTATTCAAGATAAATTTTTATCACAAGATTTTATTTGGAAATTTCCGACAATTAAGACGATGCAATTTGCGGTTTGGTCTAAAAATTTTCCGAATTTGTCAGAAAAAAAAAGTCGGGGTAAATTTGATTGTATGACCGAAATTCTAACTTTTGACGCGCCGAAAAATTTCAGCTTTAAAACAACCGTTTACAGTCACGGCTGGAGCGAACTCGCGCCGTTCGAGTTAGACGAAAAAAACTGGAAACTATTTTTTGTCTTTGACTTGAAAAACGGGCAAAATCCCGTTTCGGCAACGATATACGAAGACCGTGAAAAAATTCTAATTGAAGCCAAAACGAAAAAATTATCGAAAGAAAACCGCGAAAAGATTTTGTGCGACACGCGGCATATCTTGCGGCTCGACGACGATTTCGGAGAATTTTATAAATTCACCAACGCCGAAAATAATTTGAAATGGATTTCGCGCAAAAAAGCCGGACGGCTACTCCGTTCGCCGACCGTTTTTGAGGATTTGGTTAAAACCGTCTGCACGACAAATTGCTCGTGGTCGCTGACAAAAAAAATGGTTTCAAATCTGGTCGAAAAATTGGGCGAAGCGTCGGAAAGCGGAAAAAAAACATTTCCGACCGCCGAAGCGATGGCGCGAATGCCCGCCGAGTTTTACCGCGAAGAGATCCGCGCCGGTTATCGTTCGCCGTATTTTGTCGAACTTGCAGAAACGGTGGCAAGCGGAAAAGTTGATCCCGAACAGTGGCTGACGACCGATCTGCCGACAAAAGAACTCAAAAAAGAAATGAAACAAATAAAAGGTGTCGGCGATTACGCGGCGGAAAATCTTTTAAAACTTGTCGGGAGATATGACGGTCTGGCGCTCGATTCGTGGCTGAGGGCGCAATTTTATAAAAAACATAACGCCGAAAAAGTTTGCGCCGACAAAGAAATCGAAAAACATTACGCGCATTTCGGCTCGTGGCGCGGTTTGGCGATCTGGCTCGATATGACGGAAAGATGGCACAAACTTTAGATGTGTATTATTTTACATTTTTTGAAAACCGACTTGACGTTTCCCGTAAAGCTATTTTGCTTAATAATTTACAAAAATAAATTTTTATAATTTTGTTCGGCTTTTTTAAATTTTCGTGCGTCGAATTATTTGAGCGACGAAAAGATCGCACCGAATAATTCGGAATTTTTGTTTTATAAGGAGAGAGAGTTATGAAAAAAAGTCTTGTAAAAATTTTTTTAGGTTTGTCTGCTGTTTTGATGATTCTGATGTTTGCCGATGTCAGCAACGCGCAACCCAGACGCGAATCGCGCGGCAGAAAAATGAACAAAGCACAGGTCAAAGCCGTCATCAAGCGCGTCGAAGACCGGGTTGATAATTTCGTCAAACATTACGATAAATCGCTCGACAACAGCCGTTTGAACAATTCGCAACGTGAAGACTGGCTGAACAAACGCGCGCGCGAACTGGAAAGCGCGACCGACGAACTGGCGAGAGAATTCGACCGCCGCGATGCGTGGATAGAAAACAAGGACGAGGTTCGCCGGTGTCTGAATATCGCCACCGACATAGACAAAAATATGAGAAACCGGCGATACAGCCGCGATACCGAAACAATCTGGGCGCGGGTGCGCTTTGAACTTAACACTTTAGCAGATATTTACAATCTGCCGAAGGTCGGTTCGAGTGCCTACTAACTTTTTGATTTACGAAACTATTTTGTCGGGCAGACCGTAAAAAAGTCTGCCTATTTTATTGGTTTTTGCGCGTTATATAGTAGAATTAGAAATTTAATCCTCAGGAAATAAAAAAATGTTGGAAGCCGGAAAAATTTTACAGAATCGTTACCGCATCGAAAAACAAATCGGTCAGGGCGGAATGGGCGCGGTCTATATCGCCGTTGACCGGCGTTTCGGTAGCACCGTGGCAATCAAGGAAACGCTTTTTCTCGGCGAAAATTTCGAGAAGGCGTTCGAGCGCGAAGCGCGGCTTCTCAATTCTTTGCGGCATCCGGCACTGCCGAACGTGCGCGATTATTTTTCCGAAGATCATAATCAGTATCTCGTGATGGAATTTATTCCGGGCGAAGATTTGTCGGAAAAACTCGAAAAAAACGGCGAAGCGTTTGAACTTGAAGAAGTTTTAAACTGGTCGAAACAGCTTCTCGAAGCACTCGATTTTTTGCACACGCAGGAAATTCCCGTGATACACCGCGACATCAAACCGCAGAATCTCAAACTCACGCCGAACGGTCAGATAATTTTGCTCGATTTCGGTCTGGCGAAAGGGAATCCGACCGATGCCAGCCATCTGACTAACGCGAAAAGTATTTTCGGTTATTCGAGAAACTATGCATCGCTCGAACAGATGCAGGGAACGGGAACCGATCCGCGCAGCGATCTGTATTCGCTGGCGGCGACCGTTTATCATCTGGCGACAGGCACTCCGCCCGTTGACGCCCTGACGCGCGCGATGAGCGTTTTAAGCGAGCAGGCAGATCCGCTCCTTCCGGCGAATCAAGTTAACGGGCAGGTTACGAAAGGAATCGCCAATATTCTGCACAACGCGATGAATCTCAACGCCAATCAGCGTCCGGCATCTGCCGGAGAAATGCTTAAAATGCTGAACAACAGCGATGAATACGAAGATTTGGAAAACGTCCAGATCGTCGTTTCCAAAGCCGTGCCGACGAGTTTTCTCAACCAGGAAACGCAGATTCTGCCGCTTGCCGGTTCGAATCTGACATCGCAAAATAAACAATCATCATCAACGGGCGGAAGCGAACTCGAAACCGAAGTCAACAAGAATAAATATTCGTCGCAAAATTACAAAACAAATGTCGAAACCGGAGGTTTTTTGAAAAAACCGAAACCGCGAAGCCGGAAATCGGTCTATGCGATTGCCGCGGTTCTCAGCCTACTTTTGTTGGTGGTCGGAGCGTCCGCGCTTTTTTATTTGAGCGAAGAAAACAGGCATGATGCGGAAAGACGTAATAATGACGGGTCGGAGACTAATTCGAAAATAACGGAAATCACGACGGAAGTTGTAAATCCGGTTTCGGAAGATGAAAATTCGCTAACGGCAAATACCGCTCACACGGAAAGTTCATCAAACTCAGAAATTCAAGAAAAAAATCCTGAAAAAACGACCAACCGGCAAAAATCAAAGAACAAAGAATCAACTGCGGTTGCCGAAAAATCAGAGGATGAAGAACCTTCCTTCGTTATTGACGATCCCGAAGAAGGGAAAGTAATTTTCAAAGGAAATACGATCGAAACCGATAATGTTATTATCAATGAAAAAGGCGTCGTTGTTTTTAAAAAGCCTCCGATTCCGCCCAAAACGCCGGATGTCAATATGACGCCTTTGACACCTGAACAAATCGAAAATCTGAACAAGCGGCAAAAACGCCGCCTGGAACAGATCAGACTCGATATGGAACGCCGCCGGAAATCAAGCGAACAAAGAAAAAATACCAATGCCGCGGTGAAACCCTCGCCTGAATAAAACTATTTTTTCATATTGCTTTGGCTGCCGATGATTTCTCTTAGATTTTCGGTTAATTCTTCCGGCGAATTTTTTTCTTCAAATTCTTCAAATTCAATTACCGGGTGAAAAACTATCTCGATTTTTGCCAACCGCGGGAATTTCATTTCGCGCGCCCAGACACGGTTTGCCCCGCGAATCGTAA
Source organism: Pyrinomonadaceae bacterium (assembly GCA_041940425.1). Taxonomy (GTDB): domain Bacteria; phylum Acidobacteriota; class Blastocatellia; order Pyrinomonadales; family Pyrinomonadaceae; genus DATHTS01. The sequence goes on from JBGTSF010000048.1 coordinate 23,906, forward strand.
CGGGCAGGATCGGCACTCGCGCTTCCAAAGCAAGTTTAGCCGCGCCGGGTTTAAATGGAAGAAGTTTCCCGTCCGCGAATTCGCGGGCGGCTTCAGGAAAAACCATCAGCGTTTTGCCTTCTTTCAGTAAATTTGCCGCGTTTTTGTATGATTTTCTCGAACCGAATTGCGTATTAACCGGAAACGCGCCGAGGCGGCGAATCAAAAATCCGATAAAAAACCAATCGAAAGCCTTGTCCCAAGCCATATAGCGCAGATCGCGTTTGATCGGCAGGGAAACCCAGAAAGGGTCGAGATATGTTTGATGATTGGAAATGACGAGCAGACCGCTGTTTAGATTCCGGGGAATATTGTCGGTGTTTAGAAAATTGATTCGCCAGAAAATTTTGCTCGTGAACAGAAAAATATTCCTGACGATAGAGACTAAAAACGGAGACGGATTTTCGATTTGCTGGTCGTTGTTCACCTTGATTTTTTCAAAACTTGTTTTATAAAAATCAAGTTTAGCTAAAATCCGGTCTGTTTTTCAATTTTTGTTATTATCAAAAAGCGGTTTTTATTCGATTCCTTCGAGCGGGAAAAATCTGTCAATAAATTCGACGTGAAGACGCGGAATACCGTCCATTCCGACTCTTTTTCCGCGAACGATAGCGATGATCGAAACATTGTGCTGATCGCTGTTGATCCTGACAAAAGATCCGATTTCGGGACTAAGCGAAGTAAAGATCGCCGCGCCGCCGAGAGAAATATTTTCCGTTACGGTTACTTCGCTGCCGGTAACATTCCGCATATCGTCGAGAGTTTCGATCACCAGACTGACCGGGATCGGAAAACGCGAATGACGGCGGTCTTCTTTCGGAATGTGCTTTTCGTCCGGGATCGAAGGTGCATCCATGATATGCCATAGTCCTTCGTCCTCCCGATGGACGATTTCATAGATTTTCGAGGGGTCGTGAAAATAGCTGTCAGGCGGACGTTTGCCGATAAATGCGACACCGACCGCATATTGTTCGGTCAGCTTATTCTGATTCAGAGCCACACACCGGCGCACGATTCCCCATATTTTGTAATTTGATTCGGAATAATCATAACAGCGCAATTGCCGCGGAAGCGGAATCGTCATTTGCAGCAAACGACCGCGCTTGATCGGTCGTTTGAGATTAAATCCGGCACCGAAGGCGGACACGTCATTCAGACGGGTTATTTCTTCCCAGCCGACGTTGGAATTGATAAATGATTGAACGCGCAGCGGAAGCGATAAAGCCAGCCGTTGAATTCGACGGTTTTCGGTTTTGGAGACGGTTGTATTCAGCATAAAAATAGTTTGTGAATTTTATTGTTTCTCAGCCGGTTTTTCGGAGTTTGAAAACCCGCGTGAAAGGGTGAATTTCAGAGGCGCAGGCTGGTTGCTAAAAAGGGCAAAAGCCTGTAAAATTATTACATAACTAATGGGCTTGAAATTCCAGTATTTACGCTACTTTTTTCACATTCATACCCGATAAAAAATCTACTTGCAATTAATTAAGATTTACGAAAAAAAATGGACAATCTAATAGACAGAAACAATCAGATAAATATCGAAGACGAGATGCGGCGGTCGTATCTCGATTACGCGATGTCGGTCATCATCGGAAGAGCCTTGCCGGACGTTCGCGACGGTTTGAAACCCGTCCACCGGCGCGTTCTTTGGGCGATGAACGAACTCGGCAATACTTTCAATAAACCGTATAAAAAGAGCGCGCGCGTCGTCGGCGATACGATCGGTAAGTATCACCCGCATGGCGACACCGCCGTTTATGATACGGTCGTTCGTCTCGCGCAGGATTTTTCGATGCGCTACCCGATGGTTGACGGTCAGGGAAATTTCGGCTCGATTGACGGCGATAATCCGGCGGCGATGCGCTATACCGAAGTGCGTCTGCAAAAGATCGCCAACGACGTTTTAGCCGACATCGAAAAGGAAACCGTTGATTTTGTTGCGAATTACGATGATTCGCTTTCCGAACCTTCGGTTTTGCCGACGCGGATTCCGAATCTTCTGGTCAACGGTTCGGAAGGAATCGCCGTCGGAATGGCGACGAAAATCCCGCCGCATAATCTGACCGAAGTCATTAACGGAACGGTCGCGCTTCTGAAAAATCCCGACATTTCAATTGATAAATTGATCGAACATATTCCGGGACCGGATTTTCCGACCGCCGCGTTTATTTACGGGCGCGAAGAAATTCACAAAGCGTATCGGGAAGGTCGAGGAATTATTCAATTAAGAGCGCGGGCGGCGATTGACCGGATCGGCGGAAAACATGTCGAGCGCGATGCGGTCGTCATCACGGAAATTCCGTATCAACTCAATAAAGCGCGGCTCATCGAAAAGATCGCCGAACTCGTTCACGAGAAAAAACTAGACGGCATTTCCGAGATCCGCGACGAATCGAACCGCGAAGGCATCCGCGTCGTCATCGAACTCAAACGCGATGCCGTGCCGCAGGTCGTTCTTAATAAACTTTATAAACTTACCCCCTTGCAGATGTCGTTCGGCATCATCAATCTGGCGATCGTTGACGGTCAGCCGAAGGTTCTGAATCTCAAGGAAATTCTAGAGGAATTCGTAGATTTCCGCCGCGAGGTCGTTCGGCGAAGAACCGAATTCGAACTCAAAAAAGCGCGGGCGAGAGCGCATATTTTAGAAGGGTTGAATAAAGCGATTGACGCGCTCGATTATATTATTCCGCTTATCAGAAATTCGCGTTCGGTTGACGAAGCAAAAGGCTGGCTGACCGGAAATTTTGAAACGGTCAATGAGGTCAAAAACTGGAAAGGCATTTCGGGCGACAAAACGCTTGCCGGATTTATCAAAGATTTACAGACGACGATCAATCGTTTGAAATTTTCCGACATTCAGGCGCAGGCGATTCTCGATTTGCAGCTTCGCCGTCTTTCCGCACTTGAACGCCAGAAAATCATTGACGAGTTGCAGGCACTACTCAAACACATCGGCGAACTCGAAGCGATTCTGGCAAGCGAACAGCTTCTTCGCCAGGTCATTATTGACGAATTGCAGGAAGTCAAACGACAGTTCGGCGACGAACGGCGCACGGAAATCGTTGATGCCGGCGTTGAACTGACCATCGAGGATTTGATTCCGAACGAAGAGGTCGTCATCACGGTAACAAAGGCAGGATACGTCAAACGAACGCCCGTCTCGATCTACTCGAAACAGGGACGAGGCGGTAAAGGCAGATTCGGCGCGACAGCGAAAAATGAAGATTTTGTCGAGCATTTGTTTATCGCTTCGACACATTCGTATTTGATGATCTTTTCCGATGACGGTCAGGTTTACAAAATGAAGGTTCACGAAATACCGGATGCCGCTCCGTCGGCTCGCGGAAAAGCGGTCGTCAATCTCGTCAATCTGCCGTCGGCGAGAAAACTCGTCGCCGTTTTGCCGGTCAAAGATTTTACCGACGACGTTTATCTGACGATGGTAACGAAGCAGGGAACGATCAAAAAGACCGCGCTATCGCAGTATCAAAATATCCGCGTTACGGGAATCAACGCGATAAATATTGACGAAGGCGACGAACTTCTGGACGTGATCGAAACCGACGGCAAACAGCAGATTTTTATCGCCACGCACGACGGAATGGCGGTGCGGTTCAACGAAGAAGATGTCCGCCCGATGGGACGTGTCGCGCGCGGCGTGCGCGGCGTGAGTCTCAGGAAAGGCGATTTTGTTGTTTCGGTCTGCGCCGTTTCGCCCGAAGGAACGGAAAAAATTCTCTCGATTTCCGAACAGGGATTCGGCAAACAAACGCAGGTTGATAATTACCGTCTGACAAAGCGTGGCGCGAAAGGCGTGATCAATCTGAAAACGACGAAGAAAACCGGAAAAGTCGTCGCGGCATTCCCGGTTGACGAAGATTCGGAAGTGATGATCATCACCCAGCAGGCAAAGCTCATACGCATCAGCGTTGACCAGATCAGAGAGACGGGCAGAAACGCGCAGGGGGTGATGCTCATCCGAACGGGTGAAGATGACCTTGTTACGAGCGCGTCGCTTCTGACCATCGAAGACAAAGAGGCGGATACCGGCGACGACACAGACGATATTCAGCTCGAAGATTAATTTAAGAATGTAACAGCCGCAAAAAAGCGCAAAATTCACAAAAAAACTATTAATAGATTTTTCTTTTTGTGTTTTTGCGCTTTATTGCGGCTATTTTTATTTCTCTACGTTCTAAGACGTTTCAAACATAAGCGATTTATATTTGTTGTAAAGAAACGAAGCGATGAGAAGCAAAATTCCGAGCGAGACGAAAACGACCGTTTTTGAGATCGTGCCGAGTTCGGCGATGTCGTAAAAGAAAAGTTTGGCGAGCGTTACGGCAAACAGAATTATCGCGCCGATTCGCAGATATTTTTTGTTTTGATAAATTCCCAGAACGATCAGCCCGACCGCGTAAATTCCCCAGAAAATGCTTAGACCTAATTTGAATGCGTCTTTGTATCCGAAAATTTCCGTCCAGGTAATTAACTCCGCGCTTAAAATAATCAACAGCGAAAAATAAAGGATCAAATCGAAAATAAAATCTTCGTATGCAATTGTATCCCGCAGAAAATCCTGTTTGACGGTTTTGTAAAATGCGTATAATAAACCGGCGACAAAAGCGTAGGAAACATATCTGATCAAAATATAAAAATAGCTGTGACCGTAAAATTCGGCATATTCACCGAGCATAAAACTCTCGCGCAGATCGCCGAGAAAATACAAACCGACAGTGAGAAAAATAGTCAAAACGAAAATGCTCAACACAAGACACATCAACGCGGTAAATTGATTTTTGAATTTTCGGATATTGACGAAAGACAAAATCGTCAAAAATAGCATCGTGTAATTTAACTGCCAGATAAAACTGAAAGTTTTCAGATCGTAATAATAAATTTTCGGAACGGACGGCGAAGTCTGCGGATCGGGAATTTCGGATTGGAGATATTGAAGATTAAAATAATTGGCGATCTCCATTCGAAAAGCGTTGTAAAAAACCAGCAAACCGATTGCCGGAATCAGATAGCCCAAAATTTCCCGCATCTCGTTTCCGATCGCCGGCTCTAATTTTTCATCGCGGTTGACGGCGAAGATAAAAGCGAAGGCAGCGGCAAAAAATATCGCGGTCAGAAATACGCCGTTAAAGAACGGGCGGAAATTTTCGATGATTTCCGGCGCGGTCGTGAAATAACTCGTTGATTGCCAATCAACGAGAAGGCTAAGGAAAGCCAGAGCCATCGCGGGATAGGAAAAAAATTCATAAAGCGGAATTTGTTTTGCGCGACCGATCCAGAAAAGAATCGCGGCTTGGGCTGTCCATAAAAGCGTTACATATTGCCCGTCGAGCTGAACCGGTATGGCAATCGTCGCAAAGATCAGAACGAGTGCCGAAAGCAGGTAGATCAAATCCGTTGAAACGAGTTTCAGACGGCTGACCGCCACGGCAAACGCGAAATGAATCGCGGCGTTTCCGACCGTAAAAAGTCCTAGGTAATTTTCAAATCCTTCACGGTTTGCGAAGAGCGAATAGCCGATGCCGTAAAAAATAAACGAATTGGCTGTCACGAGCGATACGGTTTCAATGGCGACCGATTGATGAGAAATGAGCTTATATGCAAGAAACGTCAGGTAAAAAGTAAAAAAGTTGATCGTCAAAAAAAGCAGTGCGAGATTGAAATGCACGGCTGTTCGATAATCGAAAATATACCAGCCGAGAAAGGTTAACCATGTAAAAATAAATGATAAGTAAAAAAGCGACCGCCAGTATTTTTTAATCGAAATCGCCAGAATTCCAACATTGATGATCGCAATATAAGTGAGTAAAAATGCGATGTTTCCCGTGTTGTTGCTAAGCAGGAACGGGATCGCATACGCGCCGACCAGACCGATATTGGCGATGACCTGCCGGCTGAAACTGATCGCCGCCGCGACCGTGAAGACGGTAAATATGAGCATCAGAACAAACGCCGTCGTCTGGTTAAAAATGCCGTAGAGCGTGTAGGCGAAATAAGTTATAAAATACATTATCGCCATCGCCCCGCTCAGAAGCACCGCGCTGAAATTCAGATATTTATTTCTCAGTTTGAACGCAAATCCGAGCAGACCGAAACCGAAAATATAACCGATCACGATGCGCATCAAAGGAGTGATCCAATTGTTGTCAATCGCGTATTTGGCGCCGATGGCAACACCGATGATTAAAACCAAAATCCCGATCTTGCTGATCAGATTTTCGCCGATAAAGCGTTCGAGATTGGATTTGGTCGCGGGTTTCGGAGCGTAATCTGAAAAAACTTCAGACTGATCGGCTGTTGAGGTTTCACCTATTCTAAAATTCGGCGGAGGAATTTTACGATCCTGAGTTTGCTGTCCCGCTTTTTCCGCTTCGCCGATATTTTGTTTTGGCGGACTGTATTCTGATCTGGTTTCCGTTTTTGGCTGAGTTTGAGGTTGTGGTTGTGAAAATCCGAGCTGTTTTTTCTGAACGTTTCGAAGAACATTTATCTCATATTTGATCTGACCGATCTCGCGCTGGAAAAACTCTTGCGATTTGAGCAAATTGTCCAATCTTTTTTGCAGTGCGTCGAGTCTTTCGTCAAATTCCGTCATATTAAAATCAGGTGAAGAAATAATAGCTTAATTTAATCGGTTTTGGAAGATTAATCTTTGCAAGAAGTATAAAGCATTTCATAGAATCGGCTTTCAGAATATAATATGATTGTTTCAGAACATAGCAAAAGCCCCCTTTCTTAAAAATAGGATTTATAAATTATGAAAGGCTCAAATGAAAAAACACGCATCACGATAGCCGGAAAAATTATTATTTTAGTATTTTTGCTATTTGCATTTTTTCGGATAAATGCAACGGCACAGGAAGAAGAAACCGTCATCATAGACGATACGCCGATCACGGTCGAGACCTTGCTTTTTACGATTCCGGTAACGGTTACGGATAAAACAGGGCGCAGTATTACGGGACTAAAAAAAGAAAATTTCTCGATCATGCAGGACGGCGAGGAACAAACTATCGAGCTTTTTCTCAACAGTGAAGCACCGATGAATGTGGCGATCCTTCTCGATACGAGTTACAGCACGAAAAAAGTTCTGGACAATATACAGGATGCGGCGCAGGATTTTGTCAAAATTTTGCGACCGGAAGACCGCGCGATGATCGTCGGTTTCGATCACCGGACGGTTTTTCTCAGCGATCTGACCGCCGACCGGAAAATCCTGTCAAAAGCGATCAAACGAACGGATGTTTCCGAGGTCAACGGTTCGGATATGCACAACGCGGTCTTGCAGGTCGTGGACAGATATTTTAGAACTTTAAAGGGCAGAAAGGCGATCATCGTTCTAACGGACGGAATGGTTTCGACCGAACGCAATATTCCGGCTCAGAAAGTTCTCGACACGCTTCAGGAAGCGGATATTTTCTTTTACCCGATCATCTTTAAAACCGATTTTTATTCGACCGCGCGGCGCGGGAACAGACCGTCCGCGCTCGTTCAATTTCTGCAAATTCTGGCGGAAGAAACGACCGGAAAATTTTACGAAAAGGAAGCGACCAAATTAAAAGAGGCTTTTCGGAGCATTGCCGAAGAATTGAAAAAGCAGTATCTTCTTGGTTTCTACCCCGAAAACACCGAGCGCGGCGATTCAAAGCGGCACATAATTGTAAAAGTTGACCAAAGAGGAATGATCGTCAGGGCGAAAAAAAGATTGAGTTTTTAGAAATTAAAAATGTCATTAATAAAAATTACGGATTACGAAAAAAACGGCTGGCGCGAGCCGGAAAATAAAAAAGAACGGGCGGAAAATGTCTGCCGCAAACTCGAAGCGGGAAATGTTTTATTTTTTGACGGAATCCCGTTCGATCTGCCGGAAACCGACCGCGATTTTCTGCTTTCCCAGCGTCAAACCGAATCCGCATTTCATAAAAATATTTCATACCGACCGAAAAAAGACGTTCTGCGCGGCGCGTCTTCAAATTCCGATGCCCAGCGTTTGCGGGAAATTATGAAAAATTATTCGGCGGAAGTTACGCGGTTTGTTTCGGATTTTCTGTCGCCTTACGCCGGAAAATTGGATTTGGATTTTGCGAGTTTTCGCCCAATGGAAGAAAAGGGCAGAAACCTGCCGATGAAAAAAAGAAACGATCTTCTGCATGTTGATTCTTTCCCGACGCGACCGACGAAAGGCGCGAGAATCTTAAGGGTTTTTACAAATATCAACCCCACGGAAAACCGCGTCTGGAATGTCGCCGAGCCGTTTCACATTCTTGCCGAACGCTATGCAAGAGATGCGAAATTGGAAAAATTTGCGACGAAAAAAAAGTCCGGCGTTTCGCGTTTGTTAAAAAGTGTCGGTTTGCCCGTTGCGAATCATTCGGCGTATGACCGGTTTATGCTGAACTTTCATGATTACCTCAAATTCAACGAAAATTTTCAACAAAATTGCGACAAGGAAAGATTGGAATTTCCGCCTAACACGACCTGGCTGGTCTATACCGACGGCGTGCCGCACGCCGCGCTGTCCGGCAGATACGCGCTGGAGCAAACCTATATCGTGCCGGTTGACGCTCTCGTTGCAAGTGAAACCGCGCCGATCACGATTCTCGAAACGATTTGCAATCGAAAATTATCAGTATAAAATCCTAATTTAACGAAAAAAAATTATATGAAACGAACAATCAAAGCTCCGACCGGGAGTGATTTGACCTGTAAAAACTGGCTGGCGGAAGCCGCTTACCGGATGATTCAGAACAATCTCGACGCGGAAGTGGCGTTCGATCCCGACAATCTGATCGTTTACGGCGGGCGCGGAAAAGCGGCGCGGAATTGGGAATCGTTCGACGCGATTCTGGAAAGTTTGAAAAATCTCGAAGCGGACGAAACGCTTCTTGTTCAATCGGGCAAACCCGTCGGTATTTTCCGAACGCATACGGACGCGCCGCGCGTACTCATTGCAAATTCCAACATCGTCCCGTATTGGGCGACGCAGGAACAGTTCGACAGATACGAGCGCGAAGGCTTGATGATGTACGGTCAGATGACCGCCGGAAGCTGGATCTATATCGGAACGCAAGGCATTTTGCAGGGAACTTACGAAACATTCGGAAGTCTGGCAAGACAAAACGGATGGGGAAGTCTCGCGGGAAAATTTGTTCTGACCGCAGGCTTAGGCGAAATGGGCGGAGCGCAGGCGCAAGCTGTTACATTTAACGGCGGGGTTGCTCTTTTGGTCGAAGTAGATAAATGGCGCATCGAACGACGGCTTCAATTAAAGCAGGTTGATCTGGCGACCGAAGATTTGGACGAAGCGTTGGAAATGGTGAAAGACTTTACCGCAAAAAAAGAAGCGAAATCAATCGCGCTTTTGGGAAACGCGGCGGAAGTTCACTGGCAGATTCTCGAAAAAGGAATCGTGCCGGATGTCGTTACCGATCAAACTTCCGCGCACGACGTTCTTTACGGTTATATTCCACAAGGTCTTTCAATCGAAGAAGCGAACGAACTGAGAAAATCGAATCAAACCGAATACGAAAAACGCGCGATGGATTCGATGGCGCGGCACGTCGTAGCGATGTTGGAATTTCAAAATAAAGGCGCAATCGTTTTCGATTACGGCAACAATCTGCGGCAGAGAGCAAAAGACAACGGCGTGGAAAACGCCTTCGATTATCCGGGCTTTGTTCCAGCTTACATTCGCCCTCTGTTTTGCGAAGGCAAAGGACCTTTCCGCTGGGTCGCGCTTTCGGGCGAACGCGAAGACATATACAAAACCGACGAAGCGATCATGAATCTTTTCCCCGAAAACGATCACCTGACGCGCTGGCTGACAATGGCGCAGGAACAGGTCGAATTTCAAGGTCTTCCGGCAAGAATCTGCTGGCTCGGCTACGGCGAACGCGCGAAAGCCGGACTCAAATTAAACGAAATGGTCGCCGACGGCACGCTCAAAGCCCCGATCGTCATCGGGCGCGATCATCTCGATTGCGGAAGCGTCGCCAGCCCGAACCGCGAAACCGAAGCGATGAAAGACGGCTCGGATGCCATCGCCGATTGGGTTTATTTAAACGCGATGATCAACGCCGTCGGCGGCGCGACATGGGTTTCGCTCCATCACGGCGGCGGTGTCGGCATCGGCTATTCCTTGCACGCCGGACAAGTCATCGTCGCCGACGGCACGGCTGAAGCCGCTAAGAGAATCGAAAGAGTTCTCACCACCGACCCCGGAATGGGCGTTATCCGCCACGTTGACGCGGGTTACGAAGACGCGATTGAATTCGCCCAAAAAAATGATGTTAAAATTCCGATGAGGAAGTAATTTATGACGATAAATATCGGTTTGCTCGATGAAGAATCCGCCATTGAAGCGATTGAAACCGTTGCCGAAATTGCCGAAAAAAATGGAATTAATTGGGCGTTGGTCGGCGGTTTGGCGATGGCGATTTACGGAAGCGACCGCACGACAAAGGATATTGATATTATCGCCGAAAAACTTCTTCCGCTTGAAAAGGTCGGCGATCTGGTTCAAGGCGGCGAGCGTTATCTCATAAAAACAAATAAAAAGGAAGTTGCGGTAGATTGGATAATCCGCAAAGACGAATTCAAAACGCTGTTCGCCGAAGCCTTGAATGAATCAGTTAAGATCAAAGGCGTTCCGGTTCTGACACCCGAATGGCTCGTCATTTTGAAATTCATCGCCGGACGTTTCAAAGATCAGGAAGACGCGGTTTTTCTTCTCAGCAGAAAAGGTTTGGTAAATCGAGTTCTTATTAAAGAAAAAATCATCAATCTTTTCGGCAAACCCGCCTGGGGTTTGGCAAGACACGGCTATCAACGTCTATTCGATTTAGCCGACGGCAGAACGCGCGAAGAACAGCGCAATGCGAAAGAAGGTTATATTGATTCATAAAAATTAAATGGAGATTTAAAGATGAAAACAGTTCTATTATTTTTCACGGTGATTATTTTGTCCTTGACGGTTTTTGCTCAGAAAAAGCAAACCGATCTCGAATTTGAAGGGCTGAAAGGTAAGGTTAAATCCGTTCAGGGTTCGTCAACCTATCTCGGCACAAAAGACAAGCCGGAAAAGTCGCCGAAAAGAAGGTATTGGGATGTCAAATTTTACGGACTCGACGGTAATATTACGGAAGAACTTACCGATCGAGGCGTTAAATACGTTTATCAATTCGCGGACGGCTATCTGTCTATGAAAGAGGTTGTGATTGACGCGGAAAAGGCTTCAAAAATAATGCGGGCTACATTTGTCGGAGACCCCGAAGCGATGGAAAAGCCGCTTAAAACTCTCAAACCCGACGAACGCTTTATAACCAGATTTGACGACGAATACGACGAACAATGTCGGCGTAAACTGCGGCGGATATTTTTCTCTGACGGTCTAATGGATTCGATCACGCATTACAGCTACAACTCCGACGGTTTGCTGGAAAAGGAACTTTACAATTCTAAAGGTAATAAATGGACGCATTTTTATACTTATGATGAAGACGGGAATCTCAAGGAAGACACAATGAAACGCTTCGACGTTAGAAATGTGGTTGATATGACCGAACGCCGGGAATACAGCGGTTACAAATTCGACGCGAAAGGAAACTGGATCGAGAGAAGATACAGGAATCACAGCGAGTATAAAGGCGAAACAAGAACCTCTGAGACAATCGAATACCGCGACATCAAATATCAAGAAGCGGAAAAGCCGAAAAAAGCGGTTGGCAAAACGAAGAAAAAGTCCGACTGAAAATTCTTTGAAAAAAAACTAATCTCTGCCGCCGGCAAGTTTTCCGGCGATAATAGCCGGCGGAATGTAAGCCAGAATCAGATCGAGCGCGATAAACCAGACGGGCGCGGGGATCATTGCCGAGGCGGCGATTCCGCCGAGCAGGAAAAATACGCCGATGCCGAGTGCGAACTGCGTTTTGTAGGTCGCGGCGATCAAAGCGGCGGCGAGCGCGCCCGCGAATGTTCCGAGGGCGTGCGCCAGAAACGGCATCACGAAATGCCGCGCCGAAAGATTCGGCATCGCGGCGGCGATGCCTTCGGCAGTCGTCATATCCGCGCCCGGCGGCGGCGGTATCAACTGCCCGCCCATCATTATGATCAGCATATTTACCAAACCGCCGATAAGAATTCCCGCAAAAACCGCCAGCACATTTCTGATAATCGTATTCATAATTTTTTCACCCCGTTTGAATAGAAGCTGTCTCAAATATGGTTTTTTAATATTCCAATAGATTATTCTTCAAAGTGTGGAATGTCAGAGACTTTCCGCACCGCGCTTTTGAGATATTAAATATTCAAAGACCATAAACGCGCGGCTAAAATCATTTAATTCGCAATTTTTGAAACAACTTCTACAAACTATATTCCAAATAGCTTTTTTACACAAAAAAAGGGATGAGGAAATAGTTCATCCCTCATCCCTCGTCCCTCGTCCCTCGTCCCTCAGATCACGGCTGAATCACCACCGTATAGATCGGCGAATAAACGCCGAAGTTTTGATTTTTTTCCTGAAAGATTGCGCGGATTTCGACCTGTTCGGCTTCGCCCGCGTTGGTCGGGATGATGTTGAACATTCCCGGACTGCTCGTCAGAGTCGCCGCCAGTTCCCAATCGCCGCCTTTTTTGCGCGCTTCGACGCGCAGAGCGGCGAGACCGTATTTGCGGAAATCCGTTTCAATTCCGTAATTCGGCAGAGTCCGCAGTTTGAGTTCCGGCTGAGCCGTATCGGGCGAAAGTCCGGCTTCGTCGGGCGGGATGATGCCGAGAAGCTGTCCGTCGGCTTCGGTGTAGATTGATTTCTGCGCCTTGATAAAAGCGGCGATCTCGCGGAAACGCTTTTTCACGCCGGGCGGCACAGCCGGCGGCGGATCGGCTGGCAAAGCCCACGTCGGTTCGGCGGGCTGCGGGTCGTTGAGTTCGCCGTTCGCCATATCGTCAACGTAATCGCCCAACTGTTTTTCCTGCTGTTTGCCGTTAAACTTCGCCTGCACCCAGTATTTCACCCAATCGTTATCCTTGCCGTTCTGCGTCAATTTCGCCGCTGAAACGCCGTATTTCGCCGCCAGAACCTGCAACTGCGTATTGTAATTATCCGACCAATCGGCAAACGCCGACCAGTTTTTAGGAATGAAATCTTTACCCATTAAATGACCTCCTAATTTATTTAATTTGTTGGTGTAATTTGATTTCCTGACGGTAAGCGGGAGTGTCGGAGATTTGTCAGATAACCGCAAGGTAAAAACCAAAAAGCAATCTGGAAGTTTTCTTGCTAAAGGTTACCGGCAAAGACATTCGGGCTTTGAGCCGTTTTGGAAATTGGAATGGATTATAAACCGATTTTTTCGATTTTTGCAAGAAAAATTTTTCTAACCGCTTATCACTTTTGTATGAAAATGATCTAAATAAATTGCCGCTAGCTTTAGCTAGTGGTCTGATATGTCAACAAACCACAAGGCTTTAGCCAAACTTTTTCAAAAAATCGCCAATCCTTTCGGCTTCAGCCCGGTTTGTGCTAAAGCAAAAAGGATG
>JBGTSF010000049.1:0-37283 GCA_041940425.1 Pyrinomonadaceae bacterium
GGCGACAAACCGGCGCACGCGATTGACTGGCAGGGCAACGATTGGACTCCCGAATCGGAAAAACCCGCCGCTCATCCGAACGCAAGATTTACCGCGCCGATCACGCAATGCCCGGTCGTTGACGAACATTTCGATTCGCCCGACGGCGTTCCCGTTTCGGCATTCATCTTCGGCGGACGCAGAAACAGCGTCGTGCCGCTCGTTCTCCAGTCATTCAACTGGGCGTTCGGCGTTTATATGGCGGCGACGATGGGCAGCGAGATGACCGCCGCCGCGTTCGGCAACATCGGCGAAGTCCGCCGCGACCCGTTTGCGATGCTTCCCTTTGCGGGCTATCACATGGGCGATTATTTTTCGCACTGGCTCGATTTCGGTCGTTCGATCCCCGAACCGCCGCGCATTTTCTCGGTCAACTGGTTTCAGAAAGGCGAAGACGGCAAATTCCTGTGGCCCGGTTTCGGCGACAATATGCGCGTTTTGAAATGGGTTGTCGAACGCGCTCGCGGTAAATCGAAAGGCGTCGAAACTCCTTTGGGATGGCAGCCGCGCTACGAACATCTCGACTGGCGCGGGCTGGAAGATTTCACCGAGGAAGATTTCAACAAAGTGATGCATCTCGACCGCGATATGTGGCTCAAGGAAATCTCTATGCACGACGATCTGTTCTATAAACTCTACGACCGTCTGCCGAAAGAAATGGCGTTTATCCGCGAGCTTCTGGTGTCGAATCTCTGGCGGCAGCAGGATTTGGGCTTAGCCGCGCCGCGCATCGAACCGGCGGAACAGAAATTCGAGAAGACCAAACAGCTCGAAGCCGAACGCGCCGTGCCTGAAAAAGCCGCCGCCAAAGCGGAATAAAATTACATTGATTCCAATGCTGAAATGCGGGATAATTTGAATTCGCTTCAAATTATCCCGCATTTGTTTTTGAGATGCAGGAATGACAAATAGAAATTGACTGACAAGCTTTACTACTGAGGTGATATAATTTCCCTGCTATGATAGTTGAAATTCCAGACCAAATTATCAAACAATCGGGGCTTTCGGCGAAAGAGATTTTGCTGAAAGTGGCGTTGGTTTTGTTTCAGGAAGAAAAACTCACGCTCGGACAGGCGAGCAAATTAGCCGGACTTCACCAGTTTGAATTTCAGAAGGAACTGGCGGCGAGAAAAATTCCCGTGCATTACGGCGAGGAAGATTTCGAGCGCGATTTGCAAACCATCGAATCAATCAAATGATAATCGTTTCCGACACTTCGCCCGTTGCCAATCTGATCTTGATCGAACGCCTCGATATTCTGCACAAAATTTTCGATGAAATCATCATTCCGCCTGCCGTTGATGCCGAAATCCGCGCACTCAAACGATTCGGCAAAGATTTGAGCGAATACGAAACTGCCGAATGGATAAAAACCGCCGCGCCCGTCAATCAGCAAAAGGTTCGATCACTCGAAACAAACACGGACGAAGGCGAAGCGCAGGCGATTGCTCTGGCTTTGGAGATAAACTGCGATCTGCTTTTGATGGACGAACGAATCGGCACGACCATCGCCCGCCGGGAAGGTTTGCAAACAATCGGTCTGGTCGGCGTTTTGATAAAGGCAAAAGAAGTCGGGATTATCAATGAAGTGCGCGAAATTTTAGGTGAATTGAAAAATATCGCCGGTTTTTGGTTAGAGTCGGGATTGGAAAAGAAAATTCTCGAACAAATCGGCGAAAGATGAAATTGTGGTAACTCGAAGCGAGTTGCTCTGTACCGGAAGGCGAATCAAAGCCGCGCCGACAGTAAAAAAAAAGTAAATAGTTACTCTTTGGAACAAAAGGCGATTTAAATTAAATCGCCTTTTGTTTTATGATTAAAGCGAATGCCGACGAATTTTAATAAATACGGACGTTTTCGATTCGTCAAAAAACCCTTGACGGCGATTACAGACAATGAAGAAATCCGCAAGCCCGACTTCCCTTTTTCCGAACTTTTACAGCAGACGAAATACCCGATCCGCGCCCTGCGCTACTGGTGGATGCACTGCGTCATCGAGGACGAAGTAAAACATCTCGATAAACCCGTAACGATCGTTGATGTCGGCTGTGATACGGGACTTATCAAACGTTTCATTCCGCCCGTAAAAAATTCGCGCTGGATCGGGCTGGACATCATCACGACGCGCAAGGGATTGGAAAACGCCGGTTACGACGAGATTCATCAATGCGATTTTGACGAAGGCTTGCCGCTTGCCGACAGATCGGCTGAGATAGTCATCTGCTCGCACGTTCTGGAGCATCTGCCGCGTCCCGAATTTACGATGGGCGAGCTGGCGAGAATTTTAAAACCGGGCGGAATGCTTCTAATCGGCGTGCCGGTCGCGCCGCGGTTCATCGCGCGCATCCGTCAGAAACAGATGCAGGAACAACTGCGTTCGGGCAAGCGCAAAATGGGACAGCACATACATATTTTCTGGCTCAAACGCCTCAGACAGCTCGCCGAAGAAAAAGGCTTGCACGTCGAATTTGCGACCGGCACGGCGATGATCCGCAAAAAAGGCAGCCGTCTCGAAAACTACGAATTCTGGGTGCGTCTCAATCAAATCTGGGCGGCACTCTTTCCCTCGCTCGGTCAGGAACTCTGCGTCCAGATCAGAAAGCCAAATTAAGTCACCCCGCGCATCGAAATTAAATGATTTACAAGAGAAACTCACTGAAATCGTAAACAATCAAAATCTTCCTCCCGATAAATCGCAGTCACTCAAGAAAATTATTGAAAGTGAAATCAGTGAATTAAAATCAGAGTCTAGCGATAATAGGTTAGGAAGGAAAGATTGGAAAAATCATTTAATCAATACAATGATAACTCTAACTTTTACACTTTCATTTTCACGTGAAGCCAGAATTACAATATTCAGTTATTTTCAAAGTTTATTTACATTTTTACAACAGAATGTTTTTTTACTAAAACCTTAATTTTCTCATTGTAATTTTCTAACTAATCAGATTTTGTGTGCTAAAATTCCTATATGATTAACTCAATCGAAAACCTAAATTCCGAAACGGCGCGGCGGATTTTGCTTGAGGCGAAAAATAACGGTGTTTCGGTGGAAGATTATCTTGAAGAAATCGCTAATGAAAACCCTGCAAACGAAAATGGCAACGAGGCGCGGACGGTTTCGGAAAGGGTTGATTTGAGCAAATCTCACGAATGGCTGAAGGAAAACCGGCAAAAATATATCGGCAAATGGGTTGTTTTGGACGGCGGCAGATTTATCGGTGCGGGTGATGATCCGCGTCCATTTGTCGAGCAGGCTCGTCAAACAGGCGTAAAAATTCCGTTTGTGAAATTTGTCGAAGACGACCGCGAACCTTTTACCGGAGGCTGGCTCTGAAATGGCGCACACTCTCACTTTTGACGAAAAGATCAAATATCCCGACAACGCGCAAGGCATCAATCTCGATGTCGTTATCTCGAAAGAAAACGCCAATCCAATTTCCGCAAGCGTCAAACTCGACACGGGAAGCACTTTTTGCATTTTCCAGAGATTTTACGCCGAACTGCTCGGCATCGAAGTCGAAAAAGGCGAAAAGGAAAGCATCCGCACTGCGAAAGGAAGTTTTACGGCTTACGGACACGAAATCTCGATCAGATTCTCGAATCTCGAATGGGAAGCGACCGTCTTTTTCGCTCAAGACGAAAGTTTTCCCGTCAGCGTTCTCGGCAGAAACGGCTTTCTCAATAAAATCAATATCGCTCTCATTGATTATGAACAACTGCTTTATTTGAAACTATACAGCAGTTAAATACAACAAATTCGTTGTAAACTGCTTTCGAAATACGCTCCTAAACAGTAACATCTCTGCTTGTTTTTCACGAAACTTCGATAAAATAAGCCGAAGAATGTAGGTATTCAATCAAAAACTGATATTCTTCGATTGAATAACGTTATTCTTCGATTATCCGCTTGTCTTTTTCTTTAAATTTGCTCTATATTTAGCTCAAATTTCTAAAAGGAGAAAAACAATGAGATCGGTTACTTTTTCCGCAGTTCTTTTGGTGCTTCTGACGTTAAGCGCGGCGGCTCAAAAAAAGCCGCGAAAAGCGAATCCGCCGGTTGATGTCAAAAGCGAGATAATAAAGCTCGAAGTGGAAAACAACCGCGCGGTCGTCGCCGGCGACGGGAAGGCGATTGGCAATCTATACGCCGACGATTATATCGGCATCCACGCGGGCGGCGGCACGACCGATAAAAAGTATCTGCTCAATTATTATTCCGGCAATGGCTCGGCGGTCAGCGAGAGCGAGGAAACGACGGTGCGCGTCTTCGACAAAACCGCCGTCGTTACCGCTATCAATAAATACAAGGTCAGAGCCGAAGAAGGGATCAGCCGTATGCGCTACACGCGCGTCTATGTTTTCCGCAATAAAAAATGGCAGGTCGTTTCCGAGCATTTTACTTTTATCAATGACGGCTCTTCTGACGGCGCGGAAAATTGACCATTCCCGAAATTCAATGCCGAACGCGCCGTGCCGGAAAGCGAATCAAAAGCCTCTAGAGCGGAATAATCTTTGGAAACACATCATTTCAAGATAGACGAGGCTTGTTCTCGCCTGTTTTTGTGTAATAATGCTCGTATGTCGGATTTGCTTAAAAGAATAACGATCAATCCCGAACAATGCGGCGGACGACCTTGCATTCGCGGAATGCGGATTCGCGTTACCGACGTTTTGGATTTATTCGCATCGGGTTTGACCGCCGAAGAAATTCTCGAAGAAATGCCCGATCTCGAAATGGAAGACCTGCAAGCCGCCCTGCAATACGCGGCACGAAAAATTGACCATCCGATACTTCCCGTTGCCGCATGACGATCTGGATTGATGCCCAACTTTCACCCGACATCGCTCCGTGGATAAGCGATAATTTCGATTTGGAAGCATTCGCCGTCCGCGACATCGGCTTGCGCGATGCCGAAGACATCGAAATTTTCCAAGCGGCGCGTGAAGCAAATGTCATCGTGATGACCAAAGACCGTGATTTCGCAGATTTGCTCGACCGCTTTGGCGCGCCACCGAAAGTGATCTGGATAACCTGCGGCAACACTTCAAACGCAAGGCTCAAAGAAATTCTGACAGCAAATCTCTACGCCGCGCTCGAAATTTTGGAAAATGAGGATTTAGTTGAAATCTATGGAAATTAAAAACTCGAAGCAAATCGCGCCGGCAGGTGAATCAAAACCCATTTAAGCTGAAGAAAATAATACTGAAAAATCCTGATTCCGTGCTAATCTGAACTTGCTATGGCTGATGGCAATGGGACGAACAATCCGGCGACGCACGCAATGCTGAAGCCTCTGCTCATTGTGCTTGTACTGACGGCAGTTGCCACGACCATCGCCATACTTTTGCCGTCCGGCAATGAATTGGTCGCCATTTTGCTCGATCTCGTTCCGATCGTCGGCGTTCTCGGCGCAACGGTGTTCGTCATTTTTCGGCTCAGACGCAAGCCGTTTCCGAAAGTTCGTCTGCTGACGGCGGGTTACAGCTATCTTGCGGGCGGTTTGGTCGCCGCGCTCGGACTCGCGCATCTGGTCGCGGTCGTCTTGCGGGCGGTCAATCAAGCGCGGAAGGAGCAGTTTGTCTATGATTTCCGTTTTTATTCCCTGCTCCTGCTCGGCGTGTTTCTCATCGCCGCGGGCATCAGCGCATCGAACAAAGCGGCAAACCTCGCACACGGCGAACGCGGCGCATGGAAAGCGTCTTTGACCGTCTGGATAATAATTCTGGCAATCAATCTGCCGCTCGTCCCGCTCCAGAGCTTCGCCGTCTTTTTCTCCGCGCTCGCCGTTCTCGAACTACTGCTTCTTGTCAGCCTGCGGAAACAATTTAACTGAATTCAACATAATTAACCGGACAAAGATACTTCTTGATTTTTACGAAACCTCGATAAAATAAGGTGCTGAATTTCATTCAGCGATAGCTGAACGGTTTTCAGCACGAACTAAACGTCATTCAGCGACAGCTAATTTTCGTTCTGCAACAGCTAAATTTGATTTAGTGATAGCTGAAAATCATTCAGCGATAATTAAACGCCGTTCAGCGATAACTGAATTCCATTTAGCGACAGCGAAGCATCATTCAGCGAAAGATATTTTCAAATCGGTTCTGTCGGAACGTTTGTCAATAGTCCGGCGATTATGATCTTTGAAAATTAAATGCCGTAAAAAATGAGTTGTTTTATCGCGTAGCGATGCGATGACTTTAGCCGTGTAATTTATTGCACGGAATGCCGTCAAACAAATGGTTTTGTCGCGTCAGCGACGATTGATTGCTCAATAGTCGCTGACGCGACGCAAACATCTTGCCTAACTGACCGTGCGTTGAAACACACGGCTAAAGTCAGTTTGTCGCTAACGCGACGGTAAATCATTCATTCGCGGGTGAAAATTTTTCTTGACGGACGGCGAAAAAAGGTTTATAAATTCTCTCATCGGCAGACGAATTACTCGTGACTATCCCTAAAGTTACGCTCCTATTTTCCTAGCGCAACTCCTGAAGATAGCCGATGCCAATCCGATTATACTGCCGAAATCTTAAAAAATCAGGAGGATAAAATTTATGTATTCCAGTAAAGAACTCGGAAATCTGTCCGACCGCGACTTGCTTGCCGAGGCGCGGGCATTTGAGGAGAAGATCGCCGCCGATCCGACGGCGTTTAATCTGACTGCGGCTGATGCGGCTGCGGTTACGGGTTCTGCCGATTCTTTCGAGGGAACGCTCGACCAGAAAGATTCGCTTGAAAATCAATTGGACGGCGTTTTGGAACTGCGGGACGAGCAGCGCAAAGCCATTCTCGGCGAACTGCGGCGGCAGAGAAATGTTTTGTATGCCGACACTTCGCTGAGCGACGCACAGCTCGCTTCCGCCGGTTTGCCGCCGCGCGATACGGTCAAAACCGATTCGCCCGCGCCTTCGACCGCGCCGATCGGGTGGGTTGATTACGGGAAATTAAAGCATACGATCCATTTCCGCGATTCGGCGACGCCGGACAAAAAAGCCAAGCCGCACGGAATGCAGGGCTGTCAAATCTGGTATTTTATCGGCGAATCCGCGCCGGCGAACGAAAAGGATTGGGATTATCTGGCGACCGATTCCAATTCGCCGTATATCGTCTTTTACGACGCGGCGGAGGCGGGCAAAAAGGTCTTTTATCAACTGCGCTGGATCTCCAAATCCGGCGAAACGGGCGAATGGAGCGAAACCATCGAGGCGACGATCAACGGTTAAATATCAGGCGGAAAGCGGGGCTTTCAAGAAGCGTGCCGTTTCGGGTGGCGGACACGCTTCTTAACAAACGTGTTTTCCGCCTGTCCCTGAATTAATTTTTTACGCAAATGGGATTTTGATGACTCATTTGCGTATATTTTTTTGTTCATAAGATTTTTTTATCCGGTAAAACCCGCGTATCCATTAAATCACCGGTTTGTGGCGCGAAATTCGCTAGGAGAGCGGCAGGGGGATTTTTATATATGAAAAACAACGATTTCAAACGCAGTGTCCGCATTTTCGGACTGGTATTTTCACTGATTTTCGGATTTATCGTTATTTCGTCGGTAACGGTCAATGCTCAAAACCGCGACGACGACCGGTATGACCGCCGCGACAACCGCGATAACCGCAGCCGGGAAAACCGCAACCGCAACAAAAAAGACCGCGATGATGACGATGATTATTATGACGACGATGACGACGACGACGATTACTACCGCAATAGCCGTAACCGTGACCGCCGCAACGACCGTTATGAAAATGATCGTTACAACCGCGACTATAACAATATCTTAAGACAGGCTTACCGCGACGGCTTTCGCACCGGTCAGGAAGATTTCCGCCGCAACCGCCGCGCCAACGCCAACCGCGCCGCCGGACAGGCAATGCGCGGAATGAACAACGGTCGGGGAAATAGAAATCTCCGCCAGCAATACCGCGACGCTTTCATTCGCGGCTACCAGGAAGGCTACAACCGAACCGACCGTTATGGTAACCGCAGAAATCGTTTTCCGTGGTAATTAATTCGAAAAATTAATCTGAAAAAGGCGAATCTTTCCGGTTCGCCTTTTTACTTGAAAAATACCAAAACCGCCTGTAGCGAAAATTTTTTGACTTGCCTGTTTGAAAGTGATAGAACTGTCAATTATTAACAAAGCGTAGAATCCGCGGGATTCATATAGCTTGATCCCAAAACAGCCGCTGTTTGACCTTGTTTTTTTTGGTCTTCCGGCATTGTGTCGGTTTTCCGAAGCCAACGGGCTTTTGGAAAGCCTTTTGTTTTTTGACAGGATTTTTTTATCAAGGAGGTAAAAATGAAAAGATTTACACTAGCAGTAATTTGCGCCGCCGCGTTTTTAATCGTCGGTTTGGTCGCGTATTTTCAGTTTACGGGATCGCATTCCAGTCATGCCCAAATGATCGAACAGGCGGGAAACAGCAGCGCGCTGAACAGCGCGACCGTCAGTTTCGGCGGTTGGATGACGGCGATGCCGCTCGACAGGTTTCCCAACAACAATCCGATCGCGCCCAATCATCACCGCCTGACGCCGATGGTCGCCACAATCAAAGCAGGCGGCACGGTCAATTTTATCATCGGCGGTTTTCACCATGTCGTCGTCTATGACGACGGAACTCAGCCGACCGATATTGACACGACGATAACCGTTTTTCCGACCAACGGCGGTCCGCCGCTGATCGCCGACCCGGAAAACCGCATCTATCGCGGGCTTGACCCGAGCCTGTTCCCGCAGGATCGCGTCGAAGTAGTGCATTTCTCCGAACCCGGCACATATCTCGTGATCTGCGGCGTGCTTCCGCATTTTCAGGACGCGATGTATGGATTCGTCAGAGTTCTGCCCGGCAGAAGAACTTCCGACGACGGCTTGAAACAATAAATTCGAACGTTTTTAATCTATTAAATTAAGGCGATTCGATGCGGGTCGCCTTTATTCAAAACAAAAATCCTAACTGTCTGTACAATTCTTATGTTAAAATCTCTCTGTTTTTTAAATCCAGCAGCCCGAACGAAAAAATCAATATGAATCAATTTGCACCCTGTCCGAAATGCAGAAATTCAAATGCCGAACTGTTGAAATTTACCTGGTGGGGCGGTCTTTTAGGTCCGAAAATCCTGAAGCACGTCAAATGCAACTCGTGCGGCGCGAAATATAATGGAAAAACCGGGAAAGACAACACAACGGGAATCGTGATTTATACATTGATCGTCGGCGCGATTGTTTTCATTTTTATGATCGCGCTTTTTGCCGCGATGGGAATTTTGATGTATTCGTCTTCGCGTTAAAATTTTTCCAAAAAATTTTTGACAACCCGCTCCGAAATATCGTAGTCTAAAAATCACAGGAGGTGATATAGATGATAGAAAATTCATTTGAAACACCGCCGGACAATTCGAGCCGATAATAGGTCGGCATAATTTCCGCAGTGGTTATATTTATTAACGGATTTGGTTGATATTTGGAAAGTTGATGACAAAGAAAATGCCGGTGGCATAAAGCATAAAAGTTCATTCCGGCGCGATTTCAGTTACTTCGGTCTGAATACCGGATCAAATCACTTTTACAATTTAATATGAAACAGGCGATTCAAATGGAATCGCCTTTTTCTTTTTTATAGAATGTTTTAGAAATGAAAATAAAAAAGAAAAAGAATAAAAAACAAAATCCTTTCCAGCTCAATTTCAAAAAAACGGTCGGCTATCACATTTACCGTTCGGAAGACGAAAACGCGCCGTTTGCAGAATGGACGCGGCTGACCGAAAAGCCGGTAAAGGACGGAAATTTTAACGATTCGGCTGAAACGGGAAAGAGATTTTTTTATAAACTCACCGAAGTTGACCAGCGCGGCAATGAAAGCGCGCCTTACACGCCGAAAACCGCTTTTACAGACCACGCCGGAAACCGCTATGAGCAAAATCCGCTGGCTGATTTCGTTGGCTACAATATTTACCGTTCCGCCGACAAAAACGTGCCGCTCGACGAATGGGAAAAGCGCAATGACGCGCCGCTTCCGACGAGCGAATTTAAGGACGAAGGCGTCGAACCGGGCGAGATTTATTTTTATTACGTCCGCGCCGTTGACTCGAATGGAACCGAAAGCGCGCCCGGCGAAGTCGTGCGCGTCATCAGAAAATAGCAGGTTTATTTGTTATCCGAGTGAATTCGCAAACGTCAAAGCCGGACAAAAGCTCGAATTCCGGTTTTTCAAGGTGAAAAACCGCATTTCGAGCATCGTTTAATTTGAACGGCTCGATTAATGTTCATCATAATACTCGTCTATTTTACGGTCTTGGTAGTTTTCTTCCATTTCCCGTTCGGAAGAAGCCTTTCTGTTATAAGATACATATCTTCGCCGCCGAGCATCGCGTCTTCGGTAAAAACATAAACTTTTTTCGGGCGGTTGTTAATAACTTTATAACGCGTCGTCCGATGCCAGCAGCAGCCGGATTTGGTAAATGTTTCGAGCGTTTTATTTTTTTTATCAACCGTGAACATTCCGAGATTATTGCTCGCCAGTTCCGTTAAAGCCGCGTTTTCGACGAATCGGTTTTTCGTTTTTGAAAATAAAAACACATCGTAAGACGGACCGTTGTATGCGCCGTCGTTGCCGTTGCGGACGGCAAGGTCTTCGATGCCGTCAAAATTGAAATCCTCGAAAACCACACCGCTGTTGTTCATCCCGTAAAGCTCGATCAGATTCGCCGTCGGCTTTTGATTTTCGCCGAGTTCGAGATAACTGTTCGCCATTTTGATCGTTTGAAAAGGTTTCTTTTGATTTTTTCTCGACAAATAAAAAACCGTCGCGCCTTCGCAGATGTCTTCTTCGCACGCGGCAATTTCGATTTTCACATCGAAGGTCTTTGACGCTTCTTTCAACAAAAACGTTTTTTGAGCAGAAACGGTCGTCGAGGCGAAGATAAAAACGATTGTCAATAAAATTAAATTTTTCATAAAATGTTTAGTAAAAATTATGTTGGATTGTGATCGAAATTCAATTATAATCACATTCAACAGACAGATTTTTTAATGCTTTTTGCATCTTAGTTTCAGATTTTTTATTTTGGAGAATCAAATGAACAACGCATATTCTACTACATTCGGAAATTACTCGGCGGCGGACGCACTGCCGGAAGAACGCGCCGCGTTTATCCGCAGAACCTACCTGCATCTCGCGGGCGCGGTTCTGGTTTTCATACTGCTCGAAGCCTATATGTTTACGTCGGGCGCGGCGGAAGCCATCGCCTACACGATCGGCGGCGGCGGAGTTTCGTGGCTGCTCGTGCTGGCGGTTTTTATGGGTGTTTCGTTTCTCGCCAACTGGTGGGCGAATTCGCAAACGTCGAAACCTTTGCAGTATCTCGGATTGGCGACGCTTGTCATCGCTTACGGAATAATTTTCGTTCCGCTTCTTTATGTCGCGGCTTATTACAGCGGCGGCAGCGATGTGATCCTGAAAGCCGGCATTGTCGCGCTCGGATTGTTTCTCGGTCTGACGGCGGTCGTTTTTCTGACGCGGAAAGATTTTTCTTTCCTCGGACCGATCCTGATGATCGGCGGATTCGTCGCGCTCGGATTTATCGCGTCGAGCATTCTTTTCGGCTTTAGTCTCGGAAGCATTTTCGCCTTTGTGATGGTGGCTTTCGCGGGCGGCGCGATCCTTTACGATACGTCGAATATTCTGCACCGCTATAACACGAATCAGCACGTCGCGGCTTCGCTCGCCTTGTTTGCCAGCGTCGCTCTGCTGTTCTGGTATATTCTGCAGATCTTTATGGGCGGCGGCGACGATTAGTCCGGTCATACAATTCTTATCTCAAAAAAAGCGGGAAGCAAGAAATGCTTAACCCGCTTTTTTTTTATAATAATTTGATTTACCCGAGCGGGATTTTGTTGTAGTATAGCTAAGTCTTTGAAAAAAGTTTATTTAAACAATATTTTTCGGCAAAAAAATAACTTCGGGCAGTCATTTCAATTGATGAATCAACCCGAAGTTATTCGATGATCAAATTTTTAACTTAAAACATCAGTAAAAAATCTGGTTAACCAGCCGAAGAAATCCGTTTCACTGGTATTTACCGCATCATCGGTTTTCGGATTTACTTGAATCGTCGTATCCGGTGCTAAGCCGCCGCCCGTTCTTGAACCTGCTCCCATTTCGCCGTCAGCGAAACCGGAAAGGGTCAGACAAAGCAAAAAAAGCGAAACACCAATACTGCGAAAAAGTATTGATTTCATCTCTCTAATCTCCTTTTCTAAAATTTAAGTATTAAGTTGTCTGAACAGACAGATTTAAATAGTTGTAATAAATATGGTATTTCAGAAATAAATTTATTTTATGGAAAGAAAAATCTCCCCGTTGGAAGCGGTTTCGATAATAAACGAGGTTTTAAATGCCGAGTTGGTCGGCGATTATTCCAGAGCGTATCAACTGCTCGCCGTATTTTGGAACGATTTCAGAGTCAAACCCGATATTAGAGACCTCCCGGCGGACATCACGGCAGAAGTTTATTTACGATGCGGAAGCGTCGCCGGTTATCTCGGACGCTCGAAGCATCTTTCAAACGCGCAGGAAATTTCGAGAAATCTCTTGACCGAGGCAAAAGACAGATTTGTCCAGCTCGGTGCGGAAGCGAAAATTTCGGAATGCGAAAATCATCTGGCACTAAGTTTCGAGCGCGTCGGAGACATCAAAAACGCCCGCCAATTTCTCGATTCGGCGTTTATGAAAAATCTCCCGATCAACCACCCGACCAGACTTCATTCGCATATAATAGATTCACTGCTTCATCTCGCCGAAAAAAATTACGAACAAATCATCCAAAACTCCGTCTTGCTGGAAAGCCTTTTCGTGCAGAGCGAAAACAATATTTTGAAAGGATGCTTTTTCAACAACTACGGGTTAGCCTTAAAAAACAACGGGAAAATTTCCGAAGCGCTCGACAAATACCTGACCGCCCGATTTTTCTTTTTCGAAGCCGGTCATCATCAATACTGCGGTCTTTTGGAAAATAATATCGCTAATCTCTATCTTTCGGAAAAACAATTTAAAGAAGCGCATGATTTCGCGCAAAAGGCGGAAAATTCATTCAAACTCGTCGGCGATTTTTCGCGGCAGGGTTTCGCGCTCGACACGCGGGCGAATATTTTTCTGGCGGAAGGCGATTTTGAAAAGGCTTCCGAATTTTCCGACAAAGCGATCAAACTCCTGCAAAACGGCGAAAATCTCAATTTCCTGGCGGAAGCCTGTCTGACCAAAACAAAAACGCTCGTCAAACTCGAACGTTGCGATGAAGCCTTGGAGTTTTCCGCCAAAGCCAAAGAAATCGTCCGCGAAATTGATGGGCAGATCGAAAAAAATATCGTCGAAGAAATAGACCATTTGTTTTTAGACCGGATGCGGGAAATAACTTGAGCGGCATTCTTTTATGTGAAGTTTCACAAAAAACTGCTATTATTTTCCAAGCAATTCAAAAATAAAAAAATTTCGGAGATTAAAATGAAGAAAGTTTTTTGCAGTTTGTTATTAATGCTGGCTTTTGCCGCGTATTCGTTCGCGCAGACAACTCCTAAACCGCCTGAAACTAAATTGAAGATCGGCGACATTGCGCCGGATTTTTCTTTAACCGACACGGGCGGAAATGTCGTAAAATTGAGCGATTTCAAAGGCAAAAAAACGGTCGTGCTGGCGTTTTACGTTCTCGCATTTACGGGCGGCTGAACGAAGGAACTTCAGGCATATCAGGCTGATATTGCCAAATTCGATGAGGCTGAAACACAGATTCTCGGAATCAGTATGGACAGTTTTGCCGCTAACAAGCGTTTTGCCGAAGACATCGGCGTAAAGTTTCCGCTACTCAGCGATTGGAAACGAAAGACGACCAAAGATTACGGTCTTTACAACGAAGAATCGGGCTACGGCGCGCGGGCGACATTTGTTATTGACAAAGAAGGCGTCGTTCAGCACGTCGAAGTCGGCAGAACCGCGATTGATCCGACCGGCGCGTATCAGGTTTGCGATCTGCTGCAAAAGAAAAAGAAGGTTCAATAGGCAGCGGCAGTGGCAATTTTGTTTTTTTTGACTGTCCGGCAGAAGAAAAGGTAGCCGCAAAAAGGCGCAGAAAACACAAAAGAAAATTTTTTTGATTTTCCTTTTGTGAATTTTGCGCCTTTTTGCGGCTACCTTTTTCCCAATTTACTTGGGTAGAACGATGGCTTCCGAAATCAGATCGGCTTGAAAAGTTCCGAAGGTCAGGCGCAGTGGAGTTCGTTTTTGAGTGTTGCTCAGCCAGACGCGCAAGCCTTGCGCGTCCACCGTCGGATTTCCCGTGATGACCGTTATCATCTGCGCCGAAACTTTTTCGCCCTTCAGAGTTATAAGATCGGCATTTGACGGGCGCAGTTTGAAAACATAAGGCTGGCTTCCGAGAAAGACCGCGACGCGCGTGTCATTGATCGGATTATCTTCGTCGAGACTCGGCTTTAAATTAAACGAGCGGATCGCGTAAACGAGTGATAAAATGCTGTGCGTCCCGACCGGAATTTCCATCCGGTTTGTCCCGTCATAAACGGCAGTTCCCGTATTTTGATCGAAAACGGTCGTCTGATTATATGCCGCAAAAATCCCGCTGAATTTCAAATCAATCTGTTTCGGCGCGAGCGTTCCGGGATTAACCCAGGCGCGGATGCCGTCGTTCAGATTGAAGACTTGATTTGTAGGTTCAATTCCTGTAACGGTCGCCGTCAAAAGCAGACTGTCCTCATTTAAAAACTGCTTGCGCTCTTTTGCCTGAAAAGTTACTAAAGCGATCTTCTGGTTATTGTTTGAAACTTGATAAACCAGCGTTTCGCCTAAAACGAACGGCAGTTCGGACAGCAACGGCTGATTTTCGATATACGGTGTCGGCGTAACGACGGGTTTCGGCGTGGCAACGACGACCGGCGGCGTAACGATACTCGGAGTCGGGTCGGGCGTATCGTCAATGATCTGGATGCTTGAAAGCGTTCCGCGAAATTCGCCTTTGTCGGTTCTCAACCTGATCAGAACCGGAATTCTCTGCTCGTCAACGCTGAAATTTATACGAAAATCGCGGATGCCGTTTTCGGTTAAAAAATCGCTCTGAATTGTCGAGATAGCCGTTTCAAATTCTCCCGCGTCGGTTTTGACGCGTTCATTTCCCATCGGCGTAAAATTGGCGTTATAGATCCGCCCGTTTTCCTGAAATTGAAAATTCCCGATCCCGCCCGCGTTTCGTGCCTGATAAAGCATCGTCAGCAGATCGAAATTCACGGCGGGAATGGTAAGAAAATTTTTCACTTCTTCCTGCGGCAAAACGCCGGCATTTGAAACTATGCGCGAATAGAGCGGTAAGCCCGTTTCGGTCGAGGCGAAAGTCGTCCGCGATTCGTCAATCAGATAAAACGCCGCGCTCAAAAGATTGACGGTTCTGAATTTTCCTTGCAGTTCGACCGCATCACGCCCGTCGAGTTTTCCGCGCGAAGCGACAAAAAGTTCAGCGTAAGCGACATCTTTAAATCTTTCAAACGAAAAATTATAGGTCAGACGCTCGCCGACGCGGTAATTCAACGCCGGAGTCCGCACCGCGACGACCTGCGCCGCGCTTTTTTCACCGAACCAAAAAGCCGAAAAGGAAATTCCCAGAAATAAAAAAAGCGCAGCTACGCCCCGCAAATTTTTACCGCCGAGATTATGCCTGATTTTGAGGTCGGATGTTTGAAGTCTGAAAATTTTCATCAAGAATTGATTTCTTCCAAAATTTGCCGCAAGGCTTTTAATCTATTTTCGGCTTGCAAAACCGGTCTGCCGATGACCAGATAATCCGCGCCTTCGACGATTGCCTCGCGCGGTGTTTTTACACGCTTCTGATCGTCGTTTGTTCCAGCGTTTTCGGGACGAACGCCCGGAGTTACGATCAAAAAATCTTCCCGCCCGATGTTGCGGCGAATCGCTCCGGTTTCGAGCGGCGACGCGACAACGCCGTCCAAACCACATTTTGCCGTAAGTTCCGCCAGACGTAAAACCTGCGTTTCGGTTTTTTCCGCCACGCCGGTTTCTTTCAGAGTGTTTTCGTCCGAACTCGTCAAAACAGTTACGCCGATGATCTTCGGTCTCACGAGATTTTCGCGTTCGCAAACTTCGGAAACTTCCGAATAAGTCCGCCGCATCATCTCGCTGCCGCCCGAAGCGTGCAGATTGAACATCCAAACCCCAAGCCGCGCGACTTCGATCGAAGCTTTGGCGACCGTGTTCGGGATGTCGTGAAATTTTACGTCGAGAAACACTTTATGTCCCGCTTCGACAACCTCACGAACAAAAGATGCGCCCGCCGAGGTAAAAAGTTGCAAACCGATCTTCAACGCGCCGACCGCGCCGCCGATCTCGCCGATGATTTTCCGCGCTTCGTCTTCGGTCGCAACGTCCAATGCGACGATAATCTTGTTTTCGGTTTGTGCGTTGTCTTCCTGAGCCAATGAAACTTCGGTCATAAAAGAATAGAATACTTATTTTAGCGGATTAGTTTAAGGCTTCAAAAATCCGCGATTTAAAAAATTTCACCAGCCGGAGTGAACCCTTGGTCAAAAGACGCGGTTTGTCTTTCTTAAAATGCGTGAAAGGCAGAGTCATTTCGAGCGAAAATGTTTTTTTTCCCTTTAAAAATTCCAAACACTGCGCTCCCGGATCATTCGCCTTTTGCGCTTTTTTCATCGCGGTTTCGGCAAGTTTCGCGTTCGTTTCCGCCAACCCCGACATAAACCACGCGTCGGCAAAATCGGAATCTTTGTCCGTTGCCGATTTCAGAAACGGGCGGGATTTTTCCGGCATTTGCAACTGAAAATAACAGCAGGCAATCACATATTCGATCTCCGACGATTCGGTTTTCCCCGCCGAAGTTTTAAATGCCGCCAGCGCTTCCATCCAGTTTTCCTCATACGCCGCGAGCATTCCCCAGATGTAGTTGACGATTGATTCGGTTTTCGGTTCGCTTGCCGGAACGCTCAACAGGCGGCGGGATTTTTCCGTTTCGCCTTCGTCGGCATAGATCGCGCCGAGCAGAAGCAAAACTCTCGGATTGTGCGGTTCGATTCGGTATGCCTTTTCAAGAATTGTCCGTGCTTCGTCAAATTTTTCGGCGCGAAAAAATTTTTCCGCGATAAAAAGAAAAAGCGGGACGTTTTCCGGCGACAAAAGCGCGGCGCGTTCGAACATCTGAAAAGCCTGTTTTTCTTCCGTCCGTTCGAGATACCGCTCGCCTTCGTGAACCAGATGAACAAACAGTTCGGCGTTCGGCGTATTATGCCGGCTGATGATCTCCTCGATTTTTCTCTCTTTTACGGTTTCCGCCGGTTCGTTCTTTTCCATTTCGGTTTCTTCAAGTTCGGCGGAAGCGAGTTTTTCGCTTTCGGCGATGCCGTAAGAATCCAGAATTTCGAGAATTGATTTTAAAAGCGCGTGGTCGGCTTGGATCGTCTTCGCCTGTTTGAGCATCAAATCCAGCGCGAGCGACATTTTTTCGGTTAATTGCGAAAGCCGCAGTTCGAGAAGCGAAACTCTTTCGAGCAGATGATCTTCGTAATACGACGGAATGATCATCTCCTCGTGCTGGATCGAAGGCGGATAGACGACGAGCATCAGCGTCGTTCCGCAGCGCCAGCAGCTCATCTCGCCCGGCTCATTCGCCGCCCGGCATTTCTGACAATAATGAGATATTTTTTCCACTTTTTTAGAGTTTGGAGAGTTCATAGAGTTTGGAGAGTTTGGAGAGTTTTTTAACTCTATAAACTCTATGAACTCTCCAAACTCACAACTCACTAATCCATATCCAAAGGATTTTTGAACGGTTTGTCCTTGTCGTCTCCGGCGCGTTTCATCGCTTCGCGGAATTTTTCTTCGAGCAGACGTTCGCGGTCTTTCTGCGCCTGCTGTTCCTGCGCGAAAAGCTGTTCGCGGAGCTGTTTTTGTTTGTCCAGTTCGCCCTTTAAATCTTCGAACGAACCGTGAACTTTCTTTTTTTCCTCGTGCGACAAAACCGCTCCGGTCGTCGCGTCAATCGTCAGAGCCGCTTCGCAGCACGGGCAAACTACGCTGAATTTTTCCATAACCAAGCTGATTATAATCGAAATCTTCGATTTTCAAACATTTATTTTACGGATTCGCTTTCGGGATCAAAACCGGCTTTTTCAAATCTTCCGCCTTTGGAGCGTTCGGATCGGGTTTCGGCTGGGGCGGTTTGATGCCGACGGCATCCAGAATATTGACCGGCGCGATCACCCTGAAATCTTTTAATTTTTCGCTTTTCGATTCGATGACCTTGCCGTTTTTCAGATAAACCTTAAAGACGTATTCGCGCGGACTGGTCGTGATTTTTTCGACTTTTGCCAGAACCGGATGACTTTTAAAAGTCCGCGTTTCGACCGGCTGACCTTTGGCGTTCATCTCCGCCGAAAAGGTCGAATCGTCCGGCGCGGGCAGAGTTTTCATCGTGTCTTTGGCTTGATTTCCGTCAATTACCGTTACATTAGCGTTTACCGGAACCGGATACCCGTCGGCAACTTCCTTCGTTTCGCCGTTATAAGCGGGCTGTAACTGCGCCCCGTTCGAATTTGCCACCGGCTGATTTGCCGGATTATTAACGGCGGTGTTCGCCGCGTTCGAATTCCTTTCGGATGAACCGGACGAACAAGCGATATGAAAAATTAATAAGATCAATATAAAAGTTATCAGTGCAAATCTATTCATTATTTCTCCTAAGTTTTTCCTCAAGATTTTTTTTCACGTCCCGCCATTCCCGGTCGAGAATGCTGAAAAAAACCGTGTCCCGCAAGCGACCCGAATCGGTAATGACATGCTGGCGAAAGATGCCTTCCTGTTTCGCGCCGAGTCTTAGAATCGCATTTCTCGATTGATTATTCAAAGCGTCGGTTTTGAGTTCGACGCGGATGCATTTCCAGATTTCAAAGGCGTGCGTCAGCATCAAAAGTTTGGCTTCGGTATTGACAAAAGTTCTCTGCCAGCGCGGATTGATCCACGTCCAGCCGATCTCGGCGCGTCGGTTTAGCGCATCTATATTGCCGAACCGCGTCGAGCCGACAATTTTACCCGATTCATTTTCAATGGTTACGAACGGAAGAGAAAGCCCGCGTTTTTGTTCATCGAGCGCGGTATAAATATATTGTTGCAAATCCTCACGCGATTCAACCCGCGACGGCGACCAACTCCAGATTTCCGGCTCAAGACCGACCTCGCACAGTGCGTCCAAATGCTTAATTTCCAAAGGCTGAAGCGTAACAAAGCTGCCTTTCAATACGACCGGAATTATGTTCATCATTCTTTAAATTTATGTAAATAAGAATTTTAGAATGTTTTCCACAGGAAAAAATTCTTTACTTTGCGGCAAAGTTTTGCTATCCTTGCGTCATATTAGAAATTTATCGGAATTCGAGGCGTTTTAGCAATATATAAGCACAAAACAACTCGAATCTGTTTTGCCGGCAGACATCCAATCGAAATAAAGTTCGGCGGTTGGTAGATTTTTATTGCCGCAAAAATAGAGATTTTCCGGGAAATCTTTTGTGATTGCATTACCCGAATTATTTTTATTTGGCTATGAGAACTTGAATTTTTTGTTTTATGGTTCAAAACCGATAGGAAAAAGTAAATCGGTTTTTGAAATCAAAATTTTTTAGACGTAAGAAGCTCTTCAAATTTTTGGCTTCTTACCAACTCGATCCATGGGCAGTTTGCTCATACATTTTTTAAATGCTTGGGCAATCGAACCAATATAAAAGCCGTAGTTTGAGTAATGTATTAGAATGCCCCCTAGTATCTCAGGCTAGTTTGTTCATTACATTCCGAAATCTCAAGCGGTGTGATTGGTTCTTTGTCATAAAAAAACTTGAACTTTTGCCGGTTTTCTGTCAGTAACGGCAAATATTTCGGAGGTAATTAAAAATGAATAAACGATCTTTTAGAAACTATATGGCATTGATTATCTGCATTTTTCTACTGTTTGGCATAACGAATGCTTCGGGTAATCAGAATAAATTTACAAACAAACTGTCGAAACTTGGCGTTTTCGGTAGTCCGACGATCGCTACCGACCGCACCGCCTACAAATCGGGCGAAACGGTCGTTATCGTCGGTTCGGGTTACGGCAGATTCGAACAAGTCAACATAGTAATCGGCAGTTACGACGCCCAACTCAGAAACGAGGTTACGCTGAGCCAATGGAGCGTTTACGCCGACCGGCTCGGACAGTTCAGAACTGCCATAAACTTCGATTCGCTGAGTGCCGGAAGCGGAAGTTTTAATGTCAGAGCGTCGGGAACGCAGAGCAAAACCGTCAGCGAAACGGTCTTTTCCAGTCTGCTCGGCGCCGCCGCCGACATTGACCAGTGCCGTAACGGTTCTGCCGGAACGGATCAATGCACGGGCAGTAATTGGGTAAATGGCAATCTCGGTTCGAGCAATTCGAATTATGTGGAGAACGAATTCGTGCCGTATCGGATGTTGATCACCGGAGCCGCCGGTGACGGCACGACGGTTCACACGCTGATCATCGAATACGATACGACGCAGACCGGCAAACACGCGATTGACTATATCGGAACATACAATTTCAACGAAACGAACGCCGACCCGTGCGATTATGCGGGCTGCCCGTTCGGCGGTCCTTCGACATTTCCGATCCCGATTGACCCGCTGGTAACAAACGGACCTGACGGAAACCCGGGCGGCGGCGACGACATCACGCAGATTCCGGGCGTGGTAACGATCTGGGGCGGCACGATAACAAATGTTTCACTCGGCACTTTCAGCGGAACATTCGGCGGCAACAGCTCCCGTCAGATTATAATTACTTTTACCTCAGACGTCACGAATCCGGTTCTCGCGTGGGGCGGTCATATTTCAACCCGTATTGATTGGGGAATAGGCTTTTCAGCAGTTGATCTGCCGGGTTCGCCTTATCATATGCGGCTGATCTCGCTTGACGGCAGCGGCGGTAATCAGGATATGTCTATGAGCGCGTCGGCGATTTTATATCCGGCGATCGTCAAAATTATCAAGGACGCCCAGCCGAACGCGCCGACGGATTTCACTTTCACGGCGACCGGTCCGGGTGTAACTTCGCCCTTCACGCTCGATGATGATGCGGGCGCGCCGGGTGAAGATAACACTTTCAGCAATATGATCACGTTCAATAACATTCAGAGCTTCGGCGCGGGTAATGAAATAACCGTTACCGAAAACAATACAAGCGGCTGGATGCTGACCAATATTACCTGCGTCGAACAGGACGGCGGTCTGGGAACGACGGCGGACAGCACGACTTCGGTCGGTTTGAGAAGCGCGACCATCCGCACACAGGAAGGCGAGATCATCACCTGCACGTTTACCAATCAGGTAGTGCTGGCGGCTCCGGTTTCGGTTGAAGGACGAGTAACCGACACGAACGGTCGCGGTCTGTCGAATGTAATGGTCAGGATCACCGACATCTCGAACGGCGTTACTTTCACGACCTATTCCAACTCGTTCGGCAGATACGCTTTCAATAACCTGGAAGTCGGCGGCACATATCAGGTCGCGGTCAGTTCGAAACGCTATGTCTTTGATCCCGACACGATGATTATCAATCTGAACGATAATGTCAACGGTCTGGATTTCATAAGCGGTTCCGATTGACGTTTGCCGTTAATTTCTCTCCTCAAACAAGAAAAGCGATGAACCCGATCATTCGGTTCATCGCTTTTTTTTAAATAATCCGCGCCGAAGCGAAAAAACTTTGTAAGTTTTTTGCAAAAAATTTCATTTAAAAATAAGAAGCGGAAAGTAAATCGGTTTAAAACCGGAAATTCGCTTTTTTGATTTGCTTTCCGTCTTTGAAAACAGGCGAGCCGGAAGCCCTTCCGGGACGTTCGGAAAGCCATCCGAAGCGTTCGGAAAGGCTTCCAAAGCGTTTGGAAAGCTGTCCGAAGCATTTGGAAAGCTGTCCGAAGCGTTTGGAAAGCTGTCCGAAGCATTTGGAAAGCTGTCCGAAGCGTTCGGACAGCTTTCCAAACTCAGTTTTTTTCAAATTTCACGAATCTTTTTATTAAAAATGGAGGAAAAATTATGGCAAAAGTCAATTGTAAAGAAATCAGAGAACGCGCCAATCGAATAAATACGGCGTGGAAACAGCACGCGCCGACCGCGAAGTTTAACAATATCGAACAGGCGGATTATGAAGCGAGCATCAACGCCGCCGCCGCCAAAGATCAGCAGATCGCCGATGCCGAAGCGAATCTCAGGATTCTCAAGGACGAACGCGATGACCTATACCGCAATATAAATAACGATTCCGTCAAGGTGCGCGACGGCGTAGAGGGCGATTCGAACTACGGAACGGACAGCCCGCTGGTCGGCGCGATGGGTTTTGTCCGCAAATCCGAAAGAAGCTCGGGCTTGACGCACAAAACGCAGGGAGAAAACGAAGGCGGAAGCCAGTAAATTTACTTTTTCAAAACAAAAAAAACCGCTTGAATAAAATTTTATTCAAGCGGTTTTGTCTTTAAAATCGTGCCGTAATTAAATATCGTAATACATCGAAAATTCGAGCGGATGCGGTCTGAGACGCATCGGCTGAATTTCCTTCTCGCGTTTGTATTTAATCCAGCGGTCAATGATTTCCGTCGTAAAAACATCGCCCTTCAGAAGAAATTCGTGATCGGCTTCAAGCGCTTTGAGCGAATCGTCCAGACTTCCCGGCAGACTCGGAACATTGGCGAGTTCTTCCGGCGGAAGATCGTAGATGTCTTTATCTAACGGCTCGCCCGGATCGATCTGATTCTGGATGCCGTCGAGTCCGGCGAGAAGCATCGCCGAAAACGCGAGATACGGATTGCACGACGGATCGGGCGGACGAAATTCGAGGCGTTTGGCTTTCGGCGACTGCGAGAACATCGGAATGCGGACAGCCGCCGAACGGTTTCTAGCCGAATACGCGAGATTGACCGGAGCTTCAAAGCCGGGAACGAGCCGTTTGTAACTGTTCGTCGTCGGCGCGGCAAAGGCGACGATCGCCGGAGCGTGTTTCAGAAGCCCGCCGATGTAATGTTTCGCCATTACGGAAAGCCCGGCGTATTGATCGCCGCCGAAAAGCGGATTGCCGTCTTTCCACAGGGATTGATGACAGTGCATTCCCGAACCGTTGTCGCCGTAGAGCGGCTTCGGCATAAAGGTTACGGATTTGCCGTGCGCGTAAGCCGTGTTTTTGACGATGTATTTGAACATCATCAGATTGTCGGCGGTGTTCAGCAAGTTAGAAAAACGAAAATCAATCTCGCATTGACCGGCGGTGGCGACCTCGTGATGATGACATTCGACCTGTATGCCGACTTCCGCCAGAACCAGCGAAATATTGTTGCGAAGATCAATCAGCGTGTCCATCGGCGCGACCGGCACATAGCCTTCTTTCGGTCGGATGTGATAACCGAAATTCGGCATTATATCCGTTCCCTGCCGCCCGCTGTTCCAATGCCCTTCTTCCGAATTGATCGAATACCCGGCGGTATGCTGTTCGTTATGAAAACTTACTTCGTCGAAAACGAAAAACTCGGCTTCCGTTCCGAAGAAAATGGTATCGGCGATGCCGGTAAATTTCAGATAGCTTTCGGCGCGGACGGCGACCGAGCGGGGATCGAATCCATAACCTTCCTTCGTAATCGGGTCAACGACATTTGCCACCAAACAAAGCGTCGTTTCCTCGGCAAACGGGTCAATCCAGAAACGTTCGGCGTCCGGCACGAGCAGCATGTCCGATTCGTTGATCACCGCCCAGCCTCTCAGACTAGATGCGTCAAAACCGAAGCCTTCTTCAAAACTGTCCTCGGTCAGCATCTCGATCGGAAACGTCAGATGATGCCACGCGCCCGGCAAGTCCGTGAAACGGACGGACACGAATCTCGCCCCTTGATCGGCGGCAAAGTTCAAAACATTTTTTGCGTTCATTTGTTCTCCTTTTGGGTTTATAAAATATGCGTTTTAAATAAAATTTGCGCCTGAAATTTCCAAGCGCGTTTCAACAAGTTGCAGATTTTATTACAGTCCTTTGCAACTGCAAAGCCCAACACGGAGAAGTTCGTTTTTCCGACAAAATTGTCGGTTTCAGAAGTTATTTAAACTCTCGTAGAAGTCAAAAAAATACGACTGCAAAACATAAAAAACATACGATAAAAGAATACTTTCGTCTTCTTTTCGTATGTTTCGTGTATTTCGAAGACTAAAAAATGTTTTAAAACATTTCCTTAAGGATTATAGATTTCGACTTTTTCAGGCGAAGCGTAGCCGACCGTTCTTCCCTGTTTGTTCATCAGGGTAACTCTGGTAAATCCTTTCTCGCCGCCGATCAGAATTATTTTTCTCAAAAGTTCTTCCCGCTTTTCCGTGTCCAGCCCGTCCCAGTTCGGGTTGACGATGCCGTAAAACATATCGCCGCTTAGTCTGGCGGTTTGGATATGATCTTTCAGCGACGAATTATCCAGATTGACGGTTTTGACGTTTTCCGAAAGCTGGGGCGGCGGATTGAAATACTCGACGTAGAGATAAAGTCCGACCGAGCCTAAAACCGCGATGATGGTCGCCGCCAACAGCCATTTATTTACCTTGAACAGGCTGTTTTTATCGGCGGCTTTTTCCTTTGCCGGTTTGGATTTTTCCGGCTGTTTATTAAGATTTTGTTTTTCAAATTCGATCTGATTTACCGGCTGAACCGCTTCGACAATGACGGGAGTTTCTTTGACGATCTCGGCGGCGGCGAATTTTCCTTCAAAAACGCCGGTAATTTGAATCGTTTTGCAGACGGTTTCGGAAATCGTCTGCGCGTGAAACCTGCCGTATTTTTCTTCGAGCGTTTCCGCATCCGAATTTTCTCTCGCCTTCAAAAGCAGTTTGAGATAGCGGTTGCCGATGCGGATGTTGCTTTCCACCGCGGCGGCGGTCACGAGGGGCGCGAAAAAGTTTTCGTGAGTGCTTTCTTTAAAAACCTTCAAACGATTAAAAAAGTCGGTTTTTATCAGTTCTTCAAAATTTTCCGCCGTCTCCGCTTCGGTCATAAAATCTTCGAATTTCATCGCGGCAAGCACGATATTCGATTCGTCTTCTTCCGTCGCGTAAAGCGGGATGCTCGACCATTCGGCGTAAAACTCATTTAGTTTTTCGATGATCTCATCGCGGCTGAAAATCAGCTTGCGGATGTCGTCGCCAGTCTCGCGGGCGAAAAATCTGGTCATCACCAGATCGAATTTACTGCGGACGGATTCGGAAAACGGCGCGTTGCGGTAAAATCGGGCGAGCGCGGCTAACGCCTGCGGACTCAGCGCGGGGCGCGTGGTTTCGCAGTAGCGGCGCAGATTGCCGACGCTGATATTTTTATCTTTCTGCGATAAAGCCGAATACCAGCTTTCGGTCTCCTGCAAAAGAACGAATTCGGCTTGCGCCTGTTCGGGCGAATTTATGTTTTGCGAAAATTGCAGAAAATTATGCAGAGCTTTTTTGACTTCCAGATCGTCATAAAGTTTCGGCGCAACATTTAAAAAATCGCGCTCGACACCCGATAAAACATGTTCGACCATTTGCAGGGATGTAACTTCGTCGGTCGCCCGTTTTTTATAAAATTCGGATTGATTGAGAGATTTGTCGGTGTCGGCTGCAAAATCCGTCCGGCGAAAATCGTCTTCGGGCATTTCGGGAGCAACTGCTATTTCGGCAGGTATCTCGTCAAATGACGCCTCATTCTCAAAAACCGGCGCGCCGGTCTGTCCGGCTCCGGTTTGCGGAACGGCTTTATTAAAAGCAAAATCATCAGGCGCGATTTGCCTTTCACTCTGCCCCGTTTTAGCATTTTCCGCCGTTTCGGATTTTGAAGTTTGGAAGTTTGGATTTCGACCTTCATTTTTGCTCTTCTGAGTTTCGATGACGGTTTCTTCAAGAAGATTCTCTTCCTTTAATTCTTCGATCAAGTCTTCGAATATGTTCATTTGATTGGGCATTTAACAATTCTAAATTTGGCAGGATTTCAATATTATGACTTTAATTGTTTTATCAGAAACTATTCGGAACAGATGAAACGCGAGAAATTTGAAGAAGATTAAATCTCACGTTTTGGCTTTTCACCTGTTCCGAAAACTTTTCAATCATCATTAATAATGAAACATCACTGTAAAATATATCGCTTTGAAAATCAGGGGGTAATTTGAACAACCTCTCCGTTCTGATTCATTTCCAGAACATACGGAAGTTGTGCCGCGTCAACTACGCGCGATGCTTTTATTCTAAAGCCGGTTTTGAGTTCCTCATCGGTCGGAACCGTAGGAATCATTTCATATTCATATTTGGCGCGGAGCAGAGTGTTTGTCGGAGTTATATCTCCTAAAGTCCCGTTCTGAAAAGTGTTTACTTCGTCAAGACGCGAATACCTGTTTTTCTGTGAAAAAAGAGTCGCCTCCGCCAAAAAAATAGCTTTGAGGGTCGAGATCGCCGCACCGTTTTCGGCGGCGGCAACCGCTTTTGTTAGTGAAGGAATAGCTATAGCGGCGACAATTGCGATAATGGTAACGACCAGAATAAGCTCTATCAGAGAGAATCCTTTTTGATTATTTCTTTTCATTTTGACTTACCTCATAAATCAGAAAACTGACAATTTTTGGCACTTTTTTTTGACAAGTTTCGACATCGGGAATTTCGTATTGTTGAAAACATAGGGATTTTTACGCCTATTTAAGGGCATATTGTTATTTTCAAACCACAGGAAAACGATTTTCCTAACATCCACATAGCAATGAATATGCCAAAAGATTTATTAAACGGCGGCGGCGCGCCTCAAAACCGATTTGAAAAAGCTTTTTCCCGTTTGAAAAAAAAGTTGTTGTGATGGATTTTGTTTTTTGTTAAATTTTTTATAATTTATAGATTTTACGCATTTATCGGAATTTTCGACTTATTTATTTGGAGAATCGCAATTGAGCGCAACTATAGAGCAGAGCATTGAAACATACGGGATTGAAAACTGGGGCGCGGGCTATTTCGGCGTAAACCGCAAAGGAAATCTGATCGTCCGCGCGTCGGAAAACGAAAATCTGACGGCTGATGTCAGAGAGATCATCGAGGATTTAAGAAAACGCGGGATCAACACGCCCGTTCTTTTGCGCTTTCCGCAGCTTCTCGTCGGGCAGATCAGAAAGCTTCAATCCGCTTTTAAGAAATCTATCAAGGAATTCGAATACGAAGGCGGACATTTGTGCGTCTATCCGATGAAGGTCAATCAAAACCGCGCCGTCATCGAAGAATACCTGCGCGAAGGCTCACGCTACGATTTCGGTCTCGAAGCCGGTTCGAAAGCCGAACTCTACGCCGCGCTGGCGATGGAACAATCCGAAGACAGTCTGCTTGTTTTAAATGGATTTAAAGACGAGGGTTTTGTCCGGCTCGCATTTTCGGGCGCGATGGCTGGAAAAAACGTCGTCATCGTCATCGAAAAACTGTCCGAACTCGAACACACGATAAAAATCGCCGAAGAGATCACCGCCGAAAATCCGGAAGCGAAACTTCCGATCATCGGCGTGCGCGTCAAACTATATTCGAAAGGTTCGGGCAAATGGGAAAAATCGGGCGGCGAGGCGGCAAAATTCGGTCTGACGACGACGGAAATTCTGGAAGTTATCAGAAGACTAAATGAAGTCGGACGGATCGAGAGGCTGCAGTTTCTGCATTTTCACATCGGTTCGCAGCTTACGGATATTAAACGCATAAAAAACGCGATGAAGGAAGCGGCTCGCGTTTATTCGAAAATTCATCAGCTCAATGTTCCGATCAAATACTTGGATGTCGGCGGCGGAATGGCGGTTGATTACGACGGCTCGCGCACCTCGTATGAATCGTCTGCAAACTATAACGCCCAGGAATTTGCCAACGACGTAATTTACGTTATTAAAAATGTTTGCGATGACGAAAACGTGCCTCATCCGACGATCATCCAGGAATCGGGCAGATACCTGACGGCTTATCACGCGATTCTGGTAACGAACATTCAGGACGAGATCGAAACCGTCGTCGAAGATCTGACGCCGATGGAGCTTGACGAAGACGATCCGCAAGTCGTCAAAGAACTCTATGATCTGCGCGAAAATATCAACGGGAAAAATTACCGCGAGTATTATCACGACGCGCTTGAAAACCGCGAAGAGCTTTTTACGATGTTCAATCTCGGTTTAATTTCATTGGAAGATCGCGGCAAAGGCGAAGTTCTCTTTTGGGACATCTGCGAAACCGCCGACGCATACGCCCAGCAGAAAAAATACGTTTCCGAAGAGTTTGACGAATTGCGACGTTTGTTATGCGCGAAATATCTGGCGAATTTTTCGGTCTTTCGCTCGATGCCGGACAATTGGGCGTTGGAACAATTGTTTCCGATCATCCCCATCCATAAACTCAACAAAAAGCCGACGGAATATGCTACTCTATGTGATATAACCTGCGATTCGGACGGAATTGTTGATAAATTCGTGGATTTGCACGACGTTAAGACCGTTCTCGAACTGCACAAACTTGAAAATAACGAACCGTATTACCTGGCAATGATGCTGGTCGGCGCGTATCAGGAAGTGATGGGCAATAATCACAATTTATTCGGCGTTCCGCACGAAGCGCATATACATATCGGCGAAGACGGCTACATCATCAAAAAAGTTATCCACGGTTCGACGCTCGGCGAAGCGATGGCGACGGCGCGTTTTGACAAAAATCAAATTCACGACCAGTTTCGCAAGATCGTGATGAAAAGCGTCA
The DNA here is from genome assembly GCA_041940425.1 of Pyrinomonadaceae bacterium. Lineage (GTDB taxonomy): Bacteria > Acidobacteriota > Blastocatellia > Pyrinomonadales > Pyrinomonadaceae > DATHTS01. Next base: position 28,885 of record JBGTSF010000049.1, read on the forward strand.
AGGACGAAGAACTTTCCGCGAAAGACGCGCACGAACTGATTGATTATTACGAAAAACAGATCGGCGCATACACGTATCTGTCGCCGAACGGTTCGAAAAATGAGGGGGATTAACAGGTTTTTTAAATTTTAGTGTATAATCTGCAATTTTGAAATTGGTCTTTGGTTTTTGGTTTTTGGTTTTTGGGATTTTCGGTAGTAGATATTGAAATTTTTCCATTTTGTTGCAGTAATCAAAAACGTAATTAAAATTTATATTCATAAGATATTTAGAAAACCAAAGTCCAAATACCAAAAACCAAAGACCAATTTATTGAGGAATTTATGACAGCTCAGAAAAAATCTAAAACTTCTAAATATTTGACCGTGCCGACCAGACCGATTCCGGTTGACCGCGACCGAAGCGTCGCCGGGCTTCTGGAAAAGATGGAAGGCGCGGGTTTCGGCGCGCGGCAACTCGCGGAAGCGCACCGCATCTGGCTCGATATGCTCGAAGATAATTCGACGATCTATCTTTGCGGATCGGGCAACCTGATCCCGGCGGGAATGCGGCGACTTCTCGCATACGTTATCAAAAACCGTTTTGTTGACGTTTTGGTAATGTCGGGTTCGGTTCTGTTTCACGACGTTCACGAAACGCTCGGCAGAAATCATTTTCAGGCGCATCCTTCGATGACCGACGAAGAACTCGAATCATCGGAAATCTCGCGCGTCGGCGATATGCTCGCCAATCAGGAAGAATACCGCGAAGCGGACGAATGGATCGGCAGCGTGATCAATCAGCTCGATCCGACCGTGTCGTATTCGATCCGCGAATTTCTGCATTTGCTCGGTCGAGAGTTGGCTGAAATCGCGCACGAAGACGGACTTTTGACCGCCGCCTTTAAAGCCAGAGTTCCGGTCTTCTGTCCGAATGTTTCGGAAAGCCCGCTCTCGGTCGGCATCGCGCGGGCGCGGTTTGAAAAGAAAACTCAGTTTAATTTCGACATCACGCAGGACACATTGGAGATGATGCAGATCGCGCAGAAAACGCGCAATTCCGGCATCATTACTCTGGGCAGCACGTGTAGTCAGAATATGGTCAATATGGCGGAGATCACGTCGTATATCACGCGGTCAAATGCGCGCGGTCATAAATACGCGGTATCGATCACGACCGATTCCGTTCCGCTTGACATCCGCACACCGTCATTCAGCGGAAGTCATACGCAGACGTTCGGCAAACTCTTAAAAGGCGCGATCACGGCTTATGTTCCGTCGGATCCGTCAATCGGTCTGCCGCTGCTCGTTACCGCGCTGTCGCAAACCGCCGCCAAATATATGAAAGGAAGAAAAAGACCGAACTTTTCTTTCTCCAACAAGGAACTGGGAGTCGAAGTCCCGTAATTTGCGATTTGCGATTGCCGATTTGCGATTGTTTTTGAATTTTCACCAAAAACTAAGTTCAATTTCAATCCAAATCGCAAATTGCAAATCGAAAATCGCAAATAAAAATGAGTGAATCAGCCCAACTGCCGATGAATTTCGGCGGCATTGACGAAGACGAATTTTCCGATTTTGAACGCGCCAGAGTTCTCGTTCTGCCGGTCGCGTATGAAGGCACGGTTTCATACGGCACGGGAACGGAAGCGGGTGCGATGGCGATCGTGGACGCTTCGCGCAATATGGAACTCTACGACGAGGAAACCGACGCAGAAGTTTACAAGATCGGCATTCACACACTCGAAGAATTCACGCCGCGCGAAACGCCCGAAAAGATGATGAACGATCTTTACGAGCGGACGAAGGAAATTTTAAAGTCGGATAAATTTCTTTGCATGCTCGGCGGCGAGCATTCTGTTTCCGCTCCGATCATCCGCGCTCACGCCGAGAAATATCACAATCTTTCGATTTTGCAGATTGACGCGCACGCCGATCTGCGCGACGAATACGACGGAACGCCGCATTCGCACGCTTCGATCATGGCGCGAACGGTCAAAGACTTGCGGATTCCGGCTGTGCAGGTCGGCATCCGTTCGATCTCGGCTGACGAAGCGCGTTCGATAGGCGAAGGTCTGCCGACGAAAATTTACTGGGCGAAAGATATTGTCGGGCGTACGGATTGGATTGACGACGCGATTGAACATCTGACGGAAAACGTCTATCTGACGATTGACATTGACGGACTCGATCCTTCATTAGTTCCGACGACCGGAACGCCCGAACCGGGAGGTCTCGGATGGTATGAAACTCTGACTTTGATCAGAAAACTCGCCGCGAAAAAGCGTGTTATCGGAATGGATCTGGTCGAATATTCTTACGTCGAAAATCAGGACGCGCCCGCTTTCCTCTGCGCCAAACTTATTTACAAATCGCTCGCCTATATTTTCCGGCAGGAAACGCCGAAGGTGGTCGGCGCGGGTTAAATGAAAACATATTTTTTATTAAAAACAGGCGGTTTGTTCCGCCTTTTTTTATGTAAAGTTTTGAAAACTTTTGAACTTCACCTCTATAATTTCGTAGAATGGTTTTTAGCAAATTAATAAAAAGATTTTCAATATTTGGATAAAAATCGAATAAATCCTTTTCAGGAGTAACAAAAAAATGTCGAACAAAATTTACCGAACAGATTTCAAAAAAAGCTTCTACGGAGTATTTTTGATCTTAACGATTTCACTTTTCGCTCTCTCGGGCTGTAGATATTTCACGGGCGAAAACGCGCCCGAAACGACTAATATCCCGCCGCAGCCGCCCGCGCCGGTCGTTGTTGACGGCATCCGAACTTCTTATGCCGACATTGTCGAACGGACATCTCCGGCGGTCGTTAACATCGGCTCGGAACGCAAAGCGCAGAGGACGAATGCGCCCGGCGGTGATTTCTTCGAGCAGTTCCCTTTTCAGATTCCGCAGCTTCCGCAGCAGCGGCAGCCGCAGATCGAACGCGGTGTCGGTTCGGGCGTGATCGTCAGCGCGGACGGCACGATCCTGACGAATAATCACGTCGTCGAAGACGCGACGCGGATCACCGTCGAGATGAATAACGGCAAAACCTACGAAGCAAAGGTCGTCGGCACTGATCCGCCGTCCGACCTCGCGGTCTTAAAGATCGAAGCCGAAAATCTTCCCTTCCTGACACTCGGCAATTCCGACAATGTGCGCGTCGGCGACATCGTTCTCGCCATCGGCAACCCGCTCGGTATCGGGCAGACCGTAACCGCCGGGATCATCTCGGCAAAAGGACGGCAGACGGGAATCTCGGACGGAAGTTTCGAAGATTTTCTACAGACGGACGCGCCGATCAACCGCGGCAATTCGGGCGGCGCGTTAGTGAATTTAAGCGGCGAACTGATCGGCATCAATTCGCAGATTCTGGCGGGCGGCGCGTCAGGCGGAAACATCGGAATCGGTTTCGCCATTCCCTCGAATATGGCGAAAAACGTCATGGAACAGCTCGTCCAGAACGGCAAAGTCCGGCGCGGAATGCTCGGCGTCAATATTCAAAACATCAATGAAGATTTGGCTAAAGGTTTGGGTTTGAAAGATTCGAAAGGCGTTCTCGTAAGCAATGTCCGTTCGGGAAGCGCGGCTGACAAAGCCGGACTCAAACGCGGCGATGTCATCACAGCGATCAACGGCGAAACGGTCGAAGATGCCAACGTCCTGCGCAACAAGGTCGCCGGAACTCTGCCCGGCAGCGAGATCAAGATCACCTTTACGCGCGACGGAAATCAGCAGGAAGCGACTGCTGTTCTGGACGAATTGGAAGTCGAATCGGCAAGCTCGAACAATCCGCAAAATAAAAACGATCAGGAAAATTCGCCCTCGGAAGGAAAACTCGGTTTGACGCTTCAGCCGCTCACGCCGGAAATTATGCGCCAGCTCGAACTTCCCGAAAATACGAAAGGTCTGGTCGTAACGCAAACCGACCCGAGCGGCGCGGCGGCGCAAAACGGCATCCGGCGCGGCGACGTGATCCTGGAAGTCAACCGTCAACCCGTTTCGACTCTCGAAGAAATGAAATCCGCGCTCGAAAGATCGGGCGACAATCCGGTTTTGCTTCTGATTTCAAGAGGCGGACAGACGACGTATCTGACAATTAAACCGAATTAAGAATCATCCGGCAGAAAGCGCGTTTAATAAAAAAAGCGGCGGTGAAGAATCTTCACCGCCGCTTTTTTTTGACATCAGCCGACCAAATTGCGGATCTCATCAGCCGCGGCGAAAACCAAAAGTGTCATAGATGTGCCGTCTTTGTTTCCACTCCGATTTTTATTCGCCCGTAAAATCAGATCCGCAATTTGGTCGGCTGATGTTCGGGGGCAGCTTAGCGAGCAAAAAAATTCGCTCTTGATATAAATCGCAATATTTTTTTACAAAAAGGGTCAAAAAAAAGTTCGTTACGAAATATATTCCGTAACGAACTTTTATAAGAAGATTATCCCGCAAATTATCTAATTGCTTGCCTCACGTTTCTTTTTCGCTTCGGCGATCCTTTTCTCCAAATTCACTTTTGCCGCCGGAACGGACATTAGTTCCAGATACCGCGCGAAATCTTTTTCCGCGTCCTGATCTCTGTTCATCATCAGATAGACGATGCCGCGTTCGAGATAATTATGCGGAAGCGACGGCATCGCTTTGATGGCAATGCTCAAATCTTCGACCGCGCCGTCGTAATTTTTCATCGAGGCTTTGATCTTGCCGCGTGTGCCGAGCGCGTTTTTGTCGGTCGGATCGAGTCTTATTCCCTTTTCGACCGTTTCGAGAGCTTTTTCAAAATCGCCGCGTTTTTCATAAAGCCTCGCAAGATGCGCGTAAGCCAGAGCCGCATTTTTGGTTTGTTCCAGCTTTTCGGTTAATTTCCGCAATTGTTCCTCTGAGGGTTGAACGGAGGATTTAGTGTCGTCTCTGATCACGACGCTGTTGGTTCCGGCAACGACATTTTTTTCGTCGTCGCGGTAAACTATCCCGCCGCCCTGGGCGACCACTCTGCCTTTGACCGGTTCGTTTCTTTCGGGCGAATTTTCAAATCTGGAAAAAAAGTCTTCCAAAATCATGATCGCCTGCGCGTCGTCTTTTTTATCTATTTCCATGATCGAAGCCAGACCGACCGTCGAAGCCGCCGAATCGGGATTGAGTCCGAGAGCGGTTCGATAATCGGCGAGCGCGCCTTCGATGTCGTCATTTTGGCGGCGAAACATCGCCCGCATACTGTAAACCTTTTCGACTTTCCGACCATTGGCAATCGCCAGATCGAGATCGCTGAGGATCAAATCGGAATCGTGCCGCAGAAACATCCTCAGCATCGCGCGTTTTTCATACGCCGCGCCGTCGGTTGATTTGAGTTCGATGGCTTTTGAAATATCTCTGAATTCGGCTTCGATGTTGCCGGTCATCCCGTGAAGCATCGCACGGTACCGGTAAATTTCAAAAGTGTTTTCGCCTTTTTCGATCGCTTTGTCCAAAACGGAAATCGCGCCGCGGATGTCGCCTCTATAGAGCGATTCGCTGGATTTTTTGAGGGCTTCCGATTCTTGCTGGGCGAATGTCAAACCGCATAGAGTAATGATGAGCAATAATGTAAATAAGTTTTTTTTCATAATTTTTTTAAAAGTTTTAAGCGGAAATTTTTATAATTCTATGAAAATTTCCGCTTAAAATCAATGACTTTTTTTGAAGCTTTCGACTACGGCAAATAAGCCGACGGGACAGGCTTATCGCCGTTTGCGCCGAATTGAATCGCTGTGAAACCGGCGGTTGATCTTTGCAGATACCACGTCGTGTTTGACGGACGGAAAACCGACGGATCGGCTTTGCCGTCGCCGTCGTAATCGCCCGCGACCGGCGTATCTCCGTTCGAGCCGAACGGGAAAGCGTAGAACGAACCGTCTTCCGATCTCAGGATATACCAGAAGCCGTTCGACGGGCGGAAAAATGCGATGTCCGTCTTGCGGTCGCCGGTGAAATCAGCCGGAACGACCTTGTCGCCCGCCGCGCCGAACTGCACCGCCGACACCGTGTTATTCACGCTTCTTTGAATCCACCATTCCGACGTTACCGGTCGGAAAATCGCCAGATCGGCTTTGCCGTCGCCGTCAAAATCCGAAGGCAGAGCAATATCGCTTCCCGCGCCGAACTGCCGTGTGATTACCTGCCCGTTTGATGAGAGCAAGGAATACCAGACGGCATTTGACGGGCGGAAAACGGTCGGGTCGGCTTTGCCGTCGCCGTCGAAATCAGCCGGAACCGGTTTGTCGCCGTTCGAGCCGAACGGGAAACCGTAGAACGAAGAATCTTCACTGCGGATGATAAACCACTGTCCGGTTGATTCTCTAAAGAAAGCGATGTCGGTTTTGCCGTCGCCCGTGTAATCCGCCGGAACTATCTTGTCCGTCGCCCCGCCGAACTGCACTGCCGGAACACTGCCGTTGGAGCTTCTCAGATACCACCATTCGCCGGATGCGGGACGGAAAATGGAAACATCAGATTTGCCGTCGCCGTCGAAATCGAAAGCGCTGCGAACCGGCGCAGAAGTCGCCGCGGAGATCGTAAAATTCGCGCTCGAAATGCCGGATGGCGCGGCGTAATTATATTCGCGGACGCGGATTCTCGCCTGCGTTGTCGGCTGATTCGGAACTGTAAAGGTGAATGAGCCGGTGTTTGCGATATTCGGCGCGAGCGTTACGGGAAAAGTATTTCCGCCGTCGAGCGAGAGTTCGATGGTCACGTTTTTATTAAAACCGCCGGTATTATTCCAATTGATAACCGCTTGCGAATTAATGGCAAGCGTTCCACCGTTCGGCGTAACATTTGTTATCTCGTCAGGCACGCGGTCGAGATTCGTGTCTCTGAACCAGCCGATGTCGCGCATAAGATGCGGCGTGATATCGAGATCGAGCGAGAGATTCGAGTTGATGCTCGGCTCCATCAAAAGATTCGGCGAGGCGGCGGTATTCCAGTGCGAAACGGACGAGCCGCCCGAAAATGTAACCGGCGTGTAAAGCTGAACGCGCCCGTTCGAAGCGTCGCGCCCGACGGTCAAAAAGCCGGAAGCGATCCGCGTATTCGCGCCGTCCCACATCACGTTATTGTTGTTGATGGCTGAAGCCGCGCGTTCGACATCGGTCATATTGTTCCAGTATTTGCCGGTCGTGTTGTCGAACATTTTCGATGTGTAAACGTCCGGCGCGCCGTTAAATAACGCTCCGGTCTGACCGTTGGCGAAACTCGAAAAACCGAGTCCGTGTCCCATTTCGTGAAGCAGTACAACCAAAAGATTAACCGTCTGCGCAGGTGTCGCGTTGTCTAAACCGAGATAGAAACGCCTGCCGCCGAGACAGTCCGCGTTGCCGTTCAGAGTGGAGTTAAACGTCGCGTTGATGTCTTCGGAAGCCGAGAGATCGTAGCCGACATATTTGTTGGCGAGAGCCTGGTGATGCCACGTTCCGGCTTGCGCCGAGCCGGAAAAATCCCTGTGAACGGTGCGCGTTCCCGCCGAACCGAGAACGGCAGAATTTGCGGAGCAGGTCAGAGGGTCAAACTGCGAGCGCACCTGTATATTAACGGAGCTGTCGAGATAATTTCCCCAGATCGCCGCCGCCGTCTGAAAGACCGCAAGCCGCTGCGCGCCGAGCGTCGAGCCGTTATTTCCGCCTTCGGGCGAAGCCGGCGTTTGATCGTTAAAACCCTCACCCGCCGTGTCGTTGTTGACGATGGTGATCGTTGCCGAAGCCACTCCGGCGGCGACCTGCGCCGAATATTCGTTGATCAGATTTTTGTAAAACGCGAGTTCTTCGTCGCTCATCCCGTGGCGTTCGGCTTCCCCGTTCGAGTTTTCAACGGTAAACGTCTGATAGCCGCTCAGATCGTCGCCCGTTTCGAGATTCTTGCCAAAAAACAGGTTCGCTTCCGCCAAATCGGTAACGCAGGCGGCAAGCGGTTCGCCGTCATAGCCGAGACGGGCGAGCATCAGATTCTGAAAACGCTCTTCGAGATTTACAGCGATCCCGCCCTGCGCGTGCCGTTTTTCGACCAGACCGGCAAACGTGCGGTTGGTGCGGAGTTTAATGTAATCCGCCATCCGTTTTTCTTCCGCCGACTGCGCGGAAACCGTGACGCCCGTCATCCCCAAAACGGCGAAAAAGGCGAAAAAAGACGCAAAGATATTTAAGATTTTTTTCATCGTGTGCTATTAAATTTTTCTTCTAAGGGTTATGAGTTTGCGAAAAGTGCTTTTCGCGCCAAGGGGGTGTGCGACAAATTTTTATATAATTAACGAAATCATAATTCGAAAATAAATTGTTAAAAACCTGCTTGTTCGTTAGTTGGTATTTAGATGGTTTTGAGCCGGAAAAGTTGCCAGAAATTTTCGTGAAAAAGGGGATAATTTGCGAATGAAACGACGGGAGTTTTTTGCTCCGCGGG
>JBGTSF010000050.1:0-36418 GCA_041940425.1 Pyrinomonadaceae bacterium
AACCTCTGAATTCAGCCGTCATCGTCTCTTTTCAGCCGATAACGTAAGAAATCAGCCGATTTTGTTTGAATCGAGCCGTCAGCGTTCTTTTTGCCGGATTTTCGCCGGAAATCAGATGGATTTTATATTTTAGTTCGGATTTACCCGAATTTTAATGGTTTTTCCTATTGAGCGGAACTGAGCAGAAACATCAGCACCGGAAAAATTACCGCAATCAACCACCAAACGCTCGAATCTTCGTATCTGTCCAGAAGCCAGAAGAAAAGCCACATCAAACCGAATGTGATCGTCGCCGAGATAAAAAGAACCGTTATTTCGACACCGAACATTGCCGCAAAACCGGTCGTCGCAACCGTGTAGAGAGCGGCTAGAGCGATCGGATTGTTGTAGTGAAGACTGACTTTTATAAAAGCGACCAACAGAATCAAACTAATCATTAATATTTTGCCTCCGCATTATAGAAAGTATCCGCCAACGTCTTTTGCCGTATTCAGGGTTTTTGATAGCCGAGCGCGCGAATCTGAAAATTTTCTTCTTTCGGCTCTTTTGTAAAAAGCAGCGCGCCTTCGCGCCGCGAGTGCGACGGCGAATAATCTATCGTTACCGAACTCGTTTCCAAGTCCTTTCCGCCTTCCGTGATCTTTCCCTCGACGACGACTTCCGCCGCGTTGTTTTCGCCGTCGTTGTAGAGCGAAAATTTGACGAGAAAGCCGTTTTCGAGAGCCGTAACGGATTCGGTCTTGACCGACAGTTTTGGCGGCGTGTCCGCTTGCGTCGCCGCCGTGTAGATCAAAAAACCGATCGTTCCGGCAACCAGGATAAAACCGATCGCCGCAACAAGCCATTCGAGTGCGGGCGGCGTTTCTTTTTGAGATTTATTTTTTCCCGAATCCTTGTGTGCCATTTTTTTTTACAAAATTAAACGCGATGCCGCCGCGCCGAGCGCGCCGGGAAATCCCATAACGATCGAAATTTTCAGAGCGTCTTCCAGATTTATGCCGTCCGTCTGTCCGAATGTCCAGAGCAGGTAAAAACCTATCAGCAGAACTACCGCGTAGCCGACGATCGTGTAGCGCAGAAAAACGCTCCAGAACGAACTGTTTTCGGGACGGCGTTTTTCCTGACCGCGAAATTCGACGTTATAGACAAAGGCGTGCATCATCACGATCGTAAAAATTGAGAGAACGATGATCTGCGCGTCGCTCATCTTGTAGGCGAGCAGAACGATCTCTTCGGTCGGCGCGGGATTCATCGCCAGAAAGATCGCGCCGACCGCCATCAAAAACAATTCGCCCCAGTAACGCGCGTTGCGTTTTTTCTTTTCCTCGTTTTTTTGATCTTTTTTACTCGTTCCGAGTTCGCTCTGCGCGAGCATCGCGCCGATGGCGGCGACGACCGCCTGAATCGAAATTTTTCCGATAATCTCGTCCGCGGACATTGTAAAATCCAGAATGCCGAGCAGGAAAAGCATCACCGCCGACGTGATAAATCCGACCGCGTAGGCGACAAAAGCGTCAACGATGTCGTCAATAAACCGCGAAGTGTCTTCAAAACCGATAAAATAAGAAAGTCCGACGAGCAGAGGAATGGCGAGCGACATAAACAACGCGAGCCGGGAGCGTTCGACCGTAAAACCGAGCGACCACATTTCCATCGTCATGATCAGTGGAAACGAAAAAAGAATCGCTCCGGCGAAAGCCCGCGACAGACCGATCAGAAAATAGCGGTTGGTGTGAATCTTATGATTGCTCGCGCCTGCGGTTTCAGCCATTTAAAATCTTTCCCGATTCTGAAAAATTTCAAACATTATACAATGATTTTGCAGACTGATTAACAGATTTTTTCTTGAATTTTTGCCGCCTTCTTCGTATAGTTTCGATAAATTTGCCAGAATCGCGCGTTTTTAGATATATTTTAAGCCTTACTGTTTTCCATAAAAGGCTGTTTTTACCTGCGGCTGAAAAGCGTTAAAACTTATGCCGGAAAGATTCTTTAAAAACGGTTTGGCGAGCTTGGTTGATTTGCGGATGGTCGCCGTGATGCGTTTTGTTCTCGCATTTTCCGCGCTTTTAATCATTTATATAGACCATGCCGAACCCGACCGCCTGGTTTTCGCAACCTATCTCGCGCTCATTTCATACACGCTCTACAGCGCGGCGATCTATTTTTTTCTGGCTCGCGGGCATTCCTTTATTTATGGTTTTTTAAGTTATTCGCACTGGCTGGACGTTTCCTGGTATCTTCTGCTGATCGCTCTGAGCAGCGGGACGAACAGTATTTTTTTCTTTTTCTTTTTCTTCGCCACGCTTTATACGTCTTTTATTCACGGTTTTTCCGCCGGTCTCAAAATAACTATCTTTTCCGCCGTCGCTTTTACGGTTATCGGTTACGCGACTCTGCCGCCGGACATCAGATTTGAACTCAACCGCTTTCTGCTGCGCCCGATATATCTGATCGTTCTCGGTTATATGGTCGCCTACTGGGGTGAATACGAGATTCGGACAAAACGCCGCCTGGCATTGCTGAGAGAAATAGTTACGCTTTCCAATCCGCGTTTCGGAGTCGAACGCACAATTGGTGTAATTATCGAACTTTTTCGCGGGTTTTACGATGCCGACGGTTGCCTTTTGATAATGACCGACGCGGAAACGAACGGATATGTTTTTTACCGTGCCGACCGGAAAAATCCCGAAAATGCTCCGCATTCGCAGGCGGTAAATTCTCAATTAGCCGAAAATCTTCTTTTACTGCCTGCCGACTGCGCCGCCGTTTTTGAAACGGCGCGCAGCGGATTATTTAGCGGAAAACGAAAATTTTACGTCTTCGACGCGCAGAAAAAACAATTTGTTAAAGAAGCCAGAGAATCTTTTGAACCGATAGCCGAGAGGCTCGATACGAATTCTTTTCTGACAGTTCCGGTTTACTACCGCGCGGAAATGGTCGGGCGGATTTTTATTTTCTCGCAAAAAAGCGGCGCGTTTGACCACACGGACATAGATTTTCTCCTGCAGGCGATAGACCAGATCATGCCGGTCATCGAAAACATTCGGCTGGTTGACCATCTGGCTTCGAACGCGGCGGAAGAAGAACGAAAAAAGATCGCCCGCGATATTCACGACAGCATCGTTCAGCCGTATATCGGGCTTCAGCTCGGAATTGATTCGATCGAACAGTTTCTTCACAATGATGAAAAAGACTTCGACGCGAAAGAGGAAGTTTTCAAAAGGCGCGTCAAAAAACTAAAGGAGCTGACGGAAAAAGGAATTGACGACCTGCGCGGCTACATTCACGGTTTGTCAAAAGCAAGAGGCTATGAAACGAGCCTGCTTCCTGCCATTCGCCGTTATACCGAACGGTTTACGGGCGCGACCGGCATCGCCGTCAAAATCGAAGCCGAAGAAGACATCCAGATTGCCGACCGTCTGGCGGCGGAAATGTTTCAGATCGTCGCCGAAGGTCTGAGCAATATCCGCCGCCACACGAATTCGACCGAGGCTTTGATCACGCTGACGACCTTTGACGAAAAACTCATTCTTGCAATCGTCAACAATAGCGATAATAATACTGTCAAACATTTTACGCCGCGTTCCATTACCGAGCGCGTCAGTTCGCTCGGAGGTTTTCTCGAAATCGGGCAGAATAACAGTCAAACCGTCGTCCGAATAGAGATACCTTTGTAATCCGGCTTTTGTAAAATCTTTCGGCATTTATTACAAAAATTTTATTTGCTATGAATGAGATCCGCGTAATTCTGATTGATGATCATTCCATCGTCCGCGAAGGTTTGCGAATGATCATCGAAAACGATTCCGAAATAGAAGTCGTCGGCGAAACGGAAAATATGACGGACGCGCTTCGGCTCATCTCGCGCGAAAAGCCCGATGTCGTTCTGCTCGATCTGGATTTGGGCAAGGAATCTTCGCTCGATACGATGCAGGAGATTTTCAGGGAAAGCGAAAATTCGCGCGTCCTCGTTCTGACCGGCGTTTTGGACGAAAACCAGCACAAACGCGCGATGCGGAAAGGCGCGCAGGGAATTCTTCTAAAAAACCGCGCGGGCGGCACGCTTCTCAAAGCGATCAAAAAAGTTCATCAGGGCGAAGCGTGGCTCGACCGCACGCTGACCGCCAAACTTTTCTGCGATAATAACGAAGATAAAGATTTAGATGATGAAGAACAGGCGAAAATAAATTCGCTCACCAACCGCGAACGCGAAATCGTCAAACTGATCGCCGAAGGTCTGGTCAATAAGGAAATCGCCGCCCGTCTTTTTATCGGCGAAAAGACCGTCCGCAACTCTTTGACGGTTATTTACAGCAAACTCGAAGTCGCCAACCGCCTCGAACTGGCGATTTACGCTTCGCACCACGGACTCGGTTAAATAATTTTTCAAAAATTCTGAATTAAAAACTGAAAAAAAGGACAATTGTCCTGCAAAAAACAGGACAAATGACTCTGTTTTCATTTTTCAAAATCTATAGAATATAGATCGCCTCATAAATGCTAAAAACATAGTTTCTATTTTGATTGCGGATTTTTGCAGCGATTATACAAAAATCCGCAATCTTTTTTTGTCTTTAAAAGAAGATTTTTTTTCGATCAGCAATCTTAATTTTCGGGTTTTATAAAATAAAGCTAAAAAAAAGGACATTTGTCCCGAAAAAAAAGGACAAATGACTCTGTTTTTTATTGCCGGATTAGATAAAAATAATTCTTCGACAGCCTATAAAAATTGGGGGATTTTTTGATTGCAGACAACCGGAATATTTGACCGTCTGCAATCTTTTTTATTTTAACTCGGCAAACGATAAATCCGTAATTTTCTGCGGCTAGAGATGGACGTTCATCCCGACAAAATTTTAGTGGTAGAAACAAACGAAGATTTCCGTTCGTCGTTATGTGAATTTCTGCAAAATCTCGGCTACCTGATAACGCAAACGAACATTGCCGAAAACGCCGTCGGAATCGCTCTCAGCGAAATTCCCGATCTGATCCTTATAGATTTGTCGAACGACGAAGCTCTCGAAGTCATCTATCAAATTCGTCAAAAAAACGAATTATCGGCAATTCCGATTCTGGCAAGTTCTGCCGACGGCGGTTTCGGAATCAAACTCTTTTCGAATATCGAAAAATTCGGCAGTAATTTTATCGGCTACCTGACAAAGCCGTTCAATTTTAACGATCTTGCCGACCAAATCCGCTCTATCCTTCACAAAAGAAAAATAGCCGCGTAATACCGGCGAAAAATTCAAGTATTTGCTTAAAAATCCTTAAAATGATGTAAAAAAAGGACATTTGTCCTGTTTTATAAAGGACAAATGCCTCTATTTTCCTCTGCCGAATCCAAATAAAATGTAGCCTGAACTGAACACCTAAAAGAAGTTTTTATTTGAGATCAGGCATTTGCTGCTATCAGCTTTTTTTGGCTGTTTAAACAAAACAAAGTTGGTGATGGACGTAGCAACTTTTGCCCCCGCCCTCTAAAATGCCAACTCATAAATTAAAATAGAGGTGAATATAAATATGAAAAAAACAATGAAAACCATTAGTGCTTTCGCACTTATTACAATTCTTTTTACAGTGGCTTTTGCTGCTATCAATGTTGATGACCAGGGCATCGGCTTTGTCGGCAAAGGCGATGTTCAGCTCGCGTTTGGCTGGAACAATGCTGCATTGCAGGCAAATGCCGACAACGTATCTTTTAGATTGGACAGTGAATCTTCAACGGTGACTGAGGTCAGTTGGACTTGCCAGAGGTTTAATAGTCAAGGCACGGAATTTCTACAAGAGCGCGCCCGGACGACGACTACCGAAACTTCCTCAGGCGGATTGATTGACACGGTCGCAAGAGTTAGGAATCAAATAACCGGATTCAATTTAAACGGATATGCCGAAAACAGTTATAGCAGTTCATCCAATTCCGAAACAGATGGTCCGCCGCTGAATTCTTGCCCGGCTGGTCCATCAGGCTGGACTCTTTTAGTACCGGCAGGCGATCCGACGGTTGTAAGCAACACAGGCAGCAGAACGCTTACCATCAGCGCGCCCGGATATATGGATAAAGTCATTGAGCTTCCGAGCAGCAACTAATCGTAAAAGAATAAACAACAGAAAAAAGCCGCTAGGTTAATTATAGCGGCTTTTTAATTTATTGTTTTTCTCGGCGATTCTAATCCGCTCCTAAAACCTGCGCGACGGTTTCCTTTTTCAAGCCTTTGCCTTTGCGGTTGTTGTAATCATTGAGCGAAATTTGCGGGTCGCGCCACGCATCGAGATGCCCGACTTGGTGAACGCACTGGATCGTGCAGGTCGGCGCGCACCATTTTTCGGTAATATATTCGCGGCGCATATCTTCGGTCGTATAATCCATCAGCGGAATCCCCGGCGTTCCGCGCTGCTGAGAACACCAGTGAACCATGCCCGCTTCGTCCACATACAGATAACGCGCTCCGGCGCGGCAGCGCCATTTGTACTCCTTGCCTTCGGCGAGATTGTCCTGAAACCAGTTCCAGCGCGCATACGAGCGTGTGCCGAGAGCTTTGACCTTTTTATAGACTTCCTTTTCGTAATCCGACAGTCCCTTTAAAAGTCCCATCTCGTCGTGCAGAACGCCGACCGTCGAGGAAAATCCGAGTTCGACGGCGCGCCTCGCAATCGTCAGCGCGTCGCCCGGATTTTTTACTCCGCTTCCCAAGACGGAATTGATGTTGACCTTAAATTTCGCGTGTTCGGCTAGATTTTTCAATTTGCCGTCCAAAACTTTCAGACTCTTTTTGGAAACCTCGTCGGGCTGGACGTTATCAATCGAGATTTGCAGATAATCGAGTCCGGCTTCGTTTAGTTTCTTGATCTTTTCCGGCTGAAAATAATAGCCGTTGGAAATAAGTCCGGCGATCATTCCGTGATGCCGGATTCGCGCGATGATGTCGTAAATTTCGGGGTGCATCATCGGTTCGCCGCCCGAGATCGTTACGACCGACGTGCCGAATTCGGCAAGTTTATCAATGCGTTTGAGCATTACGTCAATTGCTACCGGATCGCTGGTTTTGTCATATTCGTTGCAATATGTGCAGGCGAGATTGCACCGCCGCATCGGGACGATGTGAACTAAAACCGGATGCTTGGTCGAAGCGAACGCTTTGACCGTATGCTTGACTCCGCGTGTAAAACGACTGAAACTGCTTGCCTTTGGCATAAATTGAAAACTAAACGAAGAGCGTCAAGTGTGTAATTATAGTTTTTTAAAAAATTCTTTTCAAATTCATACAAAAGGCTTTGACCGGATTTTCAGTCAAAGCCTTTTTTTCGATCTGATTCGAATTTGTTTATCCTTCGATCTTTTTCGCGGTTTTCGGATAATTGATGACAAAATCCTTGCCGTCGAGTTTCGGATTTTTCTTTACATTAAACAGCAAAACGGTCGTCGAATCGTTATTATTTTCGACCACTTTCATCTGAAGCGGCATTCCGTCGCCGTCAACCCAGAGTTCGGCGGATTTATATTTTTGCTTATTTTTCGGCGTCAGTTCCAGATGCACGGTTTTCGCGCCGCTGCTCAAGGTCGCTTCGCCTAAGTATTTAACCGTGTAATTCGCTCTTAACTGGTTTTTCGACATACTCATAAACGAGAGCGCGCCGCCCGTGTTCGCGCTGTTTTTCGCTTTGCCGACCTTTCCGACAATTACCTGATTGAGCGACGGACGATACAAAATATAATCCGTTTTGATGACCGCCAATTTTTCATCGGGTTTCGTCCAATCAATCCTGATATGCATATCATTTTCGGTTTTTCCCGGAATGTATTTGACCGTTCCCTGATATGTATCGTTTTCGTCGAGCAGTGAATCGCGCTTGACCATCGTTACTTTCGACTCCATCGTCTGAAGCGCCGCACGGTGCGCTTCCATTCTTTTAAGAATTTCATTCAAATGCTGCGCTTTTGTTTCCGTTACGGCAAACGCATTGAAGAAAAATGTCAAAGCGAATGCCAACAAACCGAATTTCAAGTATTTATTCATAAAAATAGTACTCCTCAAATAAAAAAGATTTCAGAGGTTAAATTTCAAGTTTTAGAAAATATACCAGCTAAAACCTAAAATCAAATCTCCAATCGCGGAAATCAGCGGATTTCTATCTCGTAAATAAGTTCGCCATCGGCGTTTCGCCGTTCGCGCAAATTAACGATCTTCGCGTCCGGTCTTCCGCTTATATCTCTCACTCTTTTTTCACGTTCGCTTTCATCGGGCGAAAAGTCTTTGGCTTTGACGATCAAGAGCGTCGTTCGCGTTGCAAGTCTTTCCCGCCCGTCAAACCAACTTTTCGGCGTAAGAAAAATAAATGCAACGATCAACAGACAAAAAATCAAATACGGCGTAGATTCGCGGTCGTATTTCCAAAGGATGAATTTTTTGAACAAACCGGACATTTATCGAAAAAAGACAAGATAAAAATAAGGCAAAAGTAAAAAGGCAAAAGGTAAAAATAAAAAGTCCAATAATGCGCCGATGTTTCTAATTTTTGGTGGTGTCGCAGAATTTATGATGAAAGAAACAAATTCGGAATAAGTGATAAGTGAAAAGTGATAGATGATAGCTGAAAACTTGATAAAACCTATCACTTATCACCTTTCACTTATTCCGAATTAAAAACCTTCAAAATTCAAACATCATAAAATTTGAAACACCACCTAATTTTTTATGCCTGTGAACTTTTCCTCACCTGCTTAAAAATACAAAAAATCAGTTCATCTGTCTATTTTATTTTGAATTATTCTTCGTCAATCAGCCCGTCGCGCATACGGATGATACGCGAGCAAACGGCGGCGGCTTCCGGGTTGTGAGTGATCATTATGATGGTTTGATCGAATTTTTCGTTGAGTTCGCGGAACATATTCAAAACGATTTCCGAATTTTCCGTGTCGAGATTTCCGGTCGGTTCATCCGCCAAAATGATCGCCGGATTATTGACGACCGCTCTCGCCAAAGCGACTCTCTGCTGTTCGCCGCCGGACATTTCCAGAGGTTTGTGGTGCATTTTGTTTTCGAGTTTTAAGAGACTCAAAACCTCGCGCCGCCTCGAAGGATCACCGCCGTTGCCGGAGTGGATTTTTTCGGCGAGTTTGAGATTTCCTTCCGCCGAAAGCGTCGGAAAAAGATTGAATCTTTGAAAAACAAAACCGATCTTTCGCCGTCTGATGTCGGTTCTTTTCGCGTCCGATACTTTCGACAAATCTTCGTCGGCAATGATAATTTTACCGCTCGTCGGCGAAAGCAGACCGCCGAGCAGATGCAGTAAAGTTGATTTCCCGCAACCCGAAGGTCCCATAATGGCGACAAACTCGCCCTGCCCGATCTCGATCGAAACGCCGCGCAGAGCGGGAACTTCAAGTTTCCCGATCTTGTAGGTCTTGGTTAAATTTTCCGTCTTTAAAATCGTTCTCATTTCTGACTCGGCGATTTAGCCGTCTGAGGCGCGGTCTGCACCGCGTTTCTATTTTCGAGCAGTTTTTGATCCAGATCAACTTCCTCCAATCCCCAAGTATTTTCCAGGGTAAAGGCTCTGTCGGGATAAGTCTTGCCGATTGAAACGCTTTCCGGCGACTGATACGTCAGGCTCATTTTATATTTTTCCTTCGGTCGCGTAACGACGATTTGCAAAGGCAACCCGTTATATTCACCCGTGTCGGTCAAATTCCCTTCTCTGCCGTAAACTATATCGGATTCGATCTCGCCTTTCGCGTCGAAAATCTGCTGGCGCGCCAGGCGAATACTGCCCACGCGGTCAAACCAGAAACGGCGCGAAATGACCAGTTCGCCGTTTTCGTTTTTACGAATCTCGTCCAGCAGATAATAACCGCGCAGAACCCATTTGAGCGGCGATTTTTTCTTTGCCGCCACGTCATACTCTTCCTGCGTGATCGTCGTTGTCAGATACAAAAAATTTTCCGTATCAATCGGACGAACCAGAACCGCTTCGGTAAAATGCTGCGGTCGCAGATTGGCAAAAGCGTTGACGTTTTGTTTTAATTCCTTCGCGTCGCCGTTGATTTTTTCGACTTCCTGCTGGAGGGACGAATAATCCGCGCTGTTCGTTCCGCAGACGAACTTTTTATATTTTCCGCTTCCGCCGTCGTTCAAAATCGCTACACAGAATTTCTCGCCGTTTGAAGCCATCTGCACGATGTCGCTTTTAACAATCGGAAGTTGAACTTTTAGAAGGATATTAGCCGGACGCTGAACGACGACTTCGCCGTCAGCAGTTTTGTATTTTTCCGCCAAACCCACCTCAGCGTAAGAATTATCTTCAAATTTAAGATACATCTTCGCCCGCATCGAACCCACTTTCGCAAAACGATTGACCGTCGCTATCAGATCGGTTTGCGCCGCTTCTTCGGTTTTCAAAAGTTTCGCTCTTTCAACCGATTCTTTCGGGCTGAATACACCGCATCCGTTCAGGAAAAATATAAAAGATAAAAATAGCAGTAGATAAATTTTTGAACGGGTGTTTTTTTCGAACATCACTTGTTTCTGATGAACGCTTCCGAAGCTCTGTTGTCTTGTAAAAACTCTCACGTAAAACCTATATAAATGCTGAAAAATAGTATCAAGTCGAAAATAATAGCACGATGAAAAGCGTTTGACCTAATAGACAAAGACGCGGTAACGAACGGCATTTGCCCTTCGCACCGCGTTTTTATTTTGTAAATGCCTTATTATCTTGAAAAAATTCCCGGCGTGCGCGTTACATAATCCTGCATCGTAAAAGCGAACATGATCGCCAGCCAGAAAAATCCGGCAAGCGCGGTCAGCCAAATCAGCCGCGACTGCCAGCGGACGTGCATAAAATACAAAACGACGAACGTCATTTTGGTAAATGCGATCAGGAGCGCGACCAGAGTGTTCGCACCGGCAAAAATCCAGTCTAAATCAAACTCGGAAACGTAATAAGTCAAAATCGTGCCGACGACCAAAATTCCGAACACTCCGAAATACCCGGGAATTCCGATGTGGACGTTATGTTCCTGCGTATGCGAATGCGTGTTATGAATATCCGTGTTTTCAGCCATAATTTAATATCCTCCTCCTCAGTGCATAAAATGTCTTCCCAAAAGATAAAGCAAAGGGAAAAGGAAAATCCAGACAATATCTACAAAGTGCCAGTAAAGCCCCGACATCTCGACGGGCGCAAAATATTCCGCGTTAAATGTGCCGAGCCAAGCCTTCCACAAAAGCCACGTCATCAAGCCCAGACCGATGATCATATGTAAAGCGTGCAAGCCGGTCATCACAAAGTAAATCCAGAAAAAGATGCGAATCTTTTCCCGAAGCTTGTCAAGATCGAGCTGACCATTAGAAAAATAACCTATTTTTTCGGCTTCCGTCAGATAATCTCCCGCTTGTGCCTGCTCAACCAATTCCCGATCTTTTTTCTCATCAATCAGAAATCTGCCCGTCGGATTGACATAAGGTTTATCCGAGGTTTCGGCGGCGGAAACTTTTGTTTCAAAGGGCAGAGTGAAAGCGTGTTCGGTATTGGTTTCGCCCGGTTTGGTCTTTTTGTTCCAGCCGTCAACCGGCACTGTTCCGTGATTATATTTATCGGAATACTCGATATACTTCACGCCCAAAAAGACCGTTCCGAAAAACATCGTGGCGATGATCAAAACGACCTGCATCATCCGGTTGCCTTTCTGCGCGTAGTAAACCGTCAGAGCCATCGTCAAACTGCTGACGATGAGAACGAGCGTGTTCAGACCGCCCCAGAAAGCGGCGAGATGATTACTGCCCGCCGCAAACGCCATCGGATAGCGCGAACGGAAAACCAGATAGACGGTAAAAAGCCCGCCGAAAAACATTATTTCCTGAACGAGAAACATCCACATCCCGATCGAAACAGACTCTTCCTGCTGTTTCATATCTTCAAACTGGTGCTGAAGACCGGGCGCGTGATAATGATCTGAATCGTGTGTGTTTGCCATATTTTTATGTGATTAGTCCTTTGTCCTTTGTCCTTTGTCCTTTGGTGGTTGAGCAAAACTCAGAATGTAATTTTTATTCAACTAACAAAGGACAAAGGACAAAGGACTAATGACAAATTAATTAACTAATCGTTGCCAAATCTCGCCGTCTGGCTTCTTCCAAATCGAGACCGTTTTCTTCGCCGAATTCGTATGCTTCCCACGTAACGATCGGTGTTTCCTCAAAGTTTTCGGTCACCGGCGGCGATTGTGTGCGCCATTCGAGTCCGGGCAGCATCCACGGATTTGCCGGCGCGTCCTTGCCCCAGATCAGCGAATGCGTCAGATAGACGACCGGCAGCACCAGACCGATTCCAAGAATCGAAGCACCGGCGGTCGAGAAAATATTCAAAACCTGCCATTCTTCCGGGTATGCGGCATAGCGGCGCGGCATTCCCTGATAACCCAAAATGAACTGCGGGAAAAACGTCAGGTTAAATCCGACAAAAACGAGCATCGCCGAGATTTTGCCCCAGAATTCCGAATACATCTTTCCCGTCATCTTCGACCACCAGTAATGAATTCCGCCCAAGTATGCGATCACCTGCCCGCCGACCATTACGTAATGGAAATGCGCGACGACGAAATATGTATCGGTCAGGTGAACGGTCAAACCGATTGAGCCTAAGAATAATCCCGTCAAACCGCCGATCAGAAACAGTCCTAAAAACCCGAGCGCGTAAAGCATCGGCGTATCGAAAAGAATCGAGCCTTTGTAAAGCGTCGCCGTCCAATTGAACATCTTGATCGCCGACGGAACGGCGACGACCATCGTCAGGAACGAAAAGACGAGTCCGGCGTAGATTGACTGACCGGAAACGAACATATGGTGTCCCCAGACGAGAAAACCGAAAACGGCGATCGCAATCGAGCTAAATGCGATAAATTCGTAACCGAAAATTTTCTTCCGCGCAAAATTTGAAATCAGTTCCGAGATTACGCCCATTCCCGGCAGGATCATAATGTAAACCGCCGGGTGCGAGTAGAACCAGAAAAGATGCTGGAACAGGATCGGATCGCCGCCGATCGCCGGATTGAAAATTCCGATTCCGGCAAATCTTTCGAGCGCGAGAAGCAGGATCGTGATCGCAATGACCGGCGTTCCGAGAATCATCACTAAGCTGGTCGCGTAATGCGCCCAGACGAAAAGCGGAAGTCTGAACCAGGTCATTCCCGGCGCGCGCATCGTGTGAATCGTAACAATGAAATTCAAACCCGTCAGAATCGAAGAAAAACCGTTAATAAAAACGCCGAGTCCGACCGCCATCACGTAGCTGTTGGAAAACGTCGTCGAATACGGTGTGTAGAACGTCCAACCGGTATCAACCCCGCCCTGCATCAACGCCCACAGCGTCAGGATGCCGCCAACCATATAGATATACCAGCTCAAAAGGTTGATCTTCGGCAGCGCCAAGTCCTTCGCGCCGATCATCAGCGGTATGAAAAAGTTCCCTAAGATCGCCGGAATTGACGGAATCAGGAAGAAGAAAATCATCAAAACCCCGTGCTGTGTGAAGACGCGGTTATACGTTCCCGATTCGACCAGATCGGTCGCCGGTGTCAAAAGTTCGAGCCGGATCGTCGCCGCGTAAAGACCGCCCATCATAAAAAAGACGGAGACGACGATCAGATACATAATCGCAATGCGTTTATGATCTTTTGTCAGAAGCCACGATCTGAGAGTCGTGCCGTTGTTGAGATAACTCTTTTTCGGCTTTCTTGTAAAATCAGAATTTAGTGCATCCACGTTTTGCATATTTTTTTACTACCTTTATCTGTTTTCCCGATTTCCTACTTCCGTACGATTGGCAGGAGCATTCGGATTACTGCCCGGATTATTTTCCCCTCCGCGGTCGGCTCGCGGCGGTGTCATCGTGTTTGTTCCTCCCGGCGCGGTCGGGCTTGTCGTTGTTGTCATGCTTGTTCCGGTCGTCGTTCCGCTGCCGCCGAGCGATTTGATGTAGGCAACGAGCGCGTTTAACTGCTCTTCCGTCACCTGTCCTTTGAACGTCGGCATGATCGGCTGATAACCGGCAACAACCTGCGAGCCGGGATTTAAGATCGAATTTCTGATGTATTCATCATCGGCAATGACCGTCTGCCCGTTGGTCAATTTAACCTGATTGCCGAACAATCCCTCCAAAACCGCGCCGCGCTGGTTTGCGCCGCCCGCGTGACACGACGCGCAGCCGAGTTTGTTCGTAAACAAATCCTGTCCCTGCTGAACGGGCGTTTGATCGGAAACGTTTCCGGCGAGCCAGTTGTCAAAATCGCGCTGTTCCATTACATAGACATAACCGCCCATTCCCGAATGGTTCAAGCCGCAGTATTCGGCGCAAAACAGGTGATATTTGCCCGGCTTGGTCGCTTCGAACCAGAGATATGTGTAGCGTCCCGGCACAACGTCGGCTTTCGTTCTAAAGGCGGGAATCGAAAAATCGTGCAGAACGTCTTCGGTCGTCATTGTCAATTTGATCTTCTGACCGACCGGAACATGCAGTTCGTTGATCTCGCGCTGTCCCGTTCCGTGCTGGACTTTCCACATCCATTGTTTGCCGACGACGTAAATCTCCATCGCGTTTTCCGGCGGACGATACTGGTGAAAATAAACGATCGCGCCGCCTAAAAAAATCGTCATCGAGATAACGAAGGGAATGATTGACCAGATCGTCTCAAGCGCGATAGAGCCGTGAATTTCCGCCGCCGTCCCGTATTTTTCGCGCTCGCGGTATTTCACCCCGAAGATAAAAACCGCCGCGACGATAGGGATCGTAAAACCAATGCTGATCAAAATCAGATAAAAATACAATCCGTCAACCATCCACCCGAAAGTGGACGCTTGCTCTGGAAATAATGGAACCCACGAAGTTTCTTGCATAAACTTTATAAATTAGGTCTTTGGTCTTTGGTTTTTGGTCTTTGGTAATTCTTTTCGGTAACGATGACAAAAGTGTTTAACTTAAAATCAAATTCACAGCTAAAACTAAAATCAAAGACCAAAGACCAAAAACCAAAGACCTAATTTTTCTTTTTGTACCGCCAGAAAACGAACAGCATTCCGCCGATACCCAAAATCGTAATAATCGCCGCGATGCGCAGCACTCTCAAAATCGCCAGACCGTAATTTCCGGTCGAAGGATCGTAATGATAGCAATAGAGGAAAAGCTGTTCAGCAGGATTTCCGACTCTGCCTTCCGACGCTTCCATTATGCCGAATTTCAAATCCTTCGGCGCGTAATCAATCCCGTAAAAATACCGCGCGAGTTTGCCGTCGGGCGTGGCGACCATTATGCCGCCCGCGTGTGCGAACTGTTCGGTTTTCTCGTCCCAGTAATATTTAAAGCCGACCGCGTTCGTTACCTTTTCAATCTGCTCCGGTGTGCCGGTCAGAAAATGCCAGCCGTCCGCCGTATTTTCGCGCCCGTATCTTTTCAGATAAGACTCTTTTTTGTTTTTCGCCAGTTCCGGCACATCGTTTTCGCGCGGATCAAAACTGATCGCCACGACATCGAATTCATTTCCGGCATCAAACGAGATGCCTTTCAAACTTCCCGTCAGACCGTTTAAAACCTCGTTGCAGAGCATCGGGCATTCGAAATAAACAAGCGCGATGATGACCGGTTTTTCCCTGCCGAAATACTGTCCGAGTTTGACCGTCTGACCGTTTTCATCTTTGAATTCGGCATCAAACGGCACTTGCTCGCCGAGTTTCTGCTCGATGCCGACTTCTTTCAGAGCCTTCGGCAAACCGCTGCTCGTCGTCTGGCTCGGATCGTATTTGCGCGGCGCATACAAGGGCGAGTTGTAATGCTCGTTCTTTTGCGCCTGGGCGGTGTTTCCAAAGATCAGAAAACTTACCAAAATCAAAAGTTTCAGTTTCAAAACCGCTGACACTGTCAAACTTTTTTTCATTGCTTTTACTACCTTCTTTTTTCCGTAGCGAGTCTTCCCGCGCTTGAATCGGAAACAAACATTTCCGATTCTTCTAAAATATTGCCTTGCGGTTGATTCGCCGCCGGAGCATTACCGCGCTGTTCAAGAAATTTTTCCTTCGCCTGCTCGATCGGTAAAACCGTATAAGTTCCGTCGGGCGCTTTTTGACCTTTTTCCCAAAGCTCCCGATACTGATTCTCCAGAACTTCCCATTCGGCTTGCGGATGCTGAAGTTCGAGATTGACTGTCTGACCGTCCGCCGTTTTAACCTGAAATCCCGGCGCGGATTGCAGACGCGGTTCGGGCGGCAGGCGTTCCTGCTCCGACAACTGCATCGGATTGCGGTCGGCATTGTCGGCATTGACGGCTTCCGTATCCAGCACGTTTAACAAAAACGCCATCAACCCGAAAGTTATCACGACCAGCAGAAACAAACCGATGGCGAAATAAATAACTCCGCGCAGACCGATCAGATTCCGCTCATACGGCTGGTCAAAATCCACATACGATTCTTCGTGTCTTGTCTTTCCCATATTCTTATTTTCGATTTTAGATTTGCGATTTGCGATCTTGTTTTTGTCAAATTTTCAATTTATAAAACTGAGCAAAATCGCAAATCTAAAATCGGCAATCGCAAATCGTTAATGTCCTTTCCCGTGTTTGATCGCGTTTTCGAGAAACGGATCGTTTTCGGGAACCAGCGGATATTTTACGAGTTCGCCGAAAAACCACCACAGCCAGATTCCGCCGACGGCAATCGGCGCAACGATGTCGAGCCAGCTGAACGATGTCCAGAAATCGAATCTTACGCCGTGTTCGATCACGCCTTCTTTTCCGGCAATGCGCGGACTCGGCGAGATTAAGTAAAACATATCAACGAGCCGCATTATCAAAATAAAGACGGCGAGCGTCGCCAGCCATTTCGCCTTGCGTTTGAAATCCTGCTGGAGCAGAACGAGAAACGGAAACGCGAAATGAAAAACGATCAGAAGTATGCCGACCACGCCCCACGCCCCCGTTATGCGCGGCAGATACCAGCGCGTTTCTTCCGGCAGATTGCCCGAATAAATGATCAAAAACTGCGAAAAATTAAAATACGCCCAGACCATCACGAGCGCGAGCATCAGTTTGCCGAGATCGTGAAAATGGCGCGTCCCCAAAACCCTGTTCATCGGCGGTTTATCCGACAGCCACGCCAGGATCGTAACGACAAAACAGAAACAGCTTAACGCCCAGCCCGCGACGAAGAGCAGTCCCCACATCGTCGAGAACCAATGCGGTTCGAGCATCATCACCCAATCAACCGCCGCAAATGTTACGACCAGAACATAAAAAACCATCGTCGGACCGGAAAAAGCGGTCGCATCGCCGAGAGCTTTGGCGGCTTCTTCCGCATTGTTTGCCGCGTCCTGTTTTCTCGCCCATTTGTTGAGCAGATAAACCATCACGCCCCACAGCAGAAAATACAGCGCGGCGCGGATGATCCACCATTCGACCGTCGCATACATTCCGCGGTGATGCATCACATGATCGTCCGCCGGAAGCCGCGTCCATTCCTGATAAGCTCTGAAAAACGTCCCGACCGCGAGCGGAATAAACAGCGCGATGATGACCGGCAACGTTCGCGTTCCCGCCTCTATCGTCCGGCGAATGACCACGCCCCACGCGCCGCCCGTCAGATATTGAAGCATCAAAACGCCGATACAGCCGATGCCGATGCCGCCCCAGAAAATAAATCCGAGCAGCCAAGAACGCAGAGCCTGTTCACGATATTCGGGAAAAAATATTGCCGCCGCTAAAACGATGACGGTTAAAATGCCGCCGATGCCGAGCGCCGCCGTGCGCCAACTGCCGATTTGCGCGGGTGCTAAAAATTCCGAATTTTCTCTCATCGGTTCGCACCTCCCGTGTTGGCGTTCGCGTTCGCGTTCGTCTGCGGAGTTGCCGTGTTCGTATTGGTTCTGTTTGCCGAATTCGCGCTTTGCGAATTTGTGTTTGAAGTCATCGTTAAATTTCTGTCCGGGCTTTGAGCGATCTGCAGCGAACGGATATAGGCAACGATCGCCCAGCGGTCAGCCGCCGAGATCTGCGCGGCGTAGCTGTTCATCTTGCCCCAGCCGTTGGTCATCACGTCAAAGAAATGTCCGACCGGCGCGTTTCTTAAACGGTCGTCGTGATACGTCGGCGGCTGCGGGTAACCGCGCCGGACGATCATTCCGTCGCCGTTGCCGACCGGTCCGTGACAGACGACGCAGTAAATGTTGTAACGCTCCTGCCCACGGTCAACCAATTCTTTTGTAACGGGAACGGGAAATTCCGTGACATCGTTCGGAAAGCTCGAAACGAGCGTGTTGCCCGATGCGTCGGTTGTCGTCTGCACTTGAATGTTCGGATCGGCGTTATCTTTTTTGCCCGTCCAGAAGGCTTTGTTTTCACGAAGCTGACCGCGCGCGACCGTTCCTTCGGGCGGCTCGCGCATCGCTTTATCGTCGCTGAAAAAATCGCTCTGCGAATAAGCCTCATAACGCGGCTGGTCCTGCATATCGTAGCGGCAGCCGAAAGAAAGTAGGCAGAAGGCGGTAAGCAGTAGGCAGAAAATTGCCTGCCTTCCAACTTGGAACCTGGAACTTGAAACTTGGAACTTAATCCTCGACATCAAAAACCTCCTGCGGATTCAAACTTTGCATAAAAGCTCTCGTTTCCTCGTAATCAAATTTCGGGTCGCGCGCTTCGATCACCAGGAAGAATTTTTCGCGCGACGCGAGCGCGAAACGCGGCACGTTAAAAAGCGGGTGATACGGCTGCGGCAGACCGTTCAGGAAAAGCATTCCGAAAACGGCGGCAAAACCCGCAAACAAAATAGTCAATTCATACATCGGCGGAACGAACGACGGTATGCTGATATACGGGCGACCGCCGACATTGAGCGGGTAATCAATCGCGTGCGTGTAAATCTGTAAAACCAAGCCCGTGATCAAGCCGGTCAGACCGCCCGCAAAAACGATATACGGCAGAATACTGCGCTTGATGCCGAGCGCCGCGTCAATCTCGTGAAGCGGAAACGGCGAAAACGCATCGGTTTTTCTGTAACCGGCATCGCGCACTTTGCGCGCCGCGTCAACCATTTCTGTCGGCGTATCAAACTCCGCCAAAATTCCGTATAAATTTTCCTTCATAACTTTGGTTTGCAATCAGAGCGGTTTTGCCGGCAGACAGCGCGACATGGGTGAGTTGCCCTTTTGCTTGCTGTCGGCGAACAAAACCGGCAACTGATTGCAATTTCAATTTTCCAAAAATCGTGATCCGGCTTCTTGAATCAACAACAATCGTTCAACCGGATTCATTACCCGCAATTTATTTTTCGGGCTTTTCTTCGTCTTCTGTTTCCGGCTTTTCTCCGCCTTCCGTGATGTCATAGGTGTATTCCACCTCGTTGACATTCGCTTCGAAATCCTGATGATGCCCGTGAACTTCAGCCTGCGGCAAAAGCGTCCTGACCTCGAAGATCGAGATAACGGGCAGGAAGCGGACGAACAAAAATATCAGACAGAAGAAAAATCCGATCGTTCCGATATACATCGTCCAGTCGAAGATCGTCGGCGCATACATGCCCCACGACGACGGCATAAAATCGCGGTTCAAACTCGTGATAATAATAACGAAGCGTTCGAGCCACATACCGATACTGACGATGACCGAAATGACGAACAGCCAGAACGGACTTTCCCTGAACCGCTTAAACCACAAAAGCTGGATTGACGCGCCGTTGCATAAGATCAAAAGCCAATACGACCACCAGTATGGACCGATGATAGCGCGGTTATACATCATAAAGACTTCGTATGTCGCCGCGCTGTACCACGCGAAAAACGCTTCCATCGCGTAACCGTAAACGACGATCAAACCGGTCGCCAGCATCACCTTGCCCATATATATAAGGTGCGTGTCGGTGATCAAATCCTTCATGTTATACCAGACGCGAAGCGGGATACAGAGAATCAGAACCATTGCGAATCCGGCAAAGATCGCGCCCGCTACGAAGTAAGGCGGAAAGATCGTCGCGTGCCAGCCCGGAACCTGCGACACCGAGAAGTCGAACGATACGATCGAGTGAACCGAAAGCACGAGCGGCGTCGAAAGACCTGCGAGCAAAAGATACGCTAACTCATAGCGATGCCAGTGCCTCGCCGAACCGCGCCAGCCCCACGAAAGCAGACCGTAAACCATTCGGAAATACTTATTTTTCGCCCGGTCGCGCAAAGTCGCAAAGTCGGGAATCAGACCGACATACCAGAACAACAAAGAGATCGTCGCATACGTCGAAACCGCGAAAACGTCCCAGATGAGCGGCGACCGAAATTGAGGCCACATGCCCATCGTGTTCGGATACGGAAACATCCAGAAAGCGAGCCACGGCCGGCCGACGTGCAGGACCGGGAACATCACCGCGCAGGCGACGGCAAAGAGCGTCATCGCTTCGGCAAAACGGTTAATTGACGTTCGCCATTTTTGATTCAGCAGAAGAAGAATCGCGGAGATCAAAGTTCCGGCGTGACCGATACCGATCCACCAGACGAAGTTGATGATCGGAAACGCCCAGCCGATCGGCTGGTTGTTTCCCCAGATGCCGATACCTTTGACGAGCAGGTATGTAACCGTCATCATCAGCAATTGCGCGACGAGAAACGCGATGCCGAAACCGATATACCACTGAAAAGGCGTGCGCTTTTTGAGCGTCTTGTCGCTGATCATATCCGTCACGGAGGCAAAATCGTGATCGCCTTCGACCATCGGCGGATAGATCCTTCTCTGAATTTCTTTTATGTCTTCCATATCCTAAAAAGTTCAAAGTTCAAAGTTCAAAGTTCAAAGTTTATCGAGCCTGAACTCCGAAGTATTTTTTAGTGGCTCTCGCCTTCGGTTTTCCCGTGATCGCTCTTCGGTTCGCGGTAATCGGGCATTTCCTTATTTTGATTTGTCAGCGCCGCCAGATAAGTCGTGCGCGGCTGGGTGTTCAGTTCGTTCAGCAAAACGTAATTGCGTTCGTCCTGTTTCATCTTGAACACCTTGCTTTCCTTATTGTTCAGATCGCCGAAAACGATGGCGTCAGCCGGGCAGACCGATTGACACGCCGTCAAAATCTCGCCGTCCTGAATCTGGCGACCGGTTTTCTGCGATTCGATGCGCGCCGCCGAAATCCTCTGCGTGCAGTAGGTGCATTTTTCCATCACACCGCGCGAACGAACAGTAACTTCCGGGTTGCGCATCAATTTATATTGCGGCGTATCCCAATCCTGATACAAAAGAAAATTAAATCTTCTAACTTTATACGGACAGTTGTTCGAACAATAGCGCGTTCCGATACAGCGGTTATAGACCATATCGTTCAAACCTTCCGCGCTGTGAACCGTCGCGTGAACCGGACAGACGACCTCGCACGGCGCCTGTTCGCACTGCTGGCAGAGAACGGGCTGGAAACCGGCAACGTCCGGATCATTAATATCTCCCGTAAAATACGTATCAACCCGCATCCAGTGCATTTCGCGGCTGCGTTCGACCTGCTCTTTGCCGACGACCGGGATATTGTTTTCCGATTGACACGCGAGAACGCAGGCATTGCAGCCGACGCATGAATTAAGGTCAATCGTCATTCCCCAGCGATGCGTCTCATCGTACAGCTTCTGGTAAATTTCCGGATCATACATCGTGTCGTCGTAGCGACCGATCTTGTCCTCGTATTTCTTTCTTTCCGCGCCGAGCTTGGCGACGTTTTCGGCATCCCAATTGAGAAGCAGATCGCGTCCTTCCATATTGAAATGGATCTGCGTCGAGGCGATCGTCGTCTGCGTGCCGAGTTTGGTCAGAGTCGCCGCCGCATACGGCGCGTCGGATTTCATCACCTCGTAAGCGTTATAGCCGAGCGCGTTTCCGACCCGTCCGGCTAGTGAGCGACCATAGCCGAGAAACAGCGTAATAACATCATCCGGCTGACCGGGCGCGATCCAGACGGGAACAGGCGCGGTGATCTTCGCGCCGTTCGCCTCGATCGTTACGAGATCGGCAAACTGGTTTCCGCCCTTTGTATTGATAAACGGAACACCCATCTCGCCGCCCGAATAATCGTTGTATTCGTCATTCTGATTCAAACCGAGCCGGTTAGCCGTGCGCGGACTGACGAGCGCGACGTTTTCCCAAGTGATTTTCGTCAAAGGTTTCGGAAGCTCCTGAAGCCAGCCGTTGTTTGTAAACCGCCCGTCATAAACGGTCGGGTCGGGCAGAATCGAAATTTCCAAACCGTTGATCGGCGCGGCGGCGGTTGCCTGACTTAAAAATCCGGTATTCGCCGTAAATGTTTTCGCCGGAAAACCCGAACCGGCGATAAAGCCGTCATGAACCGCTTTGCGCCAGTTGTCTTCAAAAGTTTTCGGCGCGGCTGCCGCCGTCGTTGACGACAATCCCTGCACCAGCGGAGTAGGCGCGGGCTGTGCCGGAGTCGCGGGCGCGGATTGTCCGGTCTGCGAACTCGGCGAAATTCCTTCCGCCGTTGTCGGAGTCGGCGAAACCGCTGCTTGCGGCGACGAACTTGCCGCCGGAGTCGCGTTCGGACCCGGCGACGCTTGCGGCGTCGGCGCGGTCGAAGCGGTTGCGGCGACCGTTTTCGGCGCGTTCGTCAAACCCATGTTCTGCCAGTATTCCTTCAAAATATCGGCATTCGTTTTGTCGTAATTTTCCTTGAAGAAAACCTGCACGACCTCGTAGATGCTCTTGCCGCCGTAGAGCGGTTTGATGATCGGCTGGGTGAGCGTGATCGTTCCGTCGTAGGCGCGTCCATCGCCCCATTCTTCGAGAAAATGCGTCTGCGGAATATGCCAGTGGCTGTATTGCGAAGTCTCGTTGAAATGTTCGCTCAGATGAATGCAGAGCGGAACCTTTTCCTTGATGGCTTCGCCGCGCAGTTTCGCGTCAATCGGTGTCGTGTAGAGCGGATTGCCGCCCAAAATCACAAGCGTTCTGACTCTGCCGGCTTCGATGTCGGCGATCAGTTCGCGCAATTGTTCGATTTGCGTTTTTTCCGTGAAAGGCGACAGCGGATCGGTATAAACGACCGTCTGACCGACGTTTCCGAGTGCGCCGTTAATGGCGTGCGCGAGCGCATGGACGATCGGCGGCGCGTTATTTCCGGCGACGACGAGCGATTTCCCGCGGCTTGCCTGAAGGTCTTTCGCCATGACGGTGATCCACTGCATCGCATCGGCAGAAAGCCCCGTTCCAGCCGCGCCCGAAACGCCTAATGCTCCGGCGACGGCTTTCGCCACCTCGACCAACTGCGACGGTTTGACCGGCAGACGGTGATCGGACTTCGCGCCCGTCAAGGTCAACGTCGTTTCGATTGCGTAAAGACGATTGATCTGTTTTTTATCCGCACCGAAGCGGCGGCTCTTGTTGAAATCTTTGATGTAGCGGACATTGAAACCCGAAAGAACATCGGCATCGAGCGTGAGAATTCTTTCCGCCTGATCGAATCTGTAAACCGTGTGCGCCGGCGAACCGAAAGCCATCTTCGCGCCCGCCATCGCGTTGTCGTTATTGACGGGTTCGTATTGAATCCATTTTGAATTCGGAAGCTCGGTAGCGATCTGTTTGAACTGCGCGATCAGCGTCGGCGAAGTTACGGTTTCGGTCAAAAAACGAACGCCCGCGCCGCCGTCCGCGCGGTTTTGTTCGATGGCGGCACGCGCCGCGTTCATAAAATTCTGCCAGTTGGACGACGCGCCGCGGTTGCGGACTTCCTGCGAACGATCCGGGTCATACATTCCGAGAATCGAAGCCTGTGCCAGAACGTCCGTCGCGCCCAAGCTTCCCGGATGATCGGGATTTCCCTCGACCTTGATCGGGCGACCGTCAAACGATTTGGCGAAAAGTCCGGTGGCGATTCCGCCCAGGCTCATCGCCGTCGAATAAAAAAGCGGTTTGCCCGGAATCATATTTTCCGGCTGCGTAACGAACGGAACGATCTTTTCGGCAGGCTGAATAACGCATCCGCTGAGTCCGGCAAACGCCAGGGACGCGCCCATGACTTTTAAAAAGTTTCGGCGGCTCAAGCCGTTGTCCCATTCTTCGGCGTGCGCCGGATATTCCTGTTTGACGAATTCCTCAAACTCCGGCGCGTCAACGAATTCTTCGACGCTTCGCCAATACTGTTTTCCGTTCTGCGCCAAAATCTTTTCGCGCAATTTTGCAAAGCTTTGTTTGCTGTCTTTGCTCGGCATATTTTTCTCAATTAAAAATTCAAAGTTAAAAATTCAAAATTTATTTTCCTGTTTTTAACTTCTGCTTATCTGTGACAAGTCGAACAACTCGTCAGCATTTCCTTACTGCGGATCTTATAATTTTCTTTCAATTCCAAACGCTGTTCGGTCGTCAGATCAGCGTCCTGCCATTTCATATTGTAGATTTCCGATTTCGGACGGATGAATTTCTCCGGCTCGCGGTGGCATGACAGACACCATTCCATCTGCAAAGTGTTCTGCTGAAAAACGGCGGGCATCTCGTCAATCTGCCCGTGACAGGTCGAACAGCCGACGCCTTTGGCGATATGGATCGAGTGATTGAAATAAGCAAATTCCGGCAGATCGTGAACGCGCTCCCACTCGATCGGCTTGTTTTCGCGGAAGCTCGCCCGCACGGGTTCGAGATACGGCGTTTCCGCCCAGAGCTGATTGTGGCAATTCATACAAGTCTGCGTCGGCGGAATCCCGGCGGACGCAGATGTTTCGACCTGTGTATGACAATACCGGCAGTCAATCCCGTCGTCGCCGACGTGGTGTTTGTGGCTGAACTGAACGGGCTGCTGTTTTTCGACAAATACGCCGGTCAGATACGACGACCGCGCGATCTGCGTGTAAAAATAGAAAGCCAGACCGCCCAAGACGACCGCCACGATCATGCTTATCTTGGCAATATTATTTGCGCTTCGATTAAATACTTGAGCCATTTTCTTTAACTGTTCGTTCGAAATTTCGAAGTTAGAATAAGCCCTAACCCGGATCGCGGAAAAATAACCCGGGCGATTGATTTAAAAAACTTATAACTTCAGTTTAGATTTTAAGACCTTCTAAGATTTTACTCAATCTCCCGTTTTCCGCAAATTCTACTTTGAAAATAAATTTTACGCCCCCTTTGTGCAAGTTTTCACTAAATTAGTTTGACTGATATTGCAGATAAAATTTTCCAATTTTTGCACTAAAAACCAGGCTGTAAAAGTTGGATTTAATTTATCAAATTTATTTAAGCAAAGTAAAACGCGGGCTTTTTTATTATTTTGTAAAGATTCGCGGAAGATTTTTAAGTTTAGGAAACAAAAATGCGACCGTAAAAAAGTGTTTTTTTACGGTCGCATTTTTGTCTGCAAAAAGTTTTGTTTAGTTCGACTCGCGCGGTTTGTCGGGTTTGAGTCCGCTGTAGCCGTCAACCTGAAAACGCCATTTGCCGTCTTTTTCCCTGACCGCGACGACGACGAATTTTCCCTGTCCCATGCTGATCTGGTTGCCGTCCTTATATTGACGAATCGTGTAAATTCCGACATCGTAGGCGAGATTTTTATCCGTCTTGCGCTGAACGATTTGAAACGAGATGGTCATCGTTCGACCTTCTTTTTTTATCCATTCGAAAAACGATTGAAAGGTCGGACGAATCTGTTCGCGTCCCTGCAAAATGTCATTGTTCGGCGGCAGGTAAGCCGCCGTTTCGCTGTAAAGATTCGTTACTTTTTCAACGTCCAGAGTCCGGTAGGCTTCGCTGAAAGTTTTATAAACCGCGTCAATTTCCTTATGCGCCGCCACGCCGTTTTCCAAGACGAGTTCCGGCATTTCCTGCGAATAGACCGGAAATGCAAATAAGCACAAAAGCGGTAACAGCAGATATTTTTTCATAACGTCAATTTCCCTTGGTCGAAGTCTTATCCGAAAGCACCCATTTTTGCGGATCGAACTCGACCTTTTTCGGTCTTCGCGGGAGTTTTATATTAAACGGCATTTTCGGACCGTAAGCCAGAACGGTTGTCCGCGCCGCGCTGTTTCCGCCGAAATCGAAAGTAACCGGCAAAACCATCGCCCAATTTTCGGCGACGTTTTCCTGAATGACATTACCGCTGAACACGGTCGAGCCGTCCGGCTGATCCTGAAGCGTGTATTCGAGCGTGTAGGACGGCAGTCCGGTTTCATAAACCCATTGTCTGAAAAACCAGTTGAGATCGCTGACTTTGTATCTTTGGGCGATCGGCGTTTTGACAAAATGCTCGTTCGCCACCTTTCGAAAATCGTCGGTCGAAGCGACCTTGTTGCGATACCTTTCGACAAAATCCTTCATCATTGCGAAAAACGCATCGCCGCTGCCGGTCGTCGGATCGGTAAACAGAAAATGCATCATTCGCAAAACGAGCGCGCCTTTGTTATAGACCAGAGTACCGTATGCGCCGTATGTTTTGCCGGTATCGAGGCGATGACCGAGAATCAGCGGTCCGACATCATTGAGCCTGCCTTTGCCGAATCCGCTTTTCGTGCGCGGCAGGTCTTTTAAAGAATCGCGCATCTCGTCAACCATATTGACCGCCGCCTTGTAATCTTTCCGCAGACTCGTGTAGAGAATGCCGGAGTATTCGGCAAAGCCTTCGCTCAGCCATTGATCCCGATACGAACGCCACGCGACGATATTTCCCCACCATTGATGCGCCGTTTCGTGCGCGATAAAAGCGTATGTGTATTTGTTGGCGCGGTCGGTCGCCGGAATCACCAGCATCGAAGGAAACCCCTGCCCGAAGCCGAACGGGTGAAAAGCCGCGCCGTAAGTTTCATACGGGTATTGCCCGAAAAGTTGATGAAAATACCGGACAGAATTGTTCATCTCAGCCATTATGAAATCTTCTTTCAGCCGGATGTAGTCCAGAGAATTGTATTCGAGCGGAATCGGTTTATCGCCATTGTCCCATTTTATTTCCTCGTTGTGCCGCTTAAACGGCGCGAGCGCGAAGGTAACGAATGAAACCGGAAATTTCATTTTATAGACGGTTTTCATCGCGTCGCCGTCTTCCGCTTCGCTCTGCCGAACGCCGACCGTGGCGACTTTTAATTTTTTCGAATGGATAAAAGTCATCTCGTAGGTCGAGCGGTCAAGATAGCCGTGATGCGGATACCAGCTCGTGTTCGAGCGCGGGTAATGCGTGTCGCCGACGGTTTCCGGCTGTTGAATAAAATCGCCTTCCAGCTCCATTTCCAAATCCAGCTTTTGTCCGGCTTGAACCGCCTGCGGCAGAAAAACCGTCAAACCGCCTTCCCAATCTTCCTGCACGAATTCCAGCGGCTCCGAGCCGAGCCGGGCGGCTTTCAAACGCATCTGTTTTTTGAGTCTTTGTTTTTCGTATTCGCCCAGCGATTCGCCGACCGTGAAATGAACCGCTTTCATAAAAGGCTGGAGCGCGGTCATTGTGATCGTCGTTTTCAGACCGAGTTGTTTTTTCGGCTCGCGCAAATCCAGATCCATCCTGTAATGCGCGATGTCAACCAGATCGTTCATATCCGAATAGGCGACGATCTGTCTCTGATAATCTTCCAGACCGTAAAACGCGAGCCAGATTTCGTTGCTGTCGGTGATCGAATCGTAATCGAAAATGAGACCTTTCTCGCCGCCGTTAATACCGAAATATGATGTCGGAACGCGGGTTTGATGATCGAGCAGATAGCTGAACCGGTCGCGTTTGCCGCCGTCGAAATTGGCGAAAAAGAAACCGGGATTTTCCTTGTTGATGATCGAAAGCGCGAGCCGCGAAGAAATATTCGCGCCGGTTTCCTTTAAAATCCGTCCGTCTATCTCGGAAGCCAGTTTCTGCGCCTTCGGATCAGCCGCGCCGTTTGTTTTGTTTTTTCCGATGATGTCGAAAGTGTCGTCCGAAAAACGCAGGACGGCGGTTTTAAAATCCGATTCGACCGCTTCGGCATTGAGCAGGCGTTTGACGTTTTCCTTTTCAAAATCGCTCGGCGGAACTTCCGCGCCGAACGTTCCCTGACCGATAAAAACCGCGCCCGTTACCTTGCCGCCGGAAGCCGGTGAAGCAAAATAAAAAGTTCCGTTAAAGGTCATCACCGCCCGGTCGCGTTTTAGGACAAGCTGCGAAACATCGGCTTTTCCGCCACTTAAAGTAAGGTTTTTGATTTGATCATAGAGAGCTTTTTCGCTTTCCTGAGCAAAAACGGGAGCGGCAAATAAAAGGCTGAAAACAAAAACAACGAAAGACAGTCCTTTCGCCGACAGAGGCGTTTTTTTCATATTAAATTTACTCCAAGAAATAAAGGGTTAAATTTTGCAGAGATCAGCTTATTACGAAAATCCCGTTTTAGTCAAAATTTTTTTTCGCACGGCACGCTCCGAATTTCCGGTAACGGTTTCGGCGCCAAAATGCCGACGCCGGACAATTCGAATTTCCGCGCACTCGATTTACAGAAATGCAAACCGCGGGAATTATTGAAACAAATTAAACTATATAATTATTGTTCGGTAATATCTTTAGCCAGTTTTATACGGAAAACCGCGCCTTTATCAATCTTGATGTTTTTTCCTTTTGCCGAAATGACCGTTCCGCCGTCGAAGGTCGCCGAAGGTTCGAATTTTATCCCGTCCGCGCTTTTTTCCATCGTTACGATGTTAGCGGTCAGCGGCACGAAGTCATCGCCCTTTTTGACAAAATCGAACATCACGCTGATGAGCGACGTTTTATCGTTCTCGTCCGACGGTTTTTGAATATTGACGACTCTGCCGTAGATCGTCGAATCTTTGGCGATCGTGTCGCCATTGCCTTTCACTTCTTCGGTCAGCTTGAAATTTACGTCCTCGCCGATCTTGGCGTTTTCCGCATCGAGATCGTTTTCTATCTGCGCCGAAAATTCCGTGTTCGCTTTGAAGAGAACTTTTTTATTCGGTTTGTCGGACTGGGCAAAACCGGCGGCGCAGAGCAGAAAGACCAGGCCGAAAGTTAAAATTATTTTTCGCATATTTACCTCCATTTAGTTTAATTTAAAAAGTATATGAAAGCGTTTATTTATAAACGTTTGTGCAGATTCTGAAGTAATATGCCGAATTTTCGTGATTCTATTATATCACAGAATCTCCGATTTTTCCGAAGCGGATTTTTTACGCGCAGATTTCGATTTGCGTTACATTACATTTCTCCCGCGCGGAAATAGTTCTCAACCGCGCCCGTCAAACTTTCACGGGTGTGGTTAAGAGTTTATCCCGCGCCCGTGAAAGTTCTACGAGTGCGGGACAAACTTTCTCCCGCAACAGGAAATCTCTCACGGGTGCGGGAAATTATTTCTCCCGCATCAAGGATTTTGCCGCGGGTGCGGGAAATCGTTCGACGGGTGCGGGAGAAAAGTTGTCCCGTGCGGGAAATTTCCCCCGAAAGCGTCAAAACGGCTGTCGCAAATTTTTCGTTTCCGTTTGCTGTGCTATATTAAATGTTTTGTTCAGGTAGGATTTTATGAGCCTTATACGCAGTATTATGATAAAACTCGGCTTGGCGGATTTGAGCGCCGAGCGCACGCCGATCTCGATTTTCCTGCTCGACGACGATCATCGCCGGCACCGCTGGTTTCAGAAAAGATTCAAAGGCGACGAGATTGACATCGCCGAAACTGTCGCCGAAGCGAAGGAATTTTTAAGTCAAAACACATACGACGCGATTTTTCTCGATCACGATCTTCTGCCGCACCATTACGACGGCGAGCCTGACGACGAGTTTACAGGTTATGCCATCGCCTGCTGGCTGACCGACAACAAGGAATCAAACCGCGCGGCGACGATCATCGTCCATACGCGCAACGCCGACGGCGCGGTCAGAATGGTCGAAAAGCTCCGCGAATGCGGAAGACAGGTCGAATACGTTCCCTTCCCGATGCTCGACGCGAAGATCAATAATTACTGGCAAAAATAAAAGAAAAAAAACAGCCGCAAAAAGGCGCAAAAATCACAAAAAAAAGTATTAATTCATTTCTACTTTTTGTGTTTTATGCGCCTTTTTGCGGCTGTTTTTTCCCGCTTTTACTAACCCGAACAGACGTTATTTTTTAGCGACTTTTTTCATCTCGTCGAGTTCTTTCTGATTCTGCTCGATGAGTTCCTTCAAACCTTTTTTCAATTCTTCGTCTTTCGCTTTTTCCAGCGATTTGTTCAAAGCTATCAAATACGCGGTTTTCAGAGCTTCTTCTTTCGGAACTTTGATGTCGGGTTCAACGCCCGTGCCTTCCCAATTGGTTTTAGTGATCGGATTGATGGCGCGTCCGGTCGGGACGAAAACTCCGAAATGATCCGACAGCCGAAACATTCCGCCCGGATGCGCTCCGCCGCCGGTCGTTTCGCCGACGATCACGGCGCGTTTCAAACTTTTCAGATTATACGAAAATTCCTCGGCGGCTGAAAAAGTGCGTTTGCTGGTCAAGATATAAACGTCGCGGTCGGGAAATTTCTTGCCTGCCGAAGCCGGTTTCGTCCAGAAATCATCCGTCCGGTCGCCTTTCCGCCAGTAGAGACTGTTAAGATGAACGGGTTTGTCGCCGAACAGATACGAGCTGATTAGAGCGACCATCGCCGGACTTCCGCCGCCGTTTTGCCGGAGATCGAAGATCAGCGCGTCGGTATTCTGCAGGAAATTCATCGCCGCGGCGACCGTTTCCGCGCCCGCTTCCGCGTCGGAAAATCCGCGCAGGTCAATATAACCGATGTTTCCCGGCATCCGCTCGACCTTTTCAAAAGCGTAATTGATGCGCTTTATGTAACCGGCATACTGCTGTTTTTCTTCTTCGGTCGGCTCGCTCCGTTCTTTGCGGACGGGAATCGGCTGGTGCGAAAAACGCACGCGCAGATGTTTGTCGCGGCTGATCGCCTGCAAATCTTCGGTCAGTTTTTTGGCGAATTCCTGCCCGCTCGTGATCGCGTCGTATTCCTTGTTTTTCTGGCGATTGCGAATATCGGTTTCCATTTTTTTCGCAATTTCGGGAAAAACGTATCCGTCGTTCAATTCCTTTAAAAGAACTTCGATGACTTCCGATCTGACCGCCGAGTCAATCGCCATATCCGGCGGCTGATTCGCGCCGTTCTGAGCGACGATGACGATGTTTCCGATCGTAATAATGATGAATGCGGCTGCTATTGAAGCAAATAATGTTAGTGCTTTTTTCATAAAACTACTCCTCAAAAAAAATTAATCCTTCAAAATCCCCTTGATAAGTAAATCCGCCAGACGCGCCGTTTTCGCTTCGATGTCTTCGCGCGCGCCGAGTTCTTCGGTCGTCAGGCTAAACGGCAGAAGCGCATTGGTCGCCAGCAAAAATGTTTCGGCGATTTCCAATGAGTTACCGCCCGCGAATTCGCCGCCTCCCTGACCCCGTTCGATGACTCCGGCAAAAACGGCGGCTTCTTCGGCAAAATAATTCTCGCGCCGCGCCAGCAGTTTCGGGCGAAGCGACGAAAGCAGATCGTTCAGACTCTGTGTGTAATGCTGAACGCTGTCAAAGCGAAAAAGGACGCGAGTAAGAAGCATCTCGCGCAGTTTTTCTTTCTGCGAAATATCTTTTTCGGCAATTATTTTTAACCGCTCTTTCAATCGCTCGACGATTCTATCTACGTGCGAAAGCGCGATTTCTTCCTTGCTCGAAAAATGCAGATAGACGCTTCCCTTTCCGATCCCGACCTCGCGGGCGAGATCGTCTATCGTCATTTTTTGATAACCCCGCTCGGATAAAAGGCGGTCGGTCGCATCTAATAGAGCCTCTCTGATTTCTCTGGTTTTAACAACGGGTGGCATACGATTTATTATTTTGACTATTTTTTGGATTTAGTCAAACACAATTACGACAAGGCGAAAATTTAAGTTTCAACTATTTTACAGCACGAAATTTGCGGTAAAAAATTTTTCCGGTTTTCAGTTTTTTAGTGTTTGTTTAGATTTAGACCATATTTTAATCTAAAATCTCTAAAAAACCGTCTGACAAAAAAAGCTATGAAAAAAAGTTTCCGTTTTCTAACCAACATCGTAATTTCATTTCAAATTATCGCGCTAATTTTCACGGCAAACATATTCGCTCAAAAGCCGGCTTATTTTCCGAACGCGGGCGACAACTGGGAAAAAAGAACGCCCGCGCAATTCGGATTTGACGGCGCGAAATTAAAAGAAGCGATTGATTTCGCCGTGGCGAACGAAGCGAAAGTTACGCGCGATATGGAACTCGCGCAGGCGCAATCGTTCGGGCGCGAACCGTTCGGCGAAGCTATCGGCGTGCAGAAACCGCGCGGCGAGATGACGGGAATCATTATCAAAAACGGCTACATCATCGCCGAATGGGGCGATCCGTTCCGCGTTGATATGACGCATTCGGTAACGAAAAGTTTTTTGACGGCAACGGTCGGTCTGGCGTTCGACCGTAAAATTATCAGAGATTTAAATGCGCCCGTCTATAAAGAAATGGCTCCGATTCTCGTCTATAATCCGCTCGAAAGATTCGGCAACGCGAACAATTTCGGCAAACCGAAATTTCTGGAAATTTTCGAAACCGAGCATAACCGCAAAATCACCTGGGACAGCCTTTTGCGGCAAACGAGCGATTGGGAAGGCACGCTCTGGGGCAAACCCGACTGGGCGGATCGCCCTGACCGCGACGCTTCAACGTGGCTGACCAGAAAACGCAGCGAACCCGGTGCGGTTTTCGAATACAACGACGTGCGCGTCAACGTCCTCGCGCTCGCCGCGCTCAATGTCTGGCGCAAACCTCTGCCCGAAGTTTTAAAGGAAAATCTGATGGACGAGATCGGCGCGTCCGCGACGTGGCGTTGGTTCGGCTATGAAAATTCGTTTGTCGTGATTGACGGAAAAATAATTCAATCCGTGAGCGGCGGCGGGCATTGGGGCGGCGGAATGTTCATCTCGTCGCGGGATATGGCGCGGTTCGGACTTCTGACTTTGCGAAACGGAAAATGGAAGGACAAACAGATTCTTTCACAAGAATTTCTCAAACAAGCGACCACGCCGACCGCCGCGCAGACGACTTACGGCTTTATGAATTTTTATCTTAACACCGACAAAAAACTCTACCCGAACGCGCCCGCCGGAACTATCGCTTTCTTGGGAAACGGAACGAACATCATATTTATTGACCGCGAAAACGAACTTCTGATCGTCGCCCGCTGGATCGAAAACGGCAAAATTGACGAATTTCTGCAAAAAGTTTACGCGAGTTTTAATAAACAGGAATAATAAAAAATCTCTGTGAAAAACTCTGTGTTCTCTGTGGTAAAAATTTTATTAAACACAGAAAACACGGAGAATTCACAGAGATTCTTAATAAATGAAATTACTTGATCTTCCCGTATTTGCGGAGAATTTTCACGGTTTCTTCAATTGGCAATGCTTCAATCGTGCGATTTTGTTTTCCCTTCATCGTCTCGGCGCGAAACATCGAATTGTAAATCGCCTCTTCGGTCGCTTCGATGACGGCGAGAAAAAGCGGCGACATCGCATCGTTTGCAAGAAGTTTGATTGAGCGCAAATTTTCTCCGCTTCGGATGCGAACATCCGGCGCGGTCGAAAAGGCGACAGCGTAATCGCCGCTTCCGTTCGTCATCGCCGAACCGGTTCTTGCCAGACCGCTCATCGAACGTGCCGCCAGTCTTTTAAGTTGCCGCGCATCGAGCGGTGCGTCCGTCGCAATGACGATAATGATCGAGCCGTCCGCCGAATCATTTAAATCGTTTGTGATTTTAGAATTTTTTGAAACCGCATCTTTCAAAAAATACTTACCGAGTTCGACACCGACGGGCGCGCCGTCAATCGAAAGAACGCCGCCGAAATTTGTCTGCACGAGAACGCCGATTGTATAGCCGCCTAAGTTATCAGGCAGTTTGCGCGAAGAAGTCCCGATCCCGCCTTTCCAGCCGAATGCAATTGTTCCCGTTCCCGCGCCGATTGCGCCTTCTTCCGCCGCGTCGGATTTCGCATTTTTGATCGCCGCGAAAACACCTTCTTTCGAAATGTGCCGCCCGCGAATGTCATTTAGAAAACCGTCGTTCGTTTCGGCGACGAGCGGATTGATTGACTGCACGTCTTCATTGCCGGGAAGCGCGAGCATATAATCAATCAGAAAATCGCCTGTTTTCGGAACGCTTAAAGTCGAAGTCAGCAGAATCGGCGTTTCGATCTCGCCGAGTTCATTAACCTGCGTCGAACCGATCAATTTCCCGAAACCGTTGCCGACGAAAACCGCGCCGGGAACTTTTTCGCGGAAAAGATTTCCCGCGTGTGGCAAAATCGCGGTTACGCCCGTGCGAATATTTTCGCCTTTGATAATCGTCTGATGACCGACGCTCACGCCCGAAACGTCGGTGATCGAATTTAGCGTTCCGGTCGGCAGAATTCCGATCTTTAAACCGATCTCGCGGGCGCGCGGGCGTTTGTTTTCCGGCATATTAGTTTGAGTAAAAGCAATTGAATTTACTGCAAAAATTATTGCAAAAAATATTATTTTTCTCATTTTAATCAAATAAAAAATTAGCCGCGTAATCGGCGGCTATTTTTCTTTAACTACCTGTTCGCTCTTTCCACGATTGCGGATTGCTTCCGTCATCCAATCTGACCATTGAGATCGCGCCGGGCGAAGGACAAACCAGAGCGCAAAGATTACAGCCGACGCATTCCTCTTCGTCAACGACCGGAAAGCGGTTTTCGTCAAACGAAAAACATTGATGCGCTCCGTCTTCGCAAGCCACATAACAAAGATTGCATTTGATGCAATGCTCATTATTTACTCTGGCGACGACCTTGTAATTCAGATCGAGATTTCCC
Organism: Pyrinomonadaceae bacterium; assembly: GCA_041940425.1. Lineage (GTDB taxonomy): Bacteria > Acidobacteriota > Blastocatellia > Pyrinomonadales > Pyrinomonadaceae > DATHTS01. Next base: position 34,833 of record JBGTSF010000050.1, read on the forward strand.
CAATCGGTTACGCGGCTGACGGATTTGCCGATAATTTCATTCACGGATGAAAAACCTTTTTCATCGAGATAATTATTTAAACCGTCAATCATATCTTCGACGATGCGGTAACCGTAATGCATCACGGCGGTGCAGACCTGAACATTTCCCGCGCCCAAAAGCATAAATTCGACCGCATCGCGCCACGTATTGATGCCGCCGATGCCGGAAATCGGGATGTTAAATTCCGTATCACGCGCAAGTTCCGAAACCATATTCAAAGCGATCGGTTTTACGGCAGTTCCGCAATAGCCGCCGTGCGCCGCCTGTCCGTTGACGTTCGGGTAAGGAATCATCGTGTCGAGGTCAACGCCCATCACCGAATTTATCGTGTTGATCAAAGAAACCGCGTCCGCGCCGCCTTTCTGCGCCGCGCGTCCGGGCGGAACAATATGCGCGACATTCGGCGTGAGTTTGACGATGACGGGCAGACGGGAAACTTCCTTGACCCATTCCGTGACCATACAGGTATATTCGGGAACTTGTCCCATTGCCGAACCCATTCCGCGCTCCGACATTCCGTGCGGACAGCCGAAATTCAATTCAAAACCGTCACAGCCCGTGTCCTGCGCTTTTTTTACGATCTCGTGCCACGCCTCGCGCTTCGATTCGACCATTAAGCTGACGATCACGGCATTATTCGGATATTTCTTTTTGCACTCGTAAACCTCTTTCAGATTTACCTCAAGCGGTCGGTCGGTAATCAGTTCGATATTGTTCAAACCGATCATCCGCATCGCGCCGTGATCTATCGAAGCCAGCCGCGACGAAACATTAACAATCGGCTCGCCCAGAGTTTTCCAGACCGCGCCGCCCCAACCCGCGTCAAACGCCCGCTCGATCATCGAACCCATATTCGTCGGCGGTGCAGATGCCAACCAGAAAGGATTCGGCGATTTTATTCCCGCGAAATTTACACTTAAATCTGCCATAGTTTTTTAATCAATAAGTAAATCTGAAAGACTTGTTCCATTCTCTGTAATCCAATCGTATCGAACACCGAATCCCCAATTTGCTCTGACATCTAAATTTAGTTCATTTGATATTCTTTTGCGTAAACTGCTAAAAGAATAAAGCCTATTATCGTTTTGTCGTTTTAAACAATTACTGTCCAAATTTACAATTTCAGCCGAGATTTTCGGATCATTCATCTCAAACCCGTTTTCAATTGCAGGTTTGAAAAAAACTTTATCGCCTAGATTTAGCTTTTGACTTGCAAAAAGTATTTTAACAACTGACTTCGCTCTCTTTCGATTTTTACTTTTACTTTCTACCGTAATATTTTCTTCCGGCACAATAAAAGATTGAGCTAAAAATTCATTTCCGTTTTCATCCTTGAAGTAATTAAAGTTAACTGCATTGATATTAACTGAATAAGGTTCATTCGAGAGATAGTTTATTATTCTCACTGTAGAATCATCTATTTCTGAACCAACAATAAGCATTTTATGGTCGGAATTAAATTCAATTTCTTCTGCTTCAAGATTAAATGAAGCTGAAAATAATTCAGCAATATCTTTTATGTCAGAATTGCCGTATTTATTCAA
>JBGTSF010000051.1:0-35948 GCA_041940425.1 Pyrinomonadaceae bacterium
TTTTGATGTGTTCGATGTCGTCAGACGAAGAAGATATAAAATCATTAGATTTAAAGGTTTTGTCGCAGGAAGAGGCAAAAGCGATTTGTAAAAGTTTTAATTATGAACTTCCTGTAACAGTGCGTTAAGGAAAACCTATTCGCTGTTTTTCGACAGAAAACTTGCTGACAACAAAATAAAGGCGATCCAGATCGCGTCTGCTAAAAGCAGATGTCCCAACTGCATCAAGATCGGCGCGAGCGTCAGCAAAGTAAGTGCGCCGAAAGCGATTTGAATCAAGATTAGAATCGAAATCAGATTTGAAAAACGCGAAACCCAAAAATTTTCCTTCGCTTCTTTTTTCATCCATCCGGCGAGAAAAATTAAAAAAACGCTCGTCAAGATCGAAACTATCGGATGCGAAACGCGCAGGCGCAAGAGAATATTCGACGCGGCGGAAAAATCTTTCGCAAATCCTTCCGCCAAAGTTTCCGACGGAAAAAGCATCGAGCTTAAAGCCGCGACCGAACCGCTGATGCCGACAAAGAAAATTCCCGCCACCGCGATTGCCAGAAACAAAACCGCTTTCGGATTCGCTTTGAGCGAAAACGGTTTCCCGCCGCTCGCAAACCACGCTGTCAAGGTCAGAAAAGCTAGCAAAATAAAAGTGTTCGTCAGATGTCCAGCCATCCAAAACGGACGCGCGGCGGTCAATGTTTCCGCCGTATTTCCCGTCAGAACGAGTCCCGCGCCGACGAGTGCTTCGGTGATGATAAAGATAAACGACACGACGGCGGTTTTCCGAATCGCCGCGCCTTTCGGAAATTTTCTAAATGCCCAAATCACCAAAATCAAGACCGCGATAAACGCCAGACCGCTCGTCAGACGATGCGAAAATTCGATGACGGTTTTCAGTTCCGGTGCGGACGGAATCACTTCGCCGTGACAGGTCAGCCAATGCTGTCCGCAGCCGTCGCCCGATTTCGAGGCGCGAAGAAAAACGCCCCAAAGAATGACGACGACGTTATACGCAAGGACGAACCACGCGTATTTGGCAAAGCGGTCGAGTTTTAATTTCGTGTCCATCTGTGATTAAATCGAAGCCTTAGAATAGCACCGAAAAATTTATTTTATAAGCCGCAGATTGATTAGAAAAACTTAAACAATATGAAAATCGCTTTAATCGGTTACGGAAAAATGGGACGCATCATCGCTGGCTTAGCGCAGGAAAAAGGCGATCAGATCGTCGCGCGGATTGATGAAAATAATTCTGAAAATTTAGCCGAACAACTAAAATCGGCAGATGTCGCCATTGATTTTTCCAACGCGGAAGCCGTCAGAATAAATGTCGAAGCGTGTCTTGAAGCGAACATTCCGCTCGTCGAAGGCACGACCGGCTGGAACGCAAACAAGGACGAAATAAAAAATCTGATAGAAACAAAAAACGGCGCATTTGTTTTCGGCGCGAATTTTTCGGTCGGCGTTAATTTGTTTTACCGCATCGCTGATTTTGCATCGGAGTTATTTTCAAAATTCGACGATTACGAAGCGTTTATCGAAGAACAGCATCACTCAAAAAAACTCGACGCGCCGAGCGGGACGGCTTTGAAATTAAAGGAAATTGTCGAAAAAAATATCAAAAAGGATTTTTCGGTTTCAGCAACCCGCGCCGGACGAATTCCGGGAACACACCGCGTCGGTTTTGACGGAACAGCTGACCAAATTCTGCTCGAACATTTCGCCCGCTCGCGCGAAGGCTTCGCCTCGGGCGCGATTCTGGCGGCGCATTGGATCGTCGGGCGAAAAGGTTTTTTTGAATTTACAGACGTGATGGACGAAGTTATAAAAAAATTGTAGGGGCGACGGCTTGTCCTCGCCCGAAAAGGTTTGATTATATTTCAATTTTAATTTTCAAAAACATTTTTCGCTTCGCTCATCGGGCGACCACAAGGGATCGCCCCTACAATCAGATTTTCCTTTTTCTCGAAAAAATCCAGTAATTCAAATTTAAGTAAATTCCCGTCAGCGCGGAAAGGCTTGCCAGAAGCGAAAAAATCATCAGAAGCGTTACCTGCCAGCTTCCGGCAAAATAATAAAAATGCGCTTGGCGGAAAAAGCGCGTTCTCAAACTCGGCGGATCGCTCATTCGCGCTTCGCCTGTTTCGGCATCAATAAAGATCGAATCCGCGCCGAGTCCGCCGATTGATTGATACTGCGGTTTGCCGTTTTTCATTAAAAGCGTTAAAGCGGTCGTCGGCAATTCTTTTCCGGCAAGCGCGTTCGCTTTTTGCATCGCTTCCGGCGGCGAAATTTTGACGCGAGTTGAATCAATTTTTTCGACCGTGCCGCCTTCGACCGTATTCGGCACGGCATACATGAAACCGCTCAAAGCCCACGCCAGAACGGGAATCGAAACGAACAGACCGAGCCAAAGATGCGCTTGATAGATAAATTTTTTCATAAAATTTGATTTTTAACGCAAAGGCGCAAAGACGCAAGGAGCGCAAAGGTTTTTTAACTTCAAAAACTTTGCGACTTTGCGCCGCCGCGCCTTTGCGTTAAAAATTCAAACCGTGTAAAAATTGTTTGAGGAGAAAAATAATGAGTAATCAAGCAACAGTTTCCGATCTTTTCCGCCGCGCGATGGAGATCAGACAATCAAATCCGAGCGGCAGTTTTAAAGATGTCAAAGACCGTCTGGTCAGCGAATTTGACGGCAAACCGTTTCCGTCGCCCGCGTTTTTGACGATTCCCGAATACGACAATATCGCGCCGGAAGAAGATTGGACAGCCGGTCTGCCGGTCGTTCTGCGCGGCATTCAAAACGAAAACTGGGCGGAGATCGCACACGGCATAATCATCAGTCTGGAACAGGTCGAAAACTACCCGAAAGAATCGGGCAGGGAAGACGCGCCCGAAAAAGAATGGCGCAACCGGCACAAAGGCATCGCCGAGGCGGAAGCGAAAAATCTGGAAAAATGGATGCCGGAAGATTTGATGAATCTGGCGAAGCGTTCGGTAAAACAGTAATTTTCAGCCACGAACAAACACGAAATTTCACGAAAGTTTTTTAAATTATTTTTCGTGAATTTTCGTGTTTGTTCGTGGCTAATTTTTATGAAAGCAGTTTATGTCAAAGAATTCGGCGCGGCGGAAAATCTCGAAATCCGCGAAGTCGAAAATCCTCCTGCTCCTCAAGGCTCGCAAGTTCTCGTCAAAGTCAAAGCGTCGGCGGTCAACCGCGCGGACATTCTCCAGCGCAGAGGTTTTTATCCCGCGCCGGAAGGTTTTTCCGATAAAATTTTGGGCTTAGAGTTTGCGGGCGAAATCATCGAGATCGGAGAAAATGTAAAAAATTTCAAATCCGGCGACCGTGTTTTCGGCATCACGGCGGGCGCGGCGCAGGCTGAACTTCTTTTGACCGAAGAATCTTTATTAGCAAAAATTCCCAAAAATCTTTCTTTTACGGAAGCCGCCGCCGTTCCCGAAGCGTTTATCACCGCGCATGATGCTGTTTTCACGCTGGGCGGTTTGCAATCGGGCGAAACGCTTTTGATTCACGCCGTCGGTTCGGGAGTCGGACTGGCGGCTTTGCAATTGGCGAAAGCGAAAGGCGCAAAGGTTTTCGGCTCGTCGCGCACTTCGGAAAAATTGAAAGAATGTGAAAAGTTCGGTTTGGATGAAGCGATAAATACAATAGAAATTGCGAATTTTGCCGAATTTATCAAGGAAAAAAACGGAGGCAAAGGCGTTGACGTGATTTTGGATTTGGTCGGCGCGAGTTATTTTCAAAAAAATCTGCAAAGTCTCGCATTAAAAGGTCGCCTGATTCTGGTCGGACTTGTCGGCGGCAGAACGGCGGAGTTTGATTTAGGTTTGGCTTTGACGAAAAGATTGAAAATTACCGGAACTGTTTTGCGTTCGCGTTCAACCGAAGAAAAGGCGGAAGCGACCGCAAAATTTATCGCCGAAGTTTTGCCTCTGCTCGAAAGCGGAAAAGTAAAACCCAACATAGATAAAATTTTTCCGGTCGAAGAAATCCGAAGAGCGCACCAATACGTTGAATCGAACGAGAATTTCGGCAAAGTCGTTTTGGAATTTTGAAGAAAAATTGTCCACAGATGAACACAGATAAACACGGATAAGAAAAGAATTCTCAGCAAAAAATTTAAAAAAAATCTGTGTCCATCTGTGTTTATCTGTGGACAAAATTATTTCTGCCTTTGTGGTGTGTGAAGTATCAGCTTAAAAATCTCGCGCGGATTTCCGGTGTCGGCATCATACACTCATCTTGTTTGCCGAATAATTTATAGCGGTATTTAGCGAAGAGTTTGTAGAAAAAATCGCGGATCGGTTTCGGAATAATTATGAATGCGTAAAGCCAAGACCACGCGCCGTCGAGTTTTCCCGCGATTTTTAAAGCGGCGGTCGAATGCGTAAAGGCTCGCTCGTCTTCGATCAAAATCACGGAATCGGTTTCCGTTTTGTTGATGCCGTGTTTGTCCAAAAGTTTTTGTCCGATCTCGGATTGAAGAGGCGCGAATTTAAAATAATTTTCGCGGTCGCGTTCGATAATGAAATTGACCGAACCGTTACAAAAATTGCACACGCCGTCGAATAAAACTATCGCGTTCATCATTTTGTATTTTATTTACTTTCTAAAAAAAAGTCATATAATAGCCGGAAAAGGAGAAAATTTTTGAAGCGGTTTTTGTTATTTTACTTTTTGCTTTTTTTCGTCGTCGGAAATGCTTTTGCTCAATCGCATCCGACGGAAGTTTTCCGTAATTTTTGGAAAATGGCTTTATCGAATAATTTTGAAAGCGCGAAACTTTTTGTCGTAAAGACCGTTCAAAACGAATTTAAAGACAAACAAATCCGCGACAGTTTTCAGATCGTCTTTGAAAACAAACTCAAATTTCCCGAATTGGACAACTCTCAAATATTCACGGATTCGGCTTATTACGTTTTTCAAATCGAATCCGAAAATAAAAAGAAATTTAAAGGACAGGTTTTGCTTTTGAATCAAGACCGGCAATGGAAAATTTTGCTTTTTGATGTCAGACCTGTCACGGAAACAAAAGTTTTTATTCCTGATCCGGCAAGTCCAAGACCGGTTTTTCCGCCTTTCAAGCCTCAAATTCCCAGAGATTTTCCCGTGCGAATTGATTGCCCGAAATGCGGCTAGTATTGCCAATCCGAAACCTTTTGTTTTATACTTCGTAGAAATAAATCCAAAGCAGTTCTGATTTTTACATTTCCGCTAAAACTTTATGAAAAAACAAATTTTGCGCTTTTCATCCGCATTTTTGGTTGTCATTTTATCTGCTGTTTTTTCCGTTTCGGCTCAAACGCGCACCGATGTTTACGCGATCACCAACGCGCAGATCGTTACCGTTTCCGGCAGAACGATTGACCGCGGAACGGTCGTCGTCCGCAACGGTCTGATCGAATCGGTCGGCGCGAGCGTCAGAGTTCCCGCCGATGCGCGTGTCATTGACGGCGGCGGTTTGACGGTTTATCCGGGATTTTTCGATACATATACAAAACTCGGAATCGCCGCGTCGCAGCGTCCCGCCGGACAAACCGGCGGCGGTCAGCAAAGCCAGCAGCAACAGCAGACGAATTCGAATTACCCGAACGGACTTCAGCCGGAAACGACCGCCGAAGAAGAATTAAAAGCCGGCGAAGCGCAGTTTGAAACGCAGCGCAACGCCGGATTTACGACCGTTCTGAGCGTTTCGGACAGCGGGATTTTCAACGGTCAGTCGGCGGTAATAAATCTCGCCGGAGATTCGGTTTCGGGAATGATCGTCAAAACGCCGTTTGCCCAGCACGTTACGTTCAGGACGCTTCCGGGCGGGCAATATCCGACATCGCTGATGGGAACATTTTCCGCGCTTCGGCAGATGTTTCTCGATGCCCAGCGTTTGGCGGAAGTCCAGAGAATGTATGCGGCGAATCCGCGCGGCATGCGCCGACCCGAAGCCGACGCTTCGCTCGAAGCTCTGCTTCCGATTCTTTCGGGACAAATGCCGGTCGTTTTTAACGCCAATTCGGAACGGGAAATTTTGCGCGTTCTCGAACTGGCAAAAGAATTCAAATTAAAACCGATCATCGCGGGCGGTCAGGAAGCGTGGAAAGTCGCCGATAGATTAAAAGCGGAAAACGTGCCGGTTTTGTTGTCGCTCGATTTTCCGAAACGCACCGCCGCCGCATCCGAAGAAGCCGATCCCGAACCTTTAGAGCTTTTGCGTTTTCGCGCCGAAACGCCGAAAGGCGCGGCGAGATTACAGCAGGCGGGCGTGAAATTCGCTTTTCAATCGGGCGCGATGAAAAACATTACGGATTTTTTGACGAACGCCGGAAAAGCGGTCGAAAACGGCTTATCTAAAGACGCGGCGATTCGCGCGATGACGCTTTCGGCGGCGGAAATTTTGGGCGTAAATAATCAACTCGGTTCTATCGAAGACGGCAAGATCGCCAATCTGGTGGTGATGCGCGGCGATATTTTCGGCAAGGAAAAAACGATCACGCACGTTTTTGTTGACGGCAAATTATTTGAACAAATAGAAAAACCAAAAACGCCGCCAACCGCGACGACACAGCCCTGCGCGCCGATGAATGTCGCCGGAACTTATTCCATCACGATCGAGATTCCCGGTCAGCCCGTGCAGGGAACGATGACGTTGATCCAGCAAGGCGCGACTCTGACCGGAAGTATGCAGACGCCATTCGGCACGACGCAGGTGCGGGACGGAAAAGTTACGGCGGACGGTTTCAGTTTTAGCGGAACGGTTGATTTTCAGGGACAGACGATAGAAATTTTTGTCAAAGGCTCGGTCGCCGGAAATCAGGTCAGCGGCACGATTGATGCGCCGCAAGGTCCGGCGGCTTTTTCGGGAACGAAAGTTCCGTAAAGCATGAGTTAATAAAATGAAGTTGTTTCCATTAATTCTATTACTGACGGTTTTTCTCGCCGCGTGCGGAGAAAAACACGGTAATCACGCGCAACACAATCAACATTCGTCTTACAGCGGCGAAGAAAAACGCGCGATCAAATCGCTTTCCGACGATGATGTGAAAAATTATCTCGAAGGAAAAGGGATGGGACTAGCCAAAGCCGCTGAACTCAACGGCTATCCCGGACCGATGCATGTTCTGGAAAACGAATCCGGTCTGGAACTCAGCGCGGAGCAGAAAAAAGCGGTCCAGGATTCGTTCGACCGGATGAAACAAAAAGCGGTCGAACTCGGAAAACAGATCGTCGAAAACGAAAAAGAATTGGACGCGCTTTTCGGGAGATCGGAAATCACGAGCGAAATTTTGCAAAACCAAACACGGAAAATTGCCGAATTGCAGGGCGATTTGCGAAACGCGCATTTGCAGGCGCATCTGGAAATGAAGAAAGTTCTTTCGCCGGAACAGGTTGAAAAATACAACCGTCTGCGCGGTTATAAAAATTAAAGAATTCTTAAAAAAACTTTGAGGACTCAAATGAAAAAAATAACGACCTTTTTACTTTTATGTCTGCTTCTTTTGTCGGGGCTGAATGTTTCCGTCCCGGCGCAGAACAGACAGGAAGTTTTGATCAAGAACGCGACGGTGATGACCGCCGCGAACGGAACTCTGCAAAACACGGACATTCTGATCCGCGACGGGAAGATCGCGCGTATCGGAAAAAATCTGAGCGCGGGAGGAGGAGCCAGAACGATTGACGCGACCGGAAAATATGTTACGCCGGGAATTATTGACTGCCATTCGCATATGATGATGGACGGCTCGGTCAACGAATTTTCCTATTCGGTAACTTCGATGGTTCGCACCGACGACATTCTCGATCCGACCGACATTGCGATCTATCGCGCGCTAGCCGGCGGCGTGACGGCGCAGAATCTGATGCACGGTTCGGCAAATCCGATCGGCGGACAAAATTCCGTCGTCAAAAACAAATTCGGTCGTCCGCTCAAAGATTTTATGATTCCCGATGCGCCGCCCGGAATAAAGTTCGCGCTCGGCGAAAACGTCAAACGCTCGAACTTTCAGCCGCAGCCCGGTCAAACGCGCCGTTATCCGGCAACGCGCATGGGAACGATGGAAACGATCCGCGACGCTTTTCTCCGCGCCAGAGATTACAAACAGGCGTGGGACGATTTCCGCGCGAAAAGAACGAAAGTTCCGCCGCGCCGTGATCTGGAATTAGAACCGCTCGTCGAAGTTTTAGAAGGCAAACGAATCGTTCACGCGCACGGTTACCGCTCGGACGAACATCTGAATTTACTGCTTCTCGCCGACGAATTCGGGTTCAAAATTTCGACGCTTCAGCACGCGCTCGAAGCGTACAAGATCGCGCCGGAAGTCGCCAAACACGGCGCGGGCGCGTCAATCTTTGTTGACAGTTGGAGCTACAAGATCGAAGCCTATGATTCGATTCCATATAATGCTTACATCTTGTGGAAAAACGGCGTGAATGTTTCGATCAATTCCGATTCCGCCGAACGCATCCGCCGTCTGAATCTCGACGCGGCAAAGGTGATGAAATACGGCGGCGTGCCGGAAGAAGAAGCTCTGAAAATGATCACGCTCAATCCGGCGATTCAACTCGGCATCGGTAAGAGAACAGGCTCGATCGAGGTCGGCAAAGATGCGGACATAGCTATCTGGTCGGGACATCCATTCAGCCCGTTTTCACTCGTCGAACAGACAATGATCGAGGGCGAACTTTTCTTTGAAAGATCGAGAGATCAACTTAGAAGACAGGAATTTGCCCGCGAGCGTGAACAGCTCGAACGGCTCGAACCCAACAAGCCGCCCGGAAGCGGCGCGGCAACAACACAGCCGCGCATCCCGCGCGAAAAAGGCGACGAACGCCATGATAACGCAGAAGACGGAGGAAACAATTAATGAGTTCAAAGTTTAAAGTTCAAAGTTCAAAGTTTTTTAAAGCGTTTTTTATTCTTACTTCCGCCTTCTGTCTTCTGTCTTCTGCCTTCGCACAGAGCGACGGATCACAGCAGAATCTAACGGGCAAAGCGGGAACTTTCGCCATCACGAGTGCGAGGATCGTTACGGTTTCCGGCGCGGTTATTGAAAACGGAACGGTCGTTATTCAAAACGGAAAAATCACGGCGGTCGGTGCGAATGTTTCGGTTCCGTCAGGCGCGGAGAGAATCAACGGCAGCGGTTTGACCGTTTTTCCCGGAATGATTGACGCGGGAACGAATATGGGACTCAACGAGATCGGCGGCGGCGCGCCCGGAACGGTTGACATTGCCGAAACCGGTACGATGAACGCCAATGCGAAAGCCATTCTCGGCATCAACCCGCACACGTCGCACATCAACGTTACGCGCGTCAACGGCATCACGACCGTGCTTTCCGCTCCGGCGGGCGGCATCATTTCCGGTCAGGCGGCGGTCATCAATTTAAACGGTTCGACGCAGAATGAAATGGCGGTCGTTCCCGAATTCGGTCTGGTCATAAATTTTCCGCGCATCTCGACCTTCGCCGGTTTCACGCCCGGAGTCGGACCGCAGACCATCGAGTTCAGCGAAGCGGTCAAACGGCGCGATAAAAGTCTCGAAGATCTGAAAAAGATTTTCGCCGACGCGGAAGCCTACGCCAAAGTAAAGGAAGCCTACGCCAAGGACAAAACTCTGCCGTATCCGCCGAACGACGTTAAAATGGAAGCAATGATACCGTATGTGCGCGGCGAAAAACCGATCATCTTTCTTGCCGAGCGCGAGCGCGACATCCGTAGCGTTGTCAAATTCGTCGAAGATATGAAAGTAAAGGCAATCATCGGCGGCGGCGGCGATGCGTGGAAAGTCGCCGACGGTCTCAGGAAAAATAATATTCCGGTCATTTTTACGAACATCTACAATCTGCCCGCGCAGGAAGACGACCCGTATGATTATTTTTACGAAGGTCCGTCGAAATTGCAGAAAGCCGGAGTAAAATTCGCCGTTTCGACCGGCAACGACGGCGCGGAAGTCCGCGATCTGCCCTACCATGCGGGCATTGCTGGCGCGTTCGGTCTCGGTAAAGAAGAAGCCTTAAAATCGGTTACGCTCTACCCGGCGCAAATCTTGGGAATCGCAGATAAATACGGCTCTATCGAAGTCGGCAAAATGGCAAACATCGTCGTCGCCGACGGCGATATTCTCGATCCGCGAACGAATATCAAATATGTATTTATTAACGGAAGATTGATTCCTTTGACGAGCAGACATACCGATCTGTTCGACGCTTTTAAGGACAGAAAATAAAAATGTAAAGCAGAAAATGGAAGGTGGAAAATGAATGCTGACTTCATTTTCCACCTTCCATTTTTCATTATGCATTATTTAACTTTTCTGCGGGATTTCCTCGCCTTCGGGGAAAAATTCGAGCGAAGCGGAATTCAGGCAATATCTTTGTCCGGTCGGCGGCGGACCGTCGGGGAAAACGTGACCTTGATGACCGTCGCAGCGCGCGCAACGGATTTCCGTGCGGATCATTCCGAATTTTGTGTCGCGGTAAAGTTTCAGATGATCTTTGTCAAACGGCGCGTAGAACGAAGCCCAGCCCGTGCCGGAATTGAATTTTTCGTTCGACGAAAAAAGCGGCAAACCGCAGAGTTTGCAGGCGTAAGTTCCGGCTTCCTTGTTGTCGGTCAAATTTCCGCAAAAAGCAGGCTCGGTGCCGTGTTCCATCAGAACGCGATACGCTTCGTCGTCCAAATCCTGCGCCAGTCTTTCGCGCGTTTCATCGTCAAGCGGCGTGATGTCGTATCCCGCTTCGGACATTTCTTTTTGTGTTTCCGGTGTCATAAAATTTTCTCCTTGTTGTAAATTTATGATGACAAAATCGCCCGTAAATAACAAATTCCTTTGCCCGCCGAAATTATTTCAGACCTTTTAATAAAACCGCGTCGTGAATCCAACTGCCCTCGACGACCGTGAAACTTTTCCCGTCCGGCGCAAAAGCGAGCGAGCTTATTTCCTCGCCGCCGAGATCGGCGATTTTCTGCGCCGTTCCGCCGTCGAGCGGTTGAAACCACAAGGTGTTATTTTCGCCGTTATCGCTCGACAGAGTGTAGGCGATAGATTTCCGGTCAGGGAGAAATGCGATTTCCAGAATCCGTGATTTGCTGACCGGTGTGGGAAAAGTTTTGGCTGTTTTCTTATCGGCAAGCGAAACGATCATCAAAATTCTTTCCTCGCCCTGTTTTTCCGAATAGGCGGCGTATAAACCGTCCGGCGACAGCGCGAAATGATATTTTTCTTTTTCTAAAACCGAAACTTCCGCGCCGTCTTTGGTCGAAACAGACCACAGCGTTCGATTTTTACCGTGCTGATAAAAAACGCGGTTTCCGTCCGGCGAAACAGAAAGCGAAAAGCCGCCCGCATTTTTCGTGATCTGAGTTTGATTACTGCCGTCGGCGTTCATTCGCCAGACGTGAGCTTCGCCCGTGCGGTTCGATGTGAAATAAATGAAATTTCCGTCGTGAGAAACGACCGGCTTGTTGTCTTCCGCCGCGTCATTCGTGAGCTGTCTCTGTTCACTGCCGTCCGCGTTGATGCTCCAAATCTCGCTGTTGCCCGTCATATCGGACGAATAAACTATCTTTTTGTCCGGCGCGAAAGAGCCGCCTGCCGCGTCCGCCAGAACTTCTTTGACGGACGGGTCATCCGTCTGAAAATGCAAAAGTTTGGCGTTCCGCTTGACTTGTGTGGAAACTATCAAACTCGCGGCTTGGTTGATGCTCAAAGCGGAATAGATTTCCGAATCGTTGGTCAGCGGAAACGCCCCGCCCGTTTCCGGCAAAACGTGCCAGATGCGGAAATTTCTCTGGAGGGAAGTTCGCGCCGTCAGCAGTAAACCGTTCCGGTTCGGCAGCCACGCGACGGATTTTATATTGAAAAATTTCTGCGCGGTCATCTCGCGTTCTTCGCCGCTTTCAATATCTACTTCGACCAGACTGAATTCATTTGCCGAATTTTCCGATTGACCGACGGCGAAAGCGACCGATCTCCCGTCGGGAGAAATTTGGTTGTCGCCGATGCGATATGGACGCTGGCGCGATACTAGTTTTCTTTCGTTTTCACCGTCGGACGAGTCGGCGGTCCACAGCGAGCAATTTTCATCCGTTTGATAATAACAGCGGACGAACGAAATCTGTTCGCCGTCCGGTGAAATGCTCATCCAGCCCTGCGCCTCGCTGACAATTTTTGCGGGAACTCCGCCGAAGATCGAAACGCGGTAGATGTCGGCTTGTCCCTCAATATTTCGCGGTTTGCGGCTGAAATAAAGAAAATTGCCGTTGGGCGAGAGCGCGAGACCATAATAAACTTCGTCGGACGGCGGGATTATCTGGACATTGTTGCCGGATTCGAGTTGTCTGATCCAGACGCTTTGTTTGCCGCCGAGTTCATTCGTATATATGACGTTTTTGCCGTCGGACGAAATAACCGCATACGCGACCTTCCCGTTGGTCGAAAGTTTTTCCGAGGCGAACGGCGCGGATAAAACCGGCGCGTCCGTTTCGCCGGTTTTATTTTCCGAATACCAAAATCCCGTAGCGATCAGGCTGACAATTAAAATGATAAAGGTCGGAAATAAAAATTGTCTGAATCTTTGCCGCTCGAAAGAGTCTTTTTTTACCGGCTGAAAAACAGCGGACGGAGCGGCATTTTCCGGCAAAGAATCATTTGCGGTTTCTCTGACATCGGCGATAAAACGATACCCGCGGCGCGGAACGGTTTCGATATAACGCGGATTTTGCGAATCGTCGGCAAGCGCTTTACGCAAAAGGCGCATTGTATATGTCAGATTGCCTTCCTCGACAAAACTGTCCGCCCAGACCGTTTTCATCAATTCGTCTTTTTCGACGATCCGACCGTGATTTTCGATTAGAACGAGAAGCAACTGAAAAGTTTTCGGAGTGATGGAAACGGGCTTTCCGTTTTTCAAAAGCACTCTTTCGTTCGTATCGAGAAAAAACTCGCCAAACTCGAAACCTTTTCTTTTCAGCCACATAACGCTTTCCAATAACTATCTAAGAATTAACTAATCAAAACCAAAGGATTTTTACGGTAAAAAGAAGTTAAATGTTTATCACATTGCAGGGTAAACGAATCTTATCACAAACCGGAGTATAACAACACCTATTTTTTTGCAGGTTTCTGCGCGAATATTCCGTGTTTTAAATTTGCAGGTTTGCTCGGAGAATGCCGCCTGATGATGGAAAAAGAAAAAAACGCGGTCAAGCAATTTCGTTTCGCAGTAATTTTTGCGGTCGGGCTGGTTTTTTTCGGCTGTCAGTATGCGGCGACGAGCAACGAGATCGAATTTGTTGACCGCAACGCCGGATATTTACCGATCGAAGAGCAGAATCCTTTAACGCTCGTCGTGGCGATTGACGAAAACGGAAAACTCAGTCTGAACAAGATCGAAACCGGAACGATTGACGACGCACGACAACTTTCAGAAAAACTCGAATCCGTTTTCGACGACAGGGAAAAATCGGCAATTTCCGAAAGGGAAGTTTTGATCGAGATGAAAGGCAAAATAAAAAAAGAAAATCTGGAAAAGCTGATCGAGAGTCTGTCGGCGGTTAAAGCCTCGCCGATTCGGATAATCAAGAACAGTTTTTAAGTAGGCAATTTTATAAATTAAGGAGAAAAACGATGAAAAGAAACATAATTTTTACCTTCGTAATTCTGACGCTTTGCGCGTTTGCATTTCAAACCGCTTCAGCGCAGATCACGATTACGATTCCCAAAATACCGAAAATTAAAAAAGAAAAGCCGAAAACGACGGATAACAGTCAGACGAGCGACAATCAGACAAACGATAACCAGACGAACGACCGTCAGACAAATAACAATCAATCGCAGGAAAATCGCGCGGAAGAAGACAGCCCGCCGCCGAAAGCGACTGACGAATGCGAATCAAATCCGGTAGCCCGTCTGGCGGCGGACGAAATAGCCAAGATGATCGAGGACATTGACGCTTTTACGCCGGATCGCGGATGGCTTTACAGCGGTTACCCGACTTACAAATATCTGCTTTTCGCGGTGTCGCCTTCGGCTAGAAAAGGATGGCAGAACGATTTCAAAGATATGGGAAATTGTCCGAAAATCGTTTCGGGACTCGACAGGCTCGCGGAATCGGCGGCGAAAAAACTTCCGCTGTTTAAGCCGGATCCGAAAGAATACGCTTTTCGAACTCCGGCGGAGGAAAGACTTATGAAAGGCAAGATCAACGAACTCGCCAGCCATAAGATTCACCATATCGGCGTCAGACAGCAAAACTGGCTGATCGAAAAAAACTCGCTGGGCATTCCGACGGCGCGCTACAAACACGGAATGGTCTGGGTGCGATATACGCCGAACGATCATTCCTTCTGCCGCGCTTACTATATCAACATCATTCAGGATTACGCGGGCGGCGGCACATACGGCGCGAGCTACGCCAATTTTATAGATGACGTGCTGGTCGGCTGTCCGGCGGCGAAATAATAAATTTTAATCGGAGAAAAAAATATGCAAATTTACGTTTCAAAAAACAATCAGCAGCTCGGACCTTTCGAAGAATCGAAGGTTCTGGAAATGCTCGGAAGCGGAGAGCTTTCTCCGAACGATCAGGCGATCCGTCACGGCGGCAGTGAATGGCAAAAACTCGGCGAGCTTTTCCCGAATGCCGGAACTGCGGCGTCCGCCAATTTCGCGGCGGCGGCAACTGAACAATCCGCGCCGAAGAAAAGCCGGAAAGGTTTGCTTTTAGGACGCGGCGGATTTTTCGTGATCGCGCTACTTATCGCGGGTGTTTTGGGTTTTCTCGCCTATCGAAATATGAATCCGGCGGATTCGAAAGAAGATTTGCCGGATAAAGTCGGCGATCTAAAATTGGACACGCGCTATCCGCCGAAAGGCGACATCTGGGGAGCGGAAACGAACTTTGTCGGGCTTTACAAGGACGAAGCGAAAACCGAAAGCGTGCTGTATATGATGACTGTTTACGCTGATGAAACAAAAGCGAAAAATGCCCTGACTTTGGAACTCGCCAAATCGTGCCAGACGGGTGAAACGCCGATGTATTTCACTTTTCAAAAAGACGGAAAGGAAACTTCGCAGGGCGCGACCTGCGCCGTTCCGCTCTATGTGCAGAAAGGAAACCGCGTTGCCGCTATCGGCGGAAGCGGAGCGGATGTTGATACGTTTATCGAATTTGCCGAAAATCTGCCGTTCAACGCGGGCGCGAAGATGACGAAAAAAGGCGAATAGTAAAAAAGGTTTTGCATAAAAAATACTGAAAAGGGCTTTGTTTCTCTGTGAAATCTCAACTGAGATTTCACAGAATCCACAGAGAAGACATGATTTTTTAATTGAAATGAGTTGTGCAAAATCTTTGTAGGACTTTAATAAATCGAAAAAAATTATCGGTTTTCCGATTTGTTCAGCTTTTTTTCAAGTTCACGAATCGTCCGCGCCATTTCTCCCAATCTTCTGAAAGCGGCAATCGAGCGCAGCCAGTCTCTATTATCAAATGCCGGAACGCCCGACATGATTTTTCCCGGTTCGACATCGTGCGAGGTCGCGGATTTCGCCGTTAAAACAGCATCGTCGCCGACTTTCAAATGTCCGGCGATGCCGACCTGTCCGGCGAGAATTACTCTTTTTCCGATGACCGAGCTTCCCGCCAAGCCGGTCTGCGAACAAACAAGCGCGTCTTCTTCGACCGTGCAGGAATGTCCGATTTGAACCAGATTGTCCAGTTTAGCCCCGCGCTTGATGACGGTTTCGCCGACCGAAGCGCAGTCAATCGCCGTATTCGCGCCGATCTCGACATCATCTTCCAAAACTACTCGCCCGACCTGCGGAATTTTGAGCCAGTGTTTTTCTTCCGTTTTCGCATAGCCGAAACCGTCCGAGCCGACGGTCGTGTTGTTGTGAATGATGCAGTTTTTTCCGATCTCGCAATTTTCACGAATCGAAACGCCCGAATGAATCACCGAATTCGCGCCGATCTTTACGCCATCATAAATCGTGACATTCGGATAAATTTTGACATTTTCGCCGATCTCGCAATTTTTACCGATTGAAACAAAAGCCTCAATCGAAACCGATCCGGCGATTTTTGCCGTTTCGTCAATAAACGAATTCGGATGAATAAACGGGGCAAACTGCGGTTCGGGATGAAAAATTCTCAATGCCCGCGTGTAAGCCAGATACGGGTCTTTCGCGCGCAAAACTGCGATGTCTTCACGCTCGCACTTTTCTTTTTCATTGAGAAAAATCGCGCTCGCCCGCGTCTCGTTGATCTGCGGCGTGTATTTCGGATTTGCCAGAAATGTAACCTGACCGCGTTCGGCAATATCGAGACCTGCCGCGCCCGTGATTTCCAGATTTTCATCGCCGCGCTCGATTTCGGCAAAGACGGCTTTTGCCAGTTCGGATAACTTCATAAAAAAATTGTTTAAAGAATCAACGGGAAAGTTTATAATATGACCTGCAAATAACTCAGATAAAAAACAAGCCGGTGCGGTTTTTATGAGAAATAAAAAAACAGGCGAAAAATAATTTTTCAAACTTTGTTATTTTCAACTTGCAAATCAGCGTTTCAATCTTCTACTCTGAATAGGCAATCAAAAAGCTTTCCCCTAAAAATAGTCCCCGAAAAAATTTCTAAATTACATTTCCAGAGGTATTTTAAATGAGTGAAAAAATTTTAACCCAAACTGAAAAGATTTACACGGTCGAGGACTATTTAAAGTTCAAACATCGCGGTTCGACGAAGCGCGAATACTACAACGGGAAAATTTTCGACACGGCTGGCTCATCGCGCCGCCACAACCTGATCGGCAGCAACACGACGATCGGCATCGGCTCGCGCCTGCGCGGTCAGAAATGCGAGATTTACGTCAACGATATGCTGGTCAAGCTTTCCAATAAAAGTTTCTGCTACCCGGATGTCGTCATCGTCAAAGATGAACCAATCTTTGACGGCAGCGAACTCGACGTGCTGGTCAACCCGACCGTGATCGTCGAAATCTCTTCAAAGGCGACCGTCTGCCACGACAAAACCGCCAAACTTGACAGCTATCTTTCGATGGACAGCGTCAAGGAATGCCTGCTCATCAAAGAAGAAGAAATGCGCGTCGAGCATTACGCCAAACAGACGCTTAATCAATGGGTTTATAAAATCTACAACAAGCGCGACGATAATATCTCGCTCGATTCGATCAACTGCCGCATCTCGCTCGCCGAGATTTATTCGCAGATAAAATTCGACTAAGAATTTATTGTCTGAGAAAAAACGCGGAAATATTTTGTCCACAGATAAACACAGATAGACACAGGTATTTTGATTTTTTTAGATTTTAGAAATTTCTTAAAAATCTGTGTTCATCTGCGTTTATCTGTGGATAATTTTTTCGTTTTTTATAGTAAATTCACCGGATCAATCTCGACGCTGACGACGCGCAGATCGCAGAAGTTTTCTTCCGCGTCGTGAAGCGCGAAATCCAGAACTTCGCGCAATTTTTGACGGCTGAGAGCTTTTATCAAAATCTGCAAACGGTGTTCGCCTTTAAGACGCGCGAGCGGCGCGGGCGCGGGACCCAAAATCCGCACTGCATTTTCCGTGTTCGATTTTACCAGACAATTTTTCAAAATCTGCGCCTGATCGTATGCGTAATTGTAATTCGGATGCTTGATCGTCGCCGAAGCTAAAGCGACAAACGGCGGATACGACAAATTTTTCCGAAATTTTATTTCTTCCGCATAGAACGCTTCGTAGTTTTGCGTCTGCGCGTGCCGGAGCGCGTAATGCTCCGGGTAATACGTTTGGATCAAAACTCTGCCGGGAAGTTCGCCGCGTCCGGCGCGTCCGGCGACCTGTGTTAAAAGCTGAAACGTGCGTTCGGCGGAACGAAAATCCGGCAAGGCTAGCCCAGCGTCAACCGAGATCACGCCGACCAAAGTTACATTCGGAAAATCATGTCCTTTGGCGAGCATCTGCGTGCCGACGAGCATATCAATTTCGTGTCGGCTGAATTTTTCCAAGGTTCGTTCCATTTCGTGCCGCCGCCGCATCGTATCGCGGTCAATCCGCGCGATTCTCAGAGCCGAAAATTTACGCTTTAAAATATCTTCGATCTGCTCCGTGCCTTCGCCCATAAAATAGAGATACTGGCTTTTGCAGTTCGGACAGGAATGCGGCACTTTTTCGCGGTGATTGCAGTAATGGCAGACAAGCCGCGCTTCGCGCCGGTGATAGGTCAAGGTGATGTCGCAGTTCCGGCAGCGAATCGTCTCGCCGCAGCTCCGGCACAAAACGAATTGCGAAAAACCGCGCCGGTTGAGCAAAATGATCGACTGCTCGCGTTTTTCGTGAGTTTCCTCGATGGCTTTTAAGAGTTCACTTGAAAACACGGGGTCTTTTCCGGTTTCCTTGAAAACTTTGCGCATATCAACAATTTCGGCTTGCGCGAGCGGGCGATTGGCGATGCGGTTCGGGAGTTGGAGATATTCGTATTTTCCCGTGTGCGCGTTATGAAACGTTTCAAGCGCGGGCGTTGCCGAACCGAGAACGGCGACCGCGCCGGCGAAATTCGCGCGGACAAGTGCCGCATCGCGCCCGTTATAAAACGGCATTTCGTGCTGGCGGTAGGATGAATCGTGTTCTTCGTCAATAATCACTAATCCTAAATTTTGCAAAGGCGCGAAAACCGCCGAGCGCGTTCCGATAACGACGCGCGCGTCGCCGCGCCGGATTCTGCGCCATTCGTCAAAGCGTTCGCCCGTCGAAAGATTGGAATGCAGGATCGCCACTTCGTCGCCGAAAACCGCCCGCAGACGGCGGGAAAAAACAGGCGTGAGCGCGATTTCCGGCACGAGCATGAGCGCGGATTTTTCCATTTCCAGAACCTTTTTCATCGCGCGGATATAAACTTCCGTTTTTCCGCTGCCCGTTACGCCGTGAAGCAGAAACGCTTTGTATTTTTCGCTTTGAAGCGCGTCGGTTATTTCCGTTAAAACTTTTTCTTGTTCACTCGTTAAAACCAAATCCGTGATTTCGGGAATGACCGCATCGGCAAGCGGATCGCGCAAAACTTCCTGCACGAAAACTTCCAGAAAACCGTATTTTGCCAACGTATTGATCGAAGACGCGCCGACCTCGGCTTTTTCAATTAGCTGCGTAAAAAGCATCTCGCCGTTGTTTTCAAGAAGCGTTTCGATAATGCGCGTTTGCGGTTCATTTAGAGATTTATCCGAATCTTTGTGAAATTCCGGCGGTAAAAGGCGGACGGCTTTGCGGCGTTTCGGTTTGACCTGCGCGGTGATCGTGCGCTGGAAAGTCTTTGCGAAATTGCTCAGAACGAGTTCGCGCACGGCGCGTTTCGCCGCCGCATCACCGAAACTTTTTTCGAGTTCGCGCAGAGGCGTTTCGCCCGCTTCGGCGAGAAACTGCAGAACTTTTACTTTGATTGTTTTCGCCGTCGAGAGTTTAATGAGTTCGTCGCGTCCCTGCGCGGAGATCGAAACGATCTGCTCGAACGTCGCGTTGATTCCCGCCGGAAGCGAGGCTTTTAACATCTCGCCCCACGACGCGGCGTAATAATCCGCCGCCCATTGCGTCAGCCGCAAAATCTCGTCCGTGATGAGCGGCTCTTCGTCAATCAGTTCGATGACGTCTTTGATCGCCGCTTCATCAATTTCGATTTCTTCATTTAACTGCGCATGAAGAGCGACCGCGTAGCCCGTCAACTGCCGTTTGCCGAACGGCACGAGCAGACGCGCGCCCGTTTTTATATTCTCGCGCAAACCGTTCGGCAGAGAATATGTAAACGTCTGGCGCAGCGGAACGGGAAGCGCGACCTCAACAAACGCGGGCAATGGCGCGTCGGTCTGTAAACTTTTGGCGGCGAGATCTGGCATTTGTAAAAAAAGATTTTTTGTCCACGAATTACACGAAAGAACACGAATAATAAGAATTTCTCGGTCAAATGATTTGATTCGCGCCTTTTCGTGCCGATTCGTGGGCAAATCTCTTAAATCCGAACTGACTTGAAAATGATAACCTTAAAGGAACTTTTTACAAAAAGCGGCATCTAAACGAAAATAGATTTATGGAAACGCTTGAAAAACACAACGCGCCGGGTAAAGGAATCAGCAAAATTTTTGTCGTCGCCATCATCATCGCCGCTTTAGCCGTCGCCGGAGGAGTTTATCTTTTATCCTTACAGCCTTCGAGGGAAGAACAGAAACAGCAGTCGATCGAAGGCGCGGTTCGTCCCGGTTCGCCCGAGTTCGAGACTTTGACGAAAAGAATCGTCATTCAGACGGACGAAGACCGCACGATGCAGTCGCCGATCGGTCTCGGCACGATCGTCATGAGCATCGGCGGAGAGATTAAAAATTTATCGGATAAAACTATTACCGGTCTGGAGATCAACGTCGCCGTGATTGACACCTTCGGCAACGCGCTCAAAGACAAAACGCTGATCGTCGTGCCGAATCAATATACGAGATTAAATCCCAACGAGGTCGCCGACGTAACCGTGCGGATTGACGGTTTTAAAAAAGAAGACGACCGCGCCAACATCCGCTGGAAAGTAACGGCGATAAAAGCGGAGTGAAGGTTACTGGTAACTGGTTTTAGCTAATTACTAATTACCAGTAACCATTTACTAATTTGTTTCCTTGACAAATAATTCCTCGAGCGATTGCCGGACGGGCTGAACTGAAACGAGGCTTCCGCCGTTTTCTCTCACGGGTTTCATCACGGCATCAATATCTTTTTCGTCCAAAACCTGAATATTCGCGCCGTTTGCCTTTGCCGAAATTTTCGCCCCGCCGATCTTTTCGATTTCGTTTTTCAGAGATTCAGCCGAAATGTTTTTGACGACGATCTCGAACATCTGCGTTTCGCCGCTTTTCGTCAAAAGTTCGTGCAGATTTCCGGTCGCCGCGAGTTTGCCTTTTCTGAGAATCGCCACATTGTCGCACAAGGCTTCGATGTCCGAGAGAATATGCGTTGACATAAAAACGGTCGTTCCTTGTTCGCGCAAGTTTGCGATCAGTTCGCGGATCTCGCGCCGTCCGATCGGGTCGAGACCGGACATCGGCTCGTCGAGAAAAACGATTTCCGGCTCGTTGATAAGCGATTGCGCCAAGCCGACTCGTTGGAGCATTCCTTTGGAAAATTTTCTTAATTGTCTATTCCAGGCTTTTTCTTCGAGTCCGACTTTATTTAAAAGTTCTTCGGTCTTTGAATTTCTTTTCGCCGCGTCAAGTCCGAAAAGCTCGCCGAAATAATTCATCAGTTCGCGGGCGGTCAGATAATCGTAAAAATACGGATTTTCGGGACAATAGCCGATCCGGGCATGCATTTTCGTGCTGGAAATATCTTCGCCCAAAATTTTGGCACTGCCCTCGGTTGGAAAGATCAAAGACATCAAAATCTTGATCGTCGTCGTTTTCCCCGCGCCGTTGCCGCCGAGAAAGCCGAAAATCTGCCCGCCCTCGACCTGCAAATTCAAACCGTCAAGCGCGCGCACCTTTCGCTTTTTCCAAAAACCGACTTCGTAATCTTTGGATAAGTTTTCAGTTTTAACTGCGAAATTCATATAATCTACCGAAAATTATTATGATGCGAACCCGTCTTGGAGTCTATCGTAAATCTCAATATTACTTTTTTTGCCACTGAGCCGTAACAAAACAAGAAAAACGCTTGCCGAGAAATCTGTTAAAAAACTTTTCGGTTTTTATCAAAAACGGCGAATATATTGATTTGGCATTTAAGGGAATGCGGAAAACCATCGAATTGAGGACGAATAAATACCCGAAATTGCCGAGATACATTTCGGTTTTAAAATCAAAGTGATCCTGGAATGAACGGTGGAGTTCGCTCATATTGACCGCCGCCTCGTTTTCGGCAAACAGCGAGTCGTATCTATACCACAATTGACGGAATTTTTCGGCGAACGATTCGCTGTGCGGCTCCATAAAACAAAAATATCCGCCGGGCTTTAAAATCCTGTGTATCTCAAAAATACTTTCATTGACAAAGGGCGGCATATGGTGAATTCCGCCGACTACCGACACGATGTCGAAAGATTCGCTTTCGATGCCGGAATTGAGCATCGAGGCGCAGATGACGCCGGCTTTAGTATGACGATTCTTGAAATGCGCCGCCTGCTGCGGCGATATGTCCAGTCCGGTAACTTTAGCGTTTTTGTCCAAAAAATACGCGGTCGTTTGTCCGCCGCCGCACATCGCTTCGAGAATTGACTTGTCTTCCAGATCAATTCCGTCGAACATCGGCGCAAACGCGACTTCATACATATATCGGCGGCTGTAAACGTCATTGTAATGAGCGTCGTATTCGGCGGAAATGCGCTCGTAATGCCGCTGTTGCAAGATTTCGACATTCGGCAGCGCGGGAGCGGCAGTCAATTGTATTTGTTCTGATGTCATAGAATTTTAGGAAAGATATAGGAAATTCGGAAGCTCAAATTCGAGTTTGTTTGTGGCGAACGAGTTAAATCTCGTTAAAACTATTTAATCATTTTTGGGTGTATTTAACAAGAAAAATTTTGCCTGTCAGTCAATTTCCGATTTTTTATTTTTGAGCGGAAAAACAGCCGCGAAAATTAAAATCAGGATGCCGTAAAATATCCAGACGGAAAAGGAAATGTATTTAGCGGCGCGGACATATAAAGGTTCTTCGAAAAAAACGGTAATAGTTGATTTATCTTTCGGAACGGAGATCAAAACCGCGCCGTCATCGCTTATTTTCGGCTCTGTTTCTTTATCGTTTATTTTCACTTTCCAAAAAGGATAATTGAGCAGTGCGATGCGGGCTTCGACCGTTTCCCCGGTTTCAAAATCAATTATCTTTTCGTATGCCTTCCATACCTGAATTTTGAAAGACCTTTGACCGGCGATCACTTTATCTTTGACGCTGAAAGTTTCCTCTTTCGCATTTTTAGTCCACCAGTAGTCGCAGCCTTTCGAGTTGACGGTTTTTTGCACCCAGCCTTCAAATTGATTCGCCGGAATATAATTAGCGATATAGCCGATCCAGGTGAGACAGATCGTTGAAAACAACAAAAAAATGCAGATGCTTCCGGTCAATTTGGAAAGCGGGTTTTTGTTTTCGCTAAGCGGCTGATTCATTTCATTGACAAAATGCATCAGCCCGGAAGCGGCGATGACGGAACCGCAGACGGAAACTACCGAAAGCCAACGCCAGGGAAATTGAACTTCCGGCAGAAAAGGAATCAGCATCCAGACCGGTTTGCTGATAAAAACGGTCATCGCCGTCGTAAATAAAAATAGTATGAATACTTTCCGCAGTCTGCCGGTAACGTCTTTTTCGAGGCGGTTTAAGAGATAAAATCCGGTTGCTGAAACGAAGGTCGTAATCAGAACCAGATTCAGATACCACATTACCTTTTCGCCGAACCACGGGCTTGTTAATAAAAAATTATGAGCATAATCGAAATCGAAATCGGTGCGGAGCTTCGTGTTTCTTATCCAGCTCATTTCATAAATTATCTTGATCCAGTAAAAGGAAGTCGCCGCCAGTGAAAAAACGACCGCCGAAGCCAATCTGAAAAGAGATTTCAGAACGGCGGATTTCGGCAGCATTAAAATTGAATAAAGCGCGAAACAGATCGAGCCGATCACGGTCAGAGGCAAATGAGTTAAAATCAGAACCGCGAACGAGACGCTCAAGCCTAAAACGTCCGCCATCGTTCCGCGCCGGCAAATTCTTGTGATAAACAAAAAGCAAAAAGGAAGAACCGCGCCCCCGGCGTACTCGGCAAAAACAAAACCGTCATAAATTTCACTCAGGCGATACGGCATAACGATAAAAATCAATCCCGCCCAAACCGCCTGTCTCGGCACGTAAAATTCCTTTGCCCACAGATACGCGCCCAGCCCGCCGATCAGTGTATAGAGAAACAAATTCAGCGTTGCCGCCAGATGCCAGTTTCCCGTTACGAGTTTGGTGAGAGCAAGCAAAAAAGGCGTGATCGGCGGATAGAAACGGACAGCCGGATTTCCGTAACCCAGATTTTCATCCGCTCCCCAACTCGGATAAAAATCCCCGAAAGGAATTGCCCGGTAGAAAGTTTCGGCAAGCTGAAAATGATACGGAAGATCAACGCCGTTATAAATGCCGAATATCATAAACGGTGAAATAATTAAAATTGACAGAAGAATAATTAATGAGAGCCGCGAATATTCGCTTCTAAAAAAATCAGCCGTAAGTTGGTTTTGTTTATCGGACATTTAATTTTAACTTTCCCTGTTTAAAATTTTTCGACCGGCAAAATAAAACGCCGTCAACAAAAATAAAAGCCAAACAGAAAGCGAAAACCACTGCGCAAAGGCGATAAGCCTCGTTTCCCGGAAGACGAGAGTTACATCAGCCGAACGGTTCGGCACGAATATTAGAATCGCCCCGTTTTTATCCGGCTCGATATTGATTTCATCTCCGTTGACAGAGGCTTTCCAGTTCGGGTGATAAAACAAAGCGATTCTTGCTTCTGCCGCTTCGCCTTCGGAAATCTGAAATTCCTTTTCGGTCGCCGTCCATCCGGTGATTTCGACAATGCGGTTTGGAACTGAAATCTTTTCTTTATTTTCAAACGCTTCTTTTTTCGCCCAGATCGTCCACCAGAATGTAAAGCCTTTTTTGTCGGCGGTCTCCTCCATAAAATTCGAAATTCTTTCTTTCTCGATAAACGGCGATTGAAGCATTATTTGTTTGACCGAAAAAGTAACTATCGCCAGAATCGCGCCGCAGACGATCAGCCCGACGGGACGCTTGTTGCTCTTCAACCATTCGACCAGATGATTTAGAAAACCGGCTGACAAAACCGATGCCGCGAGCGAAACAATTGCCAGCCAACGCCAAGGGAATTGGACTTCCTGCAAGAGCGGAAAATGATCCCAGACGACGCGGCTGAACGGGACGGCGAGAAAGACCGACAGCGCGAAGATCAGCCAAACGCCTTTCATATAGCTCAACGATTTTAATTTGCCGATCAAAAACGGAATCGTGCAGAAGAGTGCCAGAGCGACGGCGCACAGAAGCATCAGGTCGTAATAGAGAAGTGATAAATTGAAAATCGTTTCCTGCAGATCGCCTTCGAAAGTCTGGATCGGCGTGAGCAGAAAATGAAGCCGGTAATCGAGCCACGGGTCGGGATAAATTTGCGTTTTGGCGAGCAAGTTTTTTTCCTGAATAACTTTTATCCAGAAAAACGAACTTGCCGCCAAGCCGAGAAAACTTCCCGCCGCCAATTTGGAAATTTGAGAAAAGATTTTTTCGCGTTTAAGCAGCGACAGACCGTAAACCGTAAAACAGATCGCGCCGATCACCGTCAAAGGCAGATGCGTCAAAATCAAAACGGCGAATGAAACCGCCAGACCGACGACATCGCGTAGGTTTCCGCGGCGGCAGACTCTCGAAATAAACAAAAATGTGAACGGCAAAACACAGCTTCCGACAAATTCGGCGTAGAAAAATGTGTTGTAAATCTGCGTCAGGTGATACGGCAGAAGATTGTAGATACATCCGGCGAAAACCGCTTGAGAGGCGGGCATATATTCCCGCGCCCAGAGATAAACGCCGACACCGCCGGCGAATGTAAAAAGCGAAAGCGTCAGAAATGTGGCGGTCTGCCAGTCGCCCGCCATCAAATAAAAAACCGCCAGCGCGTAATGCGACACGGGCGGATAGAGCCGCGTTTCCATTCCGCCGAAACCGAAATTGCGGTTGAGCGACCACGACGGATAAAAATCGCCCGCCAGAATTGATTCGTAAAACGTCATCGCGCACTGGTAGTGATGCGGCAGATCGTAGCCGTAAGGCAGACCGTAGATCAAAACCGGCGAGATCACCGCGACGGCGACAAAGGCGATGAGCAAAATGCGGAATTTCTCATTTTGCACCAATTTTTCGGGAAAGATTTTCATACGAAGAAATTACAAAACGGGAAGTTTCGATTTTTTGGGGTCAAGGTCAACCATGCACCGCTCATCTTTTTTGAAGAGAACATAAGCAACATCGGTCGGGTCAACCGGGGCGAAGGTTTGCGATTCGACTCTCAGACTGCTTCCGTTCGGCAGACGAACCTGGCGAATAAGCGGAAAAATTTCGCGCCAGTTGGTCGGACAGCGGTTTGTTTGTTTTTGAAAACCGTCCAAAACCTTTTGAATCGCCTCGCGCTCTTCGGCGGAATCATAGCCCAGAAGTTTTAATTCAAGGACTTTTTTTATCTCGTCGTTTGAAGTTTCCTCATATATCTGGCGGTAGATCGCGCGGGCAGTTTCGCGGCTTCCGCCTTCGGTTTTCATATTTGCCGCCATCAATGTCATAAAAGTCGGCGCGTCTTTTATCAGACTTCCTTTCGTGTAAACCTCTTCCGCTTTTTTGTAATCCCCGGTTTTCCAGTAGATAAAGCCGAGCTGATGATAGAGATACCAGTTGCCGGGATTGTTTTCGATGCCTTTGAGCGAAATTTTTATCGCCTGCTCTTTATCAATCGCGGGCAGAACGAACGCGCCGTAAGAATAAGGCGCGATAAAACGCGGGTCGAGCGTCGTCGCATTGTCGAGATACGGATAAAGCAGACGCGGATTCAGGGCGTTGAGATCGTCCAAAGAAATATTTGCGTCCGGGTTATCCAGAATTTTGTTGCCGACGTATTGCAGGCTCTGCATCCAATACCAATCGGCGATCAAGCCTTCAAAGCCGAGCGCGTAGCCTTTCAGACGCGCGCCTTGCAAAGCCAAATCCTGATCCGCGTAGCCTTCGGGTAGAGGTGGGCGAGAGTCATCCAAATATTTACTCATACCGAAAATAGCCAAATACCCGATTATTATTATTGAAACGGGTAGGAGAATTTGTTTTTGATTAATACTGCTCATAAAAACTGAATTTACTGATCACGTAACTCGACAGTGTATAAAGTATATTCTCCGATGTCTTCTCGGTTATGAATTTGATACCAGCGATCTACCACTGATAAATCATGTTCTGAGAATCTATGAACAAGCACGAAAGATATTTCATCCGTTCGGGCTTCTTCATAATTAAAACTGCGCCTAAACTCGCCGAACTGACTGACGATTTCCTCTACATTTTCGTGCTTTACATAGTCTAATTTGTTTATGTAAATATCTGATGTCTTGTCTGCTCCGAAAAAAGTATATATCAGATAGAAATTATTATTCCGTAATTCATGCCGGAGTTTCTGCTCGCTAAAATTTTGGTAGTACAAAAATTTAAAGAGCCTTTGCTTATTTTCATTCTTATTGACATCGGGAAACATAGACATATACACACTCCAAACAACGGGTTGGGAAGTTAATGAAGGGATGTC
This sequence comes from Pyrinomonadaceae bacterium, assembly GCA_041940425.1. Classification (GTDB taxonomy): domain Bacteria; phylum Acidobacteriota; class Blastocatellia; order Pyrinomonadales; family Pyrinomonadaceae; genus DATHTS01. The sequence continues at coordinate 27,371 of JBGTSF010000051.1, forward strand.
CATTCCATTCACCATGTTTTTGTCGGAAAAATCAAAACTTAAAATTAGTGATGGCGAGTTTTCAGATTTGCCTGCGCTAATTTCTTTAATCCTTCGAGTAACCGGAATCAATTCATCACGCCGTATATTCAAATCTTTCGTCGGACTCATTCCCGATACCGTGTCAATACAACCGATTATGATTATCACTGCCGCGGCTAAGAGCAGGGTTCTGTGAAACCCCTCTGCTGATAATTTTTTTTGCGCCAAATGAAATACCAACGCAAAAAGCGGAAAAACAGCAATATAATTAGCACAGAAAAATTGATAATGAAACGGTTGTAGACTGTATCCGGTCAAGATCTGCTGATTGAAGACAATTATCGAAACCAACGTAAAAGACATAAGGAAAAGAAAATTCTTCTCACGCAGATTTATCCAACCGCGATTATGTGAGTAGAGAAAAAAAACAATTGTCAGATAACTGACAATTTCGGGGATACGAAATAAATCCGGGGTATGAGTTTGGTTTAGAGTTAATGCCGCATCCACGTCAGCAGATCTGTTTTGCAATAAAACAAAATAGGGAATTAGAAAAAGAGATAAACCGAGTGAAAGGCACGCCAGACTGAATTTGTTTTTGCGTAATTCTTCAAAGCGGAAAATTGTCCATAAAATTATCAAACCTAAAAACCAGGCAATTGCCGTTGTCCAAAAGTAAAAATAAGAAAAAACACTAAATCCAAAACAGCCAATAGATAAAAATCCCCATAAAACTTTTCGTCTGTCCGTATCGGAAATAATAAATTTCCAAATAAGGATAAAAAAAAGAAACAAGACGGGAAAACCGGATGCCGGAAGCGTTCGCCGCAAAAAGAGAAGCGAGTTTGTATAATGGACATCTTGCGAGAAAACCGTGTTAAAAAAACTTCCTTGCCCGGCGGCAAGCGTTCCGCCAAACAAAATTATTAACGTGCCGACAAAGGATGCGAAGGTATTTTGAAAAAAAAGATAAAACAGCCAAAAGATAACAATGGCGGACAAAAAACCGATTGCTGCACTAAGAAAAATCATCGTGGTTGGAAGCGAAAAACCGAAAAGCTTGGCAATTTGGGCAGTCGGGTAAGAGGCTAAAAACTGAATTGAAAGGTGTGACTCTTTTTGAGGAGTTTCAAGGTTGTCTATTGCTCCTGTGTATGGCGAGTTACGACGCGGTTTGCCTTCCATCAGAGATTGCAGATAAGCAGCGTAAAACGGTTCGTCATGATCGGTGATAGCATAAATTCCTTTCCATTCATTTCCGCGTGCAATCCAAAGATCAATCTGTGGAGCGAGAGCAAATGTTGCTGTTAATACGCCAACAGAAGTAGCCCAGAATAAAAAAGATTTATTTTTTGAGAGACATTTCCTCATTATGCAAGCCACGATTATTTGAAGTTTCTACGGCTAAAAATCAAAATCGTTATTGTCAGTAAAATAACGATATAAATAAACGCATAAAGAAATCCACCATTGAGCATTGAAGCCTGCGGAACATCGCCGTGCGCCGCGTTGGTGATAAAACTGAAATGCGAAAGATTCGGCAGAAAGTAATACAAAAAGTTAAAAAATATCTTCGCGCCGGATGAGCCGAGATTTTCGGCAAAATCACGAAGCGACGCACTGAAATTTCCGATGATAAAAATCAGAAAGGTCAAAAGCGCGCTCAAAGCGGGCGATGAAAACGAGGAAAAAAGAATCGCCACGGCGGTTAAAATAGCAAGTTCGAGAAAGATCAGAAAAACCGCGCCCCAGATCGAAAACGCGAGCGAGCCGCCGCCGACGTAAAGCAGGGCGAGCGACACGCCCGCGCCCATTATCACGACATTGACCAGAAGCGTCAGGCATAAGCCGAGATATTTGCCGACGATAAATTCGCCGCGCCCGACGGGTTTCGATAAAACCGCATAGAGTGTCCGCCGTTCGATTTCTTTGGAAACGAGACTGACACCGACAAAGATCGAGATGAACGCGCCGAACAGCAGGCACGCGCTTAAGCCCAGATTGACGATCGTGCGGACTTCCTGTCCGGCGGTCAGTTCGCCTAAGAAAATCGCGCTCGCCGTGATCAAAAGCACGAAAACCACGAGATTATACAAAACGCGGTCGCGGACGGCTTCACGAAAAGTATTGCGGGCAATTATCAGAATTCGCTTCATTATTCGATTTGAAGTTTATTTTTTGAGTTAAAAGAAAAGTTTTTGAAGAATGCCCGACAGCGCTCGCGGGCAGATTTATTTTACACAAAAAAGAGGCTTGGCACAATATGTTTTCGGAATAATTTACAAAAAGTAAAAAGTCCCGCAAATCTTTCAATTTACGGGACTTTCAAAAGTTAAAGTTAAAGTTGATTATTGAACGACATCCGGGTATGCCCCTATGACACAATCACCATCAACGGTGATGTTTGTTCCAAGGGTAGCCGGATCTGAACTGGCGCGAACAACACCGTCCGTCGCTACGCAGAATTTGCGCGTTCCGGTTTGACCGACACCCGAAGCTTGAGCCGGTTTTGAACCGACGGTAAAGCTGGCTTCGTTCGTTCCGACAACGCGGTCAGTAGCCTCAGTGTTATAGTCGTAACCGCTCTTTTGACCAGCCGCCAGAGTTTCGTCAATCAAACCTTGATCGAAAAGTGCGCCCAGACCTGTTCCGTTGCCGACCGTTCCGGCTCCGAGCAACGAATCACCGGCATAGTTGCCGCTGCCGACGGTTGACGAGAAAGTAACCTGCGCGCTGTGCAGCGTGCGGTTGGTTGACTGAGCCGAACCTTCGTTAGCTGAACGGCGGGCGGCAAGCAAGTTGGGAATAGCGATAGCGGCGATGATGCCGATGATAACGACGACGATTAAAAGCTCGATGAGCGAGAAACCTTTTTGATTTTTCATTTTATTTCACAATCTCCTAAGTTTGTTTTGTTTTTGTTTGTTTTTAGTCTTTTTCTACCTTTCTCAGGCTGACGTTACCTAAATCAATCGCCGTGCCAAAATTATTTAAACTTAAAAGGACGATTGAAATGATTGTAAATAAAAGGTTTATGTTATAGCTTTGGTTTTGCGAAAATGGTTTATTTAAAGTCAAAAACTTGTTAATTAACAGTTTTTGGTAAACGCCGTGTGACATTTATTGTCATAGAGGGAAGTCTGATAAAAAAAGTCCGGGTTTTGATAATGTCCCGGACTTTTTTTTATTCAAAATTCAACCGACGAATTAATTTCCGTTGCTCCGCATCTGTGCTGAAAGCGTGCGGATGTCGTGTTTGTCCAAAAGATGACGGAGCGAGCGGACGGGCATTTGCAGGAGTTCGGCGGCGCGGGTTTGGTTGCCGCCCGATTTTTTCAATGCTTCGACGACATAGGTTTTTTCCAGATTTCCCAGATGCGTAAAGAAATTTATGCCTTCGTCCGGCAGATCGAATTCCGCCTTGATGCGCGTCGGGTTGTAGTTCGTGATATGGTCGGGCAGGCGTTCGGGCTGGATTTCATTGGTCGGCTCCAAGGCGACGGCGCGTTCGATGGTGTGTTCGAGTTCGCGGACGTTGCCGTGCCACGCGTAGTTTTCCAGAATCCGCATCGCGCGGTTCGAGATCGAGAGATTTCTGCCGGTTTGAGCGCAGAATTTTTTGACGAAATGTTCGGCGAGTTCGGGAATGTCCTCGCTGCGCTCGCGGAGCGGCGGCAGACTGATCGGGATAACGGAAATGCGGTAAAAAAGGTCTTCACGGAAACTCCCGTCATCGGACATCGCTTTGAGATCGCGGTTGGTCGCGGCGATGACGCGCGTGTCAACCGGAATTTCTTCATGCGCGCCGACCGGGCGAACCCGTCTTTCCTGCAAAACACGCAGGAGTTTGACCTGCATCGCGGGCGACATCTCGCCGATCTCGTCGAGGAAGATCGTGCCTTTATTGGCGGCTTCGAACAAGCCTTTGCGGTTGGTGTTCGCGCCCGTAAACGCTCCCTTCACGTAACCGAAAAGTTCGGATTCGAGAAGCGTTTCGGTAAACGCGCCGCAGTTGATCGAGATAAAAGGTTTTTCGGCGCGCGGCGAAAGATCGTGAATCGCGCGGGCGACGAGTTCTTTTCCCGTTCCCGATTCGCCCGTTACGAGAACCGTTGACTGAACTTCCGAAACCGTTTCGATCATCTGAAAAATCGCCTTCATTTTGTCGGAATTGCCGATAATGTTCTTGATGCTTCCGCGTTCGCGCTGGGCGCGTTTGAAGGCGCGGTTTTCGTTGATCAACGCTTGTTTTTCGAGCGCTTTTTTGACGATTAATTTCAATTCCTCGACATCGAAAGGTTTCTGTATAAAATCGTCCGCGCCGAGCTTAAAGGCTTCGCGCGCCGTTTCGACCGACGCGAACGCCGTCATCAGAACGACCGCCACATCGGGCAAAAATTCGCGCGCCGAACGCAGCAGTTCGATGCCGTCCATATCCGGCATTTTGACGTCGGAAATGATCAGATCGGCAGGCTCGTCCTGCAAGAGTTCGACGGCTTCGCGCCCGTTGTTCGCAGTTCGGATATTATGCCCGTCGCCTTGAAAAACAAGGGTTAAAAGCTGGCGGTAACTTTGCTCGTCATCAACAATCAGTAAATTTGACATCGGTTATTCAATTGGAAAAACATCAGGGGGAAAATTTCGTTTTTTAAGATTGGCTATCGTCGGTCGAAGGGAAACGACCTTTCCATTTTGACAAAAAACTTATGTATTTTTCAAGAACAAAATTTACTTTACCTGTTTTGAACATTCAAAAATCCTTCGAGCCGCGACGGTTGACGGTTCGTATGAATTGGGTTTTCGATGTTTGCGGTTTGTTCTTTTTCATCAATTAGCGCGGCGCGAAAATCCGCCGGAAGCTCGACCGAAATCGTCGTTCCGACATTTTCCTGACTCTTGACGTTGATCGTTCCGCCGTGATCGCGGACGATCTGGTAAACGATTGAAAGCCCGAGCCCGGTGCCGCCGGTCGTGGATTCGGAAAACGGTTCGAAAAGCTGCTCGACCTGTCCCGCGCTCATCCCGCAGCCCGAATCGGTAAATGTAATTCTGATGCGGTTGTGAGAAATTTGTTCGCACTGGATCGAAAGCTCGCCGCCCGCCGGCATCGCGTCAAATGCGTTCCGCGCCAAATTCCAGAAAATTTGTTTAAGCTGTGTCGAGTCGGCGGAAATAACTACGGATTTATCGGGAAGCGCGGTCGAAATTTTATGAAAATCCTTCACGTCCGGGCTGTGCTGTAAAAGCGTAACCGTATCTTCGATGGCTTCACAGACATCTATTTCGGAAAAGTTTCCGGCGCGCGGGCGGGCGTAGGTCAGAAAATTCGTGATGATTTTATTCAGCCTGTCCGATTCGCGCAGAATAATGTCCATCAGGCTCGATTGGGTTGATTCTTTCGGAACGCTCGATTCGAGAACCTGGATCGCGCCGCGCATCGCGCCGAGCGGATTTCTGATCTCGTGCGCCAGACCGGCGGCGACGCGCCCGACCGCCGCCAGACGGTCTTTGCGGCGCACGCTTTCCTCCATCGAACGAATATCGGTCAAATCCTGAAATGTGATGATCAGACCGCTTTTTTCGCCTTCTTCGCTGAACAGCGGCGCGATGCTGTAGCCGATGCGGACGGCAAATCGTTCGGGCGTTATCAGATCGGCTTCAAAACGCGGCTGTTGTTCGCCGCTGTCGGCGGCTGAAAACGAAGCGGCGACCTTTTGTCCGATATCTCCGAGCAGGAGCGAGATGTTTTTCCCGGTCAATTCTTCGGCGGTGTAGCCGGTGATCTCGGCGGCGGCGGCGTTGAATGTGTAGATCGTGCCTTCGAGATCGGTCGTCATCAATCCCGAACGGATTGATTCGATAATGCGCTCATGTAGAAGGCGCAGATTTTCGAGCGATTTTTTCGCTTCAATCAATTTTTCGCCGTGCGCCGACCGGTCCGAAAGCCGCGCGGCGAGCAGTCCGACAACGAAAAACGCGACGACGTGAAAACCGATGATCTGCACGATCTTCGGCGGATCGGGCAAAACGCCGTAGGCGCGGATCAGCGAAAAAGTTACGCCGACCGAAACCACTGTAAAAAAGAAAGCGCACAGAGAAGCGAGCAGAAGCGTCCCGCGCGCGCTGACGAACGCGCTCGCCACGCCGATCAAGATTATATAAAGCGTCAGGTAGGGCGAGGTCAGAGTTCCGGTGCGCCAGACGAGCCACGTTATCAAAAGCGCGTCAATCAGAAATTGAGCGCGAATCTGCCACCTCAGATTTTGGCTTAAACGGAGAATAAAAAAATAAACTATCGTCAGCCCGACCCCGACGACAAAAGCGAGAAACAAATCCTGCGGGAAAGTTTGAAAAGTAAATTTGAGCTGTCCTTCGTGCCAGATCCAGCCCGCCACCAAAAGCAGAAAGATCGCCATCAAACGCCCGATGATAAGTGTCTGCACTCGTTGGGCTTTTGCCGGAAATTGTCTCTCTTTTAAGCTGAACATATTTTTCACAACGGAAAGAAAATTGACCGAAGAAAAAAGTTAATAAATTAAACGGAATTATAAAAAGTTAAGCGTTTACGGAAGATAAATTCTGCCGCGAGAAATTCATTTTCCGAACGGCATTGCTAAATTAACATTAAATGGCACAAAAATGCTAGTCAAAACCGAGAATTCCGCGCACCGCTTCGAGCAGATTTTCAGCGGTAATGTCGGGTTTTTCGTTTAGTCCGGCGAGTTCTCTCTGCCCGTAGCCGGTTAAAACCAGTGCGGTTTTCAATCCGGCATTTTTTCCCGTTTCGACATCAATCGCCTTATCGCCGATCATCCACGAATTTTCCAGATCAATCGCAAAATCCGCAAGCGCGTTTTCGATCATTCCCGATCCCGGCTTGCGGCACGCGCATCCGTCCGCCGGAAGATGCGGGCAAAAATAAAAAGCGTCAATTTTATTTTCGAGGTTTTTTTGAATTTCATTGTGAATCAAGTGCATTGAGTTTTCATCAAATATCCCGCGCCCGATGCCCGATTGATTGGTTGCGACGATGACGAGAAAACCGCTTTCTTTTAATAGTTCGACCGCTTTTCCCGTGAAAGAAAAAAAACGCAAATCCTCGACGCGGCTCAAATAATTCGCGTCTTCGATCAACGTCCCATCCCGGTCTAAAAAAACTGCTTTATGTTTCATTGCAGGAAAATTTTAACGCAAAGACGCGAAGGCGCAAGGGCGCAAGTTTGTTTTACCGCAAAGGCGCAGAGACGCAAAGACGCAAAGAGTTTTAAAGCGGCTTGTGCAAATTTATTCTTTCAATTTCTTTTTATGATGGATATTATCTAAGAAAAATTTCAATCTTTTTATGAAAAACCATTTAAAAATCCCTTTGCGCCTTCGCGTTACTGCGCCTTTGCGTTAAATATTTCTTTTACCTTCTCAAACACCTCTCTTGCCGAAATGCGCGTCATACAGCGATGGTCAATCGGGCAGTCGCGGAGCATACACGGCGAGCAATCTACATCCTCGCGGCGAATGATTTCCGAGCCGAGCGGTTGAGTAGTTTTCGGATTTGTCGGACCGAAAATCACCAGCGTTTTCGTCCCCGCCGCCGGCGCGATGTGCGCCAAACCCATATCGTTTGAAACGAGCAGATCAACCGTGCCCAGAACGGCGACTACTTCCGCCAGCGAAGTTTTGCCTGTTAAAATTACCGGTTTGTTTTTCGATTTTTCAAAAACATCCCGCGAAATATCGAGTTCGTCTTGCGCTCCGATTAAAATTACATTCGCATCTAAATCGCTTTGCAGTTTATCGTTCAGTTCGGCAAAACTTTCAGCCTGCCAGCGTTTCGCGCGCGAATTGGTCGAACCGACACCGAGTGCGACGGTTTTTTTCGTCAAATTGACTCCGTTTCTCCAGAGCAATTTTCTGGCGGCTAAAATTCGTTCTTCCGAGACATTCAAATCCAAACGCGGCGTGTTTTTTAAAACGGTTTCCGTGCCGAAAAACGCCTTTTCGATTTCCGCGATCAGATGTAAATAATAAAAACTTTCGTGCCGTTCATTTTTCCACGCGGGAATTTCCACACTGTCCGTCAGCAAAAAACTTCTGCCTTCTTTCGCGTAACCGAACCGGCGCGGAATCCGCGCGAGTTTTGCCGTCAATGCCGATTCGAACGAATTGGTAAACAAAACAGACAGGTCGAATTTATGTTCTTTGAGCGATTTTACTTGTTCCTTAACGGTTTTAAATTTCGAGTCTGATTCTTCAAACGCCAAAATCTCATCAATAAAATCCGCGTCCTGAAAAATCCCTTTCGCCCACGCGCGCGTATGCAGAAAAATCTCCGCGCCGGGAAAAATCCGGCGCAGTTCTCGCAAAGCGGGAATCGTCATCACCGCATCGCCGATCCAATTTGTGCCACGCACGATGATGGAGTTTGTAGAGTTTGTAGAGTTTTTGGAGTTCATAGAGTTTCCGGTTTTCTGATTTTACTCTACAAACTCTCCAAACTCTATGAACTCTCCGAACTAAAATAACTTTCTCAAACCATCTTCAAGTTTAACCGACGGCTGCC
>JBGTSF010000052.1:0-35828 GCA_041940425.1 Pyrinomonadaceae bacterium
AACGCTGGCGGACATGCATCAGCATTCGCGCGTATTCGGGATTGTTCGACGTTTCGGCGGCGACCTGAAAGCGTTCGGTCATCGAGGGAATTCCAGTAGAAAGCATAGCCAGCGTGCGAAGCGTCTGCGCCGCGTAATAATGCCGGAAGAACGAACCGAAAACCGGCATTCTGAGCGACCAGACTTTCAGTTGGTCACTGCCGTCGGGCGATTTCGCCCAGCGAATAAATAAGCCGACCCCGATAATGACGGCGATGATAAAAACAAGTCCGAGCCAGCTCGTCAAAAAGTCCGAACCGGCGATCATAATTCTCGTGATCAGCGGAAGCTGGGTGTCGCTGCCGGACAATAAAGCCTTATAAAGCTCGACCATTTTCGGCATCACGAAATACTCGACGATGCCGACGGCGATAACGCAGAAGGCGATGACCGCGACCGGATACATCAATGCCGACCGAATGCTCGAACGGATCGAATCCGCCTTTTTCTCGGCTTCGGCAAAGCGGTGAAGCGTCAAAAGAAACGCGCTCTTATCCGTTCCGGTGTCCGCGTCGGCGGCTGTTCCGATCTCTTCGCCGATCCGCAGGGCGCAGATGAACGTGATCGGGAACAGCGGTTTGCCGTTGTTGTCCTTTTGCGCGCCGAAAGCTTCGGAAAGCGTTCTGCCGTTCATGATCAGATTGCTCGCGTCGAGTAGCGCATCGGAAAGCATCCTGTTGGTTTGCGAATACGCCAAAAGACGGCAGATCTGCGTCGGGCTTTCGCCGACCTCCATCAGATCGCCGAACTGTTCGGCAAGCGTGGCGAATTCGACACCTTTCGGACGGCGCGTTTTCTGTCTGGCGCGGGTTCGCGGGCGGATCGAATGAACGCGGACACCGGCGCGTTCGAGTTCGTTTGCCGCCAGACTTTCATCCGCCGTCTGGACAAATCCTCTGATCGGTTCGCCGAACGAATCAGTTCCGACAAAATTAAAACCGGCTTCGGAATTTACCGAACTCGAACTTCTCTGAAAAGCGGAAACATTCGCGCCCGTTTTATCAAACGGCATTGGACGCTTAACCCCGGTCGAAAAACGGTTTGAAGCGGCATTGAAAGGTCTGACCGTTCCGGCGGGTTTCGGGTTGTAAGTGTTTTTGACTTCGTTCATAAATTTAACTCCAGAAAATTCGTTTCGGAGATTTCGGAAAATCTGCCTGTTTGAAAATTAAGGCTAGCCGACGACCTCGCCTTCGATAATATCGTCGTGACGGTCAATCGGTTCCGGCATAACCGTTCTGTCCGCGGATTGGGCATAGAAACGGTTGGCGTGCTGACGCTGATTTTCGACCAGACCGAGAACCGCCGCGACTTCCATCTCCGAAGTGATTCCGGCAAGAACCTTTTCGCGGGCGACCGTCTTTAACGGGATCAAATAACCCGCATTCATCGCTCTTTGGACGACATCTCTCGATGTCAGGTTTCTGTTCTGCACCCATTCTTTGACCTCGTCATTGAAATATAAAAGCTCAGCCATTGCCGTTCGCCCGCGCGTTCCTTTATTAAAACATTCGGGACAGCCGACCGCTTTATAAACCACGCGGTCGTATTCTTCGGACGGACGCGGATCAGCGATCTTACATCTTTCGCAGAGTTTTTTGACGAGCGTCTGCGCAAGGATCAGATTCAGACCGGTCGCCAGATTTTCGCGCGGAATGCCCATCTGAAACATTCTGGAAAGCGTATCTTCGACGCTCGCCGCGTGAAATGTAGAAAGAACGAGATGCCCGGTCAAAGCCGCGTTGATCGCAACCGAAGCGTGTTCGGCGGAACGCAGTTCGCCGATGCCGATAATGTCGGGATCGGCTCTCAGACAGGAATAAAAAGCGTCCCACCAGGTAAACGGCGTATTCGGGCGCAGGCTCATCTGCGTCCGGCGCGGCGAACGGATCTCGATCGGTTCGCCGATTTCGATGATCTTGTAAGTATCAGGCGCTTCGAGCTGGGCGTAGATGGCTTCGAGCGTGTTCGTCTTTCCAGAACCGGTCGCGCCCGTGACGACCAGAATTCCGCGTTTCTGCGAATAAGCCGCTTTCAGGTCGGCGATCTGTCTTTTCAAAAAACCGACCTGATTGATATCGCGGATCGGTTTAAGCTGCGAACGCAGAACGATGGACGGCGCGTAGAGCGTGGGCTGGGACGCAAAGCGGAGTTCTATCTCAGCCGTTCCGCCGTCGCGCAGGGCGCGCACCTTGACGGTCGAGTCAATGTCCTTGAACTTCATCTTCGTCGCGTCTTTGCCGGCGGTTTCCGCCATTCCCATAGCGATCTGTTTGATCTTGATAAACGGGATGTTGTCCCAGCGCGTAAACATTTCGCTGTCATACCGAAAACGGATACGCCCATTCGGCTGACCGGCTTCGATATGCATATCGGATGAGCCGGAACGCAGGAATTCCATCAGGATCAGACGGATAAATTCCTGTGTCGTCAGTTCCGCTTCGCTCCGCTTGATATTGCGCTCATATTCTTCGCGGTTCGTCAGATCAATCCATTCTTCCGATTCATTGGCAAAGTCGGCTTCCGAAGCGGCTTGAATCGCAAAGGCTTCTTCCTCGCTCAATTCACTTAGCCCCTCGCCCCAATTTTTAGTTTTTTGCGACTGCTTCTTCTGTTGGTGTTCGAGAATCAGCGATTGTGTCTGCGCGTTATAAAGATTCGTGTGCAGATAATCGAAAAAGTTTTTTTCGATCGGAATAAACGTAACATGCACCGGGCTGACCCGCAGAGCGTGGATCACGCCGTCGCGGTATTCGCCGTTTTTGATGTTTACCAGACCGACCTCGTAATTCAGAGATTGAAAATTGCCCAGTTTGACATTCAGCACGATCGCCCGGTAACGACTCGAAGATTCTTTGTTCAAATAATGAGAAAATTGATGTAAATCTTCGACCTTATACTTTTGTTCCGGGCTTATTTGAACCGTTAGAGCCTGATTTTCGGCTGGTGACTCACCGGAACTATTTTCTTTAAACACGTCGGATTCTTCGAATTCTTCCCAGAGATCCTCTTCATCTTCGGTAAAGGTTTCAAAATTATTATCTTTTAGTTCTTCCGTTGACATACTGCTTTTTACTGCTTAACCTGCTTGAAATTTTTACTTCATTTTTTGATTGCGTTTCCAGCTGACCGTTTTTTACGGTTCATTTTGCTTTTTCGACGGTGTAACAACCGACGGCGGCTCGGATTTTTCCGCCCGTTTTAGCTGTGTCGGTGTGATCGAAGGCACGGTCGTCGTCGCTCCCGGCACGACAACCGGTTCGATGATCTGCCCATACGGCACGACCTCGACCGAAAGCGCGAAATACAGACGATTGATCTGGTCGTTGCGCACTTTGCGCTTGAACAAATATCCGAGAATCGGAATATCGCCCAAGCCCGGAGTTTTCGAAACCGTCTGATTGCTCGAATCAACCGTAAAACCGCCGAGGATTACCGTTTTGTCTTTACTTAAAATTATCCGTGACTGGATCGAGCGTTCGTTGACCGTCGGGATGCCCTGACTGATGACCGAAACGTCAACCTCATTCGATTGCAGAAGCAGTCCGAGATTGACCGCGATCGGAACTCCGCTATCATCGTCAATGACGTTTGGCGTTACCGAAAGCCGGTTGGTCGCGCCGATAAATTCCAAAGTTCCGGCAATGCCGCCGATCACGCTTCCCTGTGTCAAGACGGGAATCTGCCGACCGACTTCGAGTTCGGTCGAGTCGCCGTCCAGAACGACGGCGAACGGACGCGCTTTGATCGAAATCACGCCGTTTTGCTGTAGAGCCGAAGCCTGCACGTTAAAATCAACTGTTCCGACCAAAGCTGAAAAATCAAAAAGTGTTCCCGCACCGCTGATCGGGTTGCCGATGATCGTGCCGCTCGTTTCGCCGTCGGCGGTCGAGGCGATGATAGTTGTCTGAACTCCGATGTCGCGTAGTTTGTCTTCATTTGCCGTATAGACGAGTCCTTTGATAACGACCTGAAACGGCGGTCGGTCGGCGCGAACGATTATCTCATTGATCAAATCGAGTTCTTCATCGGTTGCGCGGACGACCAAAATATTTCTGCCCGGAATTACTGACACCGATCTGTTCGTCCTAACCACCTCCGTGTCTCTGACAAGATTTCCGCCGCCGCCGCCCGTTGTTCCTCCGACACTGCTTTCGGTCGGAGACCGGATGCCGAGAATTTTCTCGATTTCGATGATCAGTTTTTCAAAATTTCCGCAGCCTTGATTTCCCCCGCCCAGACCTCCGCCTCCGGTTTGACAACTTTGATTAATGCCGCGGTTGTTGCTGGTTCGTCCGGCGAGGTCAACATTGCCGCCCGAAAACGGCTGTAAAAATCGAAGTTTGATAAATTTCGTTTGAACTTCGGCAGTATCCTGCAGTTTCGGCAGCGACTCGTTTTTGACAAGTTGAATAGTATGACTGTTGATACATTTAGCGCGGACGCCGGATAGGAAAAGCTGAGAACTCAAAAGTTTATTCCACGGAAGACTTCCGCTTCTGATATTGACCGGCAGATCCTTAATGCCGTCGCCGATGATAAAATTCACGTCGAAACGCCTGTGAAGCTGATACAGCAGATCGTCCATCGTCAGTTCGGCGGTCGTCGAAAAAACGATCGGTTCGCCGACAAAGGTCGGGTCGCAATAGCCCGAATCCTGCGCGAGCTGGGGATTTTCCTGTATCGCCAGTTTTAAGATGGCTTTGATGTCTTCGGAATCGGTTACATTGTCGGGAATCAGGGAAACCGCCCGTTCGGGTTTTGCATATTTTAAATTGCGGGCGAGCGTCGTGATCAGCGCGATACGGAATTTCGCGCGGTCTTCCGCGATTTTTTTCGTTTCCGCGTCCGACTGTTTAACGAGCGAAACGGGCTGTGTCGTTTGAGCGAAAACGCCAAAGGAAAATGTTAAGAACAAGGTTGTAAAAATTAGTATCTTCATGTGTTTTTTTCTACTCATTCAGATTTTTATCTTTCGGAAGTTTTAACGGACGGAAAAAAACTTCCAGTATCCATCACATCCCAATTTCCCTTGTTCGGTTTTTCGGCAATGCCGTAGCCGGATCTGAACCGGCTAAATTAAAACTGTTTGAAATCTCGATCACCCGCCCCGGTTGTTCGATCTGACCGAACGTCCCCAGGATTTCAGACGCGACGTGCGAAAGTTGTCGTCAAATGTAAAAACTACACCGTCAGTTCTTACTTCCATCAGCCATGCGTCAAAGAAACGCGTGCCGACCGGAAAGCTGAAAGTTCGGTCCGCCGCCTGCGAATAAAACATCACTTCCTGTTTTTCATCGCCGCCGCTGACCACACCGACCGGGATCAAATCTTCGACTGCGAAGATCCGCGGGTCGGGTTCGCCGCTGCCCGTGAATCTTCCCGTCTGTTCCCAGGTCGTCAGCCGCGTTTTCGTATCTTCCGGCGGAAGAATGACTGGAAGAGTGCCGAAATCTCTGTTTCCTGAAACAAGTCCCGGAGGCGAAGTTTGTCGAGCCGAAGTTCTTTGCGCCGGGTTGCCGGCATTGACCGATTGCGTCGTACTACCGGTTGTTTGCGGCGGTGTAATTTGGCTCACCGTGACGTTTGCCATGCCGCTGATGCCGCTCTGGTCCGAAAAAGGATCCCTGACAACAGCCGTTTCGGTCAGCAGGAAATTAGCATCCAAAACTTTTCTCAATTCGGGTTCGAGCTTCGGATCAATCGTAACGACAGCCGGTTGAGCGGGAAGATTAGCTTCGGCGGCTTGGGCTTCGAGCGTCGAACTGAAAAGATCGTAAACCAGCCAGCCGATAAAGAATGTCAGAAAGGTAATGCAAAACAGCGCGGCTAAACGAAACGACGCGCGGTCTTTGATCGAAATTGTTCGGACAGTATTTGTTTGAACCTGCATTATTTCATTACCTCCGTGTTTAGACTAACCGGCGGATTGACCGCGACCTTCGGTTTTTCCCCCGGCGGCGGCGCGTGATAGGCAACCAGCGTAAAGCCCGCCGAAACCGAATTTTTCAGCGAGACGACTGAATAATCACGAACGACGAGGATGCGCGGCATTCTCGAAACATCCGCGAAAAACCGGGCGACCTGCGGATACGGTCCCGTAACGAGCGCGGGAATTTCGCGTTCGTAAAGTTTTCCGGCTTTCGGCGATTTGACGGATTCTTTAACCGCCTGCAAACCGGTCAGTGTTACGGCGTTGCGCTGAGCCGCCGTTTCGACCTGACCGAGAACGTCTGAGATTTCTGTTTCTTCGGGCAGGAGCGGTTTGGCTTCGTCGTAAAGCTCGACGATCTTATCGAATTTCACGCGAAACGCGTCTTCTTCCGCCAGCATTTTTTCAGTCTTTTTATTTTCCAGTTCCTTGGCGATGATCTGCGTACGATGGACGCTGTTCGATTGAATTTGATCGCTGAGCAAAAAGCTGTAAAGCAGATAACCGATTCCGAGCGAAATCACCAGCATTATGACGAAGGTAACAACCGGACCGTGCTTGATCGCTTCTTCGACTATGCTGTTGCCGCGTGAATTTGTATTGGTTGTTCTCATAAATTTCGGTTTTCTTTTCGATTAAAAACTTAAAACTACTGCCCCGGCGTTTGAACAGCGGGCGGCGCGGCTGCCGTGGGCGGATTCGCCACAGTGTTTGCCGCGTTGACTGCAGGATTCACGTTACCGCCCGGTTTGTTCGGATCGGGCGGGACAAATTCGGCGATCGGCAGGTAATTTCCCTTAATGTTCCAGGCGATCACACCGGGCGCCAGATTGTTGTTTGCCAGAGTCGGCGCGTTCGGTTGGCTTGCCGTCTGAACAACCGCCGCTGGAGAGCCTTCCTGAACTTCGTATGTCAGATTGCTGAACAAACGCGTCCCGCTTTCCGCTCCGCCGGCAAATTCGAGCGAGCGGAGAAATGAAGTTACCGCGTCCTTGTTCCGCGAAAGCCCTTTTACTTCTACATTTCCGTTCGGAAGGAGTTTCAGCTCCGAAACATAAAACGCCGGATCAATCGTTAGAGGGTAATTTTGATTCAGTTCGTAGAGCATTCCGATCCCGACCGGCTGCTGGCGGCGGAGTGCGCTAACCTGCGTTATAAATTCCTGATACCATTTCAGATTTTCCTCGTAAGATTTTCGCCGGTCGAGTGCCGGTTTTAATTCCAGAGTTTGCATGTCGGCGCGATGTTCGCGCAGCGAAAGCATTATTTTCTGCCTGACAATATCGGCGCTCAGCGCCAGAAGACAAGCCAGAACCATAACCGGCGCAGCCCAGAGCGCGAAGACGGTGCGGCTGCGCTCTTTTTGGATAACGATTTCTTCCTGCAGGCGGCGTTCGATCTCTTCTTTGTCCGCCCGAACAAGCAGGTCGCGCGCCAGATTGACAGGCGGCAAAATCTCCGCCCCGGCGACGACTTCGTCACCGAACGTGAAAGAACCGAAAAGCAGACCGCCCGCCGCCGCTTCATCGAGCGGAACGCCCAATTTTATGAAATTCAGACCGCTCTCTTCGGCGTATTTATCGGCAATCGGCGCTACCTTTTCCGCCAAATCCTGTTCGACTGCCCAAATAACCTGCGAGTAACTGCTTAATTGAAGTTGTTCGAGTCGTTCCGGTGAAAGTTGTAGAAACAATTGATCAAAAGCGTGCTGGATATATGACTCCAGTCTTCCGTCAGATTCCGTATCATTTAAGTCATCAGGTTTTTGTTTGACCGATTTCCAGGCTTCATAAGCCGGGGCGGTTTCTTGACCGCTGAAACCTGGCTGTCCTCCGCCGATTTCCTGCGGAGCGAGAAAAGCGTATTCACTGAACAATCCGGCTGCCGGACTCCACAAACCGTAACTGAAACCCGCACGGCTGATTATCAAAAATGCGGTAACTTCCGACTCTTTTCCGGGTCTTAGAGCCGCTCCGCCTTCGGGCAGCGCAGTCAGAAAATACCGGGCGACCGTTCTAAGCGGCGTTTCGACGGCGAAGTTTGTCTGGGTAATGGCTTGTTCGCCGAATAAAGCCCGCATATTTTCGCGGGTCGCCTCGATATGCTGCCGGGGAACTTCGGTCATTGCCACCAGACCGTTCGGCAGACGGCGGATCGAACAAGCCGTATCCTCGAGCGCCGTTTCAAAAATCGGATGCCCGTCGGCTCCGATCAGCATCTGGCGTTCGGCATTGATCAGCCATTCCGATAATTCGAAATCATTCAGGGCAAGCGTTTCACCGCCGAGAGAGAGAATGCGGGTTCTTTCTGAAAAATCGGAAACCACTGTCAAAAAATTTGTTTCTAAGCTGATCGGGGCTTGATCGAAATGGCTTTCGCGCCGCATCTTGATCGCCTGAAGCAGGTCAAAATCCGCCGGCAAGCGCGCCAAATCCATATCGTATGAACCCGATACGACGCCCGGAATCGGAATCGCGGTTACTACTTCCCCCTCACTGCTCGCCACAATGGCGAGCTGATCGGGCGATGCGGCATGCTCGGTAAATCCGTAATCGTCTTCCCATTCAAATCCGTATCGGTCTTTTTCGCTCCTGCCGAATTTGCTTCTCATAACTGATGTATCCAAATAATTAAATTATTTTCTTTCTACTTATTTAGTAATGACTTTTTTTTCTTTTTTCTAACAATTTTTTTTATAAATGCCCGTTAGTTTAAATTTTTCGATGTAACCGCGCCGTTTTTAAATGAATTTTTAATTTAACTGATAAATGCGAATATTCATTTATTTACGCCCAAAAATAGTCTGCGGCTTATAAATATTTTTAATTTACGCAAAAAAAATCATAAAACCGTTTCGGAATCTGTCACGTCAAATTTTTCTCTGTTCCGCTTGCTTCTGCGGTTTTTGAAATTTTTGAGCCGGACTGACCGGGCGAAAGCCGTTTATTCCGACCGTCGGTTTTCGTTCGCATAATTCCTTTAATTCATCCTCGTTCGGCGAAATGGTCAACGCCGTTTCCAATGTAATCAAACGTCTGTGAAAAAGCGCGGCGAGCGATTGATTAAGGGTCTGCATCCCGTATCTGTCCGAACCGGTCTGCATCATCGAATAGATCTGGTGAATCTTATCGTCGCGGATAAGATTCCTGACGGCTGAATTCGGGATCAGGATTTCCAGAGCCATGACGCGCCCGTTGCCCATCGCGTTCGGCAAAAGCGCCTGGCACATAATGCCCTGCAAGACCATCGAGAGCTGTGTTCGAATCTGTCCCTGCTGGGCAGCGGGAAAAACGTCAATGATCCGGTTGATCGTCGAAGCCGCGCTGTTCGTATGAAGAGTCGCCAAAGTCAGATGCCCGGTTTCCGCCACACGCAGAGCCATCTCGATGGTTTCCGTATCGCGCATCTCGCCGACCAAAACGATGTCCGGGTCCTGCCGCAGAGCGGAACGGAGGGCTTCGGCAAAGCCGAACGTATCGCCGCCGAGTTCGCGCTGCGTAACAACGCAGTTTTTATGGTGATGAACGAATTCGATCGGATCTTCGATGGTCAAAATATGTTCGTGCCGGGTGATGTTTATCTTGTCAATCATCGAAGCGAGCGTCGTTGATTTTCCCGAACCGGTCGGTCCGGTTACGAGGATCAGCCCGCGCGGTTTCCGGCACAGATCGGCAACCACGGGCGGCAGCCCCAAATCCTCAAACGAGCGAACCTCATACGGAATTGCCCGGAACACCGCGCCGATCGTGCTTTTCTGGTTAAAAATATTTACGCGGAAGCGGGATTGCTCGGTCAGATCGAGCGAAAAATCGAGTTCGAGTTTTTCTTCCAGTATTTTTCTCTGTGTTTCGGTTAGGGCGGAATATCCGATTTCTTTAACTGATTCGGGCGTCAGCGGGGCGTAACCATCGAGCGGATGCATCAGTCCGTGAAGACGAATCTGGGGCGGACTGCCCACCCTTAAGTGAAGGTCTGAGCCTCCGGCTTCGATAAGTTTATTCAAGAGCTCAGTGAGAGTGTTTTGTGATTCACCATTTAAAATCATTGGTTACCTCGAAACACTTTTCTTCAACCAAAAAGCTTTTGTTTGAAAATAGATTTGTCATAAACCGCCTGTCCTTGCCCAAACAAATTAATGCCTCGGTGTTAACGCAAAAGACAAATGATTTATCACTAAGCCCCCACTTGTGATTTGTGAATACTTTTACAAGTTTTTTTACAAAAAGTCAAATTTTTTTTCCACAGGCTTGTGTTTAACTTTTTTTAACTGATATGTTTGCAACGATTTCTCAAAATACCTCGGTTAAATATTATTTACTGTTAATCACCTTACGTGAAACGGTTCAGAGTTTAAATAATGTCAAAATTCCGCAAAACGCCCGTTCAAACCATCCGCGAATTTAATTCAAACCGCCGTCCGCCCGCTTTTTAATTTTAATATTTTTTATTCGACACCATCTAAAAAATCAATTAATTGTTGCCTTTTTCCGTCGAAATGTTTTATACAATAGGCTACGACGATCCCGGGTTGAACTGACTGCGAAACTATCTGGAACTCTGTTTTCAACTATGCGGATTTCTGAGAAAAAAACTGGCTACCCGTCCGAAATCCTTCCCGCCAAAATTCAGCGTCTAATATACGGGCGACTCGGATTGATCTTTCTTCTGCTGCTGGCTAGCTGGTGGTGGTCGAACAGTTTTCTCAAACTCTCGACCAAATCGTTTCCGAACAGCTTGTTTTTGCTTTTCGCAACCGCTATCGGATTGACCTTCTTATATCTGCTCGCTCTGCGTTTTAATAAAAATTATCAATGGCAAGTCCGCATCCAGTTTTTGATAGACGTTTTTCTCATCACCTGGCTTGTCCGGGAAACGGACAACGTAATTTCTCCATATGTTACGCTCTACATCGTTTTAATCACGGTCGTCGGTTTTTATTTTGACAGGCTCGGAACGGTCCTCATTGCCCTGCTCTGTTCCGCCTCGTTTACGACATTGGCGATCTTGTCGGCGCAGTTTTTAAATTTTTCATTTTCGGGCGCCGTTTCGCCGTCGAGATTCGTTCAAAATCTCGCCTTTAACAACGTCAGCATCCTGGTTGTCGGGCTTCTCGCGGCGTATATCTCCGAACGGCGCGGGGTCGGCGAACGGCTCAGGGAAACGGAGGAAAGTTTTGCCGATCTGCACGTCCTGCACGAACGGATACTCGCCTCGATACGTTCGGGGCTGATCACGACCGATCTGGACGGAAAAATTCATTCCTTCAACCGGGCGGCGGAAGAGATTTCGGGATTGAGGTCCGGGGAAACGGTCGGTCGGAGCATTTTCACGATTTTCGGCGATGAGATACGTCCGTTTGTCAATTCCTGTATCAACAACGCGCTCGAAGAAAACACGTTTCCGACCGAGCATTTCGAAGCCGTCATCAATGCCGGAAACGAGAAGGAAAACAGCGCGCGAAAAGTAACGGTCGCCTGTTCGGTTTCGCCTCTGATCGGCAGAAACGGTTTGATTCACGGGCTGATTTTGACATGTCAGGACATCACGGAGATTCGCGCGATGGAGGAAACTCTGCGCCGTTCGGACCGGCTGGCGGCGGTCGGGCGGATGGCGGCGGGGCTGGCTCACGAGATACGCAATCCGCTCGGTTCTATGAGTTCGGCTCTGCAATACCTGCACGAAAAAGTGCCGCCCGAAACGCCCGAAGGCGATCTAATGAACGTCGTCCTGCGCGAATCCGACCGCCTGAACCGCATCATCACGAGTTTTTTGTCATACGCGAAACCTTCGGCGGCTGTTTTCTCCAACGAAGAATTTGAAACGACCGACATCGGCGAAGCGATCCGCGACTGTCTCGCGCTTTTGCGGCACAGCCCGGAGATCAAGGAAACGCATACGGTTGACTCCGATCTGCCGGATGCGCCCGTAACGATCAAGGCGAACGGAACGCAGATCAAACAGGTATTCTGGAACATTCTGCGAAATTCACTGCAGGCGATGCCGGCGGGCGGAAGCCTGCGCGTCCGGCTCAGCGAGATTCCCGAACGCCGCATACAGATCGTTTTTGAAGATTCGGGCTGCGGCATCAAATCCGACCAGCTCGAACATCTCTTCGAACCGTTCGCGGCAGGCGCGAACGGCACGGGGCTGGGGCTTTCGATAGTTCACAAGATCGTAAAGGATCACGGCGGACGGGTTGACGTGCAGAGCCGCGAAAACGCCGGGACGAAGATCACCGTCGAACTGCCGTTCAGCAATTGAATTTGAATTTCCGGTTTATTTGTTCGCAGCAAACGGAAATTTCATTTTTCCCGGCTGAGATTTTAACCATAAAATTTGCAATTATCGGCGATATGTTATATTTCTCTAACAGTTTTTATTTCACCTTCTCCTTCCGTTTTGTTAGTTTTACGGAGACAAAATAATGATAAAGCTCTTGATCGTTGATGACGAGGAAAGCTATCTCAAGGTTTTGAAAGTGATTTTTGAAGCGGACGGCTACTCGGTCGTTTTAACCAATAACGGGCGGGCGGCGATCACGCATCTGCAAAACGAACCGTGCGACATACTTATCTCCGACGTTAAAATGCCGGATATGGACGGCATCTCGCTGCTCAAGGAGGCGCGCGAGGTCGCGCCCGGCGTCGGCGTCGTTTTGATGACGGCGTTCGGCACGATCAACACGGCGCGCGAGGCGTTCAAGCTCGGCGCGGACGATTTCATACAGAAGCCTTTCAACAACGAAGAACTCAAACTGATCGTCAAACGCACGCTCGAAAAACAAAAGATTCTCAGGGAAAACCAGGCTTACAAACGCGCCCAGCGGTCGAGCGGGAGCGTCAAAAACATCGTCGGAAAATCGCCGCAGATTCGGATGATCTTCGAGATGATCGAGCAGGTCGCCGCCGAGATGTCCACCGTTCTCATTACGGGAGAATCGGGAACGGGCAAAGAACTTTTTGCCCGCGCCGTCCACGATCTCAGCCCGCGCGCCGACCAGCCTTTCGTCCCGATCAACTGCGGCGCGATGCCGGAAAACCTGCTCGAAGCCGAGCTTTTCGGTTTCAAAAAAGGCTCGTTCACGGGTGCGAACGCCGACCGCGCCGGACTCTTTGAAGTGGCGGACGGCGGGACTATCTTTCTGGACGAGATCGGCGATATGCCGCTGACGATGCAGGTCAAGATGCTCCGGGTTCTGCAGGACAAAAAGGTGCGGCGCGTCGGCGGCGCGAACGAAATGCCGGTTGACACGCGCGTCATCGCGGCGACCAACTGCGATCTGAAAAAGAGGGTCGAAGAGGGCGCGTTTCGCCGCGATCTGTTTTACCGCCTGTCGGTCATTCCGCTGCATATTCCGCCCCTGCGCGAACGCCGCGAAGACATTCCGCTGCTTGCCGGGCATTTCATCAAAAAATTCTGCGCCCGTTCGGGCAAGCAGATCGAAATTTCGCCCGAAGCGATGCGCGTTTTGGAAAGCCGCCGCTGGGAAGGCAACGTCCGCGAACTCGAACACACTATCGAACGCGCCGTCGCGCTGGCATCGGACGGCGAACAGATCAAACCCGAACATTGCGCCGAAGAATTTTTCGAACCTGCCGCCGCGCCTGTTTTCGGACTTCCCGCCGACGGGCTTGACCTTCAATCATTTATCGGAAATCTGGAAAAGGAACTCGTCGAACAGGCTCTGCTCCGTATGAACGGCAATCAGACGCAAGCCGCGCAGCTTCTGCATATGGAAGTCTATAAATACCGCCACCTGCTTTCAAAACACAATCTACAGGCAAAAAACAACCCGCAGCAAACGGAGTAGTAAACCGGAAGAAAAAAAGCGGAGATATTTGAACGATGCGCAAATATCTCCGCTTTCCCTTTTTTTCTCAACGCTTTTTCACGGGATTTTTATCCCGGAATGGTCGCGCTGACGGTTTCGCTCCAGGAGGAATAAGTTTCGTCGCGCAAAGCCCAGCGGAGCATATAATGGATCATTTTTCCCGCGTCTTCGCCGTCGAATTCATACAGATAAGGCGTCGCCGTATCGAGTGTTACAAAGAAACAATCCTTCACGTCGGTCGGCGGTTCGCCGCCGATCTTTGCCCAGATTTCACAGCCGACCGTTCCGGCGGGTCGGCGTTTCTGGTCCGGCGCGGCTTCGTCGGCGAAGTGGATTATGTGGCGCAGACGCTGTGATGTGTCCACTCTGCCGACAGGGCGCGTCGGATTGGAGAGCGGCGATTGCGCGCCCGAAGTAAACCGCCCGAGCGAAGCGAGCTGGGCTTCGGTGATCGAGGTATGCGCCCTGATGAGCTTCAACAGCGCGCGGATCGCCTTTTCGACCGCATCGCGGCTCGCCTCTTTGGATTCGGTTTTGCTTTTCGCGTCGGCTTGCGCGGCGACGTGAGCGTTCAGATCGGCTGAATACTTGGTATTTTTCGTTCCGAGATCAGCCACCAGTTCGGACGTAACGCCGAAAGACGATTCGTTTCCGTCCAGAGTTTCAAACAGATGCTGCGATTCCGTTAACAAATCGGCATCGCTGGCGTTGCTAATAAAATCACCCATAATTTTTATACTCCTTTTTTTTTTAGTATTTTGTTGGAAACGGAAAATTTGGAAGCGTAAGAGCTGGAAAATTTTCGTTTCTATCTTTAAATGACAATTTTCGGCGATTTCTTACATAATTTTTTAAAAAAAAATGAAAAATTTTCGTTTCAGACCGTTTTTGAATTAAAAATATCCCGCCTTGAAAAGATTTCAGCGGATTCTGAACTGATTTTACGGCTTCTTGAACTAATCTCAGAGATGCTTGAAACGATTTCCTCAGTCCTTGAAAAGGTTTCAGAAATCTTGAAATGTTTTCAGCCGCGCTTGAACCCTTTTCAGCGGTTCTTGAAATCGTTCCCGCAGTTCTTGAAACTGTTCCCTCATCGGCTGAAACATTTTCAAGGTTCTTGAATTTAATTCAGCAGTCCTTGAAAATATCGAAGAAGTCGCTGAAATTATTTCAGCGCTTCTTGAAATTGATCCCGCAGTTCTTGAAATTGTTTCAGCAGTTCTTGAAATTATTTCAGCAGCCCGTAAGATAAAAAAACGGAACGCGGCAGGGGCTGTGTCCGCGTTCCGTTTTCGCTTAAGCGAGGATTTTTCAGCTTAGGGGAGCGTTTCCGCCCCGTTTGTCCGTAAAATCCCGTCTAAGCAAACCGGCGCGGGCGCGCCGTTCGCCGGACTTGAATAGATCAACCCTTTATCATCAATCCCGAACGAACGATACGCTCCCGCCCCGGTCGGCACTGCCGAAGCGCAGAAGCCTGTGCCGGACGGCGTAACCGAAGCGGTCAAAACATAGCCGCCTTTCTCGACGCGTTCGCCCGCATAGGTCGCGTCGAGCAGGTCGGCTTCGCGCAGATCGTCAAATGTCCCGTATTTGCCGCCGCCCTTCGTCAGCCGGTAAGTCGCGTTCGCCCGCGCGATAACGCGCAGGGTCTGCACCGCTGCCGCTTCATCGGCGATCCGTTTCGGCGGTTCGACTTTTCCTTCCTCGCTGGCGATCCGGTGCGACTCCAAAAGCTTCGGAATCGCTATCGCCGCAATGATCAACACGATCAAAACAAAAACGAATATCTCGACCGCCGAAAACCCTCGTTGTTTTGAAATGTTAATAAACATAAAAAGCAGTATTTATTGTTGTTTCCTCTTTCGACCACCAAATTTCCAAGAATTTCCGTTTCTCAAAATTATATAAGTAGAGTCTTCCGCTATCTCTTCAAATTCATTTAGCCAGATTTCTATAGTTTCTTTTGAAATATATATCGTTTGTGGTGTTACCAATTGGTCAAATGCTACATGGCGGAAAAAAGCAAACTCGCGTTTAGAAATCCAAGAGGAATATTCATATAACGGCAATCGTTTGAGTATTTTCCACTTGGAAAGAATTTTTGCGTAAAAGAAAAATGGAACAGCTAAAGGCGTGGCTGTTAAGTATTTTATTACCCACCAAGGAAACTTCGAGGCTATTTTCCTAATCGGATCAACGAGGTAAATAATAATTTTATTACCTTCTTGAGCGTAAACCCAACAATGAAAAATGCCACCCGGTTTTGTATTCCTTAATACCGCTTTGAATCCGGCAAATGGCTCTTTTAGGTGGTGCAAAACACCAATAGAGTAAACTAAATCAAAACCGTCAGATTCAAAATGAACCAAATCAGCCTTTGTAACTTTGAAATTCTGAAAGCCGGTTTGAAACATGTTACTTGTGCAAGATAGTATGGATGATCCAAGATCAACACCTTCAATGTATTCAGGTTTCCATTTTGGCAAGTACGATAATAAACTTCCGTTTCCACATCCGAGTTCAAGCACCGTTCTACCTTCAACTTCTTTTTTACCTATCGGTGCAAACCAGTCTTCGATTTGTTCAAGTGTGTAAACCGAACCCTTTGGCAGATTGTTCCAAGATGTAGCAAATGCCTCAGCTGTTCGTCTATCTTCGGAATTAACAAGATTTGTATTTATATTAGAAACCATACTAATCACCTATTTAAGAATAATCGTATTCTTTATCGAATAACGGCTTATTACTGAACGACTGTGTGTATTTTCGTGCGTAAACAAATATCATTGCACTGAATGCCAGCAACCAAGTGACTGTTGAGATCACTTGGGCGATTCTAACGATGAACGGTTCTTCAAAATAAAGGCGAACTCTAGAAACTTCATTTGAAATCGGAATATTAATCGCCCCGTTTTCGTCCTTATTAATTTGGATATTTTGACCGTTCACGTTTGCCTTCCAGTGCGGGTAGTAAAAGCTCTGCACACCGACATTTTTTTCTTCACCTGATTGAACGACAAATTCTTTCGACTCGCGCGTCCAATTCGTGATTTCAACATTGCGATTACCCGCAACAACCTTTTCTTTATTCTCAAAAGCCTCTGCTTTTGCCCAGACTGTCCACCAACCTTCCCACATAGGTTCTGTTTTTACTTCTTTCTCGATCTTTGCAAATTCAGCACTCGGAAACGGAGCTGACGGTATGATTATCTGAGTGATGTTGAAGAGGATTATAGTAACAACCAATGCCAACGCGGGATAGGCGACGAGCCGCTCAAATTTTTCAAATTTTTGCATCAAATACGAAACCGATAATGAAAACAAAACAACGCAAAGCAGTGAAAAGACCGATAACCACCGCCACGGATACTGAATTTTCTGTAAGAAGTTAAAATTGTTCCATATCGAAAAACTTGCTCGTGACAGCATAAAAAACGCAAAACACGAAGTTATAAGCGAGGCGACAAAAATTCTTTGAATTGATTTGTTAGCTTTTGTAAAATCCTTAAACAAATTAACAAAAGCCGGAATCAAAAGTGCCGCAGTCAGAATAATCGCAATGTCGAAAAGCCATGCTCTCATGACATAAATAAAAAGGGTTCGGCTTGCCCATACATTGGGAAACATCCAAAGACTAAAATCATAGTAACCCGATGTGTGTTCGGGTCCATTATGTGCTAACCAGTTAATTTCACTGACGATTGTGATCCATCTGAAAGAGGTTGCCAAAAGAGTCAAAACAATAGCCGAAAATAATTGAATGAATATCCGCTTGCAACTACGCCAATCCAATAAAATTAGGACATAAATCGGCATTGAAAACGAGACAATTATGGTTGTCGGTATGTGTGTTAGAATTAGCAAGGAATAGGAAAGCGCAAAGAGTGCGACATCAACCCACGTTCCGCCGCGACAAATTCGCGTGACGAACATAAAGCAAAATGGCAGGAATCCCCAGGCAGCAAATTCTGCGAACAAAAAGAACTGAAAAATTTCAGCTAAATGCTGAGGCACAATCGCGTAAAGCATCGCTGCCAATAATCCCTGTGTGGGCGTTCCCCAATCCTTAACGAAGAAATACATACCCGCACAACCAAGAATCATCCAGACGTATAAGTTCGACAAGAAGGTAATAAACCAATCATTGGTTATTAGGTGAGTAATTGCCAGAATATAAATCGAGAGCGGCGGATAGAATCGAATGCCGATACTGCCAAATCCGAAATTATCGTCTGCCCAACTTGGGAATAGCTGTCCGTTGGCAATCGCATCCTGAAAGGCGGCGGCAAACCGAATATCGGTCAACATATCATAACCGGAAGGTAGTCCATAAAACTGCAACGGCAAAGCAAATGAAACGTAACAAAATATAAAAATAATAGTGAGGCAAAACCAGTTTCGGTTATGATTATCATTTATGAATCTAGCTACGGTTTTCATACTTTTTTACTCGATTATTTACCAATCAACACCTTATCTACGCCGTATTCAATAGAATCTAAATCTTTTGCAAAAAAGATTTTTTTTTGTGCCGACAAAAACCAATTTAGAGAATGGGAAAATATAAAAAATAAAAAAAATAGCCACGTTATTTGGGAAAAAACCACCATAATTTCATATAAAGGCGGTTCTTCAAAATGAAGTTTAACTTTAGAGATTTCACCCTGAACTGGAATTAAAATTACTCCATTATCATCTTTCTCAACTTTTGCCTCTTGACCGTTTACGATAGCTTTCCAATATGGATAATAGAAGGTCGAAACACGAAGGTTTGCGGGTTCACCCCGGTGGACTGTAAATTCTCTATCTGTAGAATTCCATTTTGCAATCTCAACTCTTCGGTTTCCGGCACTCGCCTGTTCCTTATTCTCAAACGCCGCTTCTTTCGCCCAGACTGTCCACCAACCTTCAAATATCGGTCCCGAGCGTAATTCATAATCAGCCTTATCGAATTTTGCTTGGGAAACTGTCTCCATCGGGACGATCACCTGAGTTATATCAAATAAAACTATTGCTACGATTAAAACTAAAGCCGGATAAACTATAAATCTCGCAAAGCTTCGATATGCGGCAATCAATCTCGGAATTGAAAGAGAAAATGCAATGATACCCATTAACGAAAGGATCGAAAGCCAACGCCACGGAAATTGAATTTTTTGAAGAAACTCGACAGAATTCCAGACGAACAAACTAGGCTTGGAGAGCATAAAAAATGCAAACGTCGCCGTTATCGTCACGGCAAAAATAGTTTTTCTGCCGGGATCGTTTTTTGTCTTTGAAATGAAAAGATATATAAAACCAGGGATTACCAAAAATATTGTGAGAAAGATCGTAATGTCTAATAGCCAAGAACCTAATACCTGTAGATAACTGCTCCGCTCGATCAGAATGTTTGGAAAAAGCCATGCGCTAAACCCGTATTTTCCGGTTGACCATTTCGGGTTGTTGTGGGCAAGCCATTTAAATTCTGTAACTATTTTTATCCAACTGAAAGAGGTTGCCGTTAAAATAAGGGCGACGGCAATCGCTAGTTTTGAGAAAATTTCTCCGTATCGTTTCCAGTCCATCAATGCCAAAACATAAATAGGAAGGCAGATCGAAACGATGATTGTCGTCGGGATGTGAGTTAGAATTAGTAGTGAATAAGATATGGCGAACAGAAAAACGTCAGTCCAACTTTTTCCGCGACATACGCGCGTTACGAACCAAAAGACAAACGGTGTTATTCCCCAAGCGGCGAACTCGGCATAAAGAAAATAGGTATATAGCTCTACCAAATGTTGCGGGACGATTGCGTAAATCATCCCGGCTGCCATCGCCTGAACGGGCGTTCCCCATTGCCGGACAAAAAAGTAAACTCCGACGCATCCGAGACACATCCAAAAGGTCAAGTTGATACAAAATGCAGTGAACCAATCTCCGGTTGCCAGATGCGCGAGAGCTAAACCGTAAAATGCTATCGGCGGATAGAATCTAATGCCGATGCTTCCGTAACCGAAATTATCGTTTGCCCAAACCGGAAAATAACCGCCGTTCTTTAGTGTTTCGGAAAAAGCGGATGCGAATCTTAAATCAGTCCACAGATCAAATCCGTCGGGCAGTCCCCAGAATAGAATCGGAACTAAGAAAGTAACGATACAAAATAGCAAAACCGAACTGAGACAAACGAAGTTGCTTTTACCTATAATTTCGACATCTTTAGGCATAGGCGGTTTTAATGATCGTAGAAAGAACGGAATGATCCCTGTAGTTAATAGATGTAAGTCAAACTATAACCAGAATCATTCCGAATGGAAGGAGTCCGGCGAGCGAACTCCTTTATAAATTTTGTTTTTAACTAAAACCGTCGAGATGTTATTGAATCGGCGTTCCGGCAGGTGTTAGGACACCGCCCGCGCACGCAAGTGTTGCTGTATGTTTGTAAATAACGCCGTCAGTTCCTATCCCAAAATAGTTGTCTCCAGTTGTGCCTGCTGTGATTGGATCAGCTTTAGCGCAGTAAAGTTGCGCACCGGTAGTCAAGGTGAATTGATAACCACTCTTTTGACCTGATGCTCCACTCAACACGCTATCAATTAAACCTGCTGTTCCAAGCTGAGCTAAAGTTCCATAAGTGTTATTGTTGCCGGTAGTAGCAAAGTAAGTGGAATTTGCGCTGTGAATCGTTCTCAGGCTGGAAACCGCGCTCGCTTCGTTCGCCGCGCGTCTTGAAGCGAGAAGCGACGGAATGGCGATTGCCGCGATAATGGCGATGATGATCACGACAACCAGTAATTCTACTAAAGAGAAACCTTTTTGATTTTTCATTTTCTTTTATCTCCTAATCTTTAATTTGAAATTGAACGCACGAAAAGCAAATGCTTTTTCGTTATGAAAAATCAAAAGCGGGGGCTTTGTGATCGTTGATTTACTTTTCGTGAACGTTTGGATTGATATAGACAATCACCGTGCCAAAAATTGTCGGAATCCCGCAAATGCAAATATTTATGCAGTTACGGCGCGGGCGTAAATGTTACCGATTAAAAGTCGGCAATAAAAAAAGTAAGAGAATTTCTTACAGCGATTAAGAAATTCTCTTACTTTTTTTGTTTATAAAGCTATTTTTAGCGGACGTTGCGGGCTGAATCGTTGTAGAGTTTGACGGTGCAGTCATTAAATAGTTTTTCGGGACAGGTGAAAAGCCCGGGCGCGTGTTCGCGCGTCTGCATCTCGATGGTTACATAACTCGCCGTCGAGCCGTATTTGAAAATCGTCCAGCCGAGACGTTCGCGGTTTTCCCAGACGTAGGCGTAGGCATCGCGCTCTTCCGCGCCCTGCAGATGCCGCGCTTCATGCAGGAGAACCATCGCGCGTTCCGTATCGTCCACCGTCTTGTGATAAAAATCCGGGTAGAGCGTGATGATGCCGAACGGGAAATTCGTCGCCGCATAAGCGTTTTCCTGTCCGGTAACGGAATTGAGCCAGTTGCCGCCGCCGCGAAACGTAACCGTGTTGCGCAGTAAAAACGCTTCGCGCTCGAAACCCTTCTCTTCCAGATGAGCGACGGCGCGTTCGATCTGTGCGCGTTCGTCCGCCGTGAGCGGAAACGAAGTTGTAATGAGCGAAAGATAAAATATCGTCAGCGTCAAAGCGGCGACGATAATATTATTGACGAAAAATTTCGCCCACGGATACCGGCGCAGACGCGAATTTAGATTTTCCCGGACGAGAATATACCGTTCGTAAATTTTCATAATCCCAACCGCTATGCAGGAGTCCCGAAGTGCTTGTTCTTATTCCAACGCGCTTTTTTTGGGGGAATTAAACCGCGCGCCGCTTTATATTGTAAGCATTCGATACAAAAAAAGCTACAAAAATCTTCAGAAATTAAAAGGTGCAAACGGTGTGCCTCGACGATTAGCTCCAGTAATTTCTGTCGAGCGAACGGTAATTGATGGCTTCGGAGATGTGGTTCGGTTTGATATTTTCGCTTTCGTCGAGATCGGCGATCGTCCGTGAAACCTTTAAGATGCGGTCGTGAGCGCGGGCGGACAGACCTTGTTTGAGCATCGCTTTTTCAAGCAGATTTTCAGATTCTGGATCGAGGGCGCAGAATTTGCGAATCTGCGCGGGCGACATTGCCGAATTGGAAAAAACTTTTTCGCCGGAAAATCTGTTTAGCTGAATTTCCCGCGCCTTTAAAACTCTTTCTCGAATGGCTTTCGAATTTTCTCCCGCCGGCGTGTCCTTGCCTCTTAACTCTTTAAAATTGACCGCCGGAACGTCTATGTGAATATCAATCCTGTCCATCAGAGGTCCCGAAATTTTCCCGACATAACGCTGTATCTGCGGCGGCGAGCATTTGCATTCGCGCGTGCTTCCGAAATACCCGCACGGACACGGATTCATCGAAGCGACGAGCGTAAAGTTTGACGGAAAGGTCAGAGAGGTCGCGGCTCGTGAGATCGTTACCTGCTTGTCTTCCATCGGCTGGCGCAGGACTTCCAAAACCGAACGGTCGAATTCGGGCAGTTCGTCCAGAAACAAAACGCCGAGATGTGCGAGCGAGACTTCGCCCGGTTTCGGGATCGAACCTCCGCCGATGAGACCCGCTTGCGAAACCGTATGGTGCGGATTTTTAAAAGGTCTCTCGGTTATCAAACCCGATTTTCCCGTGAGTCCCGCGACCGAATGAATTTTCGTGATTTCGAGCGATTCTTCAAATTCGAGCGGCGGCAGGATCGTCGGCAGGCGTTTGGCAAGCATCGTCTTTCCCGATCCGGGCGGACCGATAAGGAGAATGTTGTGCGCTCCGGCGGCAGAGATTTCGAGCGCGCGTTTTGCCGAATGCTGTCCGCGAACTTCGGCAAAATCAACACGGTATATATTTTCATTGGTTCTGATCTGAGAAATATCCAATTTCAGAGGCGGAACGGGCGTTCCCTTACCCGTTAAAAGACCGAAACTTATCTCGGCAGCCTGCCGCAGATCGCGGACGGGAAAAACATCTATGTCCTGCACGACCGCCGCTTCGGGCGCGTTTTCTTCGGGAATCAGAAGATTTTTGATGCCCTGCTCTCTCGCCCGAAGCGCGATTGACAACGCGCCGCGCACCGGACGCACGCGACCGTCGAGCGAGAGTTCGCCGATGCTCAGAGTGTTTTCCAAAGATTCAAAATTTCCGAGATCGCCGTTCGCGCCCAATATTCCGAGCGCAATCGGCAGATCGAAACTCGCGCCCTCCTTCCTGACATCGGCGGGAGCGAGATTGATCGTCGTTTTGTGAAACGGGAAAAAATAAGAACTGTTGGTGATCGCGGCGCGGATTCGTTCGCGCGATTCGCGGATCGCCGTGTCGGGCAAACCGACGATAACTACAGGCGGCGACGAATCGGCTTCGCCTTTGACGGGCTGGAGATTTATTTCAATATCAACGATCAGCGCGTCAATACCATAAACGGCGGCGGATTGGGTAAGGAAGAGCATTTTTTTGCTACCTCTTTTTTTCAGGGAATTTGTAAAGCAATCAAATTTATAACAGAAAATATGCGGGATTTTAAATAAAACTTTGCTTTTTTCCCCTTTTCGGCTTAAAATTCCCTTGTCTAAAGCAACTTATCTCTGGAGGTAGCACATCATAAACACCAACGATTTTCTTAATACTGACAATTTAGGAGCAGCTATGGACTTAACCTCGGCGACGATTGAACAGACAGCCGGCGAACGAGAGGAAGGCGCGCAGGTTGCCGTATTTTTGCCTTCAGACCAAATAACAGACACTTTGACCGGCGATGAGACGGATTACGAACTCTCGCAAAAATCCGCATCGGGAAACATTGCCGCGTTCGAGGTTCTCTACGAACGCTACCACCGCAGAACGTATTCGCTTTGTTTGCGAATGACTAACAGCCAGACCGAAGCCGAAGATTTGACGCAGGAAGTTTTTATACAGCTTTTCCGCAAGATCGGAAGTTTTCGCGGCGCGTCCGCCTTTTCGACGTGGCTGCACCGTCTGACGGTCAATCAGGTTCTGATGCATTTCCGCAAACGAAGCGTGAAAAGCGAGAAAACATCCGAAGACGGCGAAATGCCCGATCAGATTGTTTCGGGAACGGAAGATCCGCAAAAAATGCCGATCGTTGACCGCATCGCGCTTAACAATGCCATCGCCGAACTGCCGAACGGCTACCGGTCGGTTTTCGTTCTCCACGACATCGAGGGCTACGAACACGAAGAGGTCGCAAGAATTATGGGCATCTCGGTCGGCACGTCGAAATCGCAATTACATAAAGCGCGGCTCAAACTGCGCGGTCTGATCGTCAAACAAATCGAGGCTTAAAAATAAAAAAGATTTCGGATTGCAAGGCAACTTTTATATGTTTCAAGCAATCTATTTAATCAAAATCGTTTGATTTCGATTAATAAAAATTTGGCGGAAAATTTTTCATAAAAAATTCAAAAACAAATTTTAAGAGAAACGGAAATTCGAGATGAATTGCGAACAATGTCAAGAATTGATCAGTGCTTTTTTGGATAACGAACTGGAAACGGAAATTTCGTTAAACATCCAGACGCACCTGACGGTTTGCGCCGAATGCGCGAAGGTCTGCGAAGACTTTTCCGCGATTCTCGAATTTTGCGGCGAAACTCCGGCGGACGAGCTTCTGCCGCCGAACTCGCAGGCTCTCTGGTGCCGGATCAGCAATATCATCGAATCGGAAGTTCAGGCGGAGATCAAAAAAGACCAAGCCGAAAACAAACCCGCGCCGGAGAAAAAAGGCTGGCTCGGAATTAGCTGGCATCTGTCGTTCGGTCAGGTAGTTTCGGCTTTTCTCGGAATCGCTCTGATCAGTTCGCTTTTGACGATTGTCGGAATACAAAACTATTCCGCGCCCGAAAATGATTTCACGGCAAATCCTTCGGAGCGAAGCATATTTCAAAAAGTTTTAGGAAAGATCGGTCTCGTCGAAACGCCGCAGCAGGCGCGTGAACGGCGTATCAAGGAGAGATTGGCGGCGATTGATTATTGGAACAAACGTGTCGAAGCCCGACGAGCGCAATGGGACAGCCAACTGCGCGACGCGTTCGACCGCAATTTAAGAGAAATTGATAAAACGGTTTTCGAATACAATCATATTTTAGAAAAAAATCCGCAGGACGATCTTTCGGGTGAAATGCTCGACACGACCTTAAATGAAAAAATGGAACTCCTGCGCGAATTTGCCGAATTATAGTTTCGGCGTTTTTGTTGAAATGAAGTGGCATCTTTACAATTTGTTTGAACTTTTGACAAACAAGAAAACTACGCTTCTTCTGCTGTTGGGCGTAGTTTTTTTCTGTGCGTCCGCGCCTCAAGAGGTTTTCGCGCAAAAACGTTTTTCAAAAAGCTATCCGGCGAGCCGCAACGTGCGGCTTCAGCTCACGAACCGCACGGGGACGGTGGTCGTTGAAGGCTGGGACAGAAACGAAGTCTCGATCTCCGCCTATATGGAAGCGCCGGCGGCGATCATCGCGCCGCAGAATCTGAGCGGAACAATAGTTATCAATGTCGTCAAGGACAATCAGGGAAAAAACGATGTCGGCAACGTCAATTTTATCGTCAAAGTTCCCTATTCCTCATCGGTTGACATCGAAACGAGAATCGGAAATCTGAGCGTTTCAAATATTCGCGGCGGTCTTGTCCGCGCGCATATTTCGAGCGAGGGCGATATAACTCTGACGAACATCTACGCCGGGGCGGTTTCGGCGGAAAACGTCATCGGCGACATATTTTTCGACGGCGACATCCAGCGCGAAGGCACATACCGTTTTACCTCGATGAAAGGAAATATCAATTTGCGTATTCCTTTCACTTCTTCTTTTCGCCTGGTCGCCACCGCGCCTTCGACGAGAAATATCCAGCTCGGCGAATTTAACAACGGCAATCTGAATTTCGTCAGCAACAACCGGCGAGTCGTCGGCAAAATGGGCGACGGCAGCGCGAGCATCACCGTGACCAACCAGCGCGGAAGCATTTCGTTTATCAGAAGGTAGATTTAATAAGGCAAACGGCAAAAAGTTTGAAATGAAAAAATTTTGACCGAATACATTTTAACAAGTTACAATTGATTGGCTTTTAAATCAGGCAATTTTAATTTTGCCTTTTCCCTTTTTTTCTCTCCTATTCAAACCGCAATGAAAATCAATAAAAAATTTTGTCCGTTCATTTTTGGGATTTTATTTCTCAGCCTTTCTCTCTTAACTTTCGCTCAAACAAAACCGCTTCTCAAACGAACGGATTACAAAACCGAAAAATTCGATTTCGGTGTCGGGGGAATGGTTTCCGTGATCGGTTCGCCGAACGGCTCTATCTCGGTCGAGGGCTGGCAAAACAACGAGGTCGAAATCACTGCCGAAATTACCAATGAAGCCGGAACGGAAGAGGAACTTGCATTACTTTCAAAGGTCAACGGTTTCGTCATCGAAGATTCGTTCGGAAAAATTCGAGTTCAAAGCGTCGGCGTAAACGATAAAAAATTCGTCAAAAAAATTGACAAAAAATTCCCCAAACATCTTCTCGAAACGCCGTTCCGCATTGATTACAAAATCAAAGTTCCCTTTTACACCGATCTGGAAATCAACGGCGGAAACGGCGATTTCGCGTTATCGAATGTTGACGGCACATTCCGCATCAATCTTTTGGAATCGAACGCGAAATTCAATCTCGTCGGCGGCGTTCTCGACGCGGCGATCGGCAAAGGAACGGTTGAGGTCAATATCGCATCGCGGAGCTGGCGCGGACGCGCGGCAATTGTTCAGCTTGCCGACGGCACAATGAACGTTTTTCTGCCGCTAAATTTTCACGCCAATCTGGACGCGGAAATTTTGCGCACCGGAAAGATCGAAAACAATTACAATTTCCTGAAACCGCGCGACCGCACGAAATTTTCCGAAAAACAAATATTTGCCAAAGCCGGAAACGGCGGCGTTCCTCTCAAATTCACGGTCGGCGACGGGAGTTTGAATCTGGCGGAATATAAAACCGAGCAAGCGCAGAAATAAAAGCCAATAAAACTACATTGATAAACAGGATGGACAGGATAAAAAAATCTTAAAATATTCCTGTGCATCCTGTTTTCCCTGTTAATTTCCCCGTTTAATTTTTTTGACTTTTGAATTTTCCGAACGGAAAGTGTTAGATTACAATTTCTAAAACTTTCCGTTTTTTTACGCAAAATTTATGACCATCAAATCAGACCTTTGGCTTCGCCGGATGGCGGAAGAACACGAAATGATAACGCCTTTCTTGCCCGAACTCGTCCGTGAATCGAAAGGCAGTAAAATAATCAGCGCGGGCTGTTCGAGCTACGGCTACGATATGCGTCTGGCGGACGACGGCTTTCGCATTTTCTCATCGGTTCACGCGATGGAAATTGACCCGAAACGCTTTGACGAAAATTTTTCGCTGATCGAACCTCAGCTTCGAACCGCCGAAGACGACGCGAAATATTATCTCCTGCCGCCGCATCATTACGGCTTAGGCGTAACGGTCGAAACTTTTAAAATGCCGCGCCGCGTTACCGGACTCGCCATCGGAAAATCAACTTATGCCCGCGCCGGTCTGCTCGTCAACGCGACGCCCCTCGAAGCCGGTTGGGAAGGTCGCCTCGTCGTCGAGATCGCCAATCTCGCCAATCTGCCTTTGCGCGTCTATGTCAACGAAGGCATCGGACAAATCCTATTTTTCGAATCCGACGAAGACTGCGCCGTTTCTTATTCGGACAGAGGCGGAAAATATCAAGGTCAGACCGGTCTGACATACGCCAAGGTCTAAAAAGCAAATTCAAATTTTATTTTCTATAACTTCTGAGCGCGGGATTCATACGGATCGCGCTTTGAAAATGTTTTTCGGCGAGCGTGTTCATCCCGATACTTTGCAAACGGAGACCGAGCATCCATTGAAAAAACGGGTCGGGCGGCGTTAAGCGTTCGGCTTGTCTTTCGTAATTTTTAGCTTCCTTTTCGCCGATTATTTCGGCTGAGCCGGCAAGGTAATTGTTTGTTAAGGGAAGCGACGGCGCGGTTTTCAAAGCATCTTTCCAGACCGCGACGGCTTCGGCTTTGCGTCCCAAACGCCAGAGCGATTCGCCTTTTTCTTCGCGGGCGAGAATCAGATCCGGTCTTTCCGTCAGAGCTTCTTCGAGATTCATCAACGCTTCTTCATTTCGTCCCAGACGGTTTAAGATCGCGCCGCGATAATAAAGACTGAGAGCTTTTCCCTGCCCGCTTTGATTTTGCGCGGCTTCGCCGAGAAGCGCGACTGCCTCATCGGTGTTGCCGGAAAGATATTCGAACCACGCGAGCTTTGATAACGCCTCTTTATTGACGAACAAGCCCGTGTTTCGTGCCGTGTGAAAATGTTCTTTTCCTTCGGCGATCACGGCTTGGTCTGCCGGACGAAGCCACATTCCGGGATTCGTTTGGGCGAGAGCGAGTTCGTCGGGAATTCTGATCTTTTCAAATGCGCTCGCGCCGCCGGATTCGTGATAACGAATAAATCCGCTGTGCGCGTTCAAGCCGATCCACAAGACGGCAAAACTCAAAAACAACCAGCCCGCTTTTTTGATCGCGCCGGACGATTTCAATTTGTAGTTGTAAAAAGCGGCATCTTTCGCCGAAATGATTTTCCACGTTTTGAGCGCGAGAAACGTCGTAACGGTGGCGATGCCGAGAGCCATCAGCATCGGCACGAGCTGGTATGAATCCCAGACGGCGAAAAAACTTGCGGCAAAAATAATTGCTCCGGCAACTTCTTCAGCCCAATTGAGCGAATAATTTCTTTTTATCTTTTTCTCGACACCGATCGCCGGTTTTCCGAAACCGAAATAGAGCGCGTCGTTCGGGCAGACGCTCACGCAGTCCATGCATTTCATACAACCCTGATCAACGACCATTCCGTATTCTTTGACCTCGGCGTGAACCAGAACATTCGAAGTGCAGACGGCGGTGCAGTGACCGCATTGATTGCAGGCATCGGTTACGCGAATCTTGCCGGGCGCGACCTTATCGGCAAGAGCGAAAAATCCGCCGTAAGGACAGGCGTATGTGCAGAACCCTTTCTGACCGAGAAAATAGACGGTCATAAATCCGCAGATGAAAAGGAACGGAATGGCGACATAGACGGGCGGAAAGGTCGCCCAAAAATCCGTCGTTACCAGATGATTCGTAAACTGCGGAATCAGAGGTTCGTTCTCCGGTTTTGTAAAATACCGCGCGGCGGTCGGATAGACGAACATATAGAGCGCGACGATGAGCGGCACGAAGATCAAAAGACGCGAGCGGAACGGTTTCGGTTTGAGTCCGACTTTTTTTAGAAGCCAGCCGCAGAAATCCTGCAAGGCGACGATATGACAGCCCCAGCCGCAGACGAAACGACCGAAGATCAGAGTCGCCAGAATAGCCAGCGAAAAAAAGATAAATCCGGCGTTGACCGCGCCGCTCTGCAGAGTATACATCGCTTCGGACGGCTCGATGGGCGAAACCGTCCGCCCCTGAATCAGCCATTGGACGACGTGCGCGATCATCAGCAAGGTCAATGTAATGAGAGCCAATGCGCGCCAACGGCTCGTCCTCGAATGGCGAATTCCTTCTTTTTCATTTGCTGAATTTTTTAAAACCGGAAGTTCGATCGAACGCTTTTTTTTTGTTTTTTGGCTTTCACAACCGCTTTTCATAATTTTTTACTTGTAAACTTCACAGGCGAGGTCGGCAAAAGAATATATTATACAGACTTGCCTAAAACAACCAAAAACGTATAAAATTTGTAATCCTACAAAACCGTTAAACTAATAAATCGTTGAAAACTTTTTTCAGCTCCAAATAACAGGAACCCGATATTACTATGTTAAAAACAATTCTTGTCGCTTTGCTTTCTTTTAACTTTTTCTTTAGCAACGGTTCGGGAAATCTTTTGACCGAACTGAGTAACAAAACCCCGAAAGCCGATTCGGGAACGCTTGAAAAAATGATCGTCGCCGACGGCAGCGTCTCGATGAATCTCGATCTGAACCGGCTCAACGGCGGAAAATCGAAAGATTCGCTTTTCAGTCTTGTCAATTTCGATGTCGAGAACGATTCATTTTTTACGGTCATTGTTTTTAACAATGATTTCCGCGGCATTCTGCCGGGTTCGATGAAGATCATTCCCCAGGGCGCTGCCGGACTTCCTTCGAGATTGAGCGCGGGCGATCTGATCGTCGAGCATCTTCCGTTCGGCGAGCAATACGAACTCGCCGTGCGCGACGCGAAAACCGGATTCGTCTTATTCTATATCGAAGGACAGATGCTCGATTTCGACCCGAACGCCGACGTTCTGAATCTTCGCGCCGGAAGACTTTTGATGTCGAAAGAATTTGCCACCGAACTCGGTCGCCCGTCGGAAACGGGAACGACGGTCGGAAGCATCTCTTTCTCGACGCGTCTGCGCCCGGTCGAAGTTTCGCAGATCGTTGACGGCGAGATCGCGTCCAGTGAGATGCCCGGCAACGCTTCGCCTTTGCCCGGAACGGTTCCCGGACCGGATGTCATCGTCGGCGATGTTTACGGTCTGGCGCAGTTCGGCTCAAGCGGCACGCAGGTCGGTCTGGCGGTCGGAACGAATTCCTGTAATCTTGGTGTCGAAAATCTGAACTGGTTCGCCCTGCCGAGCAACGACCATCCGGTCATTCCGCAGAATATGTATCGGATGAGCGGCGGTTCGGACAACACCCAACGCTTTGAACAGATCGGACAATCGAGCGTCAAGCACGCCTTTACCGCTTTGACGCAGAATCTCTGCGGACTCGGCTGTAACGGTACAGGCGGTTCGCGTCTCGGTTCGGGCTGTTCCGACCCGTATTCGGCAAGTCTGAATTCCGGTCCGAATCTCGGTTCAAGGGCGTGGATCAACCCGTTCACCGGGTTTTACCCGCGCGGCGATTCCGCCACTCCGCCGAACAGCCACACCAGCCATTCGCACAACGGCACGACGCACCGCATTCTGGTCGAACAGGCGGATCTGAACACGACGCTGAATCAGGGAGCGACCTATTACGCCGAAGGACAATACGTTACGCCGCACGAATACGCTTGGTGCCAATCGAATCCCGGACAGTGCAATATGTATAACAACGTATCGTATCGCCGATACAATGTTTCCGGCACGACCAGTTTCAGCTTTTCGCCCGCCGCCGAAACCGTCAGAACAAAACCGGCAATCGAGGCTTGGACGGGCGCGACCATCGTCCGGTTCGAACCCGCACCCGGAGCTGACGGCATCGGTTTTGTCGCCTACAAGGTTACAAATCCGTCGCCCGGCGTCTGGCATTATGAATACGCCGTCTATAATCAGAATCTCGACCGCGCCATTCAATCGTTCAGCGTCCCGACGGGAACGGGCGTTACGCTCAGCAATATCGGATTTCACGCGCCGCCCCAGCATCCCGGCTCGCTCAACGACGGAACGGTCGGCAACGCGGGCTACAGCAGTGCGGCGTGGGCGCAGTCGCAAACCGGAGGCGCGATGACGTGGAACACGGAAACCTCGACCCAGAATCCGAACGCCAACGCGATTCGCTGGGGAACGATGTATAACTTCCGTTTCGATTCAAACCGTCCGCCGCAAACGATGAACGCGACGCTCGGCTTCTTCAAGACTGGACAACCGATCACCGTTCAGGTTCAGGGTCCGAGTCCGGCGGCGGCGGCAAACGTCTCGGTTTCCGGTCGCGTTTCGACCTCGGACGGCAGAGGCGCGTTCTACGCGCTGGTCATCATGACCGATTCGAATAATAACGTCCGCACGACGATGACCAATCCGTTCGGCTATTACCGTTTTGACAATGTTGCGACCGGCGCGACCTACACGTTCAGCGTCAACTCGAAACGCTATAACTTCCAATCTCAGATGGTCACGGTCAACGACCACATTTCAAACCTGAATTTCGTGGCAGACCCCGAATGACGGAAACAATAAACTAGAACGAAAAAGGGCGGTTTTCGAACCGCCTTTTTTATTTTTCACAGCTCAATTTTTTTACGAAAGTTTTGATTTGACGATCTCGCTCATGTTTTTGCGGTCAACGGTTTTGCCTGACAGTTTGGCTTCCGAGGCTTTCATGACCGCGCCCATGTCTTTCATGGTGGATGCGCCGGTTTCGGTGATCGCTTCGGCGACCGCGGTTTCGATCTCTTCGTTGGTGGCGGCTTGCGGTAGGTATTCTTCGAGAACGGCGAGTTCCGCTTTTTCTTTTTCGGCGAGTTCGGTGCGCCCGCTGTTCGTAAATTGCTCGATGGAATCCTTGCGCTGTTTGACCAGACCGAGCAGAACGGTTTCAACTTCCTGATCGGTCAGGACGGTGCCGACACCGCGTTTGTTTTCCTCGTTCATCAGGGCGGATTTCGCCATTCGCAGTGTCGAAAGACGATTCGCGTCCTTCGCCTTCATCGCCGCCGTCATATCCTGGACAATTTTTTCTTTTAAGCTCATAAAATTTATTTCCCGAAAATAATTCTATTCACTCGAATCTTTGCAGTAAAGAAGCGCAAGGCGTTTTGCCGGCTTTTATAAACGCGCTTACTCTGTGGTAATCTGTCAACTCTTAGTAATCCGTATGAAATTAAGTTGGTTTCTGGCAATCGCGGCGGGCGTGATATTGGGTTTGCTCGCTTTATATCCGCAATACAATCTGAAATACAACCTGCGCGGCGAAGATTTTAACGGCGCGTTCGCTTCCGCCGACCTCGATGAGATGGCGTATGCATCGTATCTGCAGGCACTGATTGACGGCAGACCGCGCAAAAACGATCCCTACACGGGACGCGACCATTCGCCGGAAACGCCGGAGTTCGAATCAATATTTTCGATCCAATTTTTCCCAGCCTATCTTGCGGCGATTCCAGCGCGAATTCTCGGACTTTCCGCGCCGCAGATGATGCCGGTTTTATCATTCGTTTCGGCGTTTTTGACGGCTCTCGCAATGTTCTGGCTGATCGTTTCGATCACGAAAGACGATTTTATCGCGTTTACGGGAACGCTCATTGTTCTGGTCGGAAGCGCAGTGGTCGTCGGCATCGGCGCGGTCAATAGTTTTTGGGAACACGGCGCGGCATATCCGTTTTTTCCATACCTGAGAAGATACATTCCGAGCCTCGCTTTCCCTTTTCTCTTCGCCTTTTTCGCCTGTCTCTGGAACGGTTTGCAGAGCGAATCGAAAAACAAGCGCATTATTTATTCCGCTCTTTCGAG
Source organism: Pyrinomonadaceae bacterium (assembly GCA_041940425.1). Lineage (GTDB taxonomy): Bacteria > Acidobacteriota > Blastocatellia > Pyrinomonadales > Pyrinomonadaceae > DATHTS01. Next base: position 33,046 of record JBGTSF010000052.1, read on the forward strand.
CTTGTGTTTTGCGGCAATGGTTTATTCGTATTTTTACGTCTGGACTTCCGCGGCGGCAGTGATGTTCGGTCTGACGCTGTTCGTCTTGATTTTCAGAGCCGAAGATTGGCGCAAGGATTTTGTGTTTTTGGCGATCACGGGCGCGGTCTGTGTTTTAACTTTGACTCCATACGCTCTGCTTTTATCAAACCGCAATAAAACGATGGACAAAGCTCAATTGCTCGTCCTGACACGCAATCCCGATTTTCTGCAAAGAGTCGAAATTCTCGGCTATTTCGTCCTGACATTCACCGCGCTCGCGCTCTGGCTGAAATTTACCAGACTCGCCGAAAAAAAAGCCTATTTCATCGCCGCCTTCGCGCTCGCGCCGGTTCTCGTTTATAACCAGCAAATTCTGACCGGAAAATCTTTACAGCCTTTTCACTACGAATTTTACGTTATTAATTATGTCGTTCTGCTCGCAATTGTTTTGATCGTCTCCGTATTCTGGCAAAAATTAATCGGACGGTTCAAAAGCTTTTCAGCCGGTTTGCTTATAGTTTTTAGCTTCGTTGCGATCTACTGGGGATATTTCGAGGCGCGGGAAACCACAATTTTCTGGGACGAAATAAACATCCGGCGCGACGAAGCGATGGCGGTCAATCTGCGTCTGAAGGAATTAGCTGACGGAAATATCGAGCAGGCGAAACAAAAAACAACGCTCAATCTCGAACCCTTGCAGGCGGACAGTCAAACGACTGCCGCCCCGCAGCCGGTCGTCTGGGCGCGTCACCAGCACGTTTTTTCGGGTTTGAAAGATTGGGAGGAAAACAAACGCCGCTATTATCAACTACTCTATTATTCGGATTTAGACGCGGACTTTCTGAGAAATTCTCTGACCGGCTGCCGCAATATCGAAGCCTGTATGGCGCTGTTCGGTTGGGACCGGTTTAACGCCAGGCTTTCGGCAAACGCGCGACCTTTAACACAGCCGGAAATCGAGGAAGAAGTCTCGAAATACGAGAATTTTATCGAAATTTTCAGCCCTGAAGACGCGAAACAACCGCAGATTTCTTATGTTGTGGTTTACGCCGGTGCAAATAATGTTCTAACAAATTTAGACCGTTGGTATGAGCGCGACGAGGGAGAAATTTTGGGCAAATATATTCTTTACAGAACGACATTGAAACCTGATTCAGCGCAATAAATTGTCGGTTTTATTGCGTATTAGCCGTCGAATTCGTATTTTCCGGCGTTTGATTTCCCGATTTGGAAATTGTTTCCCCCAGTGCCTGACGATAAGCAAGATTAATATCAGATAACCGTTCGACCGAAGCCGGATCGCGGCGGGCAAGCAATGTGATGATCGCATCACGGTCGGTGAAAACCGTTTTTAGTTTTTCGTTTTGCGCCTGCGGATACGCGCTGTTCTCAGCTTTTTCGATTTCCGCGTTCAGCTTTGTAAAAAAATCGCTCGTATTTTGCCTTGCCGTTTCATATTCGCCCCGCCGCGCATCAACAATCGCTTTTGAAATGAGATTCGATATTTCCGAGCGCGTAAGGGCTTTTTTCGTAACTTCGTGTTCTTCGGCGGTATTATTCGCTCTCATCCACATCGGGATAAATCCGATCAGAAAAGCGACGATCAGGGCAATCGCAAAAATTCCCCATTTCATAAATTTTTCCTTTACCGGATTCTTGCCGTTATTTTCGGTTTCAGCCATCGTTTTCTCCTTTGCCAAATGCTTTTCGTAAGATTACTACAAAACCCGATTTTAAACAAAAAAGACCGCCATAAAACGGCGGTCAAAATTCGTATTTCTAATTAATATAAAAGCTACTACTTATGCGGCTAAAATGTCATTCGAGGTTTCCGCGAAAACTCGTCTGCCATTTAAAGCATCGTCAATGATTTCACGAACAGCCGAAGCATCCGGGTTAACATCCATTCGAGCACACGCCCGAAGATGCCGGATAATTCCTTCTGTCGCTATTTCCAAAGTCTCGCCCGTTAATTTACCAAAACGGCGAGCCTGAATGTGGTCGATTTGCATTATTCTGTCATGCAGTGTCATCGGTTTTGCTGCTGCTGCCATTATATTCTCCTTCAAAATAAATTACCCCTTGTTCTACTACTTGTGAATTTTGTCGCAAAGTGCGGCAAAATTTATGGAAAAGGCATAAATTACACGCTTTTCCAGTAAAAAATTTAGTTGAATTTTTTCCCCCAAAGGTTGTTAAAAAATCTTAACCTTTAATGAATCTGCAACCTTTATGTATCGAATCGTAACAAATTTTTAACGCTTTGTCATCATTTTTTTTTACCTGATTTGAAAAAAAATTTTAAGTCCTTTAATTTCTTTGTTTTTTCCTTGTACAAAGCGGCTATTTGGGCGTATGTTCGAGAGGAAAGTCTGATATTACCTGCCATAAGCCTGTTTTACCCTATGCTTTCTTGACACAAATTGGTTCTGCAATTAGTATTTATAGTTTCGGCTTTACTGCCAGAAGTGTGCTTATATGTTCGAATCGTTATCCGATAAATTAAAGAAAACGCTGAAAAATCTGCGCGGCGAGGGCAAACTTACGCCCGAACACGTAGATGCCGCTCTGCGTGAAATTCGGATGGCACTTCTCGAAGCGGACGTAAATTACAAAGTCGCCAAAGATTTTGTCGAAAATGTCCGCGCAAAAGCTGAAGGTCAGGAAGTCTGGCAGGACCTGAAACCGCACGAACAGGTCGTCAAGATCGTCTATGACGAACTCGTCAATCTGATGGGCGGCACGTCTTCGCGGCTCGTTTT
>JBGTSF010000053.1:0-33998 GCA_041940425.1 Pyrinomonadaceae bacterium
AAGATTTTGAATTTGATTTATTTGAATGAACAACAAAGCGTCAATAGGATGAATAAATCCAGCCCGCCTGTTGTCTTAAAAGAAGGTTTTGTGTATTCAAAACGCGGTTTATTAAAGGGATTTCCCCAAGCAATGCTGTAATTCTAAACGGAAAGCCGGGAATTTGTAAAGGAAAAGAATGCAAAAGCGGGTGATGCTTTTAAAAGCATCACCCGCTTTTGGAGATTTATTACTCACCAATTTTAGTGAGCGATCAATTTATAAATTACGGTTGCGGCGGTTGCGCGCCCTGCGGAACGAGCCAGAGTCTCGTTCTGATCTGAGCTTCATCGCCGCCTTGAACGAATACCAAACGTCCCGGATCGATACCGCGTTCATTTACCAGATAATCTCTGATAAGTCTTTCGCGACGCGTTACCTGTCTGGCAGGACCGTAATTGATAATGTATCCGGTCGCCGTCGGGTCTGCTTGTAGTTCGGAAGCAAACGGATCAAGTCTGGCTTTGACATCGTCGTTAGCCAACGGACCGAATTCATCAATAAGTCTCGCATCAGGAATACCTGCCACAACACCCGTATCGCTAGCGGTATTATTGGTACAGGTCTCGCAAAGATTGCCGACATCTACCGTAGCCATCACGGTCGTGTCTTCAAGACCTTCCGTGCTGACAGTGATAACCGGCGTTCCCTGACCTTCGATGATCGTGCCTTGATCAACCCTCCAACTATACGTTACCGAATCCTGGCTTCCGCCGCTGACATTCGCCGTAAAGGTCATCGTTTCACCCGGCTGGACGACATCGGGCGGTCCGGTTACGGAAACCGTCGGGCATTCGCAAGGCGCGAAGCAATCGTCGCATTCTTTGACTTCGATTGTCGTCGTCTTGGTCTCGCCGCAGATACCGCAGCCGTCGTCAACACCGGCGGTGATCGTGTAGGTTCCCGGACGAACGCCGCTCATATCCCACGTTACGTTCGCGCCCGTGCCGACAATGCGACCGCCGGAAACAGTGTAATTGTAAACCAGAGTATCGCCTTCCTGATCGGTGGCGGTCGTCGTTACATTGACGTTCATCTCATCGTTACATTTACCCGAACGGGATTGCTGTCCCGGAGGACACGGCAGCCAAACTTCATTTTCGCTGACCGTTACGTTTGTAACATTAGCCGGAATATTGATAATTTCCGCCTGCCGTTTGTTGCGTCTTCCGATAAAAGCCTGAACCATAAATCCGTGCGGATCTCTCGAAGTTTGGAATCCCGGAGGAACTCCTCTAAAGGTACTCGTAGTGGTAACGGTCTGACAGCTTCCTCCGGTTACGATCGTCGGACAAAGCACCGTTACGGAGTTTGTAAATTGTTCTTCATCATCGAAACTGTCTCTGTCCTGTTGATTAAAGTGATACCGGTAAGCTAAACCGAGTCCCAACCAGCGAGCCGGGAAAATACGAACACCGGCAAGCCCGTCAATCGGATTGTTTTCAAAGGCGTTCGGAGTCCGTCCGCCGAAAAACTGCTGTGAACGAAGTTCCAAAATCGGTTGGAAATATTTGTTCACCGGAAAATCAACTGCGATAGCCGACAGGAATTCGTTACCGCGATCGAGCAGTGTAACATCCCCGTCTTCAACATCGCCGTTCCAGATCGCGCCGACGTTACCGGAAATATTCATCCAGGTGCGAACTCTGGCATCGGCAAAGAAGATCACGCCGATGTCGCCGCGGTTTGAACCCGGGCTTGCGCCGCGCTGTAATTGATTAAATCCGCTGAAATCATCCGGTTTATCCGCATAGAAACGGTAGAACGGAATGATACCGACACCGACCGGATTATTCGGTCCCGTCCAACGCCATTTCGCACCGACCGTAAACGTATTGAAAGAACTTTCACCATACGTGCGGTTGATGAACGGCGCGTCGTTTAGATAGCTCGGAGCGATCGTAAACGATGTCGGGGCTTGTCCGTTAGCGACTAGTTGGGTTTGCAAAACGACACCCGGCAGAATACTTCCGTAGGGCGAACCGATAAGCGGGAAATTAGAAGCTCCTTCACCGCCCGGGGTCGGGTTACCGAGAACCGGAAAAATCGGGAACCCGGCACCGCCATAAAACGGATATTGAACAAACGGCTGACGACCTCCCGGACGGAAAACCGCCTGGTTGGCATACGCGCCGCTTCCCATTACGATTGCCGGAAAACTAATGCCGGCATTCGAATTAGGCAAATAAAAACTTGAAAGATTACGCGGGGCATTAACCTTAATCGCCCGATAAGCATCGGTGTTAAAGAATAATTCCAGGTAATCATTCAAACCGACCTGAAAACTGACCGGGACTTCGACAATGTCAACATCGCCGGGGTCGCGGTCAAAATTGCTGTAAGCAATACTGAAAGTGAACTCACCTCTACGCAAGGTTTGTCCATCATAAACCGTAAACAGACCGGTCGGACCTCCCGGAGGACCACCTGTTCCAACAGTCGGGGCAATATTCCGGTCATCCTTTTCCGATCTTAATGTTTGAGCCGACATCGAAGCAATCAATGCCAACATTGTAAGCGCAACTATTAACGCCTTATTAGCGAGTTTCATCACATTCCTCCGCCGAAAAAAATTTTAATTTAATTTCAAATTGCAGCTTAAAGTTATAGAAAATAAAACCTCTTATTCCTAAAAAAAGCTACTCAATTATCGCATACACTAAAAAACTTTCAAATTTGAATAATCAAGTTTTCCAGCGCACAAAATAAAAATACTTTAAGTTGTTAAATTTATAAGGCAGTAGGACTAAAAAGTCAATAAAAAACATTTTAAGCTAACTGCCTTCCTCGTAGTAAATTACTTTAATTTAACGCTAAAAGCAAGTATTTTTAACAAATTACCGCAATTTTTTTGTCTATGCGTAGATTCCGCGCATTCGCGTATCGTAGGCAACGCGGTCAATTGCCAGCATATAAGCCGCCGTTCTCGTGTCAACATCGTGAAAATCGGCAAAGTGGCTTAATTCATTAAAACTTGCAACCATTTTCTCTTCGAGTCTTTGATTGACCTCATCTTCGCGCCAGAAATAGCCCATCCGGTCCTGCACCCACTCAAAGTATGAAACCGTTACGCCGCCCGCATTTGCGAGAATGTCGGGAATAACGAAAACTCCCTTGTCATGCAGAATCTGGTCGGCTTTCGGCGTCGTCGGACCGTTCGCGCCCTCGGCTAAAATTTTACATTTGATGCGGTCGGCGTTTTCCGAAGTGATCTGATTTTCGGTCGCGCAAGGCGCAAGCACGTCGCAATCGAGTTCGAGAATCTCGGAATTGCTGACCGGATCAGCTTCCTTGTAGCCTTCGAGGGTTTTATTCATCTCGATATAATTTAAAACTTCGGGAATGTCCAATCCGTTCGAATTGTAAATCCCGCCGTGAATATCCGAGATCGCCGTTACTTTGTAACCGACTTCGTGCATCAGAGCCGCGCCGATACCGCCGACGTTTCCCGCGCCCTGAACGACGACCGAAGTCTGTTCGGGCGTCAGATCGAAACGCTTGATCGCCTCATTGACAACGAACAGAACGCCGCGTCCCGTAGCTTCGCGTCTGCCGAGCGAGCCGCCGATGGCGACGGGCTTGCCGGTTACGACGGCGTTGACCGTATGCCGCGCGTGCATCGAATAGGTGTCCATGATCCAAGCCATCGTCTGCTCGTTGGTATTCATATCCGGCGCGGGAACGTCCTTATCGGGACCGATAAAATCAATCAGTTCCGCCGTGTAGCGGCGCGTCATACGTTCGAGTTCGCCGAGCGACATCTGACGCGGGTCGCAGATGATTCCGCCTTTGCCGCCGCCGAACGGGACATTGACGACCGCGCATTTCCATGTCATCCATGCCGCCAGTGCTTTTACTTCATCCAAAGTTACATCCGGCGCGTAGCGGATGCCGCCTTTTGCCGGACCGCGCGCGAAATTGTGCTGAACGCGGAAACCTTCAAAAACTTCGATATGCCCGGAATCCATTTTTACCGGAATATAAACTTTTATTTCCCGGCTCGGCACGCGCATCACGGCGTATAGATCGGGGTCGAGTCCTAAAATCTGCGCGGCGCGGTCAAAGCGTTCGCTCATTGCTTCAAAGGGGTTTTTTTCATCGCTCCCTTTAAATCGCCGCATTTCATCAGCCATCGGATTAGCCATTTTTTTACCTGTATTATCCAACATTTATTTTATAAATTTTTATCTAAAATTATTTTTGTATTATTTCGTTCATCGCGCCCGACCGGTAGCCTTTCAGATCGAGAGTTACATACTTAAAACCTATCCGGCTGAATTCTTCAGCCAAATAGTCGGTCATCTCTTTCCGCAAAACTTTCTCAAGTTCGGCTGGCGCAATTTCCAAACGAGCGAGTTCGCCGTGCAGACGAACCCGGAATTCTTTAAAACCCAAACTTCTTAAAATTTCTTCCCCTTTTTCTATTTTTGAGAGTCTTTCGATGGAAACCGGAACACCGTAGGCGATTCTCGAAGAAAGGCACGGGCTTGCCGGTTTGTCCCACGTCGGGAGATTTTGTTTTTTGCTCAAATAGCGGATTTCTGCTTTCGTCAAACCGACCTCAACGAGCGGACTTCGGACATTTTTTTCCTGCGCCGCCTGTCTTCCCGGACGGTGATCGCCCGTGTCGTCGGCGTTCGTGCCGTCGAGAATAAATTCGATTTTTCTGTTTTCAGCGATTTCGGAGAGCTTGCCGTAGAGTTCCGATTTGCAAAAATAACAGCGGTTGGTCGGATTGGCGAGATAATTAGAATCGGAAAATTCTTCGGTTATGATCTTTTCGTAATTAAATTTGAATCGGCGGGCGATATTTTCGGCTTCTTCGCGCTGTCTTTCGGAAACGCTCGGCGAGATGCCCGTAATGCAAAGCGCGTTTTCTCTAAGTTCCTGCGCGGCGACGAGAGCGAGATAACTGCTGTCAACTCCGCCGGAATAGGCGACCAACACCGAACGCATTTCGCGCATCAAACAGCGCAAGTCGGCTTCTTTTTTTTCGGCAGATTGTGTGTTGAATACTTCCCTGATTTGTTCCGGCTGTGCAGTCATTAAAAGTTTTTCGGTTTGTAAATCTTTCGCCCTAAACTCAAAGGCAAATCTTAACTTTTTGTTAAGGCGAAATCAAACGCATAAAAATAAAAACAGGGTTAAAAATTTTCGATAGACGCAAATTTTTTAAAGTGATAAAATTCGGCACAAAACTTAATCTCGATTTTTCATTTCATTATTTTTCGATGGCTTTATTTCGCAGTTTTCAAAAACAACTCATTTCCCTTTTTATTTTTTTAATGCTCATTTTCATCGCGTCCGGTGCTTTCGCGCAGGAAGACACGGAAGATAATTCTGGCGAAGCGGTCGCGCTTTTTAATCAGGGACAGGATGCGCACGAAAAAGGCGACCTGACGGCTGCGCTCAAATTTTACGACGAGGCGTTAAAGATCATTCCCGAATTTCCCGAAGCCGAATACCAGCGCGGCGCGGCTTTTCTTTCGATGAAAAAATACGACGAAGCAGAAAAGGCTTTTCGCCGCGCAATCGAACTCCGCGAAGACTGGACTCTGCCGATGGTTCAGCTCGGTTCGCTTCTCGTCATTAAAAATCAATTTGCCGAAGCCGAACCTCTACTTGTCAAAGCAGTCGAAGATGACGATCAAAATTTTTTGGCTTTTTCCGCTCTGACCGAACTGCGTCTAAAAACAAAAGCCGCGCCCGAAGTTCTGCGCGAACTTTTGGGGAAAATAAAAGTTTTGACTTCCAAAGCGAATCCGACCGCTTCCATTTGGGCGGCGCAGGCGGCTCTGGAAAACGCGCTCGGCGATAAAAAATCAGCCAAGCTGAGCGTCAACCGCGCTCTTTTGATCGAACCGGAAAACAGTTTCGCGCTAACTGAAAGAATCAATCTTGCGCTTTCGGAAAGCGATTTTAAAAGCGCGTTGGCGGACGCGAATACTCTAGTCAAAATAAATTCCGGCGCGGTCAATTCTAATTTGATACTCGCCCGCGTTCACGCTTCGAGCGGAAATTCGTCGGAAGCAATAAGGATTTTAGACACGCTCGATCAAACCGATTCTCGCGTCGTCGAATTTAAGAAAACATTATCCGCGACCGAAACGGAAAGCATCGCCGACCTCGAAAAGATAATTTCAGAAAATCCGAAAAACGCCGCCGCGCTCGGTCGCCTGTGCGTTTTGGCGAGAGTCGAAAGCCCGGAAAAATCTCTCGAATACTGCCGCGCCGCTTCCGAACTCGAACCGGAAAATATCAATCACGCGGTCGGTTACGGCGCGGCTCTCGTGCAGGCGAAAAATTACGAGCAGGCGGTCGCGCTGTTGAAAAGAATTTTGCAGATCGCGCCCGACAATCATACGGTTCACGCCAATCTCGCCGCCGCGCTTTTTCAATTGAAACGTTACAAAGAAGCGATAATCGAGTATAATTGGATTGCCGAAAAACAACCCGATCTGGCAATCGCTTATTATTTTCTCGGAATTTCTCACGACAGTTTGGGAGAATATCTTGACGCGATGGCAAATTACCAGCAGTTTTTGCGAACGGCGAAACCGGAAACAAACCAGTTGGAAATTGACAAGGTAAATTTGAGAATTCCGAGCCTGCAAAAACTGATCGAGAAAGAAAAGAAAAGGAGGAAGTAAATGAAAAGAACGGTTCAAATAATAATTCAAATAAACAAACTCTCAAAATTTCATACAGCAAAAATTTCGATCAAATTCATTTTACTTTTATTTTTCTCCGCCTGTTTTTCTTTTTCGGTAAATGCTCAGGAAAACATTCTCGAAGACATCGTGCCGCCGCCGCTGTCAGTGATTACAAAAGGCGAAACCGAACAATTGAATGCCGAGACCGACATGAAAAAGCGCACCCAGCTTGCCATCGAGTTGATGGAAATTCGTTTGAAAAAAGCCGAAACTTTTTCGAGCGAAAAAAAATTTCAGGAATCTCTGGACGAACTCGGCGGTTTTCACGGGCTGATGTTTAACGCGATGAAATATCTGCAAAGAAACGACACGGGAAGCAAAAAGGTTCTCAACAATTTCAAACGATTTGAAATCAATCTGCGTTCGTTTGTTCCGCGACTCGAACTCGTCCGGCGCGAGATGCCCGGAAAATTCGCATATCACGTCGTGCAGTTGATGAAGTCGGTTCGCAAAGCGCGTTCAAATGCGGTGGATTCACTTTTTGAAGATACGGTCGTTTCCGATAATTAAAGTTTTATGATTAAAAATCTGTTCAAAACATTTTTCGTTTTAATTTTCGTCTTTACGTTTTTTTCGACTCAAGCAAACGCTCAACGCGACAATCTCACTTTTGAAGAGATCGAAATGATCCGCGACCAGCAGGAACTCGATAAGCGGATGGAAATTTATATCAAGGCGATTGTCCGGCGTTTGATGGTTTTAAATAATTCGACCGCCGCCAATACAAAAGAGACCGAAAAAGATTCCGACAAATGGGGCGCGCTCCCGAAAGGCACGAAAGCCGAACTGCTTTCGGATATCAGAAAAATTTTAGATGAAACGATTGATAAACTGGACGACGTTTACGAACGCGACCCGAAAAACGATCTCATCCCGTATTCGCTTCACCTGCTCGCCGACGGCGTAAGAAAGATAATTCCCGAACTTCAAAAGCTGAAAGAAAAAACGACCGACGGCAGAGAGATCGGTTTGATCAACAGCTCGCTCGATTCGTGCGAACAGATTCTCGAAACGGCGGCGAAGATTCCCAAACCGGATAAAAAACCGAAAAAGAAAAAAGAAGATTCGACTAATTAGCAGAGCAAATTTTTCTAATTTAACTATTTTTGACACTCGCAAATTGTGAGTGTTATTTTTTTTGTTTACACTTAACAAAATATGTCTTCGGAAAATTTAAAGAAAACGCCGCTCAATGAGGAACACCGCAAATTAGGCGGAAAAATGGTTGATTTCGGCGGCTGGGATATGCCCGTCCAATACACGGCGGGTGTCATCGAGGAACACATGCGGACGCGCACCGCTTGCGGCTTATTCGACGTTTCGCATATGGGAGAGATATATGTCGAGGGCGAAGACGCGATCGCGTTCGTCAACCGCATCACGACCAACGACGTAACGAAACTCGTTGACGGTCAGGCGCATTATTCGGCTTTGACGAATGAGAACGGCGGCGTGGTTGACGATCTGCTAGTTTACCGCTTTTTTCAAGATAAACTTTTATTAGTTGTAAACGCGGCAACGACCGACAAGGATTGGGAATGGATTTCCGAACAATTAAAAGACGAAGCCGTGACGCTGACCAACGCTTCGGCGGATTACTGCCAGATCGCGATTCAGGGACCGAAGGCTCTGGAGATCGCGCAAAAATTGACCGACACGAATCTTGAAAACATCAAATATTATCACTTTACGGTCGGCGAATTTGACGGCGTGAATGCGATCATTTCGCGCACCGGCTACACGGGCGAAGACGGTTTCGAGATTTACGCCGATGCCGACAAAGCGGTTCAGCTCTGGAATAAAATTCTGGAAACCGGCGGCTACGGCGAAGAAAACGGAATTTTGCCGTGCGGTCTGGCGGCGCGAAACACACTTCGTTTGGAATCGGCAATGTCGCTTTACGGTCATGAACTCGCCGACGACATCACGCCGCTCGAAGCTAACCTGGGCTGGATCACAAAACTTAAAAAAGAATCGGATTTCATCGGGCGCGACAAACTCGCTAAACAAAAAGAAGAAGGCTTGAAAAGAAAACTCGTCGGTTTCGAGATGAAAGACAAAGGCATCGCCCGCGACGGTTTCGACGTTTACATCAACGATGAAAAAGCCGGTGTCGTCACATCGGGAAGTCCCGCGCCGTTTTTGAAAAAAAATATCGGCTTGGCTTTTGTGCCGGCGGAATTTGCAAATGTCGGGCAGGAAATTAAAATTGATGTCAGGGGAAAACATCTGGCGGCGGAAATCGTGCCGACACCGTTTTATAAGCGCGAAAAATAATCTGAAGAATTAAATTTAGTGATTATGCTTTAGCTATAAAACCAATTACCAATTACTAATTAACCCAAGTTGCTAGTTGATATTTGAAAAAAGTAAAAGTCCTCTTTTAGAATTTTGTCGCCAAACAAATTCAAAAGAAAGAGGACTTGAAAATGTGCCAAAGCACTCTTGCAATATACTGTTTTATTGATGATCTGCTCAAGTCGCTTGAGCATCGAGAAGACGTTCGCGCCGAAGTTTCTGATGCTGAAGTCATCACCATTGCGCTGGTGGCGATGCTTTATTTCGGCGGCAATTTTGAACGCTCGCGGCTGGTTCTGCATGAACTCGGATTGATGACAAGATTGCTTTCGCGCTCTCGTCTTAATCGGCGGATTCACCGTCTGGCTGATTTGATCGGACTCGTTTTCCATCAATTCGGCTCGACTCTCAAAGACTTGAATTGGGAATCGCGCTACCTGCTCGATTCGTTTCCGGTTGCGGTATGCGACAATATCCGCATAAAGCGATGTCGAATCGTCACGGGCGAAAACTATCGCGGCTATCTGGCGAGTAAACGCCGATATTTTTACGGTGTTCGGGTGCAGGTCATCACGACCGCCGAAGGCGTTCCGGTCGAGTTCTGCGTCTTGCCGGGAAAGTTTGCCGACATCGAAGGCTTGGCGCATCTGGCGTTGGAACTGCCTCGTGAAGCGCACTTGATCGCTGATTCGGCATATACAAACTTTGAATGGGAAGATTATTTGCTCAACCAAGAACAAATCAATCTTCTCGTGCAAAGAAAAAGCAACACGCGCCGCGGCATCGAACCAAGACTGGAAGATTACAAAACAATCTTCCGCAAGAGAATCGAAACGGCTTTTGGCGACTTGATGAAATTGTTTCCAAAAAAGATTCATGTCACTTCGTTCAAAGGCTTTCTATTAAAAATCTCGTTGTTTCTGTTTGCTTTCCAAATTGACAAGGCAATCATCAACAACTAGCAACTTAGGTTAATTACTAATTACCAAAACTAAATTATGGCAAACAATATTCCAGACAATTTACATTACAGCAAAGATCACGAATGGGTTGCGGTTAACGACGGCGTTGCGACGATCGGAATTACCGATTACGCGCAGCACCAACTTGGCGATGTCGTCTATATCGAACTGCCGTCGGTCGGCGACAAATTCGAATCGCACGAAACCATCGGCTCGGTTGAATCGGTCAAAGCCGTGTCGGAAGTTTTCACGCCCGTCGCCGGCGAGATCGTCGAAGCAAACGACGGTTTGAACGACACGCCGGAATCGGTCAACTCTGACCCGTATGAAGCGGGCTGGTTCGTAAAAATCAAAATGGACAATCCCGGCGAAGCCGACAAAATGCTGACCGCCGCGGAATACGAGGAATATCTTTCAGAAAATGAATAATTTAGTCCTTAGTCCTTTGTCATTTGTCCTTTGCTGTTTGAGCATTGGCAATCAACTAAGGACTAAGGACTAAGGACTAAGGACTAATGAGATACATACCAAACTCGCCCGAAGAGCGCGAAGAAATGCTCGAAATTGTCGGGCTGAAATCGGCGGACGAGCTTTTTCGTTCGATTCCGCAGGATGTTTTACTAAACAGAAAATTAGAGGTCACCGACCCGCTCGCCGAACCGGAAGTCATCGGCGCGATGGAAAATCTGGCGGCAAAAAATACGGCTTCACAAAAGCCTTCATTTCTCGGCGCAGGCGTTTACTCGCATTTCTCGCCGACCATCGTTGACCATCTGATCCAGCGTTCGGAATTTTTTACTTCATACACGCCGTATCAGCCGGAAATTTCGCAGGGCACTTTGCAGTATATTTTTGAGTTTCAAACTCTGGTCTGCCAACTGACCGGAATGGACGTGGCGAATGCTTCGATGTATGACGGTTCGACGGCGATGGCGGAAGCGTTTTTGATGGCGCAGAGAGTTACTCGAAAAGACAAAGTCGTCATCGCGCAGACCGTTCATCCCGAATATCTGGAAGTTGCGAAAACTTACACTCAGCACGGCGGATTGACAGTCGAAACCGTTCATTTCGACGCGAAGACCGGACGTGTTTTGGAAGACGAACTCGACAAACTCGATGACCAAACCGCCGCCTTTGTCGTCCAATCGCCGAACTTTTTCGGCTGTATCGAAGACCTTGAAAAACTGGCGGAAAAAGCGCACGCGGTCGGCGCGCTGTTTATCGTCGTCGTCACGGAAGCGATCTCGTTCGGCTTGCTGAAATCGCCCGGCGCGTGCGGCGCGGATATTGTCGTCGCCGAAGGTCAAAGTTTTGGCATTCCGATGTCATTCGGCGGTCCGCATGTCGGACTTTTCGCTTGTTCTGAAAAATATGTCCGCCAGATGCCCGGACGACTTGCCGGTGTCGCTTACGACAAAGACGGCAAACGCGGTTTTGTTCTGACGCTGGCTACTCGCGAACAGCATATCCGCCGCGACAAAGCGACTTCGAACATCTGCACGAATCAAGGTTTGATCGCGCTCGCCGCGACCATTTATATGGAAGCGATGGGCAAAAAAGGCTTGCAGGAAGTCGCCGCGCAAAACGCGCAGAAAACGGTTTACGCGAAAAAACGTATCGCGGAAATTCCGGGCTTTTCAATTCCCTTTTCGTCGCCGACCTTTAATGAATTCGTCGTTCGCGCATCTAAAAATGCGAATGAGATTCTGGAAAATCTTCGCGTCGAAAAAAGCATCATCGGCGGTCTGCCGCTCTCGTGGCATTACGATGATTTTCCGAACGACTTTCTGGTTTGCGTCACGGAAACGAATACGAAGGATCAGATTGATAATCTGGTGGCAGGTTTGAAAGAGATCGGCTAAATGAAATGTCGCTTGTTGTGGTCGAATCAATAAGTGTTTCCGAAATTGCTTTTATCGCATTCGGGATAATTATGATTAGCGGAATTTTCGTAATTTTGTTTTTCGGTTTGAATTATTTGAAAAATAGTCCTAAAAATTCCGAAGACTACAAAAAATGTCCGTTCTGCGCCGAAGACATAAAAAAGGCGGCAATCGTCTGCCGGTATTGCAAGAGGGATTTGGTAAAATAAGTTTGAGGATGTTTTATGATTTCCAATACCTTGATCAAAATCGAAATGCCCTTTTCGGTCAACCAGTTTAAGTTGCCGAAAGGTGTCAATAAAAGACTTCAAGAATTATTAGATCGCCAAGATAGCGGCGAAAAACTAACGACCGCCGAACGCGAAGAAGCCGAAGGTTTGGTTGATTTGGCGGAAATGTTATCGCTTTTACGACTTCGTTCGGAAAGAGTTTGGCGCGAATCGGAAAAATGAGTTACATTCCGGCAGATTTGCGAAAGAAAGTAATTACTCGTGCCGGAAATGTCTGTGAATATTGTCATCTATCGCAAAAAGGACAGGAAGCGACATTTCATATTGACCATATTATTCCTGAAATTTCAGGCGGCGAAACTGTTTTTGAAAATCTGGCATTGGCTTGTGTTTCCTGTTCACTGAGAAAAGGAGCGAAGCAATCTATTACCGATTCGGAAACAATGCGGGACGTTAAAATTTTCAATCCGCGAAAAGATGATTGGAGAGAACATTTTGAATGGGACGGAGTTGCTTTAACCGGATTAACGGCGAAAGGTCGGGCGACAATCGAAACTTTAAAATTAAACCGCCGTTTAATTTTGGCAATCCGTGAGGAAGAAGTTTTACTTGGCAGGCATCCGTTTTGATGAGTGATTTCGAGAAAGGTTTTGACCGCAGAAAATTTTTATCTTCGGTCGGAAAAGGTTTCGGGCTGATGGCTTTTTCATCGGCGGCGGTCGCAACGCTCTTTGAAAATCTGAACGCGGCAGTGATAAAGGTCGCGCATCTCGCGCCCGAACAGGTCGCGGCGGACGAGGATTTTTGGTCTGTCATTCAGCAATCGTTTTCCGTAACGCGCGGAATTATAAATTTAAATAACGGCGGTGTTTCGCCATCTCCGCGCATCGTCACGGAAGCGTTTGTCCGCTACACATGGCAGCAGGAAGACGCAACCGCATATACGATGTGGCAGATTCTTGAGCCGCAGTCGGAAACTATCCGAACGGGACTCGCGGAAATTTTCGGTTGTGATTCGGAGGAAATCGCCATCACGCGCAACGCTTCGGAATCGCTCGAAATCCTTCTGATGGGGATGGATTTCAAACCGGGTGACGAGATTTTGACGACGACTCAGGATTACCCGCGAATGCTGACGACGCTCAAACAGCGCGAACTGCGCGAAGGTTTGAAATTAAAACTCATCAAAGTTCCGATCGCGCCGAAAAACATCAATGATCTGGCAACACCGTTTGAACGTGCGATCACGCCGAAAACGAAACTGATCTTGATTTCGCACCAGATAAATCTGACCGGACAAATTATGCCCGTCAGAAAAGTTTGCGAAATGGCGCGGGCGCGGGGGATCGAAACGATTGTTGACGGAGCGCATTCGTTTGCGCAATTCGATTTCCGGCGCGACGATCTGCAATGTGATTATTTCGGGACATCTCTGCACAAATGGCTGCACGCGCCGAAAGGAACGGGGATGCTTTATGTGCGAAAGGAAAAAATCCCGAAAGTCTGGGCGTTGATGGCAGCGGAAGACAAGAACCGAAACGATATTAGAAAATTTGAAGAGATCGGCACTCATTCCGCCGCGATGCGTCTGGCGATCGGCGAAGCGGTTTTGTTTCATAACGCCATCGGTGCGAAAAGAAAAGAAGCTCGTTTAAGATATTTGTCGCGCTACTGGATGAACAAATTGAAGGACGTTCCGAAAATTGGTTTCAACACATCGTTTGACGAAAATCAATCGTGTGCGATTGCTAATTTTAAGATCGAAGGCATTGATCCGGTCGCCATCGGCAGTTATCTGATGTCGAAACACAAGATTTTTACAACGCCGATCGTTCACGATGAATTTAAGGGCATCCGCATTACGCCGAATATCTATACGACGCTTTGGGAATTAGATAGATTTTGCGAAGTGGTCGAAAAAATAGCACGAAACGGTTTGCCGAAAGCGTAAAAAAAATATGAGCGGGATTTTTGAAAAAACATTTCACGTCGGCTGGGCAAACGTTGATTTCAACGGTCATCTCGGCAACACATCGTTTATGGATCTGGCGGTTGACGTGCGAATGTTTTTCTTTACCGAAAACGGTTTTTCGGCAAAAGAATTTCAGCGTCAGCGGTTCGGTCCGGTAATCTTTAAAGACGAGATCGAGTATTACAGGGAAATGTATCTGCTCGACAAAATCCGCATCACGTTTCAAGCGGCGGGACTCAGCGATGATGTTTCGCGCTTCAAAATACGCAACGAATTTTTCCGCGAAGACGGACAAATCGCGGCGCGTTTGAATACGACGGGCGGTTGGCTCGATCTTGATAAACGAAAACTTAGATTGCCGCCGCAGGATTTAGCCGAAGCAATGAAAAGTTTGGTTAAAACCGAAGATTTTGAGAGTTTAAAGTCAGTAATTAAAAATTAGATTTATGAGCATCAAAAAAGTTACACAGCATCCCAGTCAAAATGAAGAGTTGATCTTCGACCGTTCGCAGACGGGCAGAGTCGGCTACCGTTTGCTAAAACTCGATGTCGAAGAAACGAATATGGATGAAATAATTCCGGCGGACCTTCGCCGCGAGGACGATCTCGACGGCGTGCCGGAAGTTTCGGAAGTTGACGTGATCCGCCATTTCACGCGGATGTCAACGTGGAATTATTCGATTGATCTCGGAATGTATCCATTGGGAAGCTGCACGATGAAATATAATTCGCGGCTCAATGAAAAGGTCGCGCGGATTCCGGGATTTGCAAATCTTCATCCACTCGCGCCGGAACAGGAAGCGCAGGGCGCGCTCGAATTAATTTACCGGCTTCAGGAAGACCTCGCGGAAATCACCGGACTTCCGGGCGTGTCTTTACAGCCCGCCGCCGGAGCGCAGGGCGAGATGACGGGCGTTCTAATTATCCGCGCGTTTTTGGACAAACGCGACGGCGAAGCGTCGAAAGACCGGCGCGTGATGCTGATTCCCGATTCGGCGCACGGTACAAATCCCGCGTCCGCCGCGCTTGCCGGATTTACGGTCAAAACCGTTAAATCAACCGACGAAGGCTTAACGGATTTGGAACATTTAAAAACGCTTTGCGAACAGGGCGGCGTTGCCGGTCTGATGCTGACCAATCCGAATACGGTCGGCATTTTCGAAAAAAATATCCGCGAGATTTGCGACATCATTCACGACGCGGGCGGCTTGGTTTATATGGACGGCGCGAATATGAACGCGCTGGTCGGCGTGGCGCGTCCGGGCGATATGGGCGTGGACGTGATTCATTTAAATTTACACAAAACATTTTCGACACCGCACGGCGGCGGCGGTCCGGGATGCGGTCCGTGCTGCTGCACCGCCGAACTTCAGCCGTTTCTGCCGACGCCGAGAGTTGTTAAAAACGGCGACGGTTTCAAACTCGATTTCGACTATCCCGAATCAATCGGGCGCGTCAAAGCGTTTTACGGCAATTTCGGAATGATGATCCGCGCCCTTTCATACATTTACACGCACGGAGCAGAAGGTTTGAAGGAAGCGACCGAAACTGCTGTTCTGAATGCGCGTTATCTTTCTCATTTCTTGAAGGAAGATTTCGACAAACCGTTTTCGGGCGACCCGATGCACGAAGTCATCTTTTCGCACAAAAAACAATCGCGCAAAGGCGTTCACACATTGGACATTGCCAAACGCCTGATTGATTACGGTTTTCATCCGATGACGATCTATTTCCCTCTGATCGTCGAAGGCGCGATGCTCATAGAACCGACCGAATCCGTCGGTCGCGCCGATCTCGATGCCTTTGTCGAAGCGATGAAAAACATCAACGAGGAAGCGCAAACCAACCCGCAGATCGTCATTGACGCTCCGCACACGACCAGAATAGGACGGCTCGACGAAGCAACCGCGGCACGAAAACCGGTTCTCAGATGGAAACCCGATATGGAAGCAACGGCGAAATCTGCTTAATTTTTGAGTCAATTTCGTATAGTGTTTTAAAGCCGCGAGTAAAAATCGCGGCTTTTTTTATTTCGATTTGATAGAAATTTTATTGATTTGTTGAAAAAGTTGAACTAAAGTTATGAAATCACAATTTCTGCACATGGAGTTTTCATATAATTATGAAGTTTTCGGCACTCGCAGTAATTTGCATATTTTTAATTTCATTGCCGGTTTTTTCGCAAAACACCGCCCATCCCGGCTCTCCTGTAAGTCTTTGGCAACTGCGAAACGAACAATTAAAATCCGATATTTTGCAGGATGTAAAATCTTTGCCGGTCAAATATCAGTCGCAATATTATGCAAAACTCGGTCAAATATATTGGGAGAAGGATAAAAAAGAAGGAGTTTTTTGGCTGAATAAAGCAATCGAAAACGCGCTTAGTCCGAAAACCGATTATCAGGACGGTCAGGAAAAAGTGGATGTTTTAACACATCTTTTCTTTAGCTTCAACGTTTTTGAAAAAGATGCCGCACTTGGTCGAAAACTTCTCGACGCGATTACCGAAACCCTGTATGACGAAGTTAAAACAAAAGGCTCCGACGATTTTAACGCGAAACTTATCTATATCGCCCCGGGGTTATTAAAAACCGATGAGCAGTTGGCTTTCGATCTCGCAATGCTCTCGCTTCAGGGCAAACAACCCGTTATTAACTATAATTCAATCTATTTTTTTGAAAAGGCGAAAAATAAGAATCAAGATTTATCAAGCCGCTACTTTTCCAGAATGGTTGAAGTTGTCAGAACCGGCGGAGATCGAAACCTACTTGAAGGTTTGATGAATATCAACACCTCGAATCTTAATTCGTGGCTAAAACCGCCTTTTATATCAGATGCCCAAAAACTTGAATTGCTGGAATTATTATCCCTGTTCATTCAAAAAGAATCTGCCGAGCTTTATTCAAAAAAAGGGAACGATTGTTACATAACCAGAAGATACGGGATGTTTTACTTGGACGCTTACAAAAAACTTCTGCCGCCGCGTGCGGCAGTTGTCGAACAGGCGATAAATATCTGCACAGCGTCGAATATTGAACCATGGAAAAAACCCGGTTATTTTAAGAACAGAAGTGTCAGAACCAGTCAGGAATTACTGGATTTTGCCAAAGAACTGCCGGATAAGAGAGTCCAGACAAGCTGGCTTTATTCCGCCGCCTTAAGAGCCGAAACCGAAATGAATTACCGGTTCGGGATCGGTATTTTAGACGGCATCGAACCGACCGCGAGAATAGATTTACGAACTTGGGAAATCATCAGAGCGCAGATCACCGCCAAGCTGGTTCTCGAACTTCTTAAAAGTGATAATTTCGAAGAAGCAAAACAGGAAATAAAAAACTCTCCGCCCGAACTTCGCCCGGATGTTATTAGCCGCGTTATGTTTTCACTGGGAAATTTTAAGACTAAGAACAAACAAATAACCTACGATTTGCTTGATCAGATGCGGACTGATATTGAAAATCCCGACTTTTATTCGGACGACCGTTCAAAGGTCAACCGTTTCCAACCGGATCATTTTTTCAAATTGGCTAATGAGTTTTATTATCTCGGCTATAAGGCTGACGCGCTTTCCGTTCTTGAAAATTATTCCAAGTTGCAAAATCAGATGAGCCGCCGCTCACTACCCGAAAAGGATTTCAGAGAGTATTTCGGCTTGTCCTTTGCTCCGGTTTTCCCCGGCAGATTCGCCGAAACCGACTATGACCGGATTTACCTGGTTTTCGGTAACATCGAACCGGTTAAAGTTCGGTTAAAACTTCGGTGTATCCTGCTTCATGAAATCGTTAACTCGTTTTACATTGCTATACCATCCGTCAGAAGCAATTGATTTTTTGTTACTAAAGCATTAGTAAATTTCAATTGTCCCGGCGGGATAAAACTTCCGGCAACACACTATCAGGAGACTGCTCTGTGCTTCTTTTTTTATTGTTTTGAATTTTTTTCTGTGTTATAAATCACCTGCTTATAAATTCGTTCGTTACAGAAAAAAAATATGAACAAGAAACTTTTAATCCGTGGCTTGAGCGCACTGCTCTTGCTTGCCCAGAGTGTGTTCGTTTTTCCGCAGACAACGCCCGTTAATCAGAATGACGCGCTTATCGCGCTGTTGGACGAACCGGATGCGGTTGCCGTCGTCAATGTCAGGAAAATGCTGGAAACAGCCGCGCCTGCGATTCTGAATTCCGATCCGTCAGCGCTCGAAAAAGTAAAAAATGTGATGAAAAGCATCGAGACGGAAACGGGCGTTAATCCGTATCTGCTCGAAAAGATCGTTTTCGGCGGGAAACTCGAAAATACTTTTTCGACTCCGCTTATCGTTATGCGAAGCGGTCAGCCGTCGGGCGAATTGATCGAAAAAATGTATCAGGCGCAGTTGCTGAACGCGAAATTCGCCGCCGAAATCAACCCTTTGAAAAACCGCATCGAATTGCTCGAACGGCGTTTGGAAAAGCTCAAAACAAATATTGCCGACCGCGATCAGTTGACCGAAGAAGATAACGAGATCATCGAGCGATTTCAAACCGATCTCGAAACGATCACGCCCCGTCGCACCGAGCAGGTGAAATTTGCCAAACTCAAAACCGATACGGCAAAACTTTTGGAACTGATGAAGGATTTTCAGAAGCTCGAACCAACGGTTTACGAACTCGGCGATCTGCCGGAGCGCGTAACCGCCGTCAAAACCCAAACCGAAAATATTTCCGCCTCTGACGCACTAAGAGTTTCAAAGACCGCCGCCGCCGAAAAACTCACGGCGCAGATCGAAAAGGAATTTGACGAAAAGCGCGAACGGATATTTTTTGTCGAGCAATCTAAAAGTGAGAATTATTTTCAGACCGCTCTTTTTCCTTACTTTTCCGAAGAATTTCCAGAAACCGCCACCGCACGCAAAGCGGAGTTTGACAAACTGCAAGCGGCTCTCACCGAGGCGATAACTGGCTTGAACGCTATGATCGCGGCGATCAATTCTAAAGAAACTTTGGCTGAAACCAGTCTGTCGGAGTTGTATGACCCCTACTCTGATTCTCCGTTACACCCGTTTGAGATTTCCGTTACGCGCAAAGACGAAACAATCGGCGGGAAAAAAATTTTATTGATCACGACGCACGACAAATTTCCCGAAAACGCACTTTTACAACCCGACCCGGAGGAAAGCGCGATTCTCGTTTACGACGAGAAAACGATCATTCTCGGCGACCGCGCAACCATCGCCAAAACTCTCGAAACCAAACCGGCAAACGCCAACCAAATCGCCCGGAATCTGATCTCCCGTTCGCCCGACGCGCTCATCGCCTTCGGTGCCGACCTGAGAAATATCAATATTCATGAGTTCACCGACGCACTCGGCGGACAAAAAAATGTCTGGCAGATAATCGGCTCGCTCGACAGCGCGGGCAATGACATTTCGCTGACCGTCGCGTTTGAAAAAACCGATGTTCCGTATAATTTTCCGGCTCCGAAAGAAGATTCCGTCCCGTTGGTCAAAACCCCGAAACCTCCGGGCGGCAATGCCGCCGGCGAGTTGATGGAATTGATGATCAAATCCATCGTCGGCATTGAAGGCAAACTGACCGTCCGTTTCGACAAGCAAAAAACGGCGGCGATGATCGAAAAAACTCCGGCAATTTTAAGCGGGCTTTTTAAACGCTGATGTAGGGGCTTCCTATAAAAAATAATAAATTGCCTCCAACTTTAGTTGGAGGTTCAGATTTGTCAATGAATAAAAGGCTTTAGCCGAATTTCCGTAAAAAATAAAATCCCGATTTGCTTTAGCATAAATTGTGCTAAAGCAAATCGGATGATTGATAAAAAAGTCATTTTGGCTAAAGCCTTTCTTTAATTTCAAAGCGATCCTCCAACTAAAGTTGGAGGCAATTTATTTTTAAAATTATTTTTATAGGAAAGCCCTGAACGCTGATTTTAGGGCAGGTCTTGCGCCTGCTCTTACCGTTACTTCGCAATCAATACGATCAGCAAAATCACGAATATAATCGCCAAAATCAATCCCGCGATTTTTACCCAGCTATACGGGCGTTCGCCCTGCACTTCGCCGGTTCTGCCGTTGATGACGACCTGATAGACTTTGTTGTTGAATTTATACGCGCTCGCATAGACAGGAACGAGTAAATGTTTGAAAGTGATGTCGCTGTATTTTGTGTCCAGCGAATCAATCCGCTGTTGGTCGCCGCCGATGTCTTGGCGCACGTCCGAACGGATAACCTGTTCGGCGATTTGTTTGAATCTTTCAAACCCTTCGTCCAAACTCACCTGATAAGTCTGAGCTTTGTGTCCTGAAAGATATGCGGCTTCGTAACTGACTAGTTCGCCGAAATTCCAATTCAGACGTTCCAGATATTTCGGCAGCACGGATTTGGTCGCCGGAACTGCAACGTCGTCAAATTGTCTCTGCACGATTCCCGAAGCGTATGACCAGCGCGTTTTGGTGACGGTGCGCGTTTTCTGTTCGCCGTTTTCGGTGTAGGTTTCCGTGTCCTCGTAATTGTCGCCGCGCTGACCCGTGTAATCGGTCGAGGTGAAAGAATCGAACGTCCAATACGGCAGATAGACGCTTTCGGCGCGGTCGTGTTCGGCGAGCGTTTTTAGTTTCGACGGCGCGAACCAGCGCGAACTCGTCCAATTTTTTAAAGACGAAACCGCCTGATTGTTCGTGAACGAAAACGGAAGAACGCTTTCCGGCGCGACGAGCGGATCGGCGGCTTTCGGCTGGGCGACGATCTTGCCGCCGCAAAAATCGCATTCGGTCGAAGTGGTCGGCGGCACGAAAACTACGGTCGCGCCGCAGCTGTTACAGGAAACCTGCATCGCATCGGTCGCCATCGGCTGAAGACGTTCGGCTTCAGGTTTCAAGAAAGAATGAAAATCGCGCTCGACAATTTTTGTCGCATCGCTTTCAATGGCTCTCGAAAATCCGCAATACGGGCAGGCGAGTTTTCCCTGCTTCGCGTCGTAAACCATATTGCCGCCGCAGCCTTCGCATAAAAACCGGTTGATATTTTCTTTTGAAACTTCGGGGTTGTTTTCCATAATTCGATGTTAATAAATTTTTCGGCGGTTTTACCACATAAACGGGTAGTTTATTTTGCCCACGAATGAACACGAATAAACACTAATAAGAATTTATCATTTTCTTTCATTCGTGCTGATTTGTGTTCATTCGTGTGCAAAAAATTTATCACGGCAAAAACGCGCCTTTGCCTTTTTTGCCGATCCGCATATTGATCAGCCAATCGAGCCAGCGAAGTTTCAGAGCCTTCGGCGCGAGATGTTCGGTGATGCCGACCGTCTTGCGCGGTTTGCCGTCGCGCAGGGTCAAGGTCATCTCGCTCAAAAATCTCAAGTAAAAAAAACTCGCGTCAATAAGCCGGGTTTGTTTGACGCGCAGACGCATATTGTCTCCGGTTGCCAGCGTCAGCCGCTGCGGGTATCTGATGCCGAAAATATGACGCGAAAAATTCTCTTCCGCAAAATTCGCGCTGCGTTCGCGCAGTTCCCCGTTGCGCGTCGTCATCAATTTCGTTACCGAACTTTTTTCACCGATCTCTTTGTAACGGTAAAAAACGGCGGTCGAATCGGCAAAATGCGCGCGTCCCCATTGCCAGTCCTCGACCGTCGCCGGCATCCAGCGGTTGTCGAGATTATGATCGTGATAGCCCGTCCCGCGAAAATGCACGACATCGAGCGTTTTGCCCTTATTGCCGTAAACCGTGACTCTGCCCGAAACGTCCGAGCGCGGCGCGACCAGATTCCAGAAATGCGTTTTTTCGAGATTGATCTCTTTGTTCGGCAAAAAATCCGATTCGATCGAGAGCCATTCGAAATGCGCCTCGACCGTGCGGTTTTTTCTCAGCTTCGCGTTGATCTGGATCGTGTAGCCCGACCCATACGGCGCGGATTCGAATTTGAAATGATTGTCGCCGATGCGGCATTCGGGATTTTCCGAATTGCCGAAAAAATCTTTTTCCGCGAATTCGTTGATCGCGCGATAGACCGGACGCCCGTCGCGGTAGTAGATAAAAGCGACCGCCGGAACTTTTTCTTTCGCTTCGAAATCCTTCTGCCGATTCGGAAAAAGATTCCGCACGCTGAATTTTGATTTTTCCGGCGCATTATAGCGCGGCGAAAATACGAAATTGTCGAGAAAAATGATGACCACGCCCTCGCGCCCGTCGTCCGAGAGCGCGTCGAAATACCACCATTCATAACCTTTCGCCGCTTTGTCCGGGTGAAAAACGTCCGAGGCGACGCACGAGGAAAAGGCAAACTTTTCTTTTACGGGCAGTTGAGCTAATGTTTCCATCTGCTTTATTAGAAACCGGAAAGACTTTGTAAAAACACCTCAAGCATCTCAAAAAACAAAAAAATTGGCAAACTTTTCACCTTCGGACAGAATCTCTTTTATTGAATAACGGCTCTCCCGATTTTCAAAAATCAATACGAAATAGGAGAAGGAAATGAATTTTAAAACAAAAGCGTTTTTGTCCGGTTTGATTCTGCTGGTCGGACTTTTTGCGGCGGCTTGCCCGGAACGGAAGAGCATCGCGGACATCGAAGCGAATCCGTCAAAGTATTTAAATAAAGAAGTCGCCATCGCGGGAGTCGTTCAGGACAGTTACGGCGTCAACGTGCCGTTTACAAACATCCGCGGCGGAGCGTATAAGGTCAGCGACGGCACGGGTTCGATCTGGATCGTTACCGAAAACAGCGTTCCGGCAAAAGGCACGCAGCTCGGCATCAAAGGCAAAGTGCAGAACGGCGTCAACTGGAAAGGGAAAAATTACGGTCTGGCGATTATGGAAGACGACCGCCGGTTTAAGAAAACCAAGTAAATTTTTATTTTACACTCCATGTATTTTGACGGGCGTTTTTTTAGTCCGTCTTTTTTTTTCGCCGGGAGTGCAGACGGCTCGCTTGCATGAACGCGAAAGCGTTCAAACGAGTTTAATAAAATTCCCGGTTGAGCGCGGGCGGCTCGCCCGCGCTCCCGACGGCTTGCGCTCCAGTCCGATGCATTGTAAAAATCCTTTTAATGAAAACTTTTATCCAAATTTTCGACCGTAAATTTTTTGAGATTTATCAAAATTCAAAGCGCATTATCGAAAAAACACCGGACGAAATTATTTACAAACAGTTAAATAAATCCGAAACCGATTTCCCTTTTAATTCCATCGGCGGAAATATTTTGCGAAGCGCGGGCGCGGTCGAACAGACTTTCGGCGGAATCACCGTGCGGTTATGGGACGACCCGTTCGAATGGACTCTACCGGAAGAATTAAAAACGGGCGCGAAAATCGTCGAATATCTCGAAGAAACCGAAGCGACCAGACGGCGCGGATTCGGGCTTTTCGCCACGGATGAAGATTTGAAAAAAGAAATTCCCGCGCCCGACGCGCTCACAAATCTTTTCCAGATTCTTCTTGAAACCGCCCTCAAAGCCGGACATTTTCAAGGTCGCGCCGCCGCTGTTTTCCAGTCGCTTATTTGATTACGCGCCGTGTTTTTTATTTAATAAACTGAAACCCGCGTAAAAAATTTGTCGTAAGGCGTTTCGGCAATCTGTTATAATGCCTGCGGGTTTTTGTTCAAGAAAATAATTGAAACGAGGTAATAAAAATGTTCTGTCCGCAATGCGGTCAACAGCAAATTTCAGCGGAAACGAGATTTTGTTCACGATGCGGACTACCGCTCGATCTGGTCGCGGAAGTCGTCGCAAACGGCGGAACTCTGCCGCAGCTCGAAGAACTCTACAGCCAAAAGCGGAAATTGTTTTCGCGCCGCAACGGTTTGTTCTTCAGCCTGCTCTGGTTTCTGTTCTTTGTTCTGATCCTGGCGCCGTTCTGGGGCATTGTGGAAGTCGAGGAACTGGCGGCGATCTCGGCGGTGGTTGGAATTTTCGGGGGTCTGATCATTATGCTATCGTCTTTGTTTTTTCTGAACAATAAGCCGAAGAACCGGCTCGAATCAAATAGCGTAAAATACGGTCAAAGAAATCTCGGCGCGAATCGAACTCAAAACGCTCTGCCGCCGCAGCAATCCGTTCCGGTTTCGGATTATGCTCCCCCGCAAGCCGGTTCGTGGCGTTCGACAGAAGACTTACAGCCGACGAGCGTCACGGAAGAAACGACAAAACTTTTGAAAAAGGAAGAAGAATAAAGACGAATAAATTATGTTTTGCCCGAGATGCGGACAGGAACAGGTAAACGATGAAACGCGGTTTTGCTCGCGGTGCGGTTTTTTGATGACCGGAGTCGGCGAAGTCGTCGCCAACGACGGCTTGATCCCGGAAAAGTATTCCAGGAACAGGGACGGGAAAAATTCGCCGCGAAAGCGCGGCGTCAAGCAGGGCGCGATGGTGATGCTCGTCGGAACGTTTTTGTTCGTCCCGCTTTTCGCCATTCTCAGTGCGGAATTCGACCTTTCGCCCGCGGTCGTCGCCATTACGGCGGTTCTCAGTTTTGTCGGCGGACTGCTGAGAATAATTTATGCTCTCATGTTCGAATCAAGCGTTCCCGGTGAAAATACTTTAGAGGAAAATATGTCGGCGACTGTGCAGAATGCTTTGAATAAACCCAAAAGCGTGAAAGCGCTTCCGCCCGAACACTCGGTTCCGGCTTCCGCTTATGCTCCGCCCGCCGCCGGAAACTGGCGCGACACGAACGACCTCGAACCGTCGAGCGTCACTGAAAATACGACGAAACTGCTCGAAGAAGAAAGAAAATAATAGGAAAAGTAAATGCCGTTTTTGCATTGATCAAAACTTTCATCAAAAACGGCATTTACTTTTTTTTCAGTCTAGTAGCCTACCGCTTCGCCGTCGCTGCGCGAATCAATCGCGCCGAGTTTGACGTTCGTTTTTTCCTCGATGGCGATGCCGGTCGCCGAAGCGATATAACCCGCGCTCGAATTGAACTGATGCCCGTAATTTTCCAGAATTTTACGCGTGTCGGGCGAGATTCCAAACGGTTCGTGATAGATGTGATCGGGAAACCATTGATGATGAATGCGCGGCGCGTCAATCGCCTGTTGGATATTCATTTCATGGTCAATCATATTAATAACGGTTTGCAAAACGGCGGAAATAATGCGCGGTCCGCCGCGCGCGCCGACGGCAAACCAGACCGAGCCGTCTTTTCTCAGAACGATCGTCGGTGTCATCGAGGAAAGCGGACGCTTGCCGCCTTCGACCTTGTTGCGTTCGCCCTGAATCAAACCGAACATATTCGGTCTGCCGGGACGCGCCGCGAAATCGTCCATCTCGTCATTCAGCAAAACGCCCGTGCCTTTTGCCGTTACCGACGAGCCATAGAGATCGTTGATCGTATAGGTGTTGGAAACGACGTTGCCGTCGGCGTCGGCGACCGTGTAATGCGTCGTATCGTTTCCTTCGCTGATGATTACTTCGCCTTGTTTGACCTCGCCGCTTTTTGACGCTTTTGTTAAATTGATCGAACCGCCGCGATTGAGCAAATAATTTTTGTCCAATAATTTCGCGGTCGGAACTTCGGCAAAATCGGGATCAGCCATATATTCGGCGCGGTCGGCAAATGAACGGCGTTCGGCTTCCGCCAACAGGTGAAGTTTTTCCGCCGAATTGTAACCCATTTTTTTGATGTCGTATTTTTCGAGCATCTGCAAAACCTGCAACAGGACGATTCCGCCTGAAGACGGCGGCGGCATCGAAATTATTTCGTGTCCGCGATAATTTCCGCGCAGAGGCTCGCGCTCCTTTGCGACGTAGTTTTTCAAATCTTCGAGCGTTATCAAACCGTTATTCGCCTTCATATCGGCGGCTATTAACTGCGCGGTTTTTCCCGTGTAAAATTCCCGCGCGCCTTCCTTCTGCATCCTTTCAAGAGTCTGTGCTAGATCGGGCTGTTTGAAAACTTCGCCTTCCTCGTAGTATTTTCCGCCGCGCAGGAAAATGCGCTTGCTGTCCTCGTATTTTTCGAGATTTTCTTTGTAATTTTTGAAAAGATTTGCCAGCCGGTTTGACAATACGTAGCCGTCGGCGGCGAGTTTCCGCGCCGGTTCGACAAGTTCCGTCCATTTGATCTTTCCCGAACCGTATTTTTTAAAGGCGAGATCGAATCCGGCGGGAGTTCCCGGCACACCCGACGCGCGGTAACCGACGGTCGAACCGCCTTCGCCGCGAATCACGTTGCCGTCCTTGTCAACAAAAATATCGCGGTGCGCCGCTTTCGGAGCCATTTCGCGGTAGTCAATCGCGGCTGTTCTGCCGTCTTTAAAACGAATTATCATAAATCCGCCGCCGCCCAGATTTCCCGCTTCCGGGTAAACCACCGCCAACGCCAGACCGATGGCGATCGCCGCGTCAACCGCGTTGCCGCCGCGCCGTATGATGTCCGCGCCGATCTTCGAAGCGAGTTCGTGCTGCGAGGCGACCATCGCGTTTTTCGCTCTGACCGGATCGCGCCACGCGGCTTGCGTTCTCTGCCCGCTTGGAATAAATGAAAAACAAAATGCTATTATCAAAAAAAAGACCAATGGTTTTTTATATAGGTTCATAAGTTTTATGAAATTCGTTTGCTGAATTTGGTTTGATGATACATCAATCTTTCCTTTTTTTTCCAATTTGCCGACTTAAGTCTTCTGAAAACGATTCCGTATTGATTCTTTAAATGATTGAAATTTCTTGGCAAATAGGAAAAAAAATAGTAAATTAACCCTGTTCGACCAACACATTGTTAATAAAGCTGATTACAAACTATTTAAATGGAGTTTATCTGAAATGAAGAAAGTATTTGCGTTCGTTATTTTAACGATTTTTGTTTTTTCACCGCTATTCGACGCACTGGGGCAAAAAACCCGAAAAACCTTACAGCTTCCGAAATTGACGGAAACTTCTAGTGAGATTCGCCGCGCCGAAGCCTTTTCCGACGGCAACGGCGCGTGGCTCAGGTTTCAAACCGAGAACGATAAAAACGTGATCGGCTTTAATATTTACCGGATTACCGAAAATTCTTCCGTGAGAATCAACCCGAATATGATTCCGGGCGGTTATTTTCGCGCTGAACGAACCGGACAGACGGGCGGAGAATTTACCTATTTTGACGAAAAAGGCGGTCTACAATCCTCGTATTTTATCGAACGCATTGATATCAACGGGCAAAGCACAAAATTCGCGCCGTTTAATACTCAGCCGATCGGCGATCTGGCGTATGTCGCCGGCGTTTCTTCCGAATCGCTTAAAAAATCGCGTGCCGAAGCCCAACCGGTTATCGAAAAATCCACTCCGATCCTGCCGAAAGGCATTAGTGTTTCGGAATCGAATTTTAATTTTCCGAATCAGAAATGGGTTGCAACGCAGGCGGGCGTTAAGATCGGCGTGAAGGAAGAAGGAATCTACCGCGTTATGCGCGCCGAACTCGCCGCCGCCGGTTTTGACGTCAATTCATCGCCGAATCTCTGGCAGTTGTATATGAACGGAAACGAGCAGGCAATCAATGTTCACCCGGCGGGCGATTATATCGAGTTTTACGGTCGCAATCCGGTTGATACGGTTGACAGCGGAACGCAGATTTACTTTCTGCTGGTCGGCGCGACCGACGGCAAACGCATCGCTCCGCGAATAATCAGAATGCTCAACAGCACCGTGCGTTTCGGATATTTTTACGAGAATCAATACAAGGAAGAACGCCTGACCTATTTTTCGTCATTTCTTAACGGCGATACCGAAAATTTTTACGGGACGTTTATCGGCTCTACGCCCGCGAATGTTACATTCAATTTAAAGGGCATTGACCAAAGCGTTGCCAAAACCCCACTGACCGTTTCCGTATTCGGCGCGACCCTGACCCCTCATACCGTTCGAGTTGTTGTCAACGGTCAGGAACTCGGCACGATGAGCGGGGCGAACAGAACTAAAATTTCGCAGGAATTCAGCATTTTGACATCGTTTTTGCAGGAAGGAGAAAACACTCTGCAATTGACTTCTTTAGCCGGAGCGTCGGATTTTTCCGTGTTCGATTCGATCAGCGTGAATCTTGCCCGAAAATATACCGCCGATAATAATCAGCTTTCTTTCTACACACAGCATTACCGGGCGAGCGACATCGAAAATTTTACGACCAATGATATTCGCGTCTTTGATCTGACTTATCCCGACGCGCCGACTCTTTTATCGAATCTGCAAATAAACGATACGGGCGGCGGCAGTTTTAGCGTTACAATCCCGTCGAATCGCGGACGCAGGATGTATGCCGCGACCGCCGCCGCGCTGAAACAGCCCGTTTCGATTACCGCCAACACGCCATCATCGCTTTCAACCCCCTCGCATAACGGAAAAATGATAATCATCTCGCACAAAAACTGGATGACCGAAGCCAATCTCTGGGCGGATTACCGCGAAAACGAAGGAATGTCGGTCGAGGTCGTTGACATTGATGATATTTACGACGAATTCAGCTACGGCGTGCGAAGCTCGATGGCAATCAGAAGTTTTCTGCACTATGCAAAGATCAACTGGCAGATTCCGCCCGATTATGTTCTTTTGATGGGCGATGCGACGTTTGACCCGCGCAATTATCTCGGACTCGGAGATTTTACATTCGTTCCGACCAAGCTGGTTGATACGACCTACACCGAGACGGGCAGCGACGACGCGCTGGCTGATTTTAATAACGACGGTTTGGCGGAAATCCCGATCGGCAGACTGCCGGTCAGAAGCGGCGCGGAAATTACACATATTCTGAACAAGGTAATGACCTTTGAGCAATCGGTAGCTAATGCGATTGACCGCGGCACGGTTTGCGCCAGCGACCGCAATGAAGGATACGATTTTATCGCGCTCTGCAACCGCGTCATGAACGAGCTTCCGCAAAACGTCGCCAAAACTTTTATCAATCGGGATGATCCCAACTCGGCGACCGTTCTGCAGAACACTCTGAACGAAGGAAAGTATCTCGTCAATTATGTCGGACACGGCGCACCGACGATTTGGGCGACTTCGGGCTTTTTCTCGGCTTCGTCCGCGATGGCAATGACCAACGGCGATAATCTTTCCGTCTTTACGATGCTGACCTGTCTAAACGGTTATTTTATTGACCCGACAATCGTGTCCCTGAGCGAAAGTCTCTTGAAAGCACCGAACGGCGGCGGCGTCGCGGCTTGGTCTTCGAGCGGACTGACGACACCCGAATTTCAGGAAATTATGGCAAAACGCTTTTACAGGCAGATCGGGATCGGCAAGATAACGAGATTGGGAGATCTGATAAAAGATTCGAAAACCGTCATTGCCGCCGGACGCGACGTAAGGCTTTCATGGGTTCTGCTCGGCGACCCGACGCTCAAGGTCAGATAATTTTTTGAATTATTATCGGAAAAGGAACGGTAAATTTCAGCCGTTCCTTTTCGCTTTTAAAAATTAAAACCGACCGACAGGATAAAAACCAGACAGGAAAAGGCGAGCGTTAAGAGCGCGGCTAATGATACTGATTTGTTTTGTTCCAACATAAAAAACTCTCCAAAATTTTAAATAAAAAACGTCGGGAACACGAACGATTCTAAAAAAATTCGTCTGCGTTCCGTTTGATTTTACTCTTCAAAAAACTATTGTCGTTGAAATTCGGGAGAGCCGAGAAGCAGACCGACGACCTTGAAGACTTCCGCGTTTCCGCTCGGGCTTAAAAGACGAGCCTGACGCATCTGTCCGCGTCTGTTCCGTCCATTGCCCGGCATCATTTCGGAATCCGTTTCCATTTCGTCCGGTTCTTCTGTCAATTTCACTTCGGGAAGAGGCTGTGCGATCTGTCTGAGGAGAGTCGTTTTGGTGTTGGCGGAAATTTCGTTGTTCAAAACTTCGCCGATAACTTTGTTTAAAATTTCCGCGCCGGAGTTGGCTTCAAATTTTGAAAGATCAACTTTTGTCTGCGGAATGCGGTTGCTCGCCAATGCGACTGCAAAATTCATTCTTTCGAGCAGTGCGCCGGTATTTACCCAATCTTCCGCCGTGTCCGGGTAGCCGGTCGGTGCCTGATAGCCGTAGAGCGGCTCGCCCATTTTATTCAAAAGTCCGAGCAGAGCCGGACTCATTCTCACATCAGCATCGAGCGCGCGGAGCGAACTGACCATTAATTCAAACGGCGTTTTGATCTTGGCGCGGTAATTTTCCGCCGCGTAAAATTCGGGCGAATTGATCAATGCGCGCAGAGTCGTCTTGATGTCGCCGTTCGATTTTTGAAAAGCCTGAGCGACGCGGTTGACGAGTTCATCCGACGGTTTATCGTTGACGAATTTGACGGCGAGTTTGCGGGCGATGAATTTCGCGGTCGAAGGATGAGACGTGAGAATGTCAATCACTCTCAAGCCGTCCTTGATTCCACCCTCGTTTATTTTGTTTCCTAGAACGGTTTTCGTTTTCTTGTCGTGCCAGTTTTCGTTGAAATAAAATTCGCCGCTTTCGAGATCGTTCGGCACGCCCGCCATTCTTTGCAGACGCTGAATCTGGCGGTTTTCCCGGTCGTTTATTTCACGCGCCGCCGCGTTGCGGTAGCCTCGCGGGTCGGCGATCGTCCAGCCGGTAAACGCTTTGGCGACCTCGACAATATCCTGCTGAGTGTAACCGCCGTCCACGCCGAGTGTGTGCAGTTCCATCAATTCGCGGGCGTAATTTTCATTCAAACCGCGCTGACGCTGATTGTTCATCATCGTTTTGGCGCGTTCGACGCGCTGATCAATCTGCTCGTCGGTCAACCCTCTTTCGCGCAGTCTTTCACGCTGGCGCGGATTTAAACGCCCATTTTGCAAAGCTCTCTGCAAACGGTTGTTCGCGCCGCGCATATTGTCGGCAATCGCGTCGGGCGAGACGGATTGAAAATTATCGAGATAAAAAAGCATCGCCGGATGCTGTGCCGTTCCGACAACCAGATTTTTGAAATTTCCGAGCGCGTTTTTGCGGATGACATCGCGTTCATAAGACGGAATATACCAGCGCACGGCGGCTTTTCCGGCGAAAACGTTGAAATGATTCATCCAGAAATCAACCATCTGTTCTTCAAGCTGATTTTCCGAATAGACGGCGCGGATAATGCGCGACATCTGCATCTGCCCGATAATCTGATTTGCCGGACGCAGATTGTATTCGCGGTAATATTCGCGGAGTTTTTGCTGGCGTTCGCGGCGTTCGTCTTCGGTCATCTGCTCGGCGTTTTGATTGTTATTCTGCGCCGCATTGCGCCGTCCGCCTTCGAGCATCCGCAAAAGCGCGCCCGGATTCGGATAACGGGCGAAAATTTCGGAAGTTTCCATATTCAAAACCTCGAAATTTTTGAGTCGCGCCGCAATCTGCTGATTTTCCGCCGCGTTCGGATTCAATTGCTGTTCGATATATCTGTCCAAACCGGTCTTTCTGACCTTTTCGACATCGCCCGGACGCGTGCCGAAACCGAGACGGTTGAGAACGTGCAGAATTTTTTGGTCTTCGGAGAGCTTTTTGGCATTGGATTTCGTATCAGCCGCTAACGCCAGAACCGGAAAAACCAACGCCGTCAGTGCGAAAAGGGCAAAGGTTTTCTGAATTACGGAAAAAGTCGCTTTCATATCTAAAATACCTCGATAAATGCTGTGATTGGTTATAAATTTCAATCTTTGTCCGTAAAGTTAGACGCGGAGAAAACGGGATTGGGCGAAAAAAATTAGAAGTTGTCTCAAAAATCGGTTCTACGCCGCGTGAGCGGTATTTTGAATTTAGCCGTGGAATTCATTCCACGGTCAGAGGCGGTCGAACGATCATGTCGCGTCAGCGACAAATGAATGTTATTCGCAAATCTACCGTGGAATGAATTCCACGGCTAAATTCATTTTATCGCTCCGCGGTTATTTGTTTTCTTTATTTGAGATAGTTTCTAATCGCGTAGCTCCGCGCAAACTTTGCCCGAACTTCAGGAACTTTTGCTGAGGGTTCAGGAAGTTTTCCTGAGAGTTCAGGAACTTTTCCTGAGGGTTCAGGAACTTTTGCTGAAGGTTCAGGAACTTTTGCTGAAGGTTCAGGAACTTTTCCTGAGAGTTCAGGAACTTTTGCTGAAGGTTCAGCAAAACTTCCTGAACTCCAATATTATTTTGCCGTGAGCTAAGAATATTTTCCCGTGAGCCAATATTATTTTCCCGCGCCTTAAAATTTACTTATTTTCCGACTTCCATTCCGTAATGAGAGCGGTAATAATCTCTGTAAACACCGTTTCTTATGTGATTTACCCAATCCTGATTGTTTTGATACCAGTTTATTGTCTTTTCCAAGCCCTGTTCCCAACTTGTTAATGGTTTCCAATTTAATTCAGTTTCGACTTTTGCCGCGTCAATTGCATAACGGCGGTCGTGTCCGAGCCGGTCTTTGACGAATTTTATAAGGGAATGCGGTTTGCCGAGCGCGTCGAGAATTGATTTGACGACATCGAGATTTTTCTGCTCGTTGCGCGCGCCGATATTGTAAACCGCGCCCGAACTTCCCTTTTCATATGCCAGAAAAATCGCGCGGCAATGGTCTTCGACAAAAATCCAATCGCGCACGTTTTGCCCGTCGCCGTAAACCGGAAGAGGCTCGTCGTTCAACGCGTTGGCGATCATCAAAGGGATCAGCTTTTCGGGAAACTGCCGCTGACCGTAATTGTTTCCGCAGCGCGTGATGACCGTATCGAGTCCGAATGTTTCCTGCGCGGCGCGGACGAAATGCTCGGCGGCGGCTTTTGAAGCGGCATACGGCGAATTCGGTTCGAGCGGCGAATCTTCCGTAAAAAACGCTGTGTCGTCTTCGGGCAGACTACCCATCACTTCGTCGGTCGAAATCTGCACAAAGCGTTTTACATTTCTCGCCCGCGCCGCGTCGAGCAAAACCTGCGTGCCGAGAACATTGGTCGTGATAAATTCGTTTGCCGAAGCTATCGAACGGTCAACGTGAGATTCGGCGGCAAAGTTGAAAATCGCGTCCGCTTCGTCGGGCAGAGCCTCTAAAACAGCGTCTTTGTCGCAGATGTCGCCTTTGACGAACTTGTGCCGGCTTTCGTCCAAACCGACAAGATTTTCGGGATTTCCGGCGTAGGTCAGCGCGTCGAAATTGACGATCTTTACATCGTCGGTTTCGTCTAAAATAAGCCTTATAAAAGCGGAGCCGATAAATCCCGCTCCGCCCGTTACAAAAAATGTTTTCATAAATTATTTATCAAGAAGCCGCATTTGCCTGAGCAGAATTTCGGCGTATTTTTTCGGTGAATTGATGTTGTGCAAAATTATCTTTTCGTCGTCCTCGTTGGCGTTTTCGATCTCGACATTGCCGAAACCGAGCATTCTTTGCGTAACGGTCGCCGAAACCGTTACGTCCTGAATCGTGCGCAGCGGCACATTGCGCGTCGTGTGCGAAACCAAACCTTTGTCAATCTCGATCTTCGAATCGGTCAGAGTGTATTTCACCAATTTGTTTTTCAGATGAAAATACGCAGGGATAAATAAAAGCGACAGAGCCAGCACAACGACGATCACGCCGGAAATCGGGCTGGAAAGCAGTGAACTGAAAAGTGCCAGAAGCGCGACGAGCAAAAACGCGCCGATGATCGCCGCCGCATAACCGATCTTGACAAACAAAAGCGTCGGGCGGATCGAGAAAATTTCAGCTTCCTCGTCGTTTTCGACCGTAAATTTCGAGCGCTCGTTTTTTTTTGCGACGCGCGTTTCCTCTTCCGCTTCGAGCAGTTTGCCGCATTTCTGGCAGTAAACCGCTTCGTCCGAATTGTTTGCGCCGCATTTATTGCAAAACATATTTTCACATCATCATAACTTAAATCATTTTTTCGCACAAAAAAAGGCGGCTGGATTTTTTACCAGCCGCCGAGTCTTTTTCGACCAGGAGGAGAAGAGAATTGTTAGAGAAAAAGAAA
>JBGTSF010000054.1:0-18899 GCA_041940425.1 Pyrinomonadaceae bacterium
TTCCTGCATATTTTTCTCCGCTTATTTTTGTTTCCGGCGATTACGTCAAAAAAGGTGAGCGTAAAAGCCCACCTTTTTCAATCGTCAAAATTCAACCGTTATCTGGTTGACAGGTTGGCGGGAGCGGTTGCGGTAATTCTAAACTCGGACCCCTGCGCGAGTTCGATATTATCGCGTCCCTCGATAAAGACCGTTCCGGCTCCGGCTCCGGCTCCGATCGCCGCGCCGATCGCCGCGCCTTCACCGCCGCCCGCGATCGCGCCGATCAATGCGCCTATCGCCGCGCCGATACCGGCACGCGTTACGGTCTTGGTCGTCTGATTGCCGTCGCGGACAACGCCCTCATTGTTAACCTTGACGTCGTCGCCGTTAGCGGCTGTTACGTTTTCAAGAATACCTGCGAAACGGTATGTAACGCCGTTTCTCAGCCGGATCGAATCGAAATCCAGCGTGAGATTCGCCCGCCCCGAAACGCGACCCGATCTCTCGGCTTTTACGATCCGTCCCTCGATGATCGCTCCGTCATATGCCGAGGGCGACGTTACTTCGAGCGTAAACCTGTCGCCTTCCTGGCTCGCGTTGGTCGAGATCATTCCGGTACTGAGAACCGCCGTTATCGCCGTCCCGTTCGGCACGACGAAATCATAACTCGTGTTTCCGCTCGTCGTGTCCGACCCGCGTCTGACCATATTCCAGTTGGCGGTTTCGCTTACCTTGTCATAAACGCTCGCCACCGTAACGGTTTCGTTACGGTTTTCGAGAAATACCCGGCGGACGACTCTCAGACGGTCATTTCCGACCGGCATAAAGTTGACGTAAAAATCGTTTACACGGTCGCCTTCATACGAGAGAGCGACGCCGTCGTAATAAGTCCGCGCCGTTACGTTAATCGTCCGGCGACCGTTCGGCATTGTTTCCGTTCTGGTCGTTCCGTCCGCAACGAAACTGATCTGCGGCGCGTTGCTCGAAGCGATGGTTACATCGTTTCCGCGCTTCTCGATAGCGATCATCTGCGGCGATTGCAGACGGCGTTCGAGATTGCGTTCCAGACGCTCGCGCTGGGCGTTGTTGTAATAAGTATTCGCGGCGCGTTCGACCACGTCGCTGACATTATCGCTTTCCGCGACGTTCAGACGGTATGTTCCGCTGAGCATCGTGTCGAATCTGGACGGCGGCTGATACTGCCTGTTCCAATCCCACGAAACACTGTAGTAATTCGAAAGTGTGTTGAGATCGGTCTTGAGCATTGTCCACTGCCGTTCAGCGCGAACGTCGAAACGATAATCGCGCATAAAGCCGTCAATGTAATACGCCCGGTTGAGAACTTCGCTGACGTCGTTAGCCGTCGAACGGCGGGCGTCGAAATTCTGCTTCAGACGGTCGGTCGCGTTTTCAAATTCGGTTATGTAATTGATGACCGAAGTTTCGCTCCGCGTATTGTCGAGAATACTTCTGTCAAGCGCGAGCGTCATATCGCGGCGGAACATATCCGTCCGGGTTTCGATTCTCGAAAGAAGCGTCTGCACCTCGCGGTCATTTACCGTATACGGCAAACGCCCGGTCGGCGTCGTCGGGTATGTTCTGTCCCAATCCCACGAAACGCTGTAATAGTTAGAAAGCGTGTTGAGATCGGTCCGCAGATTGTCCCATTGATTCTGAACATTCCGGTTCAAAGGATAATCGCGCAGGAATCCGTTGATCGCGCTCGCTCTCGTCAAAACTTCCTGGACGTCCGAAGCGACCGATTCGCGCGCGTCGAATTTTTGTTTGAGCGAATCCGTCGCGTTTTCGAACTCGGTAATATAATCGTTGATCGCGTCTTCAGAATTCGTATTGTTCAGACGGCTTCTGTCGAGTGAGCGATTGACAACCCGTTTGAAATTATCGGTTTTCGCTTCGATTCCGGTCAGCAAAGCCTGAACCTGCGAATCATTAACGCGATACGGTCGGTTATAGACAGGCATTCGCGTATTGTTCCAGTTCCAACTGACGGTGTAATACCTTGCAAGCGTGTTCAGGTCGGTTCTGAGGGATAACCAACTGTTTTCAGCACTCGCCGCCAGACGATTCCGCTGCATAAAGCTGTTGATAAATGCGGCGCGATTCAAAACTTCCTCGACATCAGTTGAAACCGATGTTCGCGAATCGAATTTATTTCGCAGTTCATCGGTCGCGTTTTCAAAATCGGCGACATAACCGTTGATCATATCTTCGGTATCCGATCCGTCGAGGCGGCTTCTGTCCAAAGCCGTATCGAGATTTCTCTTAAAAATATCCGTCCGCTGTTCGATCCGGTTTAAAAGATATTGAACCTGTGAATCGGTTACGCGGTATGGACGGCGTTGAGCATTCACCACTCCGACGGATACGATGAGCATTGTTAAAACAAATAAATAAATTGTATGAAATGTAGTTTTTCTCACTTCAACCTCCTTGTTAAATTAAAAAATTGCAAGACTCGGGAGAGCCTAGAGTCATTCTAGCCATAATAATTCGCAACAATCGTGCCACCCGCTTATGTTGAAGGTTAAAGTTTATTATTTCAACAATT
This sequence comes from Pyrinomonadaceae bacterium, assembly GCA_041940425.1. Taxonomy (GTDB): domain Bacteria; phylum Acidobacteriota; class Blastocatellia; order Pyrinomonadales; family Pyrinomonadaceae; genus DATHTS01. Next base: position 2,552 of record JBGTSF010000054.1, read on the forward strand.
CTGTCAGCTTTAGATTTTTTTTGTGCGATTCGATGATTATCTTTCTTGTAAGGGTTTGATACACGTTTTTTTTGCGTTTATCAAAATTATTGCGTTGCTAATAAACGAGTTAGATGGAAAATTTAGTTTATGTGAATCAAAAGTAGAAAAAATTGAATAAAAGTTTTTGTATTCTCCGTGTTTCTCTGTGAAATTCTCTGTGAACTCTGTGTGTAAAGGCATTATTACACAGAGTTCACGGAGTTTTTCACAAAGTTTTTAGAGAATTATTTTCTACCCTTGATTCACATAGTTTACTTAGAATAAACGGCGATCAATTGTTATCGAAATTTTTCAGCGGCAGTTTAACGACGATGGTCGTTCCTTCGCCCTCGCCTTTGCTTTGCGCTTCGATCGTGCCGTTGTGCATTTTGACGATATGTTTTGAAATCGCGAGTCCCAGCCCCATTCCGCCGTGGCGGCGCGTAATGGTCGAATCAGCCTGTCTGAATTGTTCAAAAATATGCGGCAGAAAATCGCGCTTTATGCCGACCCCGGTATCCTGAACCGATAAACGTATTTCATTTTGAGTATGACCGAGATCGGCGGTAATTTTCCCGCCTTCGGGAGTAAACTTGACCGCGTTGGAAAGTATGTTTTCGAACAGCGTTCTCATTTTCTTTTTGTCGCCTTTGATAACACAGCCGTTTAGTTCATTGTGTTTTTCGAGTTCGATATGCTTTTCCTCGGCGACCGGTTTCAGCTCGTTGAAAACTTCGTTGAAAACTTCGGAAACAACGACCTTTTGCTTCTTCATCTCGGAACTATCGGCAACCATCTGCGAATAATTTATCATGTCGTCAATCAATTCGGTTTGATGACGGAGATTTTTTTCCATCTTATCCAAAGCCAGCCGCCGTTTTTCATCTGAAAGATGGCTTGCCCGCAGGATTCTCGACCAGCCGGCGATGGCGTTGAGCGGCGTCCTGAGTTCGTGAGAAATAACCGAAATAAACTCATCTTTCGCGCGGTTGGCATCTTCCGCCGCTCTTCTAGCTTCTTGTTCCTGGATCAAAAGCTTTCTTTTTTGTCTTTCCGATTCATAAAGCTCGCCGGCGATGCGCTGTACTTTGACTCTCGATGAGGCTTCCCAATACGTCAGCCCGAACAGAATCAAACTGATCGCAAAACTTCCGAGAAAAACCAGTGGCGTCCAGCCGACGCTTGATTGCGCGTTAAAAGCTGGGAGTGTCTCATACTGGACAGTCCAATTTCGACCGGCGACATTGACCTGATTTTGGGTTGACCACCGCTCGTTAATTACCGGTGTCGGCGAGCCGCTGTCAGTAAAATTCGATGCCGCTAGAAGATTTTCCGGCGCGGTTTCGCCATCGTAGATTTTGATTCTTAAATCGTTGATGTTGGTCAGCGTGTGAACTTCATTCAAAAAATTTCCCGCCCGGAACGGACTGTAAATAAATCCGCGCAGATTTTCTTTTCGCGCTTCGACCGTTTCGGGCAAGTTGCCGCCCTTGAATACCGGCAGATAGATCAGAAATCCTTTTTGAATATCGTTTGAAATTTCCTGCAACAGAGTAACCTGTCCGGTTGCCGCCGCTTCTCCGGTTTCCAAGGCGCGATTTAAAGCGGCGCGTCTTTTTTCTTCGGTTGACATATCGAAACCGATTGCGGCTTTATTTCTTTCGTCAAAAGGTTCGAGAAAAATAATTGACTGGTAAGTTTCGCGCGGCGTTTCTGGAAAAACCTTGAAATCACGAAAGCCTTCCGACCTCATCCGCTCGATCAAAGCCTCTTTTTCTTCCGGTTTGAATACGATTGTGTAGCCGATTCCCTGAACGCCTTTATAATTTTTTTCCAGTTCGAGACTCTTGACGAAATTTGCAAAATCCCGGCGTTTTAAAACATCATTCGCTTCGATAAATCCGCGCCCGCTTTTCAGCAGAACGATATACAAACCGATTCTCGATTCGATAGTGTTTTGAATCCGGCTGACGTTGGTGTTGAATCTGATTTGATCTTTACTTTTCGAGCTTTGGTAAAAAATATATGTGATTCCGAGCGTCAAAATTATCGAAACGGCTAAAACCAGATACGGCAGCTTGAGGCTGTCAACCTTTTGTTTTAGATTTTTCTTTTTTCCCAAACTCTTTACCACAATCTTAACTCCGAACGTTTGAGAAATTTTGCTCAAACGCAAAAACAATTACTATTCAAGCAAGGACTATGCCTTACAGAAACATTCACATTTTCAACCAAATCCAACAGGCATCCGGTTTTTCTCATCAATTTTTGTCTCGGTTTTTCATTTTTGTTTGCCGAAGTGTATGCATTGTTTACACGGTCGTTTTAAAACGGTGCATTTACTTGAGGTTAAATCTCGAATATTTTATCTAATTCTGTTGAAATTATTAGAGTTTATGTTTTGGTATCGGATTTGCTAATAACTTATTCAGAAGTTTTTTTATATTTTTATTTTAAGGAGACTAAAATGGCTGAAGAAAATGGAACTGGTAGTAATCTGATCTGGGCAATTACGACAATAATTATCGTGGCGATTATCGCCGGAGCTTTGTATTACAGCGGCTTTCTGGGGGGAACAAAGAAAGAACAGATTGATGTCAATGTAGATGTTCCGGCAACGAGATCGAATTAGTTTTTGCGGAACATCTTTTTGTGCGTTATGTCCCGAGGCATTCGTGACATAACGCATTTTTTTTAAAGATTTATCTTCTTTTTGCTATGCCCGTTGGTCTGCGATATTTTATGAATTTCCGCGCTGGCTTCGATTTGATTGACTGCTTTTTTTAGGATGTTTCTCATATTTTCCAGCCTTTCAACAGTCGAACGGGTTTCGAGCATTTTGTATTTCAGATCGTTTTCCAGATTGAACGCCGCGCTGATCAAAAATGAAAGCTGTTCCGGTTCGGCTTGCGGAATTTCGGGAAAATCGCCGCGCTGACCGCTGATTTTATGCGCGGCTTTGGCGACTCTTTTAAAAAGCAAAAAAACCTCATCGGAAAGCGGACTTAATTCCGCGGATTCTTCTTTCGCATCCTCAAAAAATTCGACTTCGGCGACGAGATACGGTTCAGTTGACGGAACGTAATCAATTATCCGGTAACGGATCACGCCCATCGTCAGAATATTCGAACGTCCGTCCGGCAATTTTTGGACTTCGTTGATCTCGGCAGCGCAGCCGATCGAACCGGGTTCGGGTTTTTCCTCGAAAGTTTCCTGCGGGTTGAAATAAGTCAGTCCGAAAATATTTTTCCGGTGTTCGATGTCTTTGAGCATCTGCCGGTATTTCTCTTCAAAAATATGAAGCGGCATTAATTCCGACGGCATCAAAACAACGGGAAGCGGAAAGATCGGCAGTTCTTTAATACCTAAAACTTTTTCTGATGCGTCGGACATTTTCCTATAGTTTCCGCTTTCAAGTTTAAAGTTTCAAGTTTTGAAATACAAAAACTAATTTTCGGGAATTGTTTTCAAGGCGATAAAATCGGCGATTTTTTCCGGTTCGTCGTCGCTCAAAACCATTTTTTTCGCGCCGATCACCGCCTCCGTAATATCTTCGGCGCGCGTTTTATAACGATTGTCCCGAAAGATCAAATCTTCGATCACGCGGCGTTCGAGTTTTTCGCGCGAAACGTCTTCTTCCAGATCGGCGGCGACCGCGTATTCGACCGGCGCGGAATGATTTTTTATCCTAACGTGAAGCGCACCCGTCATTTTTTGAATTTCTTCCCGAATTTTTTGCAGTTCGAGCAGTGAATTCGGAAAACCCAGATGCCCGCGCAGAGTTATTTCGATAATCGGCTGCGGCTGTCCGTCTTCGGCAATTCGCGCTTCGCCTTTTATCTTATTCAATAAATCTTCGGTCAAAAGTTTGGTATCCGCATATCTAGTTACATCGAAACCGAGTCGCTGAAAAGGTCTCTGCGTGTAATCTTCGATATGCCGCGCGTTGACCTGATTGTTGTCGTCAATTTCGACGAGCCACGCGCCGCGCGTTTCCTTGTATTCGTCAATTTTCGTGATTTCGAGCGAGCCGGGATTAAACGCCCAATTGTCAATCTCATAGCATTTATGCGTATGACCGAGCGCGACGTAATCGGTAACGGATTTTAATTTCTTCAGATTATCTATAGAAAGCGCGGGAATCGGATGAGTCTGATGACCTTCGACATCGGTGTGCAGAAGCAGAATGTGAAACGCGCCTTCGCGGCGGTTTTCTTTGACCGCTTCGGTCAACATCGGAATTGCCCAATTTGCCGCCGCGCCGTACCACGCCGAACCGAAAATCCGCGCGTTTCCGATGTCAATAAAACCGCCGCGAATATAACTTTCGCGGTCGTAATCCCACGGCTCGTAAATAAATTTTCCGTCCTCCGAACGCGGCTCGATGATATGAATCAGCCGCCAGTTTTCGAGCGAACGAAGCCAACTGTATTCCGTATCGTTGTGTTTCTGGTCGTGATTTCCCTCGATGGTTACGACCGGAATTCCGGCATCTTTTAATAAACTGAGTCCGGCAAAAGCGTGATTCATCGTTTCCGGCGGAACATTTCTTTTATGAAAAAAATCGCCCGCCATGATGACGAAATCAACCTTTTCGCCGATCGCGTATTTTTGCAAAACGTCAATCCACGCCTTGTAAAAATCCTTCGGGCTGTCTTCGAGCTGATACCGCGTGCATCCGAGATGCACGTCCGAGATGTGAAGAAATTTCATAAACTTATTATAAAACAATTTAACGCAAAGGCGCAGAGGAGCGAACGCGCAAAGGAATTTAAATTGAGTTGAGCAAACTTTTTTTCCTAAATTTCTTTTGTGATGAATTTTTTTCAAAGACAAATTTTGTTTTTTGTTACAGGAAAACATTTAAAATCCCCTTGCGTCTTTGCGCCATCGCGCCTTTGCGTTAAATTAAATCAATATGAGCAAAGTCATTTTGATCACCGGCGCGTCGAGCGGCATCGGCAAGGAAACCGCCAAACTTTTTCAAACGAAAAACTGGCGCGTCGCGGCAACGATGCGCGAGCCGGAAAAGTCGCAAGATTTGCAAAAGATCGCCGACATCGAAACTTTTCAATTGGATGTAACTAATGTTGATTCGATCAAAACAGCGATCCATGAAACGCTCGAAAAATTCGGTCGGATTGATGCCGTCGTCAATAATGCCGGTTACGGTTTGGTCGGGGCTTTTGAAGCGGCAACAACTGAACAAATCGAAAAACAATTTCAGACAAATGTTTTCGGCGTGATGAACGTCTGCCGCGAGATACTTCCATATTTCCGCGAACAAAAAAGCGGGATAATCGTTATTGTCTCATCGGTCGGCGGGCGCGTTACATTTCCATTCTCCAGTCTTTACAATTCGACCAAATGGGCGGTCGAAGGTTATTCGGAATCTCTGCGATACGAACTCGAACAATTTAACATCCGCGTCAAGATCATCGAACCCGGACCGATCAAAACCGATTTTTACGACCGTTCTCAGGATGTCGCAAAAAGAGAAGATTTGCACGCATACGATTACATGTTCGAAAAAACTTTGGCAAATATGCAGAAAGCGGGCGAAAACGCGCCGGGGGGCGAAATAGCCGCCGAAACGATCTATGAAGCCGTAACCGACGGCTCGCATAAATTGCGTTATAATGTCAACACAAAAGGTGTGCTTTTAGCCCGGAGGTTTTTGCCGGAAAGTATATTTTATAAAATCATTAAAAACATTTTTATGAAATAAAAGGAAGATGTTATGAGTAAATTCAATCTGGACGATTCGATAAAAATTCTTGAAAAAACTCCCGATGTTTTGAAAACGTTTCTGAGCGGTCTGCCCGATAGCTGGATCAGGACAAACGAAGGCGGCGATTCGTGGAGCGCGTTCGACATTGTCGGGCATCTCGCGCACGGCGAAAAAACCGATTGGATCACGCGGGCGAAAACGATTCTCGAACACGGCACGGAAAAACCCTTCGAACCTTTTGACCGTTTCGCGCAGTTTCGGGATTCGGAAGGAAAAAATCTGGAAACGATTCTGGACGAATTCAGGCATTTGCGCGATAGGAATATTAAAACTTTAAAAGATTTGAAATTAACTGATGAAGATTTCAAACGTGTGGGCGTCCATCCCGACTTGGGAATTGTAACTTTGGAACAGCTTCTGGCGACGTGGGTCGTTCACGATCTCGGACATCTGCGGCAAATCTCACGCATTCTGGCAAAAAATTACAGGGACGAGATCGGCGCGTGGGAAAAATATCTGCCGGTCGTGCATGAATAAAACCGAAAATTACTGTAAAAAAGGATAATATCTGATTTTCCGTGCCGCAATATTAAATTTTTTCAGCGCGGAAACGCTTTTTCCCGGCTAGATTTTGCATTCTCCCGGCGGGGAAATGCATTCTCCCGGCGAGGAAATGTATTTCCTTGGCTGGTGAGCGCATTCTCTCGACGAGGAAATGCACTCTCCCGGCGAGGAATTACGTTTTCCCGGCGAGGATTTGTATTTCCTCGGCTAGGAAATGCGTTTCCTCGGCGGGTAAGCGCATTAACTTTTCAATTCTTTTTGAATCCTTATTAAGTGAACTTGTTTTAATCCGCAAATCTAAAACGAAATCTCAAAAAAATTAACGCTTGAAATTTTGTATTCTCAAAATGTTTGTGATAGTTTGATGCTCAAGAAATGAATTTAACTTTTTAGTAACTTGAAATTAAAAGTTTTTTTCAAATCCGTTACCCCTTTAAAAATTAAAACTGAATAAAAACAAGAGAGGAAAGGAAATTATGAAAAAAATGTTCGGCTTTTCCGTCAGCCTATTTGGCATCTTTCTATCGGTTATAAATGTTTCCGGTCAATCGCAGGCGACGACCGGATTGATTCAGGGAACAATTTTTGACCCGAACGGCGCGGTTGTTCAAGGCGCGTCAATTACAGTTAAAAATCAGGATACGGGATTTCAGAGAACCGTCACGAGCAATTCGGACGGTTTTTTTACTGCGCCGCTTCTGCCGCTCGGCAAATACACCGTAACAGCAACCGCGGGCGGTTTTACCGATACGGTTCTGCAAAATATCGAGGTCAGTATCGGGCAGACGCTTTCATTGAAAATTGATCTGAAGGTCGGCGGCGCGGTCGAAACCGTTGACATTACGTCTGATGTCGAGGGAATCGAAACGGCGCAGACCGAATTGTCAACGCAGATCAACGAGCGGTCGGTCGAAAATCTTCCGATCAACCGCCGCGATTTTTCGCGTTTCGTTCAATTGACGCCGGGCGTTTCGATCGTTCAGGGACCGGACGGCGACGAGATCACGATCAACGGGCAGAAAGGAATTCAAAATAATTTCTCGATTGACGGCGCGGACGCCAACAACCCGTTTTTCGGCGAACAGCGCGGCGGTCAGCGTCCGGCTTTCACGGTCAGTCTGGAATCCATCAAGGAATTTCAGGTCGTTCCGGTCGGCGCGTCAGCCGAGTTCGGACGCAGTTCTGGCGGTTTTATCAATGCCGTGACCAAATCCGGGACTAATCAATTTGCGGGTTCGGCTTTCATTTTTTTCCGAAATCAATCTCTTTCCAGCCAAAACCCGGACGCGGTCGAAGCCGGACTTCCGACCGAAGATTTTCGCAATTACCAGTTCGGCGGAAATCTCGGCGGACCGATCAAAAAAGACCGCGCATTCTTTTTCGTCGCTTACGAACGCAATGACGGCAAAAGCAATAAACCGAATTTTATTGATCCGGTTCTGGTCAATATTTTCGATACACGATTTAACTCGCCCGACGAAGAAGGCGTAATCGAAAGAACGAACATCGCCGACGTGTTTCTGATCAAGGGCGATTTTAATATCAACAACAACAATCTTCTGACCCTGCGCCATAATTTCAGCCGCGCCGAACAGGTCAACGGAACTTTCGACGTGCCGACCTGGGGACGCAGCGCGAACGGGCGCGAAACCGACAAATCCAATTCGTTTATCGGTCAGCTCGTCTCGACGATTTCCGCCAATCTTCTAAATGAATTTCGTTTCCAATGGGCGAAGGAAGAGCGTCCGCGTTTTTACGACGGACCCGATCTGCCGGATACGACCATCGGGACATTTGACGGCTCGATCTCCTATCGTTTCGGTCGTCCGTTCTTTCTGCCCGTTCCGTCAGACGACGTGCGGCTTCAGTTTACCGATAATTTCACGGTCATTCGCGGCAATCACTCGATCAAATTCGGAGGCGATTTTAACCGCGTTAAGGTTTCGCAGACGTTCATCGGTTTCGCGCGCGGTCGTTACATCTTCGCCGCGCCGACCATTCAGCAGGCGATCCAGGGATTTCAGGACTACATAAACGGAGTAAGCGCCAGCGCGCTCGCGCTTTACCTGCAATTCGCGCCGATCGGAAACCGCACGGTCGAAGAAGCCGGAACGCAAGCATTTACGGTTTTCGAGCCGGGTTTGTATATTCAGGACAACTGGCAGGCAAAACGAAATCTGACTGTAAATCTCGGATTTCGTTGGGAAGGACAATTCCAGCCTTCGACGATCAATGATCCTTCGCAAACTCGCTACGGACAGTTTTTGAATGATCCGCGTTTTCCCTCCGACGGCACGATTCCCGATTTCACCGACGGCTGGCAGCCGCGCCTCGGGCTTTCCTGGTCGCCCGGTGATGACGGGAAAACGGCGATCCGGCTCGGAGCGGGAATTTATTATGCGCGTATTCCGGGTCTTGTTTTAGCCGGTCCGAGAAATACGGACGGCGTGATCGCCGGAAATATTTTCTTTGCCAATTTTCTCTGCACAGGTCCGGGACTCGGCGGCTGTCCGGTCTATCCGGGAATCGTTCCGACCGCCGGATTTACACCGTTTAATCCGGGTGTCGCGGTTTTTGAACGAAATTTCAAAAACCCGCGAACAATTCAATACAGCGCGAGCATAGAACGCGAAATTTTCAAAAACACGAGCGTTCTCGTCGCTTACAATTACGCTAAAACGACGCGCCTGACGCGCTTTGTCAACCGCAACGATCCGCGGCTTTACGGAGGCGTGGCGATCTTTGAACGACCAGACGGTTCGGGCATCGGTGAAATACGTTCGACCGAAAGTTCGGCGCGTTCGCTCTACCAGGGTCTGACTTTTACGCTTAACAAACGGTTTGCCGACCGTTTTCAATTTCAGGCGAATTACCTTTTGTCGTGGGATAAATCGGATGACGATAACGAGCGCGACCCGTTCACCTTCCGCTATGCCGACCCGCGCAATCTAACGCCCGAATACAGCTATTCAGACCGCGACCAGCGTCATCGCTTTAACGCCTTTGCGACTTTTACACTGCCGTATGACATAAATCTTTCGCCGATCGTGCAGTATCGCTCGGCGCAGCCGACATCGGTAGTTGATCGCGGCACGTTTCCGAATATCGTTCAGCGCAACACTTTGCGGCTCGACAATGAATTTTTCACATTCGATCTGCGGGTTTCAAAGGAATTCAAATTTACCGAGCGGATTTCACTGGAAGGAATTTTTGAAGCGTTCAATATTTTCAACAATCGAAACCAGCGGAGTCTGCCGCGTCCTCTGACGTTCAACTTTGACGGCACGGTTACTGCCGGATTCGGTGAACCGCGTCAGGCTCAGATCGGCGCGAGATTGAAATTCTGATTCTTTTTTTTTCACTGCGGCTGGTTTTGAGAAATCTTTTCCAGCCGCATTTTTAATTTACGCTTTTCGCCTTCACGCGCAGTCTTCCGAATTCATTCAAAATCGGTTTCAGAAGTTTGACGGTTTCATCATGCGCCGCGCCGTTGCTTGCCAGAACACCGTTGTGATTCTGCACGTCAAGCAGGTCATATCGAAACGGCAATCCGAAAAGATCGGTCAGTTTTCCGCCGGCTTCTTCGAGAATTATCTGCGGGGCGCATGTATCCCAAAACTTTGTGCGCGGACTGAGATGAATGTATAGATCGGCAATTTGCTCGGCGATCAACCCGACTTTTAAACCGACCGAACCGCGGTTTATTTCGTCCTTAAATTTGAATTCTTCGACGATGCGTTTCATTTTCGGACTGCGGTGATTGCGCGAGGCGGCAAGTTTCATTTTTGTAAAATCGGTTTCATCGGAAACGGTCAGACGTTTCGGCATACCGCTATTTTCAATCAAAAACGCGCCGTTGTTTCTGCTCGCATAAAAAAGTTTTTTTCTGAAAGGCAAAAAGACCACTCCGAGAACCGCTTCGCCGCGTTCAGCCAAACCGATCTGCACGGCGAAATCGCCGTCCTGGTTGATAAATCCGCGCGTGCCGTCCAGAGGATCAATGATCCAGACATCCTCGCTCGCCAGACGTTTTTTGCGGTCGTCCTTTTCTTCCTCTGATAAAATCGCATCGGCGGGAAATTCCTCCGAAAGCCTTTCGACAATAATTTTGCTCGCCGTCCGGTCGGCAATCGTGACGGGTTCGGTAAAATTGTCAACGCCGTATTTTTCTTCGGCAATGACTTCGAGAGCGTAAAATTCCATGATCACTTCGCCCGCGAGTTTGGCGATCTCGACGGCGGTTTCAAGTTTTTTTTCCAACATTATTTCAAGTGTAAAACGGAAAACCGAAAATTGAAAATGCTTTCACATTTTATAATTTTCCACTTTTCATTTTCCGTTTTGCATTCGATAAGTTTTCCGTTTTACACTTTTCATATATGTCGGAAAGCATCGCATTTTCAAAAAGCGCGGACAGAAAAACTATCTACGAAGAGATTGCGCCTCAGATCGAATCGCTCGTCGCGGGCGAAACGGATTTGATCGCTAATCTCGCAAACATCGCGGCGGTTTTAAAAGAAGCGTTCGGTTTTTTCTGGGTGGGATTTTACTTAAAAAAAGAAAACCAGCTCGTTCTCGGACCGTTTCAGGGAACGCTTGCCTGCACGCGGATTGATTTTGACAAAGGCGTTTGCGGTCATTGCTACACGACGCGCGAAACGGTTATCGTGCCGGATGTCGAAAAATTTCCCGGTCATATCGTTTGCAGTTCAGCTTCAAAATCGGAGATCGTTCTGCCGATTTTCGATAATAGAGGCGAAGTTTTCGGCGTTCTCGATGTGGACAGCGACCGTTTGGATGATTTTTCGGAAGTTGACGCGGACGGCTTACGCTCGATTGTTCAAATTATCGAAAGCCTTATTTAAAAGGGTTTGATTCTGATATAAGATTTAGCAATGCAGAAAGAAGCGAAAAAATCCATTAACGCGACCGGCGATGGAACAAAACTATTTACTGAAAGATTTCCCGACGCGGCGGAAAATCATTTCCGCACCGCTCAAAGTTTAAAACTTTCCTCAATCGGCATCGGCACATATCTTGGAAACTGGGACGAAGCGACGGACGATAATTATAAAAACGCGATCATCAAATTCGTCGAATCGGGGGGCAACGTCATTGACACGGCGGCGAACTACCGTTTTCAAAGAAGCGAGCGAAATATCGGCGCGGCTTTAAATGAATTATTTGAAAAAGGATTCCGTCGCGAAGAAATTTTCATCTCGACAAAAGGCGGTTATCTGCCATTTGACAATGAACCGCCGTCGGATGTCAAAAAATATTTCGAAGAAAATTTTGTCGAAAAAGGCATCGCCGGTTTTGACGATCTGGTCGGCGGAAGTCATTGTATGACTCCCGATTATTTGCAGTCGCAGATCGAGCAGTCGCTCGAAAATATGCGGCTCGAATCTCTGGATTTGTTTTACATACACAATCCCGAATCTCAGCTCGGCGCGATTGACCGGTACACTTTCGAAGCCAGAATCGCTAAAGCGTTTGAAAAACTCGAAGAAAACCGCGCGAACGGAAAGATAAATTTTTACGGCGTTGCGACCTGGAACGGTTTCCGCGTTCCGCCCGATGACGCTTCGTATCATTCGCTCGAAAGATTTGCCGGAATCGCCCGGCAGGTCGGCGGCGAAAACAACGGTTTTAAATTCATCCAGCTTCCCTACAATCTGGCAATGCCGGAAGCGTATCTTTTCAAAAACCAAGCCGTGCAGGGGAAGGTCTTTTCGCCTCTGGATGCCGCCAACGAACTCGGAATTTCCGTTATGTGCAGCGCTTCGATCCTGCAGGGGAAACTTGCGCACAGCGTTCCGTTTTACATTCGTGAAACTCTCGGAAATCCGACCACCGACGCGATGACGAGTATTCAATTCGTCCGCTCGACACCGAATGTAACGACGGCGCTCGTCGGTATGAGCAATGCGGCGCACGTCGAAGAAAATTTGAGTTTGATGAAAATCGAAACCGCGCCGAAAGCAGAATTTGAAAGACTTTTTGAACAACAATGAATATCGCATCGGCAATAATTTCTTTCGTTTTACTCGCATTGACCGGCTTGGCGATGTTTTTCTTTTTGCTCATGGCATTGAACGGTTATTCCGAACGCGACTCGACTCCGGCGATGATCTTTTATATCGCGTGGCTGGTGTTTTTCACTCTGATCCTCTCGGTGGCAAGTTATTTTTTGACGAAATTCTTGCTAAAAAAATCAATAAACGGTATTTTGGCTGTGTCGCTTTCAGTGATTTTGGCGGGCGCAAGCGGCGGGCTTTTGAATTTCGGCGGCTTGATCGTCAGCGGAGTTATCGCTTCGGAAGTCAGAAACAGTTACATGAAAAAATGAGCGAAAAAAGAATCGAAACATACGCGGAATTTTGGGATTTTTACGTCGCCGAACACAGCGAACCTCTGACGCGGCTTTTGCATTTTGCGGGCACATCGCTCGGTTTGATCTTGCTTTTTTGGATCGTCAAAAGCGGAAACTGGATTTATCTTCCGCTCTGTTTCGTCATCGGCTACGCCTTCGCCTGGTTTTCGCATTTCGCCATCGAGAAAAACAAACCCGCAACCTTCAAATATCCGCTCTGGTCTTTTATCTCGGATTACAAAATGATGTGGTTTATGCTGACCGGAAAAATGAACGGCGAGGTCGAGCGCGTCAAATACAAATAACTTTTTTTATTTCTTTTTCCCCAAAATTTTATTCAGATTCATTTGAGCGGTTTTATTATCCGGTTCGAGTTCGAGAGCTTTTTGATAATCGGCGATGGCGCGTTCGATAACTCCGATGTCTTCATACGCCGCACCGCGATTGTTATATGAAGAAAAATGATAGGGATTGAGTTCGACCGCTTTTGTGTAATCGGCAATCGCCTGCTCGTAGTCGCCTTTAGCGTGAAATGCCACGCCGCGATTGTTGTAAAAAGCGAAATCGTTCGGATTCTTTTCGATCGCTTTCGTGTAAGCCGTAATCGCTTCGTCAAATTTTTGCATTTCGTAAAATTTATCGCCGTCAAGAGAAAATTGTTTCGACTGCCTGACTTCATCATTGGTCGGAATTTTTGGGTTTGTTTCCGCCGTTGCAGACGTTTCGTGAGGATTTTTGATTTCTTCGTTTTTGTTGCCGGTCGAATTATTGAAAAACAAAGCCGAACCGAAAAAGATCGCCGCGCCGATTCCGAGTAAAACAAAAAACACCGTCGTTTGCGACATTTTCAACGGATTGATTTTGCCCAGAAAAATCTTGCTATTATCCTGAATCTTGATCCGCATTTTGGTCGCCAGTTCGATTGGTTCTTCCGGGTTTATTTTTGTGGTAACGAGCGCGGTTTCGGAATTGTAAAGCAGTAAAAATTCCTGCAATTCTTCACGCATTTTCGCCGCGCTCGCGTATCTGTGCGGCGGCATCTGTTCGGGTTGTGTATTTTTAGCCAGCGATTTATAAACGATTTCCTGCAATCTTCCTGGAATGTTCGTAGGCAAAGTTTCCGGTTCTTTGGAAATGATCGCAAACATCGCTTCTTTCGGATGGGTCTGCGGAAACGGAAGTTTTCCGGTCAAAAGTTTGTATAAAACGACGCCGACCGACCAGATATCGGTCTGTTCAGATCTGACGCCCTCGAATGATTCGGGCGACATAAAATTTACCGTCCCGAAGACCGTGGAACTGATCGTATCGTTTCGCATCGCTCTCGAAATTCCGAAATCCGTCAGGCGCGGGATGCTGTTTTGCAGCAATACATTGGCGGGTTTGATGTCGCGGTGAATTATCTTTTTCGAATGCAGATATTCCAAACCGCTCAGAATTCCGATGGTAATCTCGACCGCCTGTTCGACGGGCAAAAATCCGACTTTTTTTAAAAGATCGGCAAGCGAACCGCCTTCGGCAAATTCGCTGACGATGACGACCTGCCCGTCGTAAATATCGGCATCAATGAGCGGAAGAACATTCGGATGCCCGCTCGCTTCTTCCCAGAGCGTCGCTTCCTGTTTGATCGTTTCGATATTGACTTGTTCGTCGAGCGGCAATTTGACGGCGACTTTTTTCGTAACGAGCGGCGATTGTTTTTCTGCCAGCCAAACTTCGCCGAATCCTCCCTTGGCAATCTTTCGGATGAGCGTATATTGACCGATTCTCTGTTTGGCGTAAAACATAAAATGTTTGCTGCGCTCTATTATAAATTATGTAGAAAATTTAATCGAAGTTCTCCGAGATCAATTCTAGCGAGCGGTTATAGCGATACGAGATATTAAAATGTCCGTCATTGAACTCTTCGTAAACGTGTCCGATGCTATTTTTCTTTAATTTTTCGACTAAAATCTTTGCGCCGGTGTCGAGAAAAAATTCGTCTTTCGTTCCCGCGTCAATAAAAAGCAGTTTGAGCGATTTTAGATTTTCGGCGTATTTTTCGACCAGATAAACCGGATCGTGTTCGCGCCATTTTTCCCAGACTTCCGTCCGCAGTTTGCCCGTTTCGTGATCGAACGGCAGATCGAAACCGATTTCAGAATCGGGATTCGGCGAGTAACACGCGCTCATCCCGATGATATTCAAACCCGCAAAATCGTCTTTCGCTTTCGGCTTTTCTTCGTCCCAGAATTTTTCCAAAAGCCTTTTCGGCTCGCCTTTGATCGCGCGAAATGCCTTTGGAACATCGGGCAGGTAACAATAATCGAAATAGCAATCGCCGCTGGTTGAACACGCCAAACCGAAAACGTCCGAATGCCGCATCGCCATAATTAGCGAACCGTAACCGCCGGAAGATTTGCCCATCACGGCGCGTGAATTTTTATCATTTATGGTGCGGAAATTTTCGTCAACGAACGGGACAATTTCATTTATCAGATAATCTTCATAATCGCCGGTCGCGCTCGAATTGATATACTGCGAGCCGCCGTAATAAGTGAAACAATCGGGCATCACGGCGATCATCGGTTTAATTTTATTTTCTGAAATTAGCCTGTCCATCCGCTCGGCAAAATTCGGCGCAAAAGCCGAATCGTTCAGAAGCATTTTGCCGCGCCCGGTGAAACCCGTGAGATTGTAAACAACCGGAAATTTTTTGTTAGATTCACTTTCATAATCGGGCGGCAAATAAACGTAAAGGTCGCGGATATGTTTGTCGCCAAGTGGATTGTTTTTCAAAATTTCGCTTTCGTGGCGCAAAACTTTGATTGTGCCTTTTTGTTCGCTCATAGAATTTTATTTTTAACGCAAAGACGCAAGGGCGCAAGGGCGCAAAGTTTTTTTATTTTAAGAAAAACAAAACAATTTTATGTTTCACCGAATTTCTTCTCTTTGCGTCTTCGCGTCTTTGAGACTTTGCGTTAAAATCTGAATTTGTTATGGCTGATCCGATTGCTGTCAATCCGAATGCGCTTTCTAATACCATCGAATTTTTAACGGCGATGGTTACGCCGACTTTGCTTATTTCGGCAACCGGCTCGCTCGTGCTTTCAACCTCGACGCGATTGGGGCGCGTGATTGACCGCGTGCGCGAACTCGAATCGCGTCTCAGCGAATTGATATTAGTTGATGACAAAGACTCGATTCCGCTTTATGAAAAACGGGTTGACACGGTGGTCAATCTGCTCGATAAGGTTACAAGCCGCGCAAGAATTTTGCAGAAAGCGATGGGCGCGTTTTATTACGGTCTGGGATTTTTTATTTTGACGAGCGTTACCATCGCGATCGCCGCATTTTTCAACACCTATCGCTGGATTCCGATTCCGGTCGGCGTAATCGGTATAATTTTTCTGTTTTACGGAAGCATCCAGATGCTCCGCGAAACACGCATGGCGACGGCGACCGTCAATGCCGAAATGGATTTTACATGGGCGCTTGCCAATAAGGTCGCACCGAAGGAAATTATTAATAAATACACCTATAATGCACACGGAAAACGAAGAATCAGACGCCAGGTTTCTGAAATTATTGAAAACGGGCGAACTGAAAAAGAGAGTTGAAACTCTCGAAAAACTTCTCGAAAAATGCTCGGTCTGCCCGAAAGATTGCGGAAATAATCG
>JBGTSF010000054.1:18999-33609 GCA_041940425.1 Pyrinomonadaceae bacterium
TCGAAAAACTTCTCGAAAAATGCTCGGTCTGCCCGAAAGATTGCGGAAATAATCGTCTCATAGATGAAATCGCCGCATGTTATTCGGGCGGATTACCAATCGTTTCGAGCTACACGCCGCATTTCGGCGAAGAACCTGTTTTATCAGGCACGCGCGGCGCGGGCAATATCTTTTTCGGCAACTGTAATCTTCGTTGCGTCTATTGTCAGAATTATCAAATCTCGCAAACCTGGAAAGAGCAGAAAAAGAATGAAATCACACACGAACGGCTCGCCGAAATGATGCTCGAACTTCAGGCAAAAGGCTGTCATAATATCGGTTTCGTTTCGCCGACACATTTCGCGCCGCAGATGGCGCGGGCGATTTTGATCGCGGCGGAAAACGGTCTGCGTTTGCCGATTGTCTATAACACGAATGCTTACGATTCGGTCGAAGTTTTAAAATTGCTCGACGGCATCATTGACATATATCTTCCCGATTTCAAATACGCGGAAAATGAAAACGGTTTTCTCTATTCCAAAGTGCGCGGCTATACCGATTTTGCGCGGCTCGCTCTTAAAGAAATGTTTCGTCAGATGGGCGATAAATTGGATTACGGTGCAGACGGGCTTTTGAAAAAAGGTTTGGTTATTCGCCTTTTAGTTTTGCCGAATGATTTAGCGGGAATCGAAGAAAATTTAACTTGGATAAAGGAAAATCTTTCGCCGAAAACCTCGATTTCTTTAATGGCGCAATACTACGCGACGAACAAAGCCGCGACCGATCCGCGCTACATTCTGCTTTCGCGCCGAATTTCCGAACGCGAATGGTCAAAGGCAATCGAAATTTTAGAAGATTTGGAAATGGAAGAAGGTTTCTTGCAGGAATACGAATCGGCATCGTATTATTATCGTCCCGATTTTAATGACAAGGAAAAACCATTTCGAGATGTTCGGGATTTTCAGTGAGGCATTGTTATGAAAATAACTTGTAAAATGAGTGGAATAGTTTTAATAGCCGGAATTATTTTCTTCTCGTTTGGCTGTAAAAATAATTCAAACGCGCAAACCAGTCGGTCAAATGAGAATATGACCAATAAACCAAACAATAAATCTGAAGATAATCCTTATCAAGAACTTCGGAATTTGGCTTTAAAAATGACTCCCGAACAACTCGAATTAAAACTTCCAAATGATAAAACGATAGTTTACGGCGTAGTTATGGATTGGCACTTGGGCGAAGGAACAGCAACTTTTCCGATATTTCAAACCGGGGAGGCAAGTATGTATTTGGATTCGGGCGGCGGCATTATCGGCGGCGGTGGTCACGAAAACGTTAGAAAAGCGGCAGTCGCGTTTATAAATAAAGCTCAGACTTTTTTAGACAAAGCAACAAAAACAGAAACCACGCCACTAGCCGAAGCAGATAGCGTAAAGTTTTATTTTCTCACTAACAAGGGAAAATTTGTCGCTGAGGAAAAAATGGAGAATTTTGATAATAATTCAAGCAAATGGCTGGAATTATTTGAGGAAGCAAATAAAGTTATTACCGAATTACGGAAAACAACCCCCGAATACAAATAAGTAATTTCAGATGATCGAACAAAACGAAAAATTTATGCTCCGCGCCATCGAACTTGCGCGGAAAGGAATGGAAAACGGCGCGGGCGGACCGTTTGGCTGTGTTGTTGTCAAAAACGGCGAGATCGTCGGCGAAGGTTCGAATCTCGTTACCTCGACCAACGACCCGACCGCGCACGCCGAAGTCACGGCAATTCGCAATGCGTGTCAAAATCTGAACAGTTTTCAACTCGAAGGCTGTGAAATCTACACTTCGTGCGAACCGTGTCCGATGTGTCTCGGCGCGATCTACTGGGCGCGTCCGGCGAGGATGTTCTACGCCGCAACGCATGAGGACGCGGCAAAAGTCGGTTTTGACGATCAATTTATTTACGAAGAAATCGAGAAACCAATCAACAACAGAAAAATCGAATCAATCAATTTTCTGCGCGAAGAAAGCGTTAAAGTTTTCGAGAATTGGGCGAATAAGCTGGATAAAATAGAGTATTAGAGACAAGGGACGAGTGATGAGGGAAAAGCAAAGTCTCTCGTCCCTCGTCCCTCGTCCCTCGTCCCCGAGATGTTAAACTTTTTCAACACATATTTTTTCATCATTCTCGCCGTTGTTGCCGGAATGATGATGCCGACGCAGGCGGCGATCAACAACAAACTCGCCGATCATGTCCATAGTCCGATCTTGTCGGCATTTATCTCGTTCGCGGTCGGAACGGTCGCGCTGTTTTTGTATATTCTGGCAACCGGAATTCCGCTCGGAAATTTATTTCTGG
The DNA here is from genome assembly GCA_041940425.1 of Pyrinomonadaceae bacterium. Taxonomy (GTDB): domain Bacteria; phylum Acidobacteriota; class Blastocatellia; order Pyrinomonadales; family Pyrinomonadaceae; genus DATHTS01. The sequence goes on from JBGTSF010000054.1 coordinate 21,326, forward strand.
CGAAAAACGCGCCTCTTATCGCTTGGATCGGCGGTATTTTGGGCGCGATCTTTGTCGCTTCGACTATCTACCTTGTGCCGCGCCTCGGTGTCGCGCTGACGTTCAGTCTGGTAATCGCCGGACAGATGCTCGTTACTTTAATAATTGACCATTTCGGCTGGCTCGGCGTGCCGGAAAAACCGATTAATATAATGCGCGTTATCGGCGCGTCATTGATAACCATCGGCGTGATTTTAATCAGGAGGTTTTAAGCAATGTATTCTTTTTTAAAGACATTTTTTAAAACCGGAATACCATTCGGTTTTTTTATGGGACTTTTTTTCTCGATTCTTTACGGATGGAATAGCGGACTGGAGAGCGGACTCCTTAGCGGGTTGATTTTCGGTTTTCTGATGGCATTATTCGTTGAATTTCAATCGAGAAAATTTAAGAAAAACAGACCGCTTCTACCCGGAGAAACTCTTCTCAAGGAAAGCGGGGCAAATCATTTCCTGAACGGCGAAATGGTCGGCGGCTGGGTTTATCTGACCAATCAGCGTTTTTATTTCAAATCACACAACTCTAATTTTCAAAATCACGAATTGCCGATTCCGTTAGAAGAAATCTTAAAAGTTGAAAAGGCGAAAACTTACGGGATTTTTACAAATAATTTGCGAGTTACTTTGCAAAACGGCAAGACCGAAAAGTTTGTAGTTGACGGCGCAAAAGATTGGGTTGAGATTTTGAACGAACTCATTTAAAAATTTGTCGAAAAATAAATGATAAGTTTTATATTAAACAACCAAACCGTCGAAACCGAACTGCCGAGAGGCACGACCGTTCTGGATTTCGTTCGTTATCACAAAAATTTAAAAGGCACAAAGATCGGCTGTCGTGAAGGCGACTGCGGCGCATGCACGATTTTGGTCGGTGAGTTGAATGACGAAAGAGTAAAATACCGCACTCAAACTTCCTGCTTGATGCCGCTTGCCAATGCCGGCGGAAAACATATCGTAACGATCGAAGGGATCAACAAACCAAACAACGAACTCACGCCCGTTCAGCAGGCGTTGGTTGACGAATCGGGAACGCAGTGCGGTTTCTGCACGGTCGGTTTTGTAATGTCTTTGACGAATTTTTGTATTGATGGCACGCCGAAAACAAAAGAAATGGCGGTTTCCGCAATTGACGGAAATATCTGCCGCTGCACCGGCTATAAATCAATCGAACGAGCCTGCGCTGCGCTCAGTGAGCAGTTAGCAGTAAGCAGTGAGCAGAAAGATTTTTTAAAAATTGCCGTTGAAGATGAAATCGTTCCCGACTATTTTTCAAATATCAAGGATCGGCTTTTAAATTTGAAAACCAAAAACCCAAGCCCAAAGACCAAAAACCAAAAACCCAATTTCTTAGCAGGCGGCACGGATTTATATGTCCAAAAACCCGAGGAGATGGTTTATTCCGACAGCGAAAATCTTTTCGATAACGGTGAATTAAGGTTTATTTCAGAAACGGAAGAATTCGTTGAAGTCGGCGCGTCGGTCGTCGTTACCGATCTGCTCGAATCGGAAATATTCCGGCGGATTTTTCCGAATCTATTTAAACATCTCAAACTCGTTTCATCCACGCCGATCCGCAACATGGCAACGCTCGCCGGAAATTTTGTCAACGCCTCGCCCATCGGCGATATGACCGTCTGGTTTCTGGCTCTCGATGCGGAAATCGAATTATCCGAACCCTCTGCGTCAGCGGACGACTCAACCGCAGTCACACGAAGTATAAAATTAAAAGACCTCTATCTCGGATACAAACAATTAGCCAAATCCGAAGACGAAGTCATCACCAAAATCCGTTTTCGCAAAGATTTCACGCATTTCAATTTTGAAAAAGTCTGTAAGCGAACTTTTTTAGACATCGCTTCGGTCAATACGGCAATAAGTTTGAAGGTGTCGGAAAATATCATCGAACAGGCGCACGTTTCAGCGGGCGGAGTCGCGCCGATTCCCTTGTATTTACAAAAAACTTCTGTGTTTTTTCACGGGAAAGAAATTAGCGAAAAATTAATAAAAGAAGCAAACGAAATAATTCAAACCGAGATCAGCCCGATCTCTGATGTGCGCGGTTCGGAAAGTTATAAAAGATTATTGTTGCGCCAACTTTTTACTGCGCATTTTGTTGAATTTTTTAATTTTCAAACCTAAATGAAAAACTTAGATTCAAAATCGCACGTTCGCGGCGAATCGGTTTATTTGGATGATGTTCCGCTCTTACAAGGAACGCTTTTCGCTTGTGTTTACGATTCTCAGATTGCTCACGGAAAATTGAAAAGTTTGGACATTTCCAAAGCCGAAAATGCTACAGGCGTGGTGAAAATTATTTTGGCGAAGGATTTAATAGGCGACAATCAGATCGGCGGAATTTTGCCTGACGAGCCATTGCTTGCTGACGAGGAAGTTCATTTTTGCGGGATGCCAATCGCACTCGTTTTGGCGGAAACTGAAGAACAAGCGCGGGCGGCGGCGAACCTAATTAAAACGGAAATCGAACCGCTCGAAATTATCACTGATGCGCGGGAAGCGCAGGCGAAAAATGAATTAATCGCGCCGCCGAAACATTTTAAATTAGGCGATTCGGAAAAGGTCTTTAAATCCTGCGAATACGTTTTTGAAGGTCGCGCCGATGTCAACGGACAGGAACATCTCTATATTGAAACGCAGGGCGCGTATGCGATTCCGACCGAGCAAGGCGGACTCAAGATTTATTCCTCGACACAGGGACCGACCGCCGTTCAACGCTGTGTCGCGCGCGTTACGGGTTTGCCGATGAATCTGATCGAGGTTGATGTTACGCGGCTCGGCGGCGGTTTTGGCGGCAAGGAAGATCAGGCGAATGCCTGGGCGGCTCTGTGTGCGGTCGGAGCGCAATTGACGAAACGTCCCGTCAAATACGCGCTTCACCGGATGGAAGATATGCGGATGACCGGAAAGCGGCATCCGTATTCGGCGGATTACAAGATCGGCTTAAATAGTGATTTTAAAATCGTCGCTTACGAAGTTACGTTTTATCAAAATGCGGGCGCGGCTTGCGATCTTTCCCTGCCGGTTTTGGAAAGAACGCTTTTTCACTGCACGAATTCATATTTTATTCCAAATGTTTCAGCGACCGCTTATTCGTGCAGAACAAATCTGCCGCCGAATACGGCTTTTCGCGGTTTCGGCGGACCCCAAGGTATGTTCGTCATCGAATCGGCGATCGCGCACGCGGCGGAAAAAATCGGAGTCTCAAAAGACGAAATTCAAAGAAAAAATCTTTTGCAGGACGGCGACGAATTTCCCTACGGGCAGATCGCCGAATCGGACGCGGCAACGAGTTGGACGCAAGCCGATCAAAAATATGATTTTGAAAAATTAAAAAAAGAAACGGAGGAATTTAATAAGCAAAATAAATTCGTCAAAAAAGGCGTGGCGTTTCAGCCTGTTTGTTTCGGGATTTCATTTACCAAAACGCCGATGAATCAAGCGCGTTCGCTCGTCCATGTTTACACGGACGGTTCGGTCGCGGTTTCAACCGGCGCGGTCGAGATGGGACAGGGCGTTAACACGAAAATCGCGCAGGTCGCCGCCAATGTTTTTTCACTGCCGATTGAGCGCGTCAAAGTTCACACGACCAACACTCTCAGAATCGCCAACACAAGCCCAACCGCCGCGTCTGCCGCCGCCGATCTAAACGGCAAAGCGACGCAGATGGCGTGCGAATCAATTTTGCAAAGACTAAAGGAAGTCGCCGCGCCGCTCGTCGAAGCAGAAAATCTCGATGACATTTCAATCGAAAACGGTTTTATTTTCCGCAACGGCGAAAGCACCGATCTAGATTGGCTGAAACTCGTCAACGAAGCGTATTTGCTGAGAGTAAACCTAAGCGAACACGCGCATTACGCCACGCCCGGAATTTATTTCGATTGGTCGGTCGCCAAAGGTCATCCCTTTGCCTATCACGTTTACGGCACGGCGGTTGTCGGAGTGACGGTTGATTGTCTGCGCGGGATTTATACGGTTGATTTCGTCCGTTGCTGTCACGATTTCGGCAGTTCGATGAATACGGCGGTTGACTACGGGCAGATCGAGGGCGGCGTCGCGCAGGGCATCGGCTGGATGACGTTAGAAGAAATTTTTTATGATTCTAAAGGAAAACTTCGCTCGAACGCGCTTTCGACTTATAAAATTCCCGATATTTATTCTGTGCCGCGTGAGATCGAGATCCTGCCGCTTGAAACCGAACGCGAAAATCTCGCGGTGTTTAATTCAAAAGCCGTCGGCGAACCGCCTCTGATGTATGGCATCGGCGCGTATTTTGCGATTCGTGAGGCGGTCAAGACTTTTAATTCGGAAAATCACCCAAAATTCGATGCGCCGTTTACGCCGGAAAAAGTTTTGATGAATCTGTACATCAATGATGCCGAAACGATGACAGCTGATTAATTTTTGATGAACAAGGATTTGGAAATCTGGAAATTTGCAGCCGAAAGTTTAAGGCGCGGTGAATCGGTAACTATGCTAATCGTCGCTGAAAGTTCTGGAAGCAGCCCGGGGCGAGAAGGATTTAAGATGGCAGTTGCCGGAGATGAAATGTGCGGAAGTGTCGGGGGCGGTGTAATGGAAGTCGGGTTAGTGCAAAGTGCAAAACGCAAAGTGCAAAGTAAGAATAACCGATCCGAAATCCGAAATCCGAAATCCGAAATCATCGAGCAGGTGCATCGAAAAAATTCTCCCGATGCGAGCGGAATGATCTGTTCGGGGAAACAAACGGTTATTTTTTTTAAACTGAACTTTTCACATTTAAAAACTGTCTTGAAAATCATTGACGCGCTCGAAAATAATCAAACTAAAAAACTGAAAATTACAAATCACAAATTACAAATTGCAAATTTAACCTCAGAAGATGCCGACCTTAAATTTGAACGCGATGAAAAAAACGAATTTATTTATGAAGAAAAATTGGGGTTCAAAAATAAGCTCATCATCATCGGCGGCGGGCATTGCGCTTTGGCTTTGTCCGAAATAATGTCGAAAATGGATTTTTATATTTCGCTGTTTGATGACCGCGCCAAGCTGAATACGGTTGAGAAAAATAAATTTGTAAATGAGAAAAAAATCATTGATTCGTATGAAAACATCGCCGATTTTGTCGCGGATGGAAAAAATGTATATACGGTCGTGATGACGCTTGGGTATAAATTCGATGAGATTGTCATCAGAAAATTGTTTGATAAATCCTTTAAATATTTCGGCGTTCTCGGAAGCAAAGCGAAGATGAAAACGCTTCTAAAAAATTTGGAAGAGGAAGGATTTGATAAGGAAAAACTCTCCCGGATTCATACGCCCATCGGACTACAGATCAACAGCCGCACACCGGAAGAGATCGCCGTTTCCATCGCGGCTGAGATAATTGCGGTAAAAAACTCGAACGGTTAAAATCTTTTTACAATCAAATTAAATGAAAGAAATACAACATATTTTAAAAAAAGCGGAAGAATTTTCCGAAGGTGAAAAAGCGATTTTGGCGACCGTTGTGGATGTCGTCGGTTCGGGTTATCGCCGTCCGGGAGCGAGGATGCTGATTGACGAAAACGGCTACAGCATCGGCACGGTTTCGGGGGGCTGTCTTGAATCGGATGTGTTGGAACGCGCGAAAAAAGTTTTGGAATCGGGTGAGCCGACCGTCATAACCTACGACACGACGAGAGATCAAAATTCGGTTTTCGGTCTTTCAATGGGCTGTCGGGGAATTGTCAGAATTTTGCTCGAACCGTTTGAAAGAGAAAATGCTTTACACAAAAATTTAAAATCAGTATTTGCGAATCGTTATCCGCGATTTATCGGAACGATTATTTCATCGGACAAAGATTTTTATATAGGCGGGCGAATTTATTACAGCGATTTTGAACGGTTCGATTTTCAAAATCTGCCTGAAATTGTAAAAGATTTCGATCAATTAAAAAATAATTGTGTCGAGTTTTACAATCAAACCAGTTCGCCCGAAGTGCGCGAATACAAAATCGGCGACAGCTTTTTTGAAGTATTTTTTGAAAACATCAATCCGCCGCTCAATCTTTTGATTTTCGGCGCGGGTTATGACGCGCTTCCCCTAATGAAATTCGCTAAAGAAATTGGGTGGCGAGTAACGGCGATAGATCATCGTCCGGCTTTTGCCGATGCGGAAAGACTGACCGATGCGGACGAAATTATCGTTTCAAATTCGGAAGATTTGCGCGGTCAAATTTTTCAGGATGAAAATTCTGTTGCCGTCATAATGACTCATAATTACGACCGCGACCAGAATATTTTACACAGGCTTTTAAATTCAAATTTCAAATACATCGGCGCATTGGGTCCGAAAAAAAGAACGGAAAAACTGCTTGCCGAAATCGGCGAAGATTTCAGCGCAGAACAACTCGAAAAACTTCACGCGCCCGTCGGACTTGATATCGGCGCGGATTCGCCCGAAGCGATTGCACTCGCCATCGCCGCCGAAATCCATAGCGTTTTGAAACACCGCAGCGGCGGTTTTTTACGCCGGCGGCAAGGCTCGATCTATGACAGAAAATAATCAAAACATCGGCATTATTATTCTCGCCGCCGGTGCTTCCGTCAGGTTCGGGCAACCGAAACAGCTTTTGCAATTTGATGACGAATCGCTGATTCGCCGCGCCGCCAAATCCGCTCTCGAATCGGATTGTGATCCGGTTATCGTCGTTCTCGGCGCGAATGTCGATTTGATAAAAAATGATGTTGAAAATTTGGAATGTGAGATCGTTTTTAACAAAAATTGGCACACGGGAATGAGTTCGACGGTTGAAAAAGGGTTAAAAACTCTGCTCGAAATTTCCCCTGTAAGTCCGGCGGTCATCATCGCTTTGTCCGACCAGCCGTTCGTTCAAAGCGAACATTTCGACCGGTTGATTGATAAATTTTTTGAAACGAAAAAACCGATCATTGCTTCCCTTTATGAAGAAACAATCGGCGTTCCCGCGCTTTTTGCACGTGAAGTTTTTCCGGCTTTGATGAATCTTGACGGGGACAAAGGCGCACAGGAAATTATTAAAAATAATCCGGCGGCGGTCGAAACAATACTTCTACCCGAGGCGGCAATAGATATTGACACCCGATCCGATCTGGAAAAAATCAAAAATTACAAACTTTGACTTGTCGCATATTAGGCTTTGCGTTTTAATAAATTTATGGCTCAGGCTTGGGAAATTGAAAACTTTTTAGAAGAAAAAAATAATCAACTTTATATCGGCGGCGTTTCCGCAATCGAACTTTCGGAAAAATTCGGAACGCCGCTTTTTGTCTTTAGCGAATCCCGGATCAAAGAAAACATCAATCGTCTGAAAGCGGTCGCTGGTGTTATCGAGTGTCCGCTGAAAATCTGTTACGCGGCGAAAGCTAATTCGAATATGTCTATTCTGCGCGTCGTCAAAGAATCCGGCAGTGACCTCGAAGTTAATTCGGGCGGCGAACTCTGGAAGGCTCTGAAGATCGGTTTTCAAGGCGGACAGATTATTTTTAACGGCACGAGCAAAGAAGTTTGGGAAATCGAAAACGCAATAACCGCCGAAGTTTACGCCATTCAGGTTGATTCGCTTTTTGAATTGTCCTTGATCGAGGAAACAGCGCGGCGTTTAAACAAAAAAGCGAATGTTTCTTTGCGGCTTGTGCCGGAAATAGAAACGAACACGCATTCGGGACTTCAAACCGCGCTGTTGACATCGAAATTCGGAATGATGCCGGACGAAGCGATCGCGGCATTTCAAAAATACAAAGATTCCGAATTTTTGATTCTTTGCGGCATTCATCTGCATATCGGTTCGCAAAATCCCGAACCCGCGCCGTATGCCGAAGCGTTAAAAACGCTTTTTGAAAATCTTGTTCAAATTTACAATCATACCGGTTTGAAACTTTCGCATTTAAATCTCGGCGGCGGTTTCCCGGTTAATTACCTGCGCGACAATTCTCACTCCGTCGCCTTTCCACAGGAACAGCGCGAGATGTTTTCCGCTGAGTTTTCTCCGACCGAAGCCATCGAATACGCCTGGAAAATTGTTAAAGAAGCCGCGCGAAATTCAAATGCAGAAGAGCTTTTGGAAAACATTACATTGCTTTTAGAACCCGGCAGAAGTGTCATATCGGATGCCGGAATTTGCCTAACGACAGTAAGAAATAAAAAAAATAGACCGGTAAACAATTCAGCACACAGCACCCAGCACTCAGCACTCAGCACTGATTCATGGCTTTTGACCGACGCCGGTTTTAATATTCTGCTCTCAATGGAAACTTACAAATGGTATTATCATTTGATCTCCGCCGAACGCGCGGGCGAAGCGCACGATTTTCCGTATAAGGTCGCCGGACCTTTATGCGACGGCGGCGACGTTTATTTCGACATCGAGGGCGAGGGCAGGCTTCCCGAATACCGTCTGCTTCCGGCGGATGTCAATTCTGACGAAGTGCTGGCATTGCTCAATTGCGGCGCGTATTCGATTGCTCAGATGTTTCAATATAACGGCAGATTTCTGCCCGCCATCGTATTGATAAAAGAAAACGGCGAACCGGAATTAATCAGGAAACGGGATCGGTTTGAAGATTTGATTACGAATGATGTTTTTTGAGTTGATATTGAATGGGTTTTTGATTTTATCAAAAAATTACAAATTACAAATTACAAAAATGAAATTTACTCATAACAAAAAAAAATTTATTTAAATCTATAGAGAAGCCAATTTTCAATCTGCAATTCGTATTACGATATTCGTAATTTGTAATCTGTAATTCATAAATACTTTCTTTCTTTACCGTCCAACCAAGCTTGAATCTTCCTAAATAAGCGAATCTCTCACCATTTTTTTTAGAATTTCACGTTCGTTTTCGTTAAGGGCGACCTCGTGTTTCGAATAAAAGTCTGAAAGATTTGCCAGCGCGACCGCCCGCGAACTTTGATCGCGGATGTGAGTTATTGTTTCGAGATTTTCCGTCAACATTTCTCTCGCCTTTCCGGTTTCGCTATATTCCTGAAACCGTTTTGCAATTTCGTTATAAACCGTAGAACGAGCCGTAAATTGCGGGATGGTTTCGGCAAATTGGGCGGCTTCAATTAAATATTCGATTGCCTTGTCTTTTTTGGTTTGCCTGTTTTCGGCATCTGACAAACCTATCAGAGCCGAAACTCGCCGCGAATCTTCCTGAATCGCCTGAATCGCCTGTTTTGCCAAATCGTATTTTTCCTGCAGAACGAATGCCTGCGCGATCTGCGAAAAAGCCGAAGTTTGCGCGTCTTCGTCCTCGTTTTCCTGGGCTATGTCCATTGCGCGTTCCGCCATTTCAAACTTAGCGAATAAAACGGCGATCGTCGCAAAAAGCTGATACCGGGCGCGGCTGTCGCGCGTTTCCCGTTCGGTTTGGGATTTCAAGATCGCGTAGGCTTCTTCGAGAGTCTCGCGCGCTTCGTCCTTCTCTCCTTTGTCCCAAAATTCATGCGAAAAAGCGGCAAGCGAATTAGCGATTTGGGTTTTGTCCGCGACCAGATCTAGCGTCCGGTCGGCAAGGTCTATACTTCCCGCTTTTAAAAATCCGAAAGCGATATTGGCGAGAAACGAATCGCGGTGAACATTATCGAGTTTTTCGGCAAACGATTTCGCATTGTCGAGAACCTCGATCGCCTTGCCGTTGCGTTTTATTTCGGAAAAATGATTGCCGATCTCGTTTAGAGCGCGGATTCTCTCCTCGTTATGTTCGATTTCTTCAGCCGCGGTCGCCGCTTTATCAAGCAATTCTGCCGCTTTTTCTTCGTTTCCTTTATTGAAATTTATCAAAGCGATATTCTGAAACGCGCCGGCTTTGGTGATCGGAAAGTCAATCTTTTCGACTGTTTGTTCGGCTTCCGGCTCGCGGTTTTGCGATGCGAAATGCACGGCGATCAGGGCGTAGGCGTTTGAATTATGCGAAAGCGAATCGGCGATTTCGAGAGCTTTTTCGAATTCGGTTTTTGCCGCTTTTTGACCCGCAATCGCTTCCCGCGCGGCTTCCTGCATTCCGAATTCTTCGATGGCGTCGGCAAGCTGAAAAGCATATTCGTCATCATCAATCGCGGCGCATTTTTCGGCAACCGCCATCAAAAGCCGGTCGCGGACAAACGGATCGTCAATCGAATCGGCAAGCGCCGCCGCCAGATCAACATCGCCGCGCGAGATGTAATGCGGCACGATTGCTTTCATCGCCTCGGAATAACCTTCCGCGCTTTTGACATCATCCGCCAGAAAAGCGGCGCAGGAAAGCAGATTGTTTTCGGCTTCCTGTATCGAAACAAAATTTTCAGCCATAAATAATGTGGAAAAATGTAAATGTAAAAAAGTGAAAAAGTATATTTGAAAAAACTTTTTCACTTTTGAGCTTTTTCACATTTTCACTTTTCTAATCAAAAACCAGTTGAAATGTATCAGGCATCCAATCGTCGAGGTTGTTTGAAACCGCGTCCGCGCCGGCTTTTCTGAGAGTTTCTTCGGAAACCGAGTTGGTGATTCCGAGAGTTTTAAGTCCGGCTTTTTTCGCGCCGCTCACGCCCGGTGCGGAATCTTCGATCACGACGCATTCGCCGTGAACAATTGGATTTCTGCCGAGAGAAGTCCGCGCCGCGTCAATCCGGTTAAAGCCCTTGAAGAAAACTTCCGGGTCGGGTTTGCAGTTTGCAACGTCTTCCGCGCTGACAATCGCCATAAAACTTTCGCGCAATCCGGTTCGTTCGAGGACGAATTCGATCTCTTCGAGTTTCGCCATCGAAACGATGCCGAGGGCAAAATCTTTCTCCATTTTCCTGATAAAATTTTCGATACCGTCGAAAAGCGGGATTTCATTGGCGACAATTTCGCGCCATTTTTTAGTTTTTGCCTGTGTTAATTCCAAAACCTTATTGCTCTCCGGCGTTTTATCCGCCCGTCTGTAAGCCGCTTCGACAAAAGTTTTGTCGTCCATTCCCATCGAGGCGTAATATTCCTCTTCGGTCAGGTTAATTCCTTCGTTCTTCAAAATTTCCTGATACGCCTTCATCTGAATCGGCTCATCATCAATGATAATCCCGTTAAAATCCATCAATATCGCTTTTACAACCATAAGACTCTACTCCTATTGTTAAAATAATCTTCCGCCCGTCCCAAACAGCAGAAACGCCGAATTCATTTAGAATGCCGACCTTTGCCTTAAACGTCAAATCGTTCAAGGCAGGTCTGACTTGCAGGATCAAACTGTTGATCGAATTTTCATCCACGCGAATTTCTTCCGCGCGTCCGATCCGCTCGTCAATTTCTTTGAGCGTTTCCGCCAGCCGTTTAATTTCCTCGTTTTTGACCGTAATAGTTTCATTGATTATTTTCCAGACCGCATCATCCACGGTTGCGCCGCGCTCGATGAGCGTCTGAATCTCTTTTTCGAGTTTTGCGATTGACCTTAAAACCGCTTTTTTATCCGCTTCGAGATGCGTCGTGTCGCTGCGCTTGGCGGCTTCCTTGATATATTTTTTCAGCAATACGGGATTTTTGATAAATTTGAGCATCGCGTCCCAAACCAATTTCTCGGCTTCATCGGCTTTCATCTGAGGCGTTTTGCAGTTCGTCGTCGGGTTCTGCTTCGACGTGCAGACATACGCCCGCGCCGTGCGTTTGGCAATCGGCGAGCAGAGCCGTCCGCAGGTCGCGCACCGGACAAGACCGCGAAGCAGAAATTCGTGCCGCGCCATCCCGCGCTTGGCTTTTTTGTTTTCGAGTAATTTTTTCTGGACCGCATCGAAATCGCTTTCCGAAATAATCGCCGGAGTGATTTCACGCGGAATCTCGATCCGTTCGTCTTCGCCGGTCGAAACGGTCGTGATATAGCTTTCGCCTTTTTTATATTTTTTGATCTTTTTCTGGCGATTAACAATTGTTCGCCCGGAATACGCGGGATTGTCTATGATCGCTTTGACGGAATTCGCCCACCAAATTTTCTTACCCGTCGGTGTCGGGATTTTTTCATCGTTAAAGGCGGCGGCGATCTCCCTGAGCGATTTCCCTTCTAAAATTTCCGCAAACATTCTCTTTACAACACGCGCTTCTTTTTCATTTATCACGCGCTTCCCGCCGTCGCCGATGTCGTAGCCGTAGAGCTTTCTTTTAAATGAAAGCGTGCCGCGTTTTGCTTTCCCGCGCCGTCCGCGCGTCGTGCGTTCGATGATCTTGAGCCGTTCGGCTTCGGCGAAAATTCCCTGTATCGAAAACAAAATTT
>JBGTSF010000055.1:0-33089 GCA_041940425.1 Pyrinomonadaceae bacterium
CCCAATTTTTTAACGCGCCGAGATAATTGCCGATATGAAGCTGTCCGGTCGGCTGTGCGCCGCTGAAAATGCGTTTTTTCATAAATTAGAAATTAAAACTAAAATTAAAACCACGGAGTAACCAGCAGATAATTTACCAAACCGACGACCGGCGAAATGATAAATCTGAAAAACCCCAAATAGACGAGCAGAAGCAGGATTATAAATCCGAACTGTTCGAGAATTTGAATGGCGGGCTGAAAACTGTCCGGCAGAAATGTCGAAAGAATCTTGCTTCCGTCCAGAGGCGGAAACGGCATCAGATTAAAGATCGCCAGCGAAATATTGAGAATGATCAGATTCATCAAAAAGATCGAGATCGGTTTGATCAATCCGGTGTCAATATTGGCGGCATTGATCGCGCCGGTTTCGAGAAGCGTTTTGAAGATCGTAAAACCGATAATCACGAGCAGAAGATTCGCCAGAATTCCGGCGATCGAAACCATCACGTTGGCGGTTTTGTAATTCGTCCATTTGCGCGGATTGACGGGTGTCGGTTTGCCCCAGCCGATCAAAGGGATCGCGCCCAGCGCGCCGCCGAGCGCGCCGAAGAAAAATGCGATCATCGGGATCAGAAGCGTGCCGACCGGATCGGTATGACTGACCGGATTGAGCGTAACTCTGCCGAGCATATACGCCGTGTCGTCGCCGAATTTTAACGACATCCAGGCATGCGCGGCTTCGTGGATCGAAACCGCCAGCAGAAGATTGACCAGAAACATTATCAGATGACTGACAAAATTAGCTACATCTATATCGCCCATTTATTAAACCTCTAAGATTGCGGATAAAAACGATTTTGCTCTTTATTAAAAGCAAATCAAATCTTTGTATTTACAGTTAAATTGTGCCATTCTTTTAACACAAAACAAAATTGTAAGGTGGGAAAGTTTTATGTTGAAAGCGATACTTTTCGGCGGCGAAGGCGGTTTATCATTTATCGGTAATGCCGGAACTGCGCTTTTGCGGATTTTTGCGGGCGTGTCGCTTGCGCTCGCGCACGGCATCGGCAAAGTTCCGGTCAAACAGCAGTTTATAGACAATGTGGCAAATCTCGGATTTCCCGCACCGGCATTTTTCGCGTGGGCGGCGGCACTTTCCGAATTGGCGGGCGGCGCGTTTCTCGCGCTCGGGCTTTTTACGAGAATTTCGAGTTTCTTTATCGTAATTTTAATGCTCGTCGCCGTTTTCGGCGTGCATCTGAACGACCCGTTCGGCAGAAAGGAACTCGCGCTTTTCTACCTGTTCACCGCGCTCTGTTTCCTGCTCAAAGGCGCGGGCGATTGGAGCATTGATGCGTTTTTGAGAAAAAGATAAATTTGTCCCTGGTACTTTGTCCTTTGTCCTTTGGCGGTTGAGTTTAAATTGAATATTTAATTTTTGCTCAATGAGCTAAGGACTAATGACAAGGGACTAAGGACGAATAAAATTATGAAAAATCACATCGTCATCATTGCCAGCGAACATAAGGGCAATGAATTTTTGGAAGAGTGTCAGGAAGCGGGCTGGCACGTTACACTCGTTACGCGCGAGAAACTGCTCGATTCGCCGTGGAGTTGGACGAGTCTGAATCAAGTCAAAACCGTCAAGGACGATGCCGCGCCGGAAGATTACATCCGCGCCGTGACGAATCTTGCCGGCAGCCAGCCGGTTGACCGGATCGTCGGATTGGACGAATTCGACGTTTTGACCGCCGCCAAAGCGCGCGAGCATCTCCAAATCGAAGGCATCAGCAATTCCTACGCGCTGCGTTTCCGCGATAAACTGCGGATGCGGAATCTCGCTTCGCAGAAAGGAATTCCCTGCCCCGAATTTTCGGGACTTTTCAATCCGGCGGACATCAACGAGTTTATCGAAAACGTTCCCGCGCCGTGGATCGTCAAACCGCGCACGGAAGTTTCCGCTTTCGGCATCAAAAAATGCGAAACGAAGGAACAGGCGTGGGACGCGCTGACGATTCTCGATAACCGCAACACGTGGCGCGATCACCCGTCGCAGTATCTCATCGAACGCTTTATCGAAGGTAAGGTTTATCACGTTGATTCGGTCGTCAACGAAGGCAAAGTCGTCGCCGCCGGAGTCAGCGAATACGGCACGCCGCCGATGAAGGTCTCCCATCAGGGCGGCGTTTTTACGACCTCGATCGTTCCGTATAATTCAAAGGACAGAAAGGAACTCGAAAAATTGAACAAGTCGCTGTTAAAAGCGTTCGAGTATGAAAAAGGCGTGGCGCACGCCGAATTCTTGAAATCCGACGCAGACGGAAAGTTCTATCTGCTGGAAGTCGCCGCGCGGGTCGGCGGCGCGTATATCGCCAATGTTTTGGAACACGCCTGTAATTTCAATCTCTGGCGCGAATGGGCAAAACTCGAAACCGCCACGGATGAAAACCCGTATCAACCGCCAAAACTACGTAAGGATTTTGCCGGCATCACGCTTGCGCTCGCCAGGGAAGACGCGCCCGACACATCGCATTACACGGACGCGGAGATCGTCTATCGCGTCAGTAAACCGAAACATATCGGCTTGATCTTCTACGCGAAAAAACAAGAACGCATCAACGAGCTTTTGATAAGCTACACGGAAAGAATCTCGCAGGATTTTCTCGCCTTTGCGCCCGTTAAAGAGCATTACGACGACTAAGGTGTTAGGTGTTAGGTGTTAGGGATAAGAATTTTAACACCTAACACCTAACACCTAACACCTCTCTTTGCTTTTTTGCTTTTCAATTCTTATCCTTACATTTTTTATGAGCGAAAAAACAGAATTGAGGAAAAATTCGCCGGAGATTTTAGAACATGATTTAAATCAGTATTTCGACGAACTTCTGAAATTTAATTCTCTGGAAGAAACGGAAAAATCCGCCGTCTATCAAAAGATCAAACCGACGGTCGAGCGCATTTTAAACGCAATTGTCCAGGAAGATTTCGGGTCAGAACCATCTGCGGTAGCGGATGGTTTAACGCGGAATATTCCAAACTCGAAAATAAATTCTGCCGCTTCAGATGATAATCTTCAACCATCCGCTACCGCAGATGGTTCTGACTTTGTCAGCGCGGTCGCTTGGAACATCGAACGCGGAAATATTTTTGAAGGAATCGCGGACGTGCTCGCGCATCATCCGCAGTTGAAAGACAAAGATTTGTATCTTTTGACCGAACTCGATTACGGGATGGCGCGGAGCAAAAACCGTTTTGTGGCGCGTGATCTGGCAAAAAAATTGAAATTAAATTACGCATACGCGCCCGTCTATATCGCTCTGCAAAAAGGCAGCGGTGTGGAGTCCGAAAGCGAGGGCGAAAATACGAATTCGATTCACGGGCTGGCGATCTTTTCGAAATACCCGTTGAAAAATTTGCAGACGGTCGCGCTGCCGAACGGCAAAGACAAAATGCAGGGCAAGGAAAAGCGGCTCGGTTACTTACGCGCATTGATTGCCGACATCGAACATCCCGCCGGAGCGTTTCGCGCCGTCTGCGTTCACCTGGACGTGCATTGTTCGCGGAAACACCGGCAGTTGCAGACGAAAATAATTCTCGAACATCTGGAAAAGTTGCCCGCTCTGCCGACCGTTATCGGCGGCGATTTCAACACGACGACCTACAACGCGCAGAACGCGACCCGCGCCATAATGGGCTTCTGGCACCGCGTCGCCATGGGCGTTCGAAACGTCAAAGAAAATCATTACCCGTATCCCGACCGCCGTTTTGAAAAAGGCATTTTTCGAGAACTCGAAAAATTCGGCTACGAGTATAAAAAATTCAACAATCTCGGCACCGGAACTCTGCATTACGATATGGAAAACGCCGCCTACAACACGAATCTCAGGGATTGGGTTCCCGAATGGTGCTTCCCGTTCATCTTCTGGGCTTCGCGCAAAGTCGGCGGAAAATTTTCTCTGAGGCTTGATTGGTTTGCCGGAAAAAATATCGGATTGGCGGACGGCAAACAGCCGCAGACCATTCAAAATTTGAAGGACGAAAACGGCACGCCGCTTTCCGACCACGACGCCATCGCTTTGGACTTTACGCTTTTAAAAGGCTAGAATCTTCATTCGGTTTCAAACCTTGAACTTTGAACCTTAAACTTGGAACTATTTATTATGGAAGTATCATTTTGTCAGACAATCAGTTTTAACGCCGACACGTTCGATTTTGACGTAGTCGCGCAGGACAACGGCAACGCGACCGTCATCAAATTTCCGATAGACGAGAAAAAATACAGCCCCGGCGATGTCGTCGTCGTTCTGCAGGACGCGGACATCGTTTTTCACGGCATCATCGGCAAGATCGAAGGCGGCGAAGCCTATGCCTCGGACCCGAAAGGTTCGCTGCTGGCGGCGACCGTTCAGTAAAACTTGACGGTAAAAAATTTTTAGGCTAATTTTATTTTTCGCAGATTCGTGATCTGCAATTTGAAATCAAATTTCGGGGATGTAGCTCAGTTTGGCAGAGCGCTGCGTTCGCAATGCAGAGGTCAGGGGTTCGACCCCCCTCATCTCCACCAAAATTTTTAAAGAGCGTTCAAAAAGAACGCTCTTTTTTTTTGACAAAATCCTCTTTTCTACAAATTTCCTTGACGAAAAAATCGGTTGGACATAATATGTATTCGTTCCATATCCAGCAATCGTCAAATCTAATAGTAACAGAATCAAATGGTTCTGATATGACCCGTAAAATCCGAGTGTTTTTTTTTGATTATTGCGGATTTAATATTGCTGTTCGATTTTCCAATGATAAAAAACGTCATATCCCCTAACGATTTTGAGAGGCTTTTGGATTGGCTCGACCAAAACCGGGAAACCGCCGCTCAAAAATACGAAACCATCCGTCAAAAGCTGATACGGATTTTTTGCGGACGCGGATGTTTCGCGGCTGAAGAACTTGCCGACGAAACATTTGACCGGGTTACTTCAAAACTTCCGGCAATTATCGAAAATTATACCGGCGAGCCGGCACTCTATTTTTACGGCGTGGCTAATAAAATCCACCTTGAATGGCTTCGCAAACAGGCGAAAACAGAACAACTGGAATTTGAGGAAAGACTACCGGCGAAAGACGCGCCGGAATCCGATGCGGAATTCGTCTGCCTGGAAAATTGTTTGGCGCAGCTTCCCGCCGAACAGCACCGACTTATTATCGATTACTATCAAAAACAAAAAAGCCGGAAAATCGAACTTCGAAAACAGATGGCAGACCGGCTCGGAGTCAGTGCCGGGACATTACAGACCAGGATTTACCGCCTCCGCCAACGTCTGCGCGAATGTGTCAGCGATTGCGTAGAAAAAAATTTGTGAGGTTTTGAGCATTTTTTACATAACAAAGCGGAACAGATGGAATTTTTTATGAACGACAAAGCGGAAGAACCGACTGCCGTAAGAAACTATTTGTTAGGAACGCTCAACAACGAGAAGGCTCTGCGTCAGATCGAGGAAACTATAATGCTCAGCGACGATTTTGCCGAACGAATTTCCATCGCCGAAGACGAATTGATCGAAGAATATCTCGACGGCGAACTTTCCGCCGGGGAATCGGAAAAATTCCGCCGGTATTTTCTCGCCGCGCCCGAAAGGAAAGCGAAACTCCGTTTTATTCAAAACCTTAAAAAACACGCCGGAAAAATCGAAGCCGAAGAAATCGTCGAGGAAAAAGAAGGAAAAGCAGGCTTTTTCGGATGGATTCTGTCGCCCGCCGTTTTGCGTTTTGCGGTCGTTTTACTGCTGTTCGGCGGGATCGGTTTGGTCGTCTGGCGAACCGTTTTTTACGAATCGAACGCGGACAGAGGCTTGACGCAGATGACCGCCGCTTATCGCGGCACGCGACCGCTCGAATCGCGTTCGTCGGCTGATTTCGGCTACGCCCCGTTTACCGTAACGCGCGGCGAAACCGTTTCGCCGACCGATTCGATAGCTCTCGAACGCGCCCAGCTATATTTGCTCGATGCCGCCCGCGATCCGAATGACGCGCGCGCCCATCACGCGCTCGGTCTGTTTTATCTGAACAAAAAAGAATTTGACAAAGCGCTCGGCGAATTTATTATCGCGCTGAAACTCGCGCCCGAAAATGCCGAACTGCACAGCGACACGGGCGCGGCTTATCTGGAAAAAGCCGAACAAGCCGAAGCGCGGGAAAAATACGATGAAACTCTGGAAAATCTCTCCCGTTCGCTCGAATCGCTCAACCGCGCTCTCGGATTAAACGCCGCTCTGCCCGAAGCGTTATTTAACAAGGCTCTCGTTCTCGAAAAAAAAGGTGTTCCGAATCAGGCGCGCGAAGCTTGGCAAAAATATCTCGAAACCGATCCCGCATCCGAATGGGCGGACGAAGCCCGCCGAAATCTCGAAAGATTACAGCAGACGGAAGCCGCCCCGAAAGACAAATCGCAGATTCTCAAAGATTTTCTCGACGCTTTCCGCCGGCGCGACGACGACAAGGCGTGGCGGATCATCAGCGAAACAAAAGAATTCGTAACGGGCGTGATGGTGCAGCAGCAGCTAGCCGGAAAAATTTTGGAAGACACGGAGCAAAGCCGAGAGGAACAAGACGAAATCCTTTCGGCTTTTGTCTATCTCGGCGACCTCGAAAAGCAAAACGCGGGCGAATTTTATTTTTACGATCTGGCGCAATACTACAAAAACATTTCGCCGGAGCAAAAGCTCAAACTTTCGGAAGCCTACGGCGAAGCAAAAAAAGCGCAGGATTTTCTGCTTCTGCCGAACATCGAACAGGCTTTGCAGTTTTTTAACCGTTCAAAAGAATTGTTTCTGCAAGCCGGAAATATTTGGGAAGCGCAGATCATCGAATATCAGATCTGCTACGGTTTGAGCCAGATTGACCGCATCACGGAAAGCAACGAACGGCTCGCCGAACTTGCCGGATTCGGCGCGGAAAAAAATTACAAATGGCTGCAGATTCTGGCTGAAAACTGGATCGGCGCGAATCTGCACACGCTCGGCGAATCTTCAAAAGCGGTCGCTTACAATCAGCGTTCGCTGGAAATTTCAAAAACGACCGCCGACGTTTACAATATCCAGCGAAATTTTATTCAGATGTCCGAAGAATACAGGAGTCTGGAAAATTCCGAAAAAGCCTTCGATTATATTTTCAGAAGCCTTTCTTATCCGGTTTCGTATCACACATTCCCTCGCCAATCGTGGCGGCATCTGTTTTTTACAGCCCAGATTCTTTATTCCTTTAAATTTTACGAGGCGGCTTCAGTTTACGCCGACGAGGAGATCAGCCTTGCCGAAAATGTCTTGAAGGACAACTGGATGAAACATTCCGGTTTGGTGCATTCGGGAATAATCAGCGCGAGTTTGAAAAATTTTGAAAAAGCGACCGCTCGTTTGACTGAAAGTTTGACGCTGGCGGAAACATTTGCCGATAAAAAAATGCGCGATCGTCTGACTTCAAAATCGCTGACCGCGCTCGGAAATGTTCAGAGGCAAGCCGGAAACTGCGCCCAAGCCGTCCCGAATTACGACCGCGCCATCGAAATTTTTGAAACGATGCAGTTTGCCGTCGGCAGTTATGAAGCGCGGCGCGGGCGGCTTTTATGTTATATCGAACTGCGCGACGACGAAGCCGTCCGCCGCGAGATGCCTCAGATTTTGCAGATATTCGATGAAAACCGCCGCAAGATCGCCGACGAAGCCGTCCGTAATATTTTTTTCGATAACGAACAGCACATCTACGACATCGCGGCGAATTACGCTTTTTCGAATCTGCAAAACGCGGAAACGGCGTTTGACTACACGGAAAATTCCCGCGCCCGTTCTCTGTTGAGCCTTATCGGTTCGGATGCCGAGAAAGCAAAACCGCTCACGCTTTCCGAAATCCGGGCGCAGATGCCTGCAAAAGTTCAAATTATCTATTATGCGGTTCTCGCCGACAAAACATTGCAATGGCATATTTCCGCCGATAAATCTCAGGTCGTCGAGATTCCGGTCGGTCAGACCGATCTGGCGGACAGGGTTTCCGCTTATTCGAAAAACCTGCTCGGCAGAAAAGACGGCGGGGATTTGAAACGCGAAGCCGAAGAACTTTACCGCCTGCTGATCAAACCCGCCGAAACTTTGCTCGATAAAAACAAAACGCTCTGCATCATCGCCGACAAACAGCTTTTCCGTCTGCCTTTTGCGTCGCTTGTTTCGCCCGATACGGGAAAATATCTGCTCGAAGATTTTCAAATCCAAGCCGCGCCGAGCGCGACCGTTTTTATCAGGGAAACAGAGATCGCCAGACAAAAAAATTCGGTTCAAGAAGAAACGCTTCTGAGCATCGGGAATCCGAAATTTTCACGAAAAGATTATTCCGAACTCGCCGATCTGCCGTCAGCCGCCAAAGAAGCCGAACAGATCGCTTCCGAATACAGCCGGGCGGCGCATAAGGTCTTTGTCGGTGAAAATGCCGGAAAGCAACAATTTACATCGAACCTGCCGGATGCGGACGTTATCCATTTTGCCGGACATTACGTTCCGAATGCGAAATTCCCTGCGCGGTCGAAATTTTTGCTGGCGAACGGCGATCTTCCGGTCGAAGAAATCTCGCGGATCAAACTTCCGCGCGCGCGTTTGATGGTTTTGTCCGCCTGCGAGACCGGCATCGAAAATTTTTACAACGGCGAAGGAATGATCGGCGCGGCGCGGACATTTCTCGCTTCCGACGTTCCGATCGTCGTGGCAAGCACATGGTCGGTTGATTCGGAAGCGACCGCCGAATTGATGACCAAATTTCACCGCTACCGCAAACGCGAAGGCTTAACGGTAACGGCGGCTCTCCGTCAGGCGCAGATCGCTCTGCTGACCGACGGACAGAAACCCTTTCGACAACCGTTCTTCTGGGCAGGTTTTCTCCCCATCGGCGGTTTTGTCGAATATTAAAAAATAAAAAAAGGAGATAAAAACTATGACAACATTTCCCCCTACGACTAACACAAAGCCGAATAATCCGAAAATTAAAATCTGCCTGAGCGGGCTTGGCATAATGGTTCTCAATGAACAAGCCCAAGCCCAAATCGGTTATCTGCCGGTGCATCCGACATTAATCTCAATATGGAGAAATAATCAAGTGATTATGTTGGATTGCCCGATGGACGGCAATGATCTGGAGATACTTTCGCCGGATGGCGAAGGCAAATGCGAATGTTATATCGCTTCGGGACAAGACGATAGTTATGAAAATATGATTGATCTGTCTGAAATTTACGGCGGTTCAGCCGAGCTGGATTCGACCAAAAGTTTCCCTGAAAGGATTATCATTGATGACGCGGTATTTTTTACCGAACCGACGAGTCTTATCAACGTCATAAAATATGAAGAAGGTCAAACACAATCGGATCAGCCGCTAAACGGCGTCGGAACGGGATTATGGGCTTACAGCAAAAACCCGAATGCTTCATTTCGATACAAAGAAGTTGATTATGAACCTGGTGAAGGCGAAACTTATACCATCCGAATTCTGTCTGACTGTCTAAGCGACGAAAGCGATTTCAAACATTATTACGATTATCTGACCAATGCCGGAAACACTGTTTATAATCTCAGAGAGCCGGACGAAAATCCGAACGCTCTTTGGTTTACAGACATGGAGAACAGAACTCTCAGGGCATTCTTGAATGAATTCGGCAGTGCTTTACCGCACTTGTTCGACCCGTCAAATGAAAAGATTGACCGTAAATCGCTAATTAATAAGCTTAAATGGATAGCCGTCAAGAAATGCGCGCCCGAACCGTGTCTGAAAGTAACATTTACAAACAAAGCACGGACATTACCCGGTTCGTAAAAATGTAATAACGGAAGCTTCTTCGTTTATTGACTGGAAAATTTCGCTTTTTCTTAATCAAGCGGATAAAAATACTAATCCGCTTTACATTTTTCATTCATCATCGCGCTGCCGTTTTATTTAAATTACTGATTAAATCTCAAAACAGCGGCGCGATTTTATTCGTCGTTGGTTTTCACAATATCGCAAACAGTATTTATTTAATCACAGGAAGTTTTCGCAATTTCGATAGAAGTATTTTATATTTCGTCAGTATTTTTTATTATTTCATTAGCTGTATTTATTATTTCATTGTCGGAATTCATTTAATTGCTGGTAGTATTCGATAAATCATTGGTAGTTTTCTATCTATCGTCGGTAGTTTTCTATACATCGTTGGCAGTATTTTATATGCCGCGTTTTGTCTTGGAAAAATAACATTTTTGATTCATAATGGCGGAAACTGGAGGTGATATATGTTGAAATTCAATCCGAACCGGATGATGGCGCTTCGCGGAATTGACCGGATGTTCGGTTTTCTGCATAAGAACGGTTTCGTGCGTTCGACGGCGAATTTTATGCTCAAGGGCGCGGCTTCGAGCATTAAGGTCGAGCATATCGAAAAACTCTGCGTGCTGTTGAACTGCACGCCGAACGATCTTTTCTACTGGAATCCCGACACCAACAATCCACTGCCCGAAAATCACGCTTTGTATGCGCTGAAAAGAGAGCATCAGAGCGTTAAAAATTACAAAGAACTGCTGATGAACATCCCGCCCGAAAAATTGCCTGAAGTCGAGAACTTGCTCGAAAGTTTGCAGGACGGTTAGAATCGAAACTGTAAACATATGTCAGCATTCTACGAGGTAATGATCGAGCGCGATTTCTCATCCGCGCACCAACTGCGCGGCTATAAGGGCAAGTGCGAAAATCTGCACGGGCATAATTACAAGATCGAGATTTATGCCAAGGGAGCGGAATTGAACAATATCGGTCTGCTGATAGATTTCGGCGATCTGAAAAAAGCGGCGGACGAGATAGTGAAATATCTCGACCACCGCAATCTCAATGAACTCCCGCCATTTGATGAAGAACTCAATCCTTCGGCGGAAAATCTGGCGCGTTATATTCTCGAATATCTCAACACGCGCGTCGGCGACGAGCGTGTCAAAGTTTACAAAGTCCGCTGTTTTGAAACACCGACTTCAATCGCAACTTACCAAATCGAATAAAATCATTTATCGTCCACAGATGAACACAGATAAACACGGATAAGAATGGATTTTTAAAATCAAAAACAATCCTTAAAATCTCGGTCTATCCTGTTTGAATAATTCTTAAAATCTGTGTTTATCTGTGTTCATCTGTGGATAATTTTTTAATCAAAACGAAACTTCATTGATTTGCAATCCGTATTTTCGTAAGATTTTAGAAGTCAAACATTTTAAAAATATAAATTTCAAGGAGAATTCTTATGAAAGATTTTACGAAGAAGTTCGTTTGTCTGAACGTGGTCTTCGCGCTGTTGTTTCTGCCTCTGCTGTCGGTAACGGCGGAAGCGCAAACGACGGCGCAGGCTTCCGTTCCGAAGATCGAATTCGAAAAATACACTCTGCCGAACGGCTTGCAGGTTATTCTGCACGTTGACCGCAAACTGCCGATTGTTCACGTCAACCAGTGGTTTTACGTCGGCTCGGCAAATGAACGTCTGGGACGCAGCGGTTTCGCGCACCTGTTTGAGCATATGATGTTTCAAGGCTCGAAAAACGCCAGCAAAGATTATTTCACATACGTCGAAGCCGCCGGCGCGAATCTTTTGGAAGGCGGCGTGAACGGCACGACCAATCAAGACCGCACGAATTATTTTGCGACCGTCCCGTCAGGAAATCTGGAAAATCTTCTCTGGGTCGAAGCCGACCGGCTGGCGACTCTGCCCGACGGAATGACCGCCGAGAAACTCGAAAACCAGCGCAACGTCGTCAAAAACGAACGCCGTCAAGGTCTGGAAAATCAGCCGTATGGTCGCTGGTATAAATTGATGAACGAAAATCTATACCCGCTCGGTCATCCGTATAACACCGACGTGATCGGCTCGCAGGAAGATTTGTCCGCGGCGAGTATGGACGATGTAATGGAGTTTTTCCGCAAGTATTACACGCCGAATAATCTCTCGCTCGTCGTTTCGGGAGATTTCGACGTAGCGCAGACCAAACAGTGGATCGAGAAATACTTCGGCACGATTCCGCCCGGTCCCGCGCTCGACCGTCCGGCAAAAGCGATGACCAAACTCGAAGGCGAAAAGATCATCGAGGTCAGCGACCGTGTGCCGCAGGAAAGAACGTATTTCGGCTGGATCACGCCGGGCTATTTCCAATCCGGCGATGCCGAACTTGCGCTCGCCGCGACGATCCTGACCGACGGACTTTCGGCGCGTTTGAACAAAGCACTTTTGTATGATCGGCAGCTTGCGTCGAACGTCGTTGCTTTTCAAAGCGGTCAGCCGCTCGGCGGAAAGTTTATGATGTGGGCGACCGCCCGACCGGGAGTTGACTTAAAACAGATCGAACAAATCATTGATGCGGAAATCGCGCGGCTGTCGAAAGAAGGTCCGACCGCCGAAGAATTAAACCGCGCCAAGACAAAATGGGAATTCGGATTTATTTCCGGCTTGGAGCGCATCGGCGGATTCGGCGGAAAATCCGATCTTCTGAATCAATACAACACCTATCTCGGCGATCCGGGAAAATTTGACGAAGACCTCGCGCGGCACAGAAACGTAACCGCCGAAGGAATAAAATCGGCGGTCAACAATTACCTGAATACGAAAAACCGCGTTCTCATTCGTTTTCGTCCCGAAAAATCGGGACCGCCCGCACAGGTCGCCATTGACCGCTCGAAAATGCCTTCGCTCGGCGGCGACAAGCCGTTCAACGCGCCGGAAGTAAAATCGGCGAAACTCGAAAACGGTATGGAAGTTTTCGTTGTCGAAAAACCGGAAATCCCGAAAGTCGCCGTCAGTATGGTAACGCGCGCCGGCAGCGTTGCCGATCCGAACGCCAAAGCCGGACTCGCCTCGATGACCAACCGCGTGATGCGGCGCGGCACGAAAACCAGAAACGCCATCCAGATTGACGAAACGCTCGGAAATCTCGGCACCGGACTCGGCGGCGGTGTCGGCAAAGAATCGGCTTCGCTCAACCTTGAAGTCCTGAAACGTAACTTAAATGAATCGCTCGCCGTGATGTCCGACGTGGCGATGAATCCGACATTTCCGGCGGACGAATTCGACCGCGCGAAAAAACAGGCACTCGACGGTTTGGCGCAGGCGGCGAACAATCCGAACGCGGTCGCCAACCGCGTTTCATATATGCTCGCCTTCGGCGCGGATCATCCGTATGGACAGCCTTCGGGCGGCTTGCCGAAAACGGTCGAAGCGATCACGCGCGAAGACCTACAGCAGTTTTACAACACATACTGGAAACCGGCGAGTTCCGCACTGATCTTTGTCGGCGATATTTCTTTGCAGGAAGCGACGAATCTTGCACGGCAGAACTTCGGTTCGTGGTCGGGCGGCACGGCTCCGGCAGTCAATATTCCCGCGCCGAAACCGATGCCGACGGGCAAGGTTTATCTTGTTGACAGACAGGGGGCGGCGCAAACCGTCATCGCGCATGTCTTGAACGCGCCGCCGCGAAAATCAGCCGATTATTACGCGCTCTCGCTTGCCAACGCCGTTTACGGCGGCGGTTTCGGAACGCGTCTGAATCTGAATCTGCGCGAGGACAAAGGCTTCTCCTACGGCGTTTTTGCGTTTCCGCAACATTTCCAGAATGCCGGAACGTGGATCGCTTCGGGCGGTGTACAGACGGATAAAACCAAGGAATCGGCAACCGAATTTATGCGCGAGCTGAAATTCATCGCCGGAGAAAAACCGATCACCGAAGAAGAATTGACGACGGCACGTCTGGCGCGGATTCGCGGCTACGCCCAGCAGTTCGAATCCTACGGGCGCATCGCCGGACAAATCTCCGATCTATGGACGGCGGGACTTCCGATGTCGAATCTGCAAAAGGAAACCGACGAACTTGCCAAACTCCAACTGGCACAGGTCAATTCGGTCGCGGCGAAATACACCAAGCCCGAACAAACGACAATCCTGCTTGTCGGCGATCTTTCGAAGATCGAAGCCGGAATCCGCGAACTGAATCTCGGCGAGATCGTGATACTCGATTCGGAAGGCAATCCGGTGAAAAAGTAATTTGATTTGGGATTTCGGATCTGGGATTTCGGATTTAACGTCCGAGCCCAGATCCGAATTTTTATAATCGAATCCGTTGCCAATCATTTATCCATACATCCCAAATCCGAAATCCCAAATCCAAAATCCTGATATGGCTAATCCGAAACTGCGCCTCAAGGAAAACGCGGCGGGCGAATTTTTTGTTGATTCGACCTGTATTGACTGCGACACCTGCCGCCAGATCGCGCCAGAAATTTTCCGGGATCACGGCGACCAATCGAGCGTTTTTCATCAGCCGGAAACCAAAACGGAAATTTTTCGGGCAAATATGGCGGTCGTCGCCTGTCCGACCGGCTCGATAGGCGCGGGAAAACTTCTTAATGTAAAAGACGGGATCAACGCTTTTCCGCATAAAATCACCGAAAATATTTTCTACTGCGGTTTTAATTCCGAAGACAGTTTCGGCGCGTGGAGTTATTTGATCGTGCGGGAGGAAGGAAATATTTTGATTGATTCGCCGCGTTTTGCTTCGCCTCTGGTAAAAAAGATCGAAGCGTTGGGCGGCGTTTCAAAAATGTTTCTGACGCATAAGGACGATATCGCCGATCACGCGCGTTTTGCCGAAAAATTCGGCGCGGAAAGAATTATGCACTCGGACGACGGCGCGAAAAAATTAGTAATCGAAAAAATTATCACCGGCGGCGAAGCGGTCGAAATTGAAAAAGATTTGACCGCTATTCCAACGCCCGGACATACGCGCGGCTCGATGGTTTTGCTTTACAAAAACCGTTTTCTTTTCACGGGCGATCATCTCGCGTGGTCGCCCGTCAGAAATTCGCTCACCGCTTTTCGCAGCGTGTGCTGGTATTCGTGGCGCGAACAGACGCGCTCGATGGAAAAACTTCTCGAATACGATTTCGAATGGGTTCTGCCCGGACACGGGCGCATAGCTAATAAACCCAAAAAAGAAATGCGCGAACATTTGAAAAAATGCGTCGAATGGATGAAGCGATTTTAATATTTTCAAACATTCGGGCATTTCGAGATTTGCAAAGACTTGATCACGGCGGACGGAACAAAGGCGTTGTTTTCCCATTTTTTGACCATATAAGCTCGGCGGTTTTCGTAATTTAAAACCGGATCGCTTCCCTTTGCTTTCATTACCCGAATCGAGGAATGAACATTGCGGTGCAGGTAGATCATTCCGGTGAAAACCTGTATCTGATAATTTTTCTCGATCATCTGAAACGCCAGATCGTTGTCCTCGAATCCCCAGCCTTCCTCGCTGAAAGGTTTGTTTTCGTCGAAACGGATTCCGTCCTCGAAAACCGCGCGGCGAAACATTCCGTATTGCGTCCACGCGACGTAATTGACGTTTTCCTTGCGGCATTTCGTGAGATCGAATTGAAACCTTGTCGTCTTCGCGCGGTCGGGCGAAAAGCCGGACGAATGCGGTCCGATACAGCCCAAAAGCCGTCCCTGCTCTTCCATATAACGCATCATCGCAAAGCTCGAATGCGGCACGATCTCGATGTCGCCGTCCGACATCAAAAGATAATCGTCGTCGCGCCGGAGCATGAGGTCAATTATCTGATTTCGCGCGACTGAACTTCCCTTGTTTATATCGTTCAAAATAAATTCGTGCGGCATTTCGATTTCCTTATCGAGACGGCGAAGCTTTTCGCGCGTTCCGTCAATCGAACCGTTGTCGCAGACTGTGATAAAAGGCTCACAGCCTAATCTTTCGAGCAGCGCCGCTTCATTCAGATACGCTTCGAGCGAATCCAGAACGAATTCCTTCGTATTCCACGAAAGCAGACTGAGCATTATTCGTTTTCCTTTCGGCAAAGCGGGCTTTTCGCTTTTACAAAAAACCATCCCGAGACAGGTGTGCGGATACGGCTCGACATTGCGGTAAAGTTTGGCTTCATCCGCCGTTTCTGAATGTTTCCCGACCGGATTTAAACCGAATTTTTTCAGCGTCGAAATCAGTTCTTCGCCCGACACGCGGTTAAAACCGTTAAAGACTTCTTCGCCGTTTGCGCTGACCAAACCCATTTTTAAAAGCTCGGGTTTTTCCCAAAATGATTCGGGGTATTGATCGCATGTAACGATCAAAAGACCGCCGGGCTTGAGTTTCCGCGAAAGTTCCGCGAGCAGTTCTTCGCGCTGAGGTTTGAAAAGATGTTCGAGCGTGTTGATGCAGACCACACGGTCAAACTCGCCGTCGGGCATCCCTTTCGGCAGAAGAAAATTCCCGCCGTTGACGCATTGCCAGTGACGATAAGCGACGTTCGGATAAAGCGCGGCGAGCCGATCCTTAAAATTAATCGGATTGATCGTGCAGTCGAGAACCGACATAAATCCCGACAGCCGCATTTGATAAAGCGCGAACGGCAGTTCCCAACGCCGCATCAGCGGATAACTAAATCCGTGATTGAATGCGCCGAATTCCGGTAAATTCAAATCTTCCGTTTTTGCAAAAGTCATAGACGGTAATTCTCCTTTTCGATTTTTGAAATTGTTTTGCGAATTGATCGAATCCGCTTTTTGTGTTTCGATGGAAAAAACTTTTCGGGCGTTTGGATTTTCGAGTTTTCTGAATGCCGCTTCGACCGCCGGATGCCAAAATTTTTCCCATTGAGCGGAAAAACCCCAATGTTTTTCCATCCAAACCCGATTTTTTTCGCCTTCGTTTTGCAGATTTTCGATGCCTTTTTCGATGAGCGATTCGAGCGTCTTTTCCAGATTATCTAACCCGGACGAAACAAACGGAATTTTTTCCGTGCCGGCGGCGCATTGTAAAAAAACTTCGCCGACGGCGGGCATTTTTTCGATGCCGTTGACCACGACACAGCCTGCCGCCAAACCTTCGAGCGAATTGCGGTGATAACTTCCCGTTACGCATTCGTCAATCACGATATGCGAACGGCATTTCATCGCCAGCGATTCGTCGTGTGAAATCTGTTTTTCGCTGATGGTTTCGAGCGTCAAATCAAAGCGTTTTGCCAGATTTTCCAAAACCCGAACGGTCGTTTTAAATCCTTTTGAATGCCAGTAAAATTTGTGTGTTTCGGGATAGCTGCCGTGTTTTCCGAAAGGCGTGTAGCAAATCGAAATCAGCTCGTTTTTCATGCGGTTTTGATAAACTCTTTCCCAAAACGGAAGCGGATTCGGCACGACCGACCAGTTTTTAAATTCCGGCAAAACCGCCTGATACTGACCGACCACAACTCCGGGAAAACCTTTTTTGATAAACTGCGTGTCCACGTTCCAGAGATAATTATGCGCCATCGTAATGACCGCTTTTTCTCTGAACAATTTGTCGTGTTGAGGCGCAGTTTTCCCGTTATGAACGATCACCAGATCGGCTTCATTTAACAGTTTTTCGGCTTGTTTCGGATTTTTATTCCATTCGACATCGCCCGTAAAATTCACTCCGTTGCCGTAATCGTTCGTCGCCCAGACGCACCGCGCCGTGTGTCCGGTCTTTGCGTTTATGCAACGCGCAAGGATCGCCGGAACGCCCGCCACCGGAGTTGCCGAATATGAAACGATTTTTAAAGATTCGGATTTTTCAATTGTTTGCCGTTCGGAAAATTTTTCAAATTCATCTATCGAAATTTTCGGAAAAGCCGTGAGACGGCTGACGCGGCTCAGATTATAAATTTCGATACCGTTTGCTTCGGCTGATTCGGCTAATTTTTGGTATTGCCCGTTGATCTCGTCAAACCGCGGCGCGAGCGGATGCCGTCCGGTTTTGGCGAAAAAATGATTGTCGGTAAAATCCACGCCGATCAAACCGACGCGCCGCGCGCCCATCAAAATCGCCAGACAAAGCGCGATATACGGCGAATTATTCGTGTAATGCAAAACTTCCCGGTTTGAAAAATCAGTTCCGCCGAATGTGCCGAGTTTGAATTTGACAATGTTCGGATGATTAATTTTCAAATCCAACTGTGTAAAAAGATATTCGGCTTGCGAGGTTTCGACATACTTAAAACGGTCGCCGGAAAATTGATTTCGCGGATTGACGACGACCAGATAGCGCGGCTGAAATTTTCGCCCGACATCATTGACGCCGATCGTGATAAAGCGTTCGGGAGTTTTGAAATCATTCAGCGATTCGCCGCAACCGCAGACGATGATCGAAGAATCTTGATGAATGTTGGTAAAAGATGAAATTAATCTCATTTTTGTTTTCCGTAACTGCGAATTATTCTAACGGCTTCATTCGTGCATTTGCGCAAGCGAAGTCAGATATTCACGAAGTTTGACGCGCTTATAGGCATCCGGGTCTTGGTCATCGCCGCCGAGCGGCAGTGCCGGAAATAAACCGTAGCATTCATCCGCTTCGAGATCGCCGAGTTTTTTACAAACTTTTTCAAATAGTTTTTTTTGCAGAAACGATTCCTTTAAACTCTTTTCCTTGAGTGTCGAATTCAGAAAAATGTAAACATCCGGTCCGAGACTTCCCAGATCGTTATGCTGAACTGTCAGCATAAAAACTTCTTCATCCCGCAAAAGAAAAAGATCGCCAAAAGCATTTCTTCCGAAAACTATCGAATCCGGTTTGACAACCTTCCAATCTTTGACAATCTTCGTAAAATCCTGAGGATTTACCGTCCAGAAAAGTCCGCCGCCGTAACGCGCCCAGCCATCCTCGCGCCATAATTCGACTAAATTCCCATCAAAATTTTTTCCCGCGTTTTCAAAAAACGAATCCGGCGGAAATTCCTGTTTTTCGGGTTTGCCAAGCGCGGCGTGCAATCCATTGTAAGCTTTCATTTATTTTCTCCTATTCATAAGTTACAGGAAGTTTGACATTCATCCTGATATTTTTTCTTTCATCCGCTTTCTTGCCTTTTACTTCTTTTTCGACATTCTTTTGCAAAGTTTCGACCCGCGCACCTTTCCACTGTGCGCCAATCGAAAAATCTTCACGCGCTCCGGCGAGTTCGTCTTCAAGGTCTATTCCCTCGCCTCCGGCAACCTGATCGAGTTTGTGAGCCGCCGCTTTTTTGAACAATTCATTGACATAAACCTGTCCGTCGGTCGAATCGGTCATCTGCGAATTTTTAAACCGGCGGCGACCGCCCGGTGTCATCGTGTATGCGAGCAATCTGTTGACAAAGGCTTCGGCTTTGGCAAGAGCCGAGGCTTTATCGAGTTTTAACGGTGCTTTTTTGTAAACTGCACTGCGTTCTTTGATAACTTTGGCGCGGAAAGCGGCAAATGCCTGATCCAATTTTTTCTGTTGCAATTTTGAACCTTCGGCACTTCGTCCTTCCTTGATAAATTTCTTTCGATTTGCCAACCATTGATGAACGTTCATCGCATTGATGGTCGCTTCCTGAACGCCGATCTGACGCTGAAATTCCATCTTGTTCAAAGACTTCTTACAGAAAAACGCGGGTGTTACAGAGATCGGCGGATCAATATAATCCATTTCTCCGGCTTTGTTGCTCTTGGCAATCGGATTGATTTCCAGTTCGGCGTGGAAAAACGTCGTGCCTTTTTTCTTTTCATCAATGACAATTTCCGCTCGCGTCAGTTTGTATTTTTGTTTGATTTTCTTCAGAGCCTTTTCAGCGGCTTTACGTCGTTCTTCATCTTTCAATGCCGCGTTGGTTTCGCTTACCGCTTTTTTGAGATCAGCCGCCTTTTGCGCATCGGTTCTTTCGTCAGGTTTTTTATCTTTTCCTTTCTTGTCCTTTCCTTTCCCGGTCAACTTTCCGAAGAGTTTCTTGACCGTCTGAACGATCTTGCCGATGGCTTTGTCAATCGCTTTGTCAACTTTGCCCTGAACTTTGGTGATAAATTCCTTGACCTTTTTGCTGATGCCGCCCAGACCAATCAGACGTGCGAGAAAACCGATGACGAGCGGGATCATACTGGCGAGCGATTTTTCGATCCAGCTTGCCGCCGCGCCGATCGCTCCCTGCGCGATTGAAGAAACTGAATTGATGACGGCTTCGACAAACGCCATTATTTGCGACGCGCTTTCGATGATGAACATCACCGTGTTGTAGATGGCGATGACCGCCTGAACGAACGCGCCCGCCGGATTGAAGAACGAAAGCAATTTGATCGTCGCCTGTTTGATGACGGTCGTGATCAGCCAGCTTTGAATTGCGTCAATGACCATCGCTTTCAAATCGCCGACATCCGATTTGACCTGTTCCCAGAGTTTGGCAGGTCCGCCCGTGATCAACGCGCTGACGTATTCGATCAGTTTTTCGATGACGGCGACGGCGGTCGGTCCCATCAGCTTGACGGCTTTTGCGCGCAGACGCGGAATCGTCAAACCGAGAACGCTCATCACCATTTTGAAGATCGAAACGAGCGACAGATCACTGGGAATTTCGATGCCCGCGCCCGCCAATGCGCCGAACAGCCATTTCATAAATCCGGCTTTCAAATGCGTCCAGATGTTGCCGACAAATTGATTGACACCCGCCTTGATCGCCGCGATCAGATTGCCCAAAAATCCTATCGGGTCATCCAGAATAAGTTCGATCGTATCGGCGGCTTTTTTGAGCAGAGCCATCAGTTTGTCTTTGAATTCGGTGATGATCTTGATGACTTCGCCGATGGCATCCGCAAACTTCTTGAACGCTCCGGCGTTTTCTTCCTCGATCTTCTTGGCAAGCTCGCCCGCCTTATCGTGCGCTTCCTTGTATTTCTGCGCGAGTTTCTGCGCGAGATCGTTTTTCTTCGCCTCGATACCTTCGCGCATCTCGTCAAAACGCGAAGACATCGCCTTTTCGGCTTCCTGTCCGACCGCCTTCAAATCCTTCGGCAAACTCGCCACAAAAGCTTTAATCTTTGCTTGTCCGGTTTCGATGTCGGATTTGGCTTTATTCAGACGCTTGTCAACCAGACCGGCGACGCGGACGGCGAGAGCGTCCATCGAAGCGGTGAATTTCACCAGATTTGCCTGGATAATTCTTTTTACTTCGGGCGGCGTGTCTTTGAATTTGTCCGCGATCCAATCCAGTTTGCCGCCGACTCCGCTGTAGCGTTTTTCGTAAAATTTATCTATGTCGCGGTTGGTGTTGCTCTTGAAAGCGTTGATCGCGTTGGTCGAGCCGGAATCGAAGATCGCCATCACGTCGCGTTCGAGCGAGTTGAGATTTTGATCAACTTTGATCTTTGTTTCGTTATAAATCGCTTCGATGCGGTCGGTAACGGCTTTGCGGCGCAGTTCGTCTTTTTGTTTCTGCGCGTCCTGACGCGATTTGACCGCCGTTTTCGAGTTGTTTTTGACCGACACGACCGCCGACATTCCGGCGCGTCCCTGCGCCGCGGCTTGCGCCGAGGCTTTGCTCAAAACCTGTTTTTCACCCGCGCGGACTTTTCCCGGCGAAGCGTCCGCCGTCCGGTCAACATTTCCTTTTTCCGCTTTGACTTTTTCAAAAGCCGGATGTTTGTTTTCCAGCCGTTTCCCTTCGAGCCGGTTTTCCTTGATCGCGGTTTGAGCGTCGGCTTTGGTTTGTTTTTGCGAGATGTCCGCTTCGGGCAGAGGCGCGGGCATCGCCGCCGCTCCGTTGACCGAAGGAACTGCCGCTTTCGGGTCGGGCGGAATCGCTTCGGCTTGTTTGGCAGGAACGCCGCCTTCGCTCGGCGGCGCGTTGGTCGCCGCCTGCAAATCGCCGGAAGCCGTGTCTTTCTGCTCTTTGACGTTTCCCTTGACCGCGCCTTTCATCTCGGCTTCCGCGCCGCCTTCCATAAAATTGTCGGCGTCTTCGACCGTCGCGGGCATCACCTTTTCGATCTCGGCGCGTAGCACCGTCAGAAAGCTGTCGGCGGGCGGAGTTTCCGCCGGAGTTTCCTTCATCGAATCAACCTTGTTGGCTTTCGCGCCGGCGGCTTTTTCGTTCGGCGGTCCCTTTGCGGCTTTGGCGGCTTCGTTGGCTTTTTGCTTGGCGGGCGGATGTTTTTTCAGTTTCTGCGCGTCTTGCTGAACTTTGTTTTTGACATTTTTAAATCGCGGATCAGCCTGCGGATTGGCAGGTTTCGGGGTAAATTTTTTTGTGCGGACGGCGGCTCGCATTTATTTTCTTACCATCTTTCGGCTTTTTGATTCGAATTTAATTTTTCGCGCAATGGGCAAACCGCGCCCGTTTTGCGGTATTCGCGGCGCACGGCGGATTCCAAATGTTCCGTTTTCAAAATTGATTTCTCGCTCAAGGCGAGCGCGGCGGCGTGCAGAACGACATTGCGGATTTGCCCGCCGGTCAATTTGCATCTTTGAATAATTTCCTCGAAACGATTTTGTGAAATTTCGTTTTCTTCGGGCAGATGCAGATTCCAAATCCGGCGACGCTGTTCCGCTTCGGGCGCGGCAAATGCGACGACCGTGTCCATTCGCCGCTCGAACGCCGAATCAATGCGGTCGCTCGCGTTGGTCGTAACGATCAAAATTCCCTCAAACGATTCGAGTCTTTGCAGAAGATAATTCGTTTCGAGATTCGCATAACGGTCGTTCGCGCTTCCGACATCGGTGCGCCGCGTTAAAAGCGCGTCGCCTTCGTCGAGAAGAAGAATCACATCCAATTCTTCGACAAACGAAAAAACGCGCGCCAGATTTTTTTCCGTTTCGCCGATGTATTTGTTGACGACGGTCGAAAGATCGAGCCGGTATAAATCTTTCTGTAAAGCCGACGCGAGCAGACGCGCCGCGTAGGTTTTTCCCGTTCCGCTCGTGCCGTTAAAAAGCGCGCGAACTCCGGCTTGAAGCTGACCGCGAAGCCCCGCGCCGACGTGCTTTCGAAGATTTTCACGAATCCGGCAGCGTTCTTCCAATTGAATCAGATCGGACATCGTTTCTTCGCGCACCGCGAGAAAATTCCAATCCGCATCGAGCGGTTCGAGATGCGTCGCCAGAGTGTCGAGAGCCTGCTTATTCAAAGCTCGCGCCGCCTGCTGAATGTCGGACAGAGTGATTTTTTTTCGTTTTTCCAGAGCGGCGTAAGAAGCGGCAAGCGCGGCGGCGCGGCGGATGTTTCCGCCTGACAGACGAAAACGCTCGCTGATTTCTTCGAGTTCGTCCGATTCGGTCAAACAATCAAGCCAATGCGCCCGCCGCTCGTTTTCTTCGGGCAAATGAACGGTCAAGGTAATTGATTTTTCCGACGCTTCGCCGCCGATGCCGCCCTGTTTTCCGAGCGTGATGCCGACCGCCTTGACAGCATTTGAAATTGCCGGAAACTCGACGGTTTCACCCGGCGCGACATCGAGCCGGAAAACCGGCATCGCATTTAACAAGACGGCAAGCGTGCCGGCTGTCTGCCAACGTTCGGTGTCTTTTATTTCCGCGTTTTTTATCTCCAGCAAACTCAGACCGAGCGCGGCGGCGATCGCGCCGAGTATGGTTTGACGGCTGTTGTGATGCGCCCCGCGCACGATCACTGTTTGAATATCGCCGCGCCCTATCAATGAAGGCAGGACGGAAATTTGTTCGCGTAATGCGTCGGAAAGAATTAGTTCGTCGAGCGATAGAAGTTCGGACGAATCAATAAATTTTACCCAATCGTTTGAGCCGAATTGACTTTCGCCGCGAAGAACGTCCCACAGTAAAACCGAAACCTGCAAAGTCTGTTCGGAACGCGGATTTTCCGAATTTCCGAATTGGATCAAACCCAAATCTTTTAATGAGCGAATAAAAGAATGAGCCGAACCAGCCGCGCCGTCTTCGCGCATCCAACCATTTAATAAACCGAAAGTCGGGCGTTTCGCGTCCGGCAATTCATTTAAAAACTCGAAAACCGCACCGAATCGTCCGTCTTCTTCGACCAACCCGATTGTCATCAGCAAGATCAATTGCCGGAACGAAAGCGATAATTTGTCCCGAAGTTCGCGCAGAGGCAGATGCTCCGCGCAATTTTTTTCCCATTCGAGCAGAGCGTTTTCCCACCAATCTCCGGCTGTTTCGTCGGGCAGAATGTCCGGCTCGCGTCCGGCAAGCTGTTCGTCATAACTTTGCAAAAACGGAAATTCCGTAAAAACGGCTTCGCGTGTGCCGAAAACTTTTTCCAAACGCCGCATCACATCCGCCGCCGCCGCCAAGTAATACAGATCGAAATGTCCGGCAGTTGTTTTCGCAACATCATTGAAGGGTTCTTTTTTCGATGCGAACAAACCGAATTCACTGACTGCCGGAACGGTCGTTTTTTCTTTTAATTTTTGTTTTGTAAAATCGAACATTTCCCTCTCCGCATTTTATTCAAAATAAAATTCGACACATTTTCCCGCCGCCGGAATCCAGCCCGGATTGCGGTCGAGTCCCGAAAATCTGACTTCCAAAGGCAGATCGGCGAGTCTGAAATAGACTTCAAATCTCGTCGCCGAAACCGCGGCGGTCGCGCTTTTTTGAAACAGAATTTCGGTCAGTTCGTTTCGCGTTTCGGGATTTAACGCCTGCATTAAACGGCATTCGACAAATTCGAATAAATTTTTCAGCCATCGCCGTCGCCGCGTTAAATCTTTAGAAATATCCGGCATTTCGATTTCTTCAAGTACATTAAAGTATTCATGATAATCCGCCGTTTCGTTTTTTAATTGATTTTCAAAATCATGATTTAACAATGCGTCAATCACATTAAAATTTTCAGAATGGCGAACGATCAAACGGTCTTTCGTATTCGACCAAAGCCAATTTTTGTTTGCCGGAAAAGTTTTCAGCCATTCCGCCGGAATGCGCCATTCGTCGGGCGCGTTAAAATCTTCACCGAAATTATCATCATCGCGTCCCGCAAGCTGTTTTAAAAGATTCCAAACCTCGTCGTCCTTAAAATCTTCACCCAAAAATTCAAGCCCGGAAAGCGCGATAAAATCCCAGATGTTCAAATCAATTTCCGCACCCGGCGAAGCCGCAAAATCGCGGTAAAGACCGAGATACAATCCCAAATTCAAAAGATAAAAAATACCGCCGAAGCGTGTTCGGACAACCGTTTCATAAACTTCGGCTTCGATTTTTTCCTCTGTTTCGTCTAAAAAAATCAAGCCGGTTTTTTGCTGTTCGATCTCAACCGATTTTTCCGTTTTTTCAACTTCGTGATACTCGGATTTTTTTTCTGTTTCCGTTTTCTCAAAATGAAATTCAAAAAGTTTTTCTTTTCTAATTTGCGGCGGCGATTCCGGTTTTTGTTCTTTGTGAATTTCAGTTATCTTTTCCTCTTGTTCTTTTTTCCTCTCCGAAACAATCGGACTATTTTCTAATAATTCTTTTTCGGGTTTTTCCGCCGTTTCTTTGGATTTTGTAAAAACCGGACGGGATTTTTTTGATTTTTTCGGAGCGAAAATTTCGCCGCTTTTTCGGAACGGTTTTTCTATCTTTTGTTTTTCCTCAAAAATTATCTTTCTTTTCAAAGCGGGAGTTTTTTCAAAAATTTCGGTTTGGATTTTGTATTGTCTGACCTGTTCCGCAAATTCGCCGGAACGGACGATGCGCGGTGCGCAAACCAGCAGTGACCCGACAACGAGCAGAATTCGGCGTTCAAAATTTAAGTTCTTTAAATCCGCTTCGGGAATATACTGAGCCGACAATTTTAAAAATTCGGTTTCGGCGTTTTCCCGACTTTTCAAAACCGGAATTTTGCGTTTCCCCGAAATCTTTTGAAAGCCCGGTTTTTCTTTTTCGGTCAGCGAATTAAACAAAGCGGCTTGCAGTTTACTCAAACCGAAAACTTCGGTTATTTGCCGCAAAAGTTCGGAAACTTCGGCGTGTTGGAGTTTATTTACAAAATCTCCGGCTTTTCCCTGTCGAACGAGAATCTGCAAAGCGGTCGGCGCGAATTCCGCCGATTCAAGCCAGATGCGGGCGATTGACTGCGCTTGTTCGAGATTCGGAAAAAGACTCTGCCACCACCAGTTTTGAAATAAAATTCCTTTGCAAAAATCGCTTGCCAGACACGCGAGCAGTTCTGCTTTGTCCATAAAAACGACCGCTTCGGCTTGCGCCGGAACTATTTCATTAACCGGACGGACGGCGCGGCGGAAAAGTTTTTCGATCTCTCGCGCCACCGCTTTTTCCCAAGCGTCGGAAAATCTCACCGCATTGCGGTTTAATTCAAGAGTTTGCGGCGCGGGATCAATCAATTTTCTGATGCAGACGATGGCATTCGGCGGAAAGCCTTCGGGAATCAGACCGGCGTTTGAAAACAATCTTTCAAAATACAAACGGGCGGCGAGCGGATCGAGACCGCCGCCCTTCACGCGCAGTTTTGAAAGGATTGATTTTTCCTGCCCGATGTTCATTTTCTATGGTTTACAAAAAATTTGAACCGCGCGAAGTTCAAAGCCCGCCGAATCGTCTTCGTCCTGCCAGAAGGCGGAAACGAAATATTGATATTTTTCGTTTTCGACGCGCACGCCCGACGATGACGGAGTGCCTTTTTTCTGAAAAAATCCGGTTTCTTCTTTCAGATCGAATGTTATTAAATTAGACGGTTTGGCATTCGCTTTGTTCATCTCGACTCTTGAAAGCGTAACCTGAAAAACTTTCGGATCGTCAAATTCTTCGTCAATCCGACTGCCGCGAACGATCATTCCCTCGATCAGAAAGTTTTCGGGAAGCCGGACGACAAACGCGCCTGAAAAGCTTCCGCCCGCGCCGCCTCTTTCGCCAAACGGCGGAATCATCGCCTTGTTGTAAATCACCTTCCAGTCGCGCTCTTTATCTTTTTTGTCAAAGGTAACGGGCATAAGATTCGGTGCGAAAGTCAGGATCGCGTTTTCGGCTTCGACATCGATTCCGTCGGCAAGCGCGTATAAAGCGCAGCGCAGAGAATTATGATGCTCGCTGGTGATGATGTCGCCATGGCGCGCAATCGGAATATCGCTCAGATAAGTCAGAACTTTCAGATTCAATTCACCGGCGGAAATGCCGGAAGACTCGTCCGCATCATCACCGCCCGACGGCGCGGTCTTGCCGCCGGAAGCAGACGGAACAAATCTGTTTTTCGTGAACTTAACCGACTCTTTCAAAACCGAGGTTAATTCGATTCTCATATTGCTGTCTTTTGAAAGAAGAGAAAGAGTCGGACTGGATTTTATTTGAACCTCGTAATCTTTATCGGAAACTTTTTCTTTTGCGGCAAGTTCTCCGGCAATATCGGCAATCAATAACATCACGGTCGAATCTGTTTTTGCGGCTTTTGCCAGATTCGGACTTTTTTTAACCAACTCGGTTATTTCGGCAAAACTGTCTTCTCTTTCAATAGTTATCGGCATTTTTAATTCTCCTTTTACTTAACCGGATTTGAAAAACGATCCCGTTCGAACTCGGCTTCGTCGAACCGCGCTACTCCGAAATACGGCAAACTGTGGCGTGCAAATACCAGAATTTTCTGAACATTCTGCCCCGCCGCGAGTGCTTGAAGATTTTCACGGACAAAATAAAATTGAATTTTTTCCGCGCTCAATAAATCAATCGGTTCGTGCGAAAGCGCTTCGCGCAGAAGCGGACGCAAACGGTCGCCGTCCATCGAAACGATGTCGGTCGAGCCGCGACCGCCGAAAAAGAAGGCGGGATCAAAACCTTTCCGCGACGCGCCCGGAATTTTTAAAGGCAAAATTCCGGCAGGCGGCAGATAGCGGAAATGATCGTCGGCTTCAATCGTCTGCGGACTGTTTTCCCTGAGCAACATTTCTTCGATCTGGTCGGCAAATTGAAACATCATCGCTTCGGTTTCGCTCAAGCGGCGGTCGCTGACGAGATGCGTCCAGGTATCGTCATCGGTAAATCTCGTCATTCGCCGTCTGACCGCCCACATCTCGACAAACCGCAGTTCGGCGGAAGTCCAATGGACGATCGCCAGCGGCAGGTCGCTGTCGGCAAGAGTTTTTTCGCGCATTTTATCCATCAACCCGTAAGTTTCTAGCGAATTATCAAACGGATTTTTGAAAAAATCCTGCGTTTCCGGCAAACCGAAACATTTGTATGCAACGTGATTTCTCAAAAATTTACCGTCCGCCGGCAAATCGCTCAAAAACGGGTCAATCGCCAGCAGACGAAACCGGACGGTTTCGAGAACCACGTCGGTATTGCACGCGGCGAAAGCGTTGCCGAGTCCGTTGGTCGGCGCGCTTCCCTCGACGCTTTCGGCGGGCGATAAAACGAGCAGATACAAACCGTAACCCGCCGTGTAAGTGCCTTCGACAAGCGGCTGGCAATCGCCGAAAAGTTTCGACTGCTGTTCGATCGTCCCGAATCTTTCGAGCAGATTGACCGATGTATCTTCGGATAAATAAATCGTCTGACCACAGCGATTAACGCCCAATCCACGGCTTACATTAACAACCGGATTACTGCCCGCCGCCGCGTCTTTTTCCACTTTCAAACCGTAAACGATTCCCTCGCCCGCCGCTTTTCCGATACGCCGGTCGGCTTCGCGCCGCGCGGTCTGTTCGCGCAACATATCCGAGCCGGTAACGAGCCGCCCGTTAAAAAAATTCGTCGCTCGCAGACTTCCATTTATGACCGGCTCTTGAAGTTTTATCTGATTCGGCATCTCGATTCTCCTTTATCCAAGATTTCTTGCTCCGCGGGCAAAAACCGTAATACTATCCTTTACACTTCCGGCAAATCTGATGTTCCTCTCCAACGCGTAATCTTTGAGCTTTAAACTGCCGCCGCTCGTTTTGACCATAATGGTATCGCCGTTAAAAACGAAACGCATATAATCCGGTTCG
This sequence comes from Pyrinomonadaceae bacterium, assembly GCA_041940425.1. GTDB lineage: Bacteria > Acidobacteriota > Blastocatellia > Pyrinomonadales > Pyrinomonadaceae > DATHTS01. Next base: position 28,738 of record JBGTSF010000055.1, read on the forward strand.
GGCTGATTTTGTCCCAAGACGAGTTTTAATAAAAAAACATTTCTCGTAGTTTGATTGGGAGAATATCTAACCGTATCGAGAAAGTTCGGGGCAATCGTCGTTTCGTCGAGAATTCTCAGATGTTCGTCGCGCAGTTCGGTAATTTCCGTCCGATTGTTCGGCGCGTCTATGTTAAACCAAACTTCATAGCTGTTAGTGCCGACCCGCGTAACCGTCGCCAGCGGCAAGATCGTAAACGGCGGGGTTTCGGGCGGCGCTTGTGGTTGAGGATTCCACGATGTGCCGTCCCAAACCAGCGCGTCGCCCGGATTCGGCGTTTCCGCCTTGACCGGATTTCCCTGCAGATTCGCAATAACCGGATCGGGATATTTTCCGCCCAGATCGCCGCCCGCCGCGTCGTTTCGTTTGATCGCCTGCTGAAAAATTACCGCCTGACCGTTCGCCGTTCCGGCGGCGATGTTCCTGATCTGGTTGCCGCCCATCAGCAAATTTCCGCCCATCGCCCGACTGCCGTTGACCAAAAGATATTGCGGATGGTCGTCGTCGCTCAGACCGCCCAATGCACCATGGTCGGTAACGCCGCCTGCCGCCGGGTCTTCGGCAACCCATTCGCCGTTTCTGAAAATTAATATCTGCCCGTCGGACGGCGCAGGCACGGAAACATCGCTCAAACTGTCGAGGCTGTGATCGTGCGCGATCACGACCGGCGGACTTACAACGACATGTGGACTCGTTACCGGCTGACTGATGATCGGTGGACTCGTAACAGGCGGACTTGTTACAGGCGGACTCAAAATCGGCGGACTCGTGATCGGCGCTGTCGTTTCGACCGGACAAGCGCAGCCGCACAAAAGCCATTCCTGAAGCATTCTCAGATGAAGCAGAAACGGTCGGTTTTCCTGTATGTTTTCGATTTCCTCCGAGTCGCTCACCTTCCACCCCGGCGACAGTTCGACCAAAGGAATCCGCAGTTCGGCGAGCAAAACACAGTCTTCGAGTTTCCCGCCACCCGTCATCTCGACGGCACAGCCCGTTTCTTTTTTACTCAAAAAATTTCTCAATTCCGTAACCCAGAGCCGGAAAGCCGCCCGCATATATTCGCAAATATCATCTTTGGAAATCTGCAAAACCGTCGGCGGCGACGTGATCGGCGGGCTTGACGGCGCGAGCCATTCGTCGCGGATCGCTTGCAGAAAATCTTCCAAAAGCGTTGACGCGCCCGTTTCGATAACTTCGATCTGTCTGAGCCATTCGATATAATTTCTGACCGCGTCTTCCTCGAATTGTTTCGGCTGTTCGAATCTGAGTTCGAGCGAAAAATCGTCCTTGATGCGCGACGGCGCGGTCAGTTCGTTTTCATTTCTGCACGGCTCGCCCGGAATCGGCACATTGTCGGTCGGACAATCGCGGTAGCAAAGCACGACATATAACGTCAATTCGTTACCAAACGGCGGCGAACTGACCGGCGGACTTGCGCTCGCGCCCGTTATCCATTTATCCAAATCTTCGGGCTTTGCCGCCGCCAGCCATTCGTTCAGATAAGCGCACTGCGCCGCAGAAACGCAGATCAATTGCCCGCGCGGGCTGACGGCGACACCGGGTGCGACCCACACGCGCCAGCCTTTTGCGCCGTCCTTTTCGACGCGGACACTCAGACCTGAAACCGTGCCGTAGCCGATAGTCTCACGCGCCATCCAACGGTCGCGCCCCGAAAGATAGGCGAATTCCTGAGTAAAATCGTCAACGCCGAGAATCATTCCGGCGGTATAATTGACGTGCTTGGTCAAATCCAGATCCGCGCCTGCGGTAACGGCTGTCATCGTGGTAAAACAACTCATTTTTTTTCTTCCTCTTTTTGTTTTTTAGTTAAATTTTCACTTCCCAAAACGTATCGAATCGGATATTTTTCCGGTTGCGCCGTCCCGATCCGGCTCTCGCCGACAAAATTTTCGCCGATGACGAGTTCGGGACTGAGCAGCGGGTCGCGGCTTCCGAGACCGAGCAGAGTGTCAAAGCCGAGCCGCACTTCTTCGAGCCGGAACAGATTCCAGTAATACCGAAAATCGAAAACGGTGTGCGCCGGTTTTTCGAGTTCGATAACGCGCCTGACAATTTCGAGTTTTGTCTTTTGCTGTTCGGCTGTATCCGGTTTTTGTCCGCCGATATTTGCCGGAATCAAAACCGTAAAACGATGCGCGGTTTGGCGCATTGCCAGAACGACGCTCTCGAATAAAAACCAGTCGGCAAGCGGCTGATTCGACGCGGGCAGACGGTCGAACAACGAAACGAATTCGAATGAATCCCAGTTTGTCCCGTAAACCTGATTCAATTGACCGATTCGCCGGTAACGCCGCGCCAGAAAATCCTGCCACAGCCTCCGGTATCTGCTCGAAGCGGAAGTTTCCGCAACAAAATTTTTCCAGTCGGTTTTCAGATTCGCATTCGTTTCCGTTCCGATTGGTAAAAAAATCTCGTCAAAATCCGAATAATTTTTCCCGTGCGCCTGATTCACACCTGCGATCACGCCCGCGTGTTCCGCACTCAAAAACGACTGCCATTGTTTCCGCTCCGAAGCCGCCGCGCCGGACGGGACGAAACCTAAAACCGAGAGCGCGAAACTTTCCCAAATTGCCGCTTCTTCCGTTTCTTCGGGTTTGCTCAAAGAAAATTTTCGATTCGCTTTGTTTTCAAATTTTCCGTCGTATCGCTGATGCAAAACGTCCGCGCCCTGATTCGGTTTCCATTTTTCGGTCTGTTCGACGACGCGCGGGCGATTTTCTTCTGTTACAAAATCCGACGGAATAATTTTCGGCGTGCGGCGGGTTTGGAAGCGTTCGACGATGCGGATCGGGTCGAGCCGTTTTTCTTTCGCGGTTTGCGCGTCGAAAATGCTTTCGTCGGCGCACGGGTAAAGCGCGAGCCGGAGAGCGGCGCGAAGCCCGCGCATCGTGCCGCGAAATTGATAAAAATCAATCGCCCGTTTGATAAACAGGCGGCGTTTATCGTCTTGCCAATTCGGATCGAGAACGATGCCGAACCAGCCGGCAAGCCATTCGAGAGTTTCGGACGGCGCGCTTCGAATGTCGAAAAGCATCTGCACGGCGGCGATGCGGTCTTCGATCGAAGTGTAAATTCCTTCAAAATTCGCCAGAAAACGGTCGAGGAAAAACGCCGACGGCTCGTCTTCGCGGTAGATCGAAGGCAGGTAATTTTCCAAATACGAAAAGCGCGGATAATAAACGCGAATTGCCGAAACGCGCGGCGTTTTCTGACCGTTGCCGGAGAAAACGAGACGCAGTTGCAGAAAACGGCTTTTTGCGTTTTGCAGAAGCAGTTCCCACGTTCCCGCGCCTTTTTCTTTTGAAACCGGATTATTAACGAACGGAATTTCCGAACCGTTTCCGCGCAAATAAAGATTAGGCTCTTTGCTCCAGTTCGCTTTGTCAATTTCCTTTTTATCGTCCGCCGTTCGGCTGTAAATTTCGACAAAAGTTTCGGGCGGCAGACAACCGTCGAGTAGAAGCCGATGCCAGACGCAGTTCGGTTCTTTGCCGTCGAAAACCGGCGAATCGAGAACCGCTTCCGTGATATAGCGCGGGCGATTTTGTTTGACGAGCGGCAGAAATCTTTCGCCGAAATCAAAAAAAATATCGCCGTCCGCCGCCGCAAAAGCCTTGCCCCCGTAAAGCCGCATCGGAAAATATTCGGCAACCGGACGAAGCTCGAAATTCTTTTTGACGACACCGGCGGGAAGTTCGGGCGCGGGCGAAATCTGCAAATCGTTTTTGCAGATCAAATCAAACACAAACGCCTGATCGCCTTCTTCGGGAACGATGAACAAACGGTCGTCCGTTTCCTCTTCATCCGAGCCTTTGACGAAAGCGATGTCGTAACCGCGAAGCCGGAATTTTTTCGCCGGAGAAGTTATCACGGTTTCGTCTTCGTAAATAAAATCTTTGAGCGAATCCGTGCTTAGATCATCGAGTTTATCGGCGCGATAGTAGCGTTCGATAATCGAAAAATCTTCATCCTCTTCCGCCAGGTTCAAGATCAAAACCGTGTCGTCGGGCAAGGCTTCAATCGAAATCGGGTCTTTGCCCTGAGACAATTCGAAATAGAATTTTTCGGCGGGAATTTTTTGATAATGTTTCCGCGCATTTTCTGTTTCATCGGCAGGCTGAAAAGCGTCCTTTTTTTCAAAAGATTGAAATTCAGCCGGATTTTCAAACGGCGACTCGCCGACGACACCGAACGAACGGTCGAGAGTCCAATAGCGTTTATTTTCGCGGTCGAGAACAAACACGCCGCCGCAAAAACGCGCCGCTATATCGAACGGAGCAAACTTGATGTCT
>JBGTSF010000056.1:0-32432 GCA_041940425.1 Pyrinomonadaceae bacterium
ACTCGCAACTCACGACTCACAACTCTTACCGATTGACGATTACCCCGTCGCCCAATTTATCGAGATTGCTTGTCGCTACGAGTTCGTTTTCGGCAACGCCTTGTTTGACCTCGATCATATCGTTTTCCAGAAGTCCGAGTTGGACGACTCTTTCATTTGCTATGCCGTCTTTGATGACGAAAACTTTGTTGATCTCGCCGTCGGTGCGAACCGCCGATGCCGGGATCATAATTGCCGGTTCGGGCTGTGCCTGCGTGATGCGGACGGTGGCGAATTGTCCGGGTTTTAAAAGTCCGCCGACGTTTTCGATCTCGGCTTCGACCGTTAAGGTTCTCGAAGTCGCGTTGATGCTCGGCGAAACGCGGACGACCGTTCCGGCAAAATTGCGGTCCGGGTAAGCAGACACCTGCGCCGAGATTCCCTGACCGACGGCAATCCTGCCGATGGATTGTTCGGGAACGTCAATCTTTAAACGAAGAACGGATGTGCGGACAATCGTGGCGATTTTCGCGTTCGGCGTGTTTGGTGATATATATTCGCCGAGATCGGCGTTTCTTTCCGAAACATAACCGCTGATCGGCGCATAGACGACCGTATCGGTAACGGCTTTTTCCGCCTGCTCCTTCGCCGCCTGCGCGACACCGACCGCCGCCTGTGCGTTGCCGACCGCTGTTCGCGCCGTCGCAACCTGCGCCCGCGCGATGTCAATCGCTTTGATCGCCACCGCCGCATTCGAACGCGCTTCATCAAGTTGTCCGAGAAGCCGGTCGCGCTCCGCTTTGCGCTGGTCGTAGATCGTGCGGGCAATATCGCCCGTTTCCACCAGCCGCGTCGCTCTCGCTAATTCTTTTTCCGCGAGAACGAGTTGGGCGGTAACGGATTTGACCTGTGAAAAATCTTCGATCTTGAAAACTTCGCCGTCGCGCACGCCGAGCCGCGCCTGTGTTTGGCGCAAATTTTCGATCGCCTGATCAACCTGCGCCTGCGCCTGCCGGACCTGCGCCTGTGCCTGTTCGACCTGCGACTGCGCCTGTTCGACGCGAATCCGCGCATCGCGGTCGTCGAGTTTGACGAGCGCGTCGCCGCGGTTGACGTAGCTTCCCAAATCAAAATTGACTGCGACTATTTTGCCGCTGACTGCCGGAGCAACGTCCGTCTGCGCGTCGCTCGCCAGCGTTCCGGTCGCTTCAAAATATGTCGGGATTTGCTGAACTTGCGCCGCGACGGTCGTTACCGCAACCGGTCCCGTTTCCTGTTCGGCAGTAACATTAACTTCCGCTTTCGATCCGCTGCAGGCGGTAAATAAAACGGCAGAAAATATAAAAATGGAAAATATGAATGCGATTTTATAAATATTATTTCTTTGCATTGCTTATAAATATACTGTCTATTAACGCGCAAAGTTCGCGCTTTTAAAGTCAGCTTTTCTTAATTCCCCGCAATAAAATCTCTGTAAATTCGCGTGCCGCGTCCTCGTTAGAAATCTTTAAAAGTTTCTGCTCTTTGTCCCATAAAATATTGTTGAGCGAATGATGTATGAACATTCCGATAAACGCTCTCACGACGATGCGCGGCTCGATCTCGCGAAACGCGCCGTCCGCCTGACGCTGACGGATATATTCGCCGAGAAAGTTGTAAACATGCGTGATAAAACCTTCGAAAAACACCCGCGCCAGCTCGTGATCTTCGAGCGCGGAATGCAGCATCAGACGCAGAAAATCGCTGTCTTCTTTGTGTTTATTCAAAGCGTTCAGAGCCATCCCGTAAAACACGCCGTAATCGTCTTTTTCTTTGATCTTATCGGCGATTTCCGCAAACGGGTCCTCAAAACCGTGATCGCACGCCTTGGTGTCGAGAATCGCCGTGTAGAGTTCGTCCTTATTTGAAAAATGCTTGAACACGGTCGCTTCCGACACGCCCGCCGCCGCCGCTATTTCTTTGGTAGTCGTGCCGCTGAAACCGCGTTCGGAAAACAGGCTCATAGCGATCCGGCAGATCTGTTCGCGGCGTTCGTCCGCCGCCATTCTGGTGGTTGTTGTTTCTAATTCTTTATCCAATATTCGCTCCATTTTTGTAAGTGAGTAAGCACTTACTTACTTTCTCATTTCGATTCTCAAATTGTCAAATTCGATTGAAATAATTTTTACAAAATTAACAGATTTTAATTTCCGCGAACCGTTTATGCTAAAATTCGTATGAACTTTTCAGAAGAAACGGGCATCCGAAAAAATCACAAACGAGTGAGATTTTTGATTTGCTCGAAGTATAAAATTTTAGGGAAGGAGAATTTATAAAAATATGGAAAATCAGGAAAATCAAGAACAAGCATTGCAAAAAGTAGAAGGCGCGAACGGCAAGGACGAAGCGTATAACCAGTTTGACGAATTCCGGGCGCAGGCGCAGGAATACGGCGCGCGCGTTCAGGACGCGGCTTTGAAGGCGAAGGATTACGCGAGCGAAAGACTTGCAACGGCAGGTGAAAAATTTAAGGAACTGCAGGGCAAAGACCCGCAGGAACTTCTCGAAGACGCGAAAGAATACGCGCGGAAAAATCCCGGTCAGGCGATCCTTATTTCCGCCGCCGCCGGTTTGCTTCTCGGCTGGCTGTTAAAGCGAAAATAGTTTTTGAATAAACCTAAAAATAAAAAAGGAACGTAATTTATTTTGCGTTCCTTTTTTTTAATTCACTTTAATTTTCCAAATCCGAAATCACATAAAAATTTTCTAAAAATAATTTGAATAAAAATCTGCATTCCGCGATACGTTATTATGAGTGGCGAATATGAATGACGCGGCGGCAATCGAAAAAGTTTTAGACGGCGAACGGGAAGCGTTTCGTCATCTGGTTGAAAAATATCAGAACCAAGCCGTCGCTCATGCTTACGCGATTTTCGGCAACCGCGAAGACGCGCTCGACGCGGCGCAGGAAGCCTTTATTGACGCTTTCAAATCTTTGAAAAATTTTGACCGGACGCGGAATTTTTATCCCTGGTTTTACGTTTTGCTCAGAAACCGCTGTTTTAAAATGACGGCGAAAAAGCGCGAAACCGAAAATATCGAACAAACCGAAATTCTCGCGCCGACCGGCGAATTTTCCGTCGAAGACCGTCTGACGCTCGAAAAGGCTTTGCTTTCGCTCTCGAAAGAAGACCGCGAAATTATAACTTTAAAATATCTCGACGGGCTTTCTTACGGCGAATTAGCCGAACATCTGCAGATTCCGAAAGGCACGGTGATGAGCCGCCTGTTTTACGCCCGGAGGCAGTTGCAGGCGAAAATCAAGGGGAAATTTAATATATGAAAGAAACGAATTGCGAAAATATTCTGGTGGCGATGGCGGCGGTTTTTGACGGCGAGAAAACGGAGTTTTCTCCGGAAGAATTAAATTCGCATCTCGCCGGATGCCGAAACTGCCGGCAGGAGATCGAGGAGATGCAGAACACATTTAATCTTTTGAAAAATTACGAGCGGGCGATGCGTGATGAGGATTTGTGGAGCGGAATCGAAAACCGCATCGGCGCGGAAAAATCTTCGGCAATCAGCCTGACACCGTTTGTTCTGCTCGGAATTTTTCTCGTCGGTTACAAACTTTTGGAAATGATCCCGGCTGAAGATTTCGGTTTTGTGTTCAGATTCGTCCCGCTCGTTTTTGTCATCGTTTTGTTTGTTTTTATCAGGGAAAATCCCTTCAAAATAAACGCGCAGCTTGCGCCGGAGAAATAAATTTATGAGTGAAATCGAAGTTAAAAATGCGTCAATTCTCGGACAAAAATATGCTTTTGCGACCGTCTCGCTGGTTCTCGGAATTTTCTGTTTTATAAATCTGCTCGGCTTGGAAAAACCGATTCTGGCGATCATTTTCGGTTGGCTGGCACTGCGGTCGAAACCCGAACCGAAATTATCCGAACGACGCGTTTGGGCAAAAGCCGGTGTTACGCTCGGCATTATTACATTGATCGTCGTGCCGACTATAATCATCTTGAATTTCGACCGCCTGCGCGAAATTATCGAAGTTCTTTCAAAACTGAGCGGCGGCAGATAGGAGAAAAATGAAAAGTTTAATTTTTTGCATCATCGTCATTTTAACGGGATTTTCGGCATCGGTTTTCGGACAAAGCGATTCGCAGATTGAAGGAAACTGGCTCGGCGTTTTGGATGTCGGAGGCGGCATTAAGGTGCGGCTCGTTTTTAAAATCACGAAAACCGCCGACGGCTACGCGGCGAAACTCGACAGCCCGGATCAGGGCGCAAAGGATTTGCCGATTGATTCGATCACCAAAAACGATAAAACAGTGAGTTTTTCCGCCGCGCAATTCAGGATGAGTTACGAAGGAACGCTCAACGAAAAGGGCGATGAAATTATTGGAACTTTAAAACAAGGCAGTGCGAGTTCGCCGCTGAATTTAAAACGCACCGTCGGAGATATCACCGAAAAACGTCCGCAAACTCCAATAAAACCTTATCCGTATAGAGAGGAAGAAGTCGGCTACAAAAACGAAAAGGACAATGTGAAGTTAGCCGGAACGCTGACTCTGCCGCGCGGCGAAGGGAAATTTCCGGCAGTCGTTTTGATAACCGGAAGCGGAGCGCAAGACCGCGACTCGACCGTTCTCGGACACCGCCCGTTTCTCGTTTTGGCGGATTATCTGACGAGAAAAGGCATCGCCGTTCTGCGCGTTGACGACCGCGGAATCGGCGGTTCGGACTTGGGTTCGCCGTTCGCAACGACCGAAAATTACGCCGGCGACGTTTTAGCCGGAGTCGAATATTTGAAAAGCCGCAAGGAAATCAATTCCGAAAAAATCGGTCTGATCGGACACAGCGAGGGCGGAGTGATCGCGCCGATAGCCGCCGTCCGCTCGAAAGACATTGCGTTTATCGTTCTGCTGGCAGGCGCGGGACAAACCGGCGCGGACGTGATTCTGACGCAGATGGCTTTACTGGGCGAAAGAAGCGGCGAAACCGAAGAAACCATCGCAAACGCCGTTGATCTGCAAAAAAATCTTTTCTCGATTATCAAATCCGAGCCGGACGACAAACGCGCCGAAACCAAGATCGAAGAGATGCTTGCCAGACGCAAAAGCAAAATGAACGAGCGGGAATTAAAAGCCTTCGCGCCGACGGAAGCAGGTATCAAAACGCAGATGCCTCTGCTTTTATCGGCGTGGTATCGCTATTTTCTCGCATACGATCCGCGCCCGACGCTTGAAAAAGTAAAAATTCCGGTGCTGGCTCTCAACGGCGAAAACGATCTGCAGATTTCGTCAAAGGAAAATCTCGCGCTTATTTCCGCCGCGCTCGAAACCGGCAAAAACAAAGATTTTACAGTCAAATCCTTTCCGAAATTAAATCATCTGTTTCAGACGAGCCGGACGGGTTTGACGGACGAATACAAAACGATTGACGAAACGATCGCGCCGCAGGTTTTGGAAACGATCGCGGATTGGATTTTGAAACGCACGGTAAATTAAATTTGATCTTTCGATCAAACAAAAACGGTAATGTAAAAAAATGGATGTTTGATTTTGAATAAAACTTTTTCGGAATAGGTGAGATGTGATAGGTGACAGGTGATAGAAAATTGACGATTTAACCGATTACTTATGACTTATCGCCTTTCACGTATTCCGAATGTTTCTGTTGCTAAACGACCGCAAAAATAAAAGCAAAGCCCGCCGGGCTTTGCTTTTATTCTGAAAAAATATTTGAAAATATTTTTATAAATTCAACAGCGCGGCTTTCGCGGCTTTGAATTCCTCGTCCGTCAAAACGCCTTGTTTATGGAGTTTGGCGAGGCGTTCGAGTTCCGCGGTTACGTCCGTTTTTTCCGCCGATTGATTATTAGAACTTCCTTTACTGCCGAATTTATTAAGAAGCGAACCGCCGACTTTTTTCCCGACTTCGCTTCCGATAACACCGCCGACAATCGCGCCCGGTATCGCTCCGATGACGGGAATGATCGCTCCTCCGACCGACATTCCGGTTAACGCGCCGCCGATCGTTCCGGCAACTTTGCCCGTATTTTCATTTTCTTTTTCCTGTTCTTCCTGCGATTTGTTTTCTTCCGTTTTCATATTGCGAATTTCTCCTTTGAATATCTTATACCAGCAACGCGCGATAAAATCCACAAATTAATGCACTAATTCCAGAGGCTGACGCGCATAGACGAGTTCCGAAACGATCGCCTGAAAAGATGTTGTTTCTTCTCTTTCACGCAAGGAACGCTCGCGCAGGATTTCCCAATCTTCTCTCGGAATATGCTTAAAGGCTTCGACAACCAGGGGATCGAACTGCGTTCCCGCACAGCGTTCGAGTTCCGCGAGCGCGTCCTCGTAGGGACATCCCTTGCGATAAACGCGGTCGGAAACCATCGCGTCGAATGCGTCAACAACCGCAAAGATCCGCGCGCCGATGTCAATGTCTTCGCCGCGCAGTCCGACCGGATAACCCGAACCGTCCCATTTTTCGTGATGCTGGGCGACGATCCGCGCCGCGCCTTCCAAAAATTTGATGTTCCGCAAAATCCTCTGCCCGTGAATCGGATGCAGTTTCATTTTGTTCCATTCTTCTTCGTTGAGTTTCGCCGGTTTTCGCAAAACCGCGTCCGGCACGCCGATTTTCCCGATGTCGTGCAGAAGCGCGCCGAGTTCGAGATCGCGCAGAGCGTCTTTGTCCAGACCGAGTTCAAAACCGAGGCGCAGGCTGAACGTCACGACTCTTTCCGAATGCCCGTGCGTTTCAAAATCGCGGGTTTCGAGTGCCTGCACCAGAGCCTTGAGCGTCATCCGGTAAGAATTTTCAACCGCCTCCAATGCCTGATCGAGTTCCGTTGTGCGCTCGGCGACGAGTTCTTCGAGATGCTGCTGATAACGGTCTTTGAGCCATTTTCGCTCAAACTGCCCGAAAGCTTTTTCGACCGCCGCTTCGACGCTTTTCAACGTAAAAGGTTTTTGAATTACCTCAAACGCGCCGGCGCGAAAAGCTCTGACGGTGTTGCCCTGCGCCTCGTTATCGCTGATAAATATCGGGATCGTGCGCGGCGAAACCGATTGCAGATACGGGATCAATTCCAGCCCGTTAAAATTCGGCATCGTAAACGACATCAAGATCACGGCAAATTCTTTTTCCTGTATTTTTTTCAACGCCGAAGTCATATTTTCGGCTTCGTCGCAGGAATATCGAGCCGAGAAAAAATTTGCCAAAAGACCGCGTTTGTCGGAATTTTGGTCAATTATGAGTAAAGTCTTTTCGTCTTCGGTGAAATCAAACATAGTTTTTGTCGGGGTATTTTTCGGAAAGAACGGGAATTGATTTCGAAAGAATTTGCGGGATTGTCTAAAACAAAAACCTGCCAACAAAATTTAACATAGAAAAACACTTAATTGCAATACTTTTTAGCGCGTCGGACATAGAAAAATGAATCGAGGCAGTAAACTAAAAGTAATGCTGTCTGAGTTTTCATATAAATTGCCGTCTGCTTTAGCGGACGGAAAATATTTCTGAGAAAAACAGGCTTTAGCCGAATTAAAATAAAAATCCATTCCTCACAGCTTTAGCTGAAGCTAAAAGGATGATTGATATTTTTTTGATTTTGGCTAAAGCCGCTACAAGCTATTACCAACAAGTCCGTCGCTAAAGCAGACGGCAATTCATAAAGCACATCTCAAAAATACGCCTTGACATTACTTTTAGCTCACATCCGAAAAAAGTAAACCGGACACCGAAAGCCGCGCCCGACTCTTGACGAAGCGGGTAAAGCAAACTATTATTTTTAATTCACGCCGGAAGCGGCGAAGTTGAAAAACGCGCGGTATTAAGATCGAAAGAGATCGCTTTCATGAAAGCGCGTTTGAAATTGATATTATTGATTTATGCCAGAGTGGCGGAATGGCAGACGCGGCGGACTCAAAATCCGTTGCCCGCAAGGGCGTGTGGGTTCAAGTCCCTCCTCTGGTATTTAATTTCTTTTATTTTTCCCGCAAATGTTCCGGTCTGCGAGTGGCAGTTCGGAGTTAGAAGCCTCAAATTTTTAACTTTTAGGATTAAAGTATTTCCATAATAAAAAATCTAATTATTTATGATTATAGTTATTCCAAAGGTATGCGTTTAGCCTCTCCATTGTGTTATTCGCCTCATCTAGATTTTGCATAACATCACCTAAAATCATATCTGTTAGTGATGCTATTGAGGGACAACCATCGGGGATTTTACTTTTCCCTTTTATGAGATCTTCAATTTGTTGTGTAGCGGTTTCAGTGATAATTCTTACCGATACTCCATTATTTCTTAATCGAGTAATCAACTCTTCCAATTCATTGTCGTTCATAGTTTCTCCATTACTAACCATTTTGCCCTTGTGAATACATAAAAGGATTTGATTTTGAGCTAATCATCATCAGACCTATTGCCAATGTCAGTTTTACCACTTAATTGATCTTTATATCCTCGATTATATGATTTTTCTGTTGTAGTATCTTCAAAAATTTCACTGAAATCTTGTGCAAAATCATTAATTGCTGATGATTCAGCAGCATCTTTTGCTCCTCTTGCATAAGCCTTCGATTCAGATGTTGATTTATAATTTCTTGGTAAATTATAGGTTGATTTACCTGAAGATACATGCTTTGATTTTCTGTTCTTAGGTTTTGATAATCCAGAACCTCTACCATAAGAGCCGCCTCTATAAGAAGAACTTCCTTTGAAATCATTATCAATAAAAATTGTGTAGTATAGCCATGAAATCTCCGCAATTATAAGTACGATAAATCCAATTATTACGGATGGTCGTTCACCTGCCTTAATAGCCATGCCGAATGCAAGTAGGGTTATCAGTAAAAATATAAAGCATCCCATAACTATAAAAACTCTGTAGATAATTCGTTTGACGTATTTTATAGCTGTTTTAAAATAAAATAAAGGTTGGAAGAATCAAGTAAATTCAAATTTTTCTTGAAATCTAAATTAGCTTAATTCCGAAACTTTTGCGTAATCATCAAACCGCGCCGTCCGCCGTCTAAGATTGCGATGCCGACGCGACCGAATTGCGGGCGGAGGATGTTGGCGCGATGACCGGGCGAATTCATCAAACCCGTGTGCGCGATCTGCAGGCTCGGCGCAAGTGCGAGATTTTCTCCGGCTGTGCGGAAGCGCACGTCGCCAGCGCGCATCCGGTCGAACGGCGTTTTATTTTCCGGCGTGTTGTGCGAAAAATAGCCGCGCTCGAACATATCGGCGGAATGCTTGACGGCGACTTCGCGCATTTCCGGGTCGGGTTCGAGCGGCGCGAGACCTTCGGCGGCGCGTTCGCGGTTGATCAGCGCAAGCATTTCGGTTTCGAGATCGGGACGCGGGCGGTAGTTCGTTACTTTATACGGAAGCTGGTAAGTTTCTGCCGAACCCGGATTGATCGTGATGCGGCGCGTTAAGGTTTCTTCGACCGCTTTTTCAAAGATCGGCGCGAGTGCCGATTCCAGATCGTCGGTAAAAACCGCCAGCCGATTTGCCGTCGGGCTTTCGCTCAAACTTTCCTGCAAACCGTCGGAAAACGGAACGGCGAAAAGCAAAGCCGCAAGAATCGCCGCCATCACCGCACCGCTTACGAAACCGGGCAGAACACCCAAAAATTTGTTGATTTTTCCTTCATGAGTTTCACGCGGAAGACGTTTTAAAAACTGCGCGCCGAGATATTGAATAAAAAAACTTGCCCCTACAAGAACGATCAAAAACGCGAACGGCTGAAGCCAGATGTCCGGCAGATCAGTTACCCGATCAATCAAACGCGCGACCGGATTGTAAAGCAAAAAAGCGAGCAAAAGACTTCCGAGCCAGCGCAGGAGATCGAGCAAGCCCGAAATAAATCCGCGCTGAAAACCCAAACCCGCGCTCAGCAAAATAATGGCGATGAGAAAAAAATCTACAAAATTCATAATTTCTGTTCCGGCAGTAAATTTTGAGTTTTGATGCGTTCGGAAAGCAATATGTCGCTCCAATTTTTGAGGTGAGGAGTGAGGAATTGTTTTCAAAGGTAACGCGATTTTTTTGGCGGGCGCGTATTTCGGCGAGCATTTAGCGTGCGGAATTGCAGATACTGAAAATCTGATAAACGGCGATTGATTTCTTAAAAGACCAACGCATAACTTGATCTGATTATCCGCAAAATAAATTTCGATTTGAACGCGACCCGCAACGGGCGGCAGGAAGGTTTTCGCGGTTTGCGGGTTGTGGATTGCCACAGTTTTTTGTCCGGGCAGTGATGTGTAAAGATACAGTAAAACTGTATTGACTTCGTTCGTATTTAAATCATTTTTTGATTTTTTGCCTGTAAAAGCGCGGAAATCCGTAATGGAATGCCTTTTGCTGTTTACATAAAAATAAATCTTACAAGGAGGAACTTTTTATGCCGAGAGGAGATAAAGACAAATACACGGACAAACAAAAACGACAAGCGGAACATATCGAAGAAAGTTACGAAGAAAGAGGCGTTTCGGAAAAGGAAGCCGAAAAACGCGCCTGGGCGACCGTTAATAAACAGGACGGCGGCGGCAAGAAAAGCGGTTCGGGACGCAAAGGAAATAACGAATCATAAGCATTCAAATATATTCAGACCAGTTTCATGAAACCGCAGATTTACACGAATAAGCGCGGACAAGTTTCTTCGTGTTTTATCTGCGGTTTCATGAAATTTATTTGAATTTTTTTCGCGGGCTGTTTTTAAACAGTTAAATATCAAACAAGAGGAAAACAAATTTTATGAAAAATTCAGGAATATTAAAAAAACTTGCAAACATCGAGTCAACGGAATTGCCCTTTATTTCGATCTATCTGAACGCCGAGCCGAATCAGCACGGGCGCGATGATTTTGATGTTTTTTTGAAAAAGCAGTTGAGCGAACATCAGAGTAAATTCGCCGAAGACACGCCGGAGCGCGAGAGTTTCGACAAGGATGCGGAACGCATCGGCAAATACGCGGAAAAGATTCCCGCCGAAGCGAACGGCGTGGCGATCTTCGCGTGTTCGGCAATGGATTTTTTCAAAACCGTCGAGTTCAGCGTGCCGTTCGATGACGATCAGTTTTTCGTTTTCGACCGACCGCATCTATATCCGATGGCGCGGCTGATGGATCAGAATCCGCGTTTCGCGGTCGTTCTGGCTGACACCAATTCGGCGTTTATATACGTCTTTCAGCGCGGGCGGATTCTCGAACAGGAAGAGATTCAGAACGAGAAAACGAACCGTTCGGAAGTCGGCGGATGGTCGCAGATGCGTTATCAGCGGCACAACGACGAACTGCATAAAAAACACGCCAAAGAGGTAATCGAAGAACTCGCCGAGATCGTGCGCGAGGACAATATCTCGCAGATCGTTCTCGCCGGAAACGAGGAAGTCGTCATTCCGCTTCTCGAAGACGAATTGACGAACGAGCTGGAAGAAAAGGTCGTCGGCAAGATTCGGCTCGACATCAAAACGCCGGAAAAGGAAATCTTAGAAGCGGCGGAAGCGGCGATCAAACAGTTCGATACGCTCAAAGACAAAGAGAAAATAGATTTCTTAAAAGAGCAGAATTACGACGACGGATTCGGCGTAACGGGCGTTGCCAAAACTCTGCGCGCTCTCGAAAACGGTCAGGTTCAGGAGCTTTACATCAGCGCGAATTTCGACGAGATCGAGTATAACGAAGGCGCGATCAATAAAATTTTGAAAGATTACGCGCCGGGAAACGGCGGCACGATGCCGAATGTCAAGGAAGCGCGGCAGATCGCCGACGAACTGATCCGACAAGGAATCGCGACCGCCGACGATGTGCGTTTTATCGAAGACGAATATCTCTTAAAAGAATTCGGCGGCGCGGGCGCGCTTCTACGCTACAAGATGACGGCAAACCAAAAGGCGTAGGATTAATGCCCGATTCGATGTAAGGCAAAAAAATCGAGTTTGGCAGATGATAAAACTCGTCAACTTCTGAAATAATAAGAATTGATTATTTCAGAAGTTGACGAGTTTTATCATCTCTCTGCGAGTTTATTTACTTTGATATGCAAGCTGTTCAGATCACGCGCAACGGCAAACCCGCTTTACCGGATTCGACCGTTAGTTTTACGCAAAAATTAAACGGCGCGGAATTGATTTCCGAAATGATTGACACGCTTCAGGTCAATGTCGGGAAATTGTGCAATCAGGCGTGCAAACATTGTCATGTTGACGCTTCGCCGAAACGGGTGGAAATAATGCGCCGCGAAACGGTTGAGGCTTGTTTGAAAGTTTTACAAAAATTCGACATCCCGACGCTCGACATCACGGGCGGCGCGCCCGAACTCAATCCGAATTTCCGTTATTTTGTCGCGGAAGCGCGAAAACTGAATGTAAAAATCATCGTTCGCCATAATCTGACCGTAATGCATGAAGACGGGCAAACGGATCTCGCCGAATATTTCGCGGAAAACGAAGTTGAGATAGTTTCCAGTCTGCCGTATTTTCTCCCGGCGCAGACCGACGCGCAGAGAGGCGGCGGAGTTTTTGAAAAATCAGTCGCCGCATTAAAAAAATTAAACGCGGTCGGCTACGGACTTACAGAAAATCTGACTTTAAATCTCGTTTACAATCCGGTCGGCGCGTTTCTGCCGCCCGCGCAATCTTCGATCGAAGCGGATTTCCGGCGCGAACTAAAAACGCGCTACGACATTTCGTTCAACAATCTTTTCACGATCACCAATATGCCGATCGCGCGTTATCTCGATTGGCTGAGGCGTTCGGGAAACGAGGAAAAATACATGCAGAAACTCGTTAATGCGTTCAATCCGCAAACCATTGACGGTTTGATGTGCAGAAATTTGATCAGCGTTGACTGGCTCGGAAATTTGTTTGACTGCGATTTCAACCAGATGCTCGAACTGAGTGTCTCCGCCGAACTGCCGCAGACGATCTTCGATTTCGATCTGGAAAAATTAAAAAACCGTCCGATAGTTACGGCAAATCACTGTTTCGGCTGCACCGCCGGAGCGGGTTCGTCGTGCGGCGGAACGGTCGCTTAGAAAATTTTTTAACCAGAAGTTGTCTCACAAACGGTGAAGTTGCGTATCGCGTAGCGATTAATGAATTTAGCCGTGTAATTTATTGCACGGTTAAGTTAATCAAAAACATTTGCGTCGCGTCAGCGACGACTGATAAATATTGACGATTATTCAATTGTCGCTAACGCGACAAGCGTTTCCAATGATCGCTTTTCCGTGCAATAAATTACACGGCTAAATTCAAAATACCGCTAACGCGGCATGACACATATTTTGAGAGAGCTTCTTCTAATTACGAATGGTCGTGAATCATCCGCCAGCCGTCTTTCGTTTTTTCCCAGACGGTCGTAAACCAGCCCGTCCGGTCGGGACGATCCGCGCCCGACAGAACGTATTTTCCCGTCACCAGCGCGGCTTTTTTGCCGACGAAACGCACGACGACATTTTCATAACGCAAAACCTGTAACGGTCTGCCGGTTTTCCAGAAACCGTTTTTCATCGTGCTTTCGATCGCCTCGACACCGCCCGCCGGTCCGGTCGAACGCATCTCGGTCGCCTCTTTCGTATAAACCGAAAGATACTGATTCAAATCGCCTTTGTTCCAGCCTTCGGCGGTCATTTCCAAAGCCGCGCGAATCGTTTTTTCGTCCTTGCTCTGCTGACCGGACGCGCCGACCGCGAAAATCACGAACACGAATGCCGTCAATAAAATTAGTTTTTTCATTTTCTTTTCCTTTTTGAAATTTGTAAAAACGCTGGAAATTACGTTTGAGAAAGAAAAAGGTTTTGGAAAGCCAGAAATGCTTTTTTGTTGAGATTAAAGATGCCACACAATCGGCAAAACGAACATCACGACGAGAAAAAGAATTATCGTGAGCGGCACACCGATCTTTACAAAATCGCGGAAATTGTAGCCGCCCGGACTCATCACGAGAATATTGACCGGATGACCGAGCGGGGTGATAAACGCCATTGAGGTAGCGAGCGCGACGCCCATCGTTACGGCGCGCGGATTCATATTCGTCTGTTGAGCGACCTGAATCGCAATCGGTCCGATGATCGCCGCGACCGCCGCGCCGTTAATTGCCTGGACGAGAAAAATGGTGGTTAAAATAAGTCCGCCGAGCAATGCGAGCGAGCCGAACGGTCCGAGCGCGGCGATGATCCCGTCGGCAAGCAGTGCGGCGGCGTTCGTTTTCGTCAGCGCGATTCCCATCGGCAAGATTCCGGCGACGAGAAAGACGGTTTTCCAGCTGATCGAAGTATAAGCCTGTTCGGTCGTCAAAATTCCCGTCAGCATCATCGCCAGCGCGCCGCCGAGCATGATCGCGCCCGTCAAATCGGGCAGAGTAATAGCGAGGATCAGCGTTGCAATGACAATTGCCAAAGCCGCCCGACCTTTGCCGGGAACGGTAATGACTGCACTTTCCTTCTGCATCAGCAAGATCAGATCGGCATCGTCGCGCATTACCGCAAATTTTTCTCTCGGTCCTTGAAGTAGAAGCGCGTCCCCGAATTCGAGCGGCACATCGGCAATTCCTAAAATTATTTCCTCATCGCGCCGCCAGATCGCCAGCACATTCATCCCGTATTTATCGCGGAAATGCGACGAGCGCAGAGTTTCACCGATCAGGCGCGAACGCGGCGAGAGCATCGCTTCAACCACGTCAACGGCGCGGGATTGAAAATCCTGTTCGTGCCATTCGGGAGATTCGAGATGCTCCATAAACGGCTCGACATCGCGGCGGCGAAAATCTTCTTCCTTGCCTTCCAGAACGAGCGTGTCGCCGTCACGGATGACGGTTTCGGGCGTAACGGAAAAAAGGCGTTCGCCGTCGCGCTCGATGGCGACGATGCTCACGCCGAAATCTTCGCGCAAAGTGCAGTCGGCGATTTTTTTATCAATCAAAAATGAATTTTCCGGCACTTTCGCGCGGAAAAGATTTTCGTCCAGATGATATGTTTCGACTAAATCCTTCTGAGCGGAAGGAGCGACGGTTCTTTCAATCGCCGCTTCGCCGCGCAATTGTCTGCGCCCGACAAACGCGATATACAAAATGCCGACGACAACGATCGGCACGCCGACCGGCGCGAAATCCACCAGACTGAAACCCTCGATATTATTGTCCTGAAGCAGTGAACTGAGAACGATATTCGAGGTCGTCAAAAGCGTCGCCATTCCGCCTAAGATAGTGCTGAACGCGAGCGGCAGAAGGATTTTCGAGATATTGACACCCGCTTTTTTTGCCGCGCCCGACACTGCCGGAAGCAGAACCGCCGCCGCCGCGATATTGTTCATAAACAGCGACAAAAACGCGCCCGCGATCATCACCGCGACGATCAGATGCAGTTCGCTTTTACCGCCGACTTTCAGGAGAATATTGCCGACCTGTTCCGTAACGCCCGTTCGACGCAATGCTTCGGCAATAATAAAAATCGCCAGAATCGTGATAACAGCCGAACGGCTGAAACCGGAAAACGCTTCCTGCGGCGTTAAAATTCCCGTCAGACCGAGCGCGACGACAACAAGAAGCGCGACCAGATCGGCGGGAATTTTGTCCGTAAAAAACAAAACCAGCGCGGCGGCAAGAATGGAAAATGTAATGATGATCTGCGTGTCCATCAGGTCAAACTACAAAGTATAGATGTTCGGGAAAATGCTTGCAATCGGCTCCTGATAGAAGGTAATAAATGCTTCGTAAATTATCCTTTCGATAAATGATTTACCCCGTCCGACAGGTCTGCGCATCGCCCGGACACGTCAAATTGCCCGTCAGATACGTCAAAGATGTATATTTATACGTTGCAGGACGTGTAAATATACGTCTAGGGACGTATCGGGATACGTCTTAGGACGTATAAATATACGTCGCAGGGCGTGTAGGATACGTCACCGGACGTATATTTTGGCGTATCGGGACGTATCCGACGGGGTGTCGGACGTATAAATATACGTCTTCAGACGTATATTTTGGCGTGCCGGACGTATCCGATGCGTCTTTTAATGCGTGCGACGGGGAATTTGACGTATTTTTCGGGTTATTGAAAGTTGGAGACGCAATGAATCCACGACAATTAATGATTTTAAAGAAAAAAAATGAGGAATGAATTTCTTCATCCCTCATCCTTCATCCCTCATCCTTTCTTTACTTGGTCGCCGTCGTGCTTTGTTTGCGCGGGTCATACGGTGTGCCCATGTAGAGTTTGACGGCTTCCTGCGCGTTGTCGTAGTTGTCGCCCATGTCTTCGGCGCGTTTGTAGGCGGCAACGGCGCGGGTGCGGTCGCCTTTCGCGTCGTAGGCATTACCCATCTTGATCGCCGCCCAGACGGTCAGCCACGCCGGACGCGCCGCGCCTTGTCTGCCAAGATTTTCGACGACTTTGAAGTTATCAATCGCCAGATCGTAATTTCGCTGTTCGAGAAACAGCAGACCGAGATGATAATAGATCCAGCCGTTCGAGCGGTCTAATTTGAGCGCGGCTTCAAACTGCTGTTGGGCTTCGGCATAATTGCCTTCCTTGAACTGCTCGATGCCGCGCCGGGCGACCGAAGAGATTCTGAGATCGTCGGAAATTCTCAAAAGTTTGTAATTCGGATCAATGATCACACCGATCGGTTTGCCGTTCGACTCGATCCTGAAATTCGCGCTCGAATCTTCAATGTCAACCGTGATTTCGTCCAATTCGCCTTCGCCTTCGGCGATCAGTTTGATCTCGACCGGCAGGCGCAGATTGTCGTAATTTTCCTTGATCGTGCCGCGCGTAACGAATTTTCCGCCGCGTGTTCTGATAATTTGATATTCGACCTCGAATTCGGGAACGCCCGTGCCTTCAACCCAACGCGCGAAAAAGTAACGCATATTTTCGCCCGCGATCTGATTCGTCAGTTGTTCGAAATCATAGATCGAAGCGTTTTTTCCGCGATATTTATCAAGGAAAGTTCTGAGCAATTGATTGAATTTCTGCTCGCCGAGCGTCGTTCTGAGAAGTTTAAAGGCGAACGCGCCTTTGGAAAACATTATGTATTGATAAGCGGTTGACTGGTCGTCGAGCGCGGACGGCGTGCGGACGAGCGAAGCGGTTTGTTCAAAGGTCAGAGATTTTTCCAGAAGCTCGCGGCGCATATCGTCGAGTTTCGCGCCGGACAATCCGCCTTCGCGCAGATTGTATGCGCTGTATTCCGCCAGACCTTGCGAAAGCCATGCATCGTCAAAAGATTTCAAACCGACCGTCAAGCCCCACCATTGATACGCGACTTCGCGTTGGAGACGTTCCAAAGTAATTTCCCGCGCCTGCCGAAATTGGCGGTCAGCCATAAAAATTAAACCCTGCTGTGAATAAAAATCGAGACTGTCGTCGTCAATCTGGACGACCGAAAGTTTTTTGCCCATTTCGGGCGTGCCGTATTGTCTTGTATAAAATTGCAGAGCCTTGCCGATGGTTTCGCCGTATTCGGCAACAAGCTGGTCTTCGGGAGTTTTCGTATAAAACTGGATTTCAAAATCGCCGTATCTGAGAGTTTTATTTGTATATCTGGCATACGCGAAATTGCCGACGAGTCCGGGCTGTGTGCGGAGAAAGCGGTATTTTCCGCCTGTATTCGTAACCGGCGCGTCGCTGTAGCCGACGACCTGAAAACCTGCCGGGATCGAGATCGTAATGTCGGATGTCGCACGGTCAGCCGCGTAATCGTGAAACGGAAACCAGCGTGCGGCATACATCAGATAACCGTCGCGGCTTCCGACATACGCGAGTCTTTTTGTCAGAAGCGGTCCGCCCTGCGCGCTCGTCAAAATTCCCGTGTATTTAAATCGCAGAGCGACCGGCGCGCCTGCCGCGACCATATCGCCGAGATCAACGCGGACGCTCGGACCGAGATCGGAAACGCCGACCTGATCCTGCACGAAAGTTACTTCCGGCAGACTCGTTTTGACCGGCGCGGGCGTTTTGCCTTTGCCGGTCGGCACGGTCGCTGCCGGCGGTGTCGCGCCGACGGTGTTGATGCGCGTGATGCTGTCAACTTTGATCGAACCGTTGAGTTCAAACGTAACGCTTCTGGTTTCCTGCTTCGGCGTAAAATAAACGTCAACCGTCGCGTTCAATTTATTGTCGTCCGGCAAAATCTGCACGTCCATCTTGTAATCGGTGATGTCGAAGTCGGGACGCTGAACCTGCTGGGCGGAGGCTATAAATGAAAGAAAGGCAAACGCCAAGCCCAGACTAAAAACTCGAAAAAGATTTTCTCTAAATTTATTCATTATTTTTCTATTAAAAATCGGTTTTATTTCTTTGCCTCTCTATGATGTTACCAATCCGTAAAGCGTTGGCTTGGGAAAAAAAGTGCTAAGTGCTAAGTGCTAAGTGCAAAGAAAAAGTATTGTATTGAAAATTATCGCTGAAAAAACAAAAACTCAGCACTTAGCACTTAGCACTTAGCACTCACTTAACGTAGATCGGATTCGAGATGATCCAGGGCATTTCGTCGAACGGCGAGCCGAGCGCGTCGAGATAAACTTCCGTGCGGTATGCGCCCGGCTGTTTCGCTTCAAAAACAGCTTCGGTATTTGCGCCCGATTCGAAAATCTTTTCGCCGTTTTTGAAAATGACGAATCTCGCCGTCTGCGGCGCGGCGGCGCGAAGCCGAACGCCGTTTTGCAGAGCAATCTCGTCGCCCTGGATTTTTTGTTCCGCGCCGTTTTCCGCTGTAAAAGAAAATCCGCCCGCATCGCTCAGACTGTCGAACCCGATGAACGTATGACCTTTTCGGAGAGCGTCAATCAGATTTTCCTGCGTCAGCGGCTTGTTGTTTTCGAGCAGAACATGCGTTCGGACAAGCCGGAAGATAGTTGCATAATCGTCGAATTTTATATCGAGAAATTTATTTCCCGAATCGTCGCCGACGAGATGAAATCCGAGATTAGAATGCGCGTCGCTTCCGGCAAAAAGCGTGATCTTTCTTTTCGCCGCGATCTCGTCGTATTTTTTCAGATTTTCATCAGGACGAACAAAATAATTCGCCAGCGTCAGTTCCGGGTAAGAACCGTAAGACCAGAGCGCGTCGAGCGGGAACGTCAAAAAACTCATTTCCTTGGCGTTCGTGTGCAGGCTGAAAATCTCGATGCCGTCAAACGCCGTGTCCCACGATTTGAATCGTTCGGGATAAGTGATAAAAGCTATCTGATTTTTGTCGTGAACCTTTTTCAGAAATTCGGGCGTTTCCGTCAGGTTTGCCGTCTGCGCGTCCGCATCGGAATTTATCAATAAAAAGCGGTCTTCGCTTTTTGTGTCGAGTTCGTTTCCGCCGACAAACAGAGTGTTTCCGTAAAAACCGTTCAAGGTCAGAGCCGACGAGTCATAGTTTTTCGTTACGTGTTCGGTCATTACAACAAAATCCAGATCATTCGCCGCCGCGCCTTCGATCAGTTCGTCAAAACCGCCCGTGCTGTGTCCGCCCAAACCTGTGTGAACGTGAATCACGCCTTTTAAATCTCTATAATTTTGATGCGTCTGATTTGCTTTATAATTTTCCAGTGCGGCAATTTTATCGGCTAATTTTCCCGTCTGAAACCGGTTGTAAATAAAAGGAATCTGCACTAATAAAATGATGGCTAATAAGGCGAGAAGTATTTTTTTCCAGAGTTTCATTATTTTAATAGTTGACAGAAAGTTGCAGGAAGTTGCAGAAAGTGCCGGAAAGTTGGTTGAAAATTCTTTAACTGTCTGTCAACTTCCTGAAAACTATCTGCAACTTTCTGTCACTTATTCGATAAAATCAACCGATACGACCTGCTCGGCGATCCGTTTTCCGAGCGCGGCGACCTTTCTGTGGTCGGGATGATCGGTATAAATATCCAAAGCCTCGCGGTCAGGATATGTGGCGACCAGCGCGGTGTCAAACGAGCGTTCGAGATGCAGACAGTCGCGCCCGACCTTAAAACTCAGAATATGCGGTATAACGTCCGGCAGTTTCCGAAGTTTTTCGATGTGCGTTTCGATTTCCTCTTCGGTAGTTTCGGCTTTGTATTTCCAGCAAACGATATGTGTCAGCATAAATAGTTTGGAGAGTGCAGAGAGTTTATAGAGTTTGGAGAGTTAAGATTTTACTCTCTAAACTCTCCAAACTCTATAAACTCATAACTCTTCCTCGCACCATTTTCGCGTAACTTCGTGGCGGTATGCAAACATTTTCTCTAATTTCGGCTCGATTGCCAACGACGCGGCGAGTTTTCCGAAAATGGAAAACGGCGGTTCATATTCGATCTCATCGCGCAGAATCGCGCCTTCGTCGTGCGGCAAAATGATATGCTGATGCCGCCATTTTTTAAAAGGTCCCGAAATCTGCACGTCCTCGAACATCTGCGGCGGCTCGTAGCGCGTGTGTTCGGCGATCCATTTCGCGGGAAAAATTCCGAGAACTTTCATCTCGATGATCGCTCTTGAGCCGATTTTTGAAATGTCCGCTTTTTGAACGACTTTTGCATTTTCCCACGGCGGCACCAGACGCTCGAAAGCGTCAGGCAGTTCATGAAATGCGAAAACCCGTTCGGGCGCGGCTTTGATAATTGATTCTTTGACGAATTTCATTTCTTTTATTTATTGAGATTTTCAGCTTTGCACAAAAATTAAAAATGAGAAGAATAACCGCGAAAGAACACGAAAAGACACGAAGAAAATTTATTTAGTGTTTCTTCGTGTTAATTCGTGGTTTATTTTGTCCTCTCTAATTTTTGTGCAAAGCCGAGATTTTCATTTAAAAGCTTCCAGACTTTTTCCAGATGTCTTTCTTCAATGTGAATACTGCCGACCGAAAGCCGCAGAGTAAATTTCCCTTCGAGTTTTGTGTGGGACAGATACGCTTCGCCCGAAGCGTTTATTTCGTTCATAATTTTTTCGTTCAAAGCGTCGAGATCGGAAACGTTTTTCGGACTGGCGCGAAAGCAGACGAGCGCGAACGGCACGGGCGCAAGAATTTCCCAGTCATCGGATTCTTCAACCCAATTTTTGAAAAGATTGGCGAGACGAATATGTTCGCGGATACGGTTTTGCAAACCGTCCTGCCCGAAATAGCGCATTACGAACCAGAGTTTTAGAGAGCGAAAACGGCGACCGAGTTGGATTCCGTAATCCATCTGATTCGTTACGGTTTCGGTAACTTTCAAATATTCCGCGACGAGCGAAAAAGTCTGCTTTAATAAATCCAAATCTTTAACGTAAAGCACCGACAGATCGAACGGCGTAAAAAGCCATTTGTGCGGATTAGTCACAATCGAATCGGCTCGTTCCATGCCTTTGAAAAAGTGCTGCAGTTCCGGCACGATGCCCGCGCTTCCGGCATACGCCGCGTCAACGTGCAGAAACAATTTCTCGTGTCCGCAGATGTCGGCAATCTTTTCGACCGGATCAACACTCGTCGTCGAGGTCGTGCCGACCGTCGCGACGACGCAGAACGGCAAATGTCCGTTCGCTTTGTCTTCGGCTATAGCTTCGGAAAGTTTTTCCGCATCGAGTTCAAATCTTTCATTGGTCGGAATTTTGACCAGAGATTTTTGCCCGAGTCCTAAAAGAATGACGGCTTTGTCAATCGAAGAATGAGTTTGTTCACTGCAATAAATTCTGAGAAGCGGCAAATCTTTGCGCCCGCTCATCCCGTTTTCACGAATCTTTAAATTCAGTTTTTCCCGCGCCATCGCAATCGCGTGCAGTGTGGAAATCGAAGCCGTATCGTAGATCACGCCTTGAAATTCATCGGGCAGATTCATCATCTTCCGCAGCCAATCCAAAACAACCGGCTCTAACTCGGTCGAAGCGGGCGACGTGCGCCAGAGCATCGCCTTCATATCGAAGGCGGCGGAGAGCATCTCGCCGAACACACCGACCGAAGAAGTCGAAGTCGAAAAAAGCCCGTGAAAATTCGGATGATTCCAATGCGTTACGGCGGGCAGGATCAGCTTTTCAACGTCCGCTAAAACTTCCCCAAAATCTTCGCCCGTTTCCGGCGCGGATTCGGGAAGATTGTCTTTCAGCCAGCCGGGTTCGATTCTTGAAAGCACCGGAAAATTTTCCAGACGCTCGAAATAATCGGCGATACGGTCAACCACTTCGTAACCGAAACGGCGAAAATCTTCCTTGCTCATATCGCCCGTTTCCGGCGCAAAGCCTTGTTTTGTCATATTTTTTTCCTCTGCCTGCGAAAATTTAATTGTCTTTCCCGCAAAATTTTAACGGATTGTTACTCGACATACCATTGTAAATAGGTATAATTCTCGTTTGTAACATTTATTAAGCCGAACTCGAAATTCAAACTTTTCCCTGAAGTGAGGCGTATAAAAACCGGCAATCAAAAAGAAATAAAATCTGAATATTTATTGTATCTGTGAGGTAATATGAAAAATTTTTTCTTGGCTTTTAGCTTAATTTTCTCCTTATTTATCACTTCGTGCGTGCAGAAAGGCACGGAAACCAACTCGGGCGCGACCGGCGACACGGTCAAGGTCGGCGTTTTTGTTGACCTAACCGGACAAACTTCGAGTTTCGGTCAATCCACGAAAAACGGCATCGAACTCGCAGTCGAAGAGATCAACAAAGCGGGCGGCGTAAATGGCAAACAAATTCAGCTTATCGTCGAAGACGATCAGGGCAGACCGGAACAGGCGAAAACGGTCGTCCAGAAATTGATCAGTCAGGACAAAGTTCAGGCAGTTCTCGGCGAAGTCGCTTCGACCAACTCTCTTGCCGCCGCGCCCGTCGCGCAGGAAGCTAAAATCCCGATGATCACGCCGTCTTCGACCAATCCGAAAGTAACGGAAGTCGGCGATTATATTTTCCGCGTCTGCTTTATTGACCCGTTTCAGGGTGCAGTGATGGCGAAATTCGCGGGCAATACGCTGAAAGCGAAATCCGCCGCCATCTTCGGCGATGTGCAGTCGGACTACAGCAAAGGCTTGACGCAATTTTTTAAAGAAGAATTCAGCAAGCAGGGCGGCAAGGTCGTTGCGGAAGAAAGCTACACGCAAACCGATCAGGACTTTAAATCTCAATTGACGAAGATCAGAGATCTGAACCCGGACGTGCTTTACGTTCCCGGTTATTACGGTCAGGTCGGCATCATCGCCAAGCAGGCGCGCGAACTCGGAATGCAGATGCCGATCCTCGGCGGCGACGGTTGGGATTCGCCCGAACTCTGGAAGCTCGGCGGCGCGTCTTTGCAAAATTCGTATATCTCGAATCACTATTCGGCGGACAATCCCGCGCCCGAAATTCAGAATTTCATCAAAGCCTATCAGGCGAAATTCGGCACGGTTCCCGATTCGCTGGCGGCTCTCGCGTATGACGCGGCGAAAGTTTTGGCTGACTCGCTGAAACGCGCCGGAAGCGCGGACGCGGCGAAACTGCGCGACGCGATTGCGGCGACGCAGAATTTCGACGGCGTAACCGGAAAGATTTCTATCAACGACGAACGCAACGCCGTCAAACCGGCGGTCGTTCTCGAACTGATGCCCGCGCAGAGCAAGTTCAACTTCAAGGAAATGATCTATCCCGAAGGAATGACACCGGGCGACACCGCTCCGGCTGGAAACACGACGGCGAATACCAATTCGGCGATGAACACGAACGCGGCAAACACCGCCAATACCAACTCTTCGGCAAATACGGCAACCAACGCCAACGCCGCCAACGCAGGCAACTAATAAATTAAGTTTCGAGTTTCAGGTTCAAAGTTCAAGGTTTGTTTACAACTGCCGAACTTTGAACCTTGAACTTGAATCCTTAAACTCGAATTTTATGGACACTTTTGTTCAGCAGATGATAAACGGTCTGACCATCGGTTCGATCTACGCTTTGATCGCGCTCGGCTACACGATGGTTTACGGAATTCTGCGACTGATCAATTTCGCGCACGGCGATATTTATATGGTCGGCGCGTATGCCGGATTCGTTTTGGCGACACAGGTTTTCAACTCCGAGCCTTCGATCTTCAATTTCATTTTCGTTCTGTTCGGTTCGATGATCATCGCCGGATTGATCGGGATGGCGATCGAGCGTTTCGCGTATCGCCCGGTGAGAAAATATTCGAGAATGACGACGCTCATCACGGCGATCGGAATGTCTCTGTTTATCGAATATCTGTTCGTTTTTATTTTTACCGGCACGCCGCGATCTTTCCCGACTTTGCTCGAAAGCCAGATCATCACGCTTTTCGGAAATGCGACTATCTCGACTTCGCAGATTTTGATCTTCGTTGTTTCGATCGCGTTGATGATTATGCTGCAATACATCATTTTCTACACGAAGATCGGAAAAGCGATGCGGGCGGTTTCGTTTAATCTGAACTCGGCGAAATTGATGGGCATCAATACGAATTTCGTCATCGGATTTACGTTCGCTCTGGGTTCGGCACTCGCGGCGGCGGGCGGCGTTCTGGTCGCGCAGTATAATCCGAAGATCGAACCGCTGATGGGATTGATCACCGGCTTAAAAGCGTTTGTCGCGGCAGTCCTCGGCGGTATCGGAAATATTCCGGGCGCGGTTCTCGGCGGTCTTCTGATCGGCGCGGCGGAAACGCTGGTCGTCGGTTACGGCGGCTATATCGGAATTCCTTCGACCTATCGTGATGCGGTGGCGTTTGCGATCTTGATCTTAGTTCTTTTAATTCGTCCTTCGGGACTTCTCGGCTCGGACTTGCCGGAAAAAGTTTAATCAATGGTAAACGGTAAATGGTAAATGCTAAATAAAAGCCATTTACCATTTAGCACTTACCATTTACCACTAAATCTTATGTCTTCTTGGGTGAAGAATATTATCGGCGCGATTGTCATTCTTTTCGTTTTGTATGTGATAAACGAAATGATGAGCAGTGCGGGGTTTTTCGGAATGGGCGTTGACGATTACACGGGACGGCTTCTCGCGTTTATCGCCATCAACGTCATTTTGGCGACCTCGCTCAATCTGATCAATGGGTTTACCGGACAATTTTCCATCGGACACGCCGGATTTATGGCGGTCGGCGCGTATGCGTCCGCATTTTTCACGGTCGAATACGGCACATCGGTGCAAAATTCGTTCGCGTTTCTCGGCGACACGGTTTCGTCGAGCATCGTCTTGCTGATCGCCATCGTCATCGGCGCGGTCGTCGCGGCGATCATGGGTTTGATCGTCGGCATTCCGTCGCTTCGTCTAAAAGGCGATTATCTGGCGATCGTTACGCTCGGTTTTGCGGAAATCATCCGCATCGTCATTTTGAATATCGACGCGGTCGGCGGGGCGACCGGCTACACGATCTCGAAATATACGGCAAACTTTTTGTGGATCGGAATCTTTATGGTCTTAACGATCGTCGTCATCCATAACATCGTCAAATCCGATATGGGACGCGCGCTCGTTTCGATCCGCGAAGATGAACTCGCGGCGGAGGCGATGGGCGTGAACACGACTCGCTACAAGGTTATTTCCTTCGTCATCAGTTCGGCGTTTGCCGGCATCGCGGGTGTTCTCTTCGCGCATTACAATAAATTTCTTTCGACCAACGATTTTCAATTTATCAAATCTTTTGAAGTCATAATCATGATCGTTCTCGGCGGATTGGGTTCGATGACCGGCGCGATCATCGGCGCGGTTGTCGTAACTCTTTTGCCCGAACTTTTGCGTCAGCTTCCCGACGTGCAGATCGGCGCGACGACGCTGAGATTTGCCGATTTGCGCCTCGTCGTTTTCGCTCTGATCCTGATCCTGACGATGATTCTCCGACCGCAGGGAATCTTGGGAACAAGAGAATTCGGTTTGAATTGGCTGAAACGTCCGGCAAAAGAACCCGAAGGCGCGGGAACGGTCGGCGAAGGCAAAGGCGTGCCGATCGCCGAAGACGAAGAAGCGAAACATCTGGAAAGCGAAGGGAAAGATTAGATCAGTTGCCACTAGCTTTAGCTAGTGGATCGAGTTGATTGAAAATGATGGGCTTTAGCCCAAAGAAAGAATCAAATTATTCCGAATAGCTTTAGCTAAAGCAAAAAGGAAAGTCATTTACTTATGTTCGGCTAAAGCCGTTTGAGTATTGCAATCTTGTCCACCAGCTAAAGCTGGCGGCAATTTATATGAGCAACGGACAATACATTTTAGAAACCGATAAAGCGACGATTCGTTTCGGCGGTCTGGTCGCCGTCAACGAACTCACGATGCAGGTCAAGCAAGGCGAAATTTACGGCTTGATCGGACCGAACGGCGCGGGAAAAACGACCGTTTTCAATCTGCTGACCGGCGTGTATGAGCCGACCTCCGGCGACATTAACATCGCCGGAACGCGCACCAACGGAATGCGCCCGTATCAGATTTCGCGGCTCGGCGTTTCGCGCACGTTTCAAAATATTCGTTTGTTTCCTTCGATGAGCGTTTTGGAAAACGTCGTTACGGCGTGTCATCGCCACGCCGATCAGACGATGCTCGACGCGGTTTTTCGCCTGCCGAAATATTTCGAGGACGAACGCGAGCATCGCAAATTCGCGCTCGAACTTCTGGAAATCTTCGATCTGGCAAAATACAAGGACGAAGGCGGAACTTCCCTGCCGTATGGAAATCAGAGACGTTTGGAAATCGTCCGCGCTCTGGCGACTCGTCCGCAGCTTCTTCTTTTGGACGAACCGGCTGCCGGAATGAATCCTTCGGAACAGGAAGATTTGACCGCACTCATCAAAGAAATCCGCGACAAATTTAATCTGACGATCATTCTGGTCGAACACAATATGCGCGTCGTGATGGGCGTGTGCGAGCGGATTCAGGTAATTGATTACGGCAAATCAATCGCGCTCGGCTTACCGCAGGAAATCAAGAACGATCCGAAGGTGATCGAAGCATATTTAGGAGATTAAAATCTCGGTCTTTGGTTTTAGGTTTTCGGTCTTTGCAAATTTCTTACGAAGACCAAAGACCAAAGACCAAAGACCAAAAACATTTATGTTGACTTTAGAAAACATTTCCGTCAGCTACGGCGCGATCGAGGCTCTGACTGACATTTCATTAGAGGTAAATCAAGGCGAGGTCGTTACATTGATCGGCGCGAACGGCGCGGGCAAGACGACGACATTGCGAACGATCACCGGACTTTTAGAGCCGCGCAGCGGGCGAATCATGTATGAAGGCAAGCAGATCAGCGGAATGCCGACGCACGAACTCGTGCCGATGGGCATTGCGATGTCGCCCGAAGGTCGCGGCGTGTTCGCCAATTTGAGTGTTAAAGAAAATCTCGAAATGGGCGCGTATATCCGCAAGGACAAAGCCGGAATCAAAAAAGATATGGATCGCGGTTTCGCGCTCTTTCCGCGTCTCAAAGAACGCGAAGCGCAAAAAGCGGGAACATTGTCCGGCGGCGAACAGCAGATGCTGGCGATGGCGCGCGCGCTGATGTCAAAACCGCGTCTGCTTCTTCTTGATGAACCGTCGCTCGGTCTCGCTCCTCTGCTCGTTCACACGATCTTTGAAGCTATCGAAGAAATCCGTGCGGAAGGCACGACGATTCTTCTGGTCGAACAAAACGCCAACGCCGCGCTTCATCATTCCGACCGCGCATACGTTCTCGAAACCGGCAGAATCGTCATGCAGGGCGACTCGAAACAACTGGCGCAAGACCCGAAAGTTAAGGAAGCATATTTGGGCGAATAATGCCAGTCGGCAGACGGCAGCGGCAGTAGGCAGTAAAAGCGTCGGCATTTCGGAATCTTCTAGAACAACTCAAATTCAAACAAAAAGCAGGCGGAAAGTCTGCTTTTTTATTTTCCGGCAAATCAAAAAGGCAAGCTGTCCGCCTGCCTTTTATTGCTGAATTGAGTTTCACTAAAACACCGTAATTCTGGTTTCGGCTACTGCCTACTGCCGCTGCCGTCTGCCGGAATTACCCTTGCGGCGGCGGCATCTGCGGGAAGCCCGGCGGCATTCCGGCGGGCTGCTGCGGCGGCGTTAAAGCGTCAATTTTTTCGAGTGCTTCATTGTAGATTTTGATCTTGCCGTCAGCTTCGTACTGAGCGCGGACGGAAGCCAGATAATCGGAGAAAACCTGTCCGCGTTTTTGCGTCAGTTTTTGCTCGATAAGCTGGTCGCGCTGTTTGGCAAAATCGTCCATATTCGCTTCTTCGCGGCTGTTCAGACCGACGACATACCAATTGTCGCCGACCTTGATCGGCGTTTTGGTGATCTCGCCCGGCTTTAAGTTCCAAATCGCGTCTTCGAGAGCTTCATTGGTCGAAGCCGTCGGTCCCTGACCGAGCGGCGAACCGAGAATAAAACCTTTCTGCTCCTGCGCTTTGAGACCTTTGGCGGTTGCCGCCGCGCTCAGATTGCCGGCAGAATCGGTCGCTCCGGCAATTTGTTTGGCGATCTCTTCGACCTTCTGCCGCGCCTGATCCACTTTGTAAGTTTCGGCGATCTGATCTTTGACCTCGTCAAATTCGGCATCGCGCGGTTCTTTCTTTTCAACTAAAAGCGGAATCGCAAAACCGTTTGAAACCGGAATCTTATCGCCGACATCGCCCTGATTCTCAAGCGGCGCGATGCCTTCTTCGAACTGCGGCGAAACGCCGACATCCTGAACATTGTCGCCCGGTTTGATAAACGGCGTTTCCTTGACCATTTCAGAAACGCTCATATTCGCCTGCGGCGCGAATTCCTGCGCGACCTTCTGCACGTCTTTGACTTCTTTCAGACGGTCGGCGGCTTTTTGCGCAATGTCGGCGGCGGCTGTATATGCGCGGCGGTTTCTGAGACTGACATCGAGTTCTTTTTTCGCGTCTTCAAAAGATTTCGGAACTTCTTCGCCGCGCCGCAAAATGTATATGCGGTCTTGATACTCTATCGGGTCGCTGATTTCGCCCGGCTGCATCGTCAAAAGTCTCTGATACGGATCGTCCGGTTTGGCGGGGTTTTCGCGGACAAGTCCGGGAATTGCGCCGCCGTTGCGCGCCGTGTTCGGATTTTCCGATTGACCTTTGGCTAATTCGGCAAAGGCTTCTTCCGAGATCGTTCCGCCGTCTTTTCTGGCGCGTTCAAGGATTTGATTGGCTTTTGTCATCACGTCCGCCGCAAATTCCGGTTTCGCCACGCGCAGAACGATTTCCTGTCCTTTTATGCCCGCTTTCTTTTTGTCTTCGGGCAGTTTGTCGTATTCGGCTTTCAGATCGGCTTCGGGGATATTCAGTTTTTCGCCAATTTTTGAAGTATTGATAAACAGGTAACGGATCTTTTTCTGCGGCGTGGAGATGTAATAGCTTTTCTTGTTTTGCTCGAAATACGCTTTCAATTCTTCGTCGGTCGGCTTGATCGTCTGCGCGAGATCGGCGACGCTGATCGGAATGTATGTCAGATCAAATTTCGAATTACTGCGCTTGTAATCATTGATTACCTCTTCTTCGGAGACGCTCACGCCCGACGTGATAAAAGCCTGAAGTTTCTGCGCGCTCAGAGAGTCGCGGATTGATTCTTCAAAAGCCGCAACGCTTCCCGCCTGTTCAGTAGCCATACGTTCATAACGCGACTGTTCGAGCGGTTTGCCGTCTTCGGTTTTGTATATTTCACGAATCTCGGCGGCAA
Organism: Pyrinomonadaceae bacterium; assembly: GCA_041940425.1. Taxonomy (GTDB): domain Bacteria; phylum Acidobacteriota; class Blastocatellia; order Pyrinomonadales; family Pyrinomonadaceae; genus DATHTS01. The sequence goes on from JBGTSF010000056.1 coordinate 29,577, forward strand.
CTTCCGCATCCGAAGCGCGAAGTCCCAACTTTTCCGCTTCGATACGGACAAGCCGCGAACGGATCAAACCGTCGAGCAGAGTTTTCGCCGGCAGACCGCGCCCGCCGAAACGTCCGGCAAGCGATTGCTGCTGCGTAACGAGTTCGCCGACGGTTACATACTCGCTGGCGACCCTGGCGACCGGCTCTTCGCTCCGGCTCAGATTGGTTTGAATATCCTGCGTCGGCGCGTAAAAGAGAATCAAGCTCAGCACCATGACGATAGCAAATAATAAAAGAACAAAATTGCGTGTTCTTTCCATTCGTTTGAAAAACTTTAACATCTTTTAATCCTTAAAATTTCCTGAGTAGGTATAGTTTCGGAATTATCCTTTTTAGACAAACCGCGATTTTACCAAGTAAAATGCGAAAAGTAAAAACCGCACGCCGTCTGTTTTACGGTTTTTGATGTCGCTTGACCATTTTGCGGTTGGACGTTTTAGTTCGATTTTCCGTTTTTGTCTTTTACTTTTTGCTTTTCACTTTTGTATCTTAACTCTAGTATGTATCTGGTTGAATATCCTTTTTGGGTCTGGGTTACGTTTTTTTCGGTCGTTCTCGTCGCATTGTTCGTTGACATCGGCATCGTCAACCGCAAGGCGCACGCGCCGACGCGCCGCGAAACATTCGCGTGGAGCATCGTCTGGGTTTCGCTCGCGCTCGCTTTTAATGTTTTCGTCTATACGGTCGTCAGCAATTATTACAATCACGACACGGCGATGTTCAAAGCCAAAGAATTTTTTGTCGGCTACCTGATCGAGCTGTCGCTGTCGGTTGATAATCTGTTTGTCTTTCTGCTCATTTTCAGTTACTTCAAAGTCCCGAAAATATACCAGCACCGCGTACTGTTCTGGGGAATTATGGGCGCGCTGGTGATGCGGATGATCATGATCTTCGCGGGCGCGGAACTCGTCGAGCGGTTTCATTGGATAATTTACGTCTTCGGCGCGTTTTTGATCTACACGGGCATCAAGATGTTTTCGAGCCAGGATGAAGACTTCGATCCGAGAGACAGTTTTATCGTCAAAACCGCCACGCGCTATATCAGGATTTCCAAGCATTATGTCGAAGATAAATTCTTCACGGTCGAAAACGGCGTTCGCACGGGAACACTGCTTTTACTTGTTCTAATCGTCGTCGAATTTACCGACCTGATCTTCGCGGTGGATTCGATCCCGGCGATCTTCGGCATCACGACCGACAGATTTATTGTCTATACTTCGAATATTTTTGCTATACTCGGATTGCGGACGTTTTTCTTTCTGCTCGCCGATCTTGCCGACCGCTTTCATCTACTCAAATACGGATTGGCGTTTGTTTTAACATTTATCGGTATAAAAATGCTCTTGCCGCTTTTCGCCGAAGGCTTGATAATGTTTACGGGCGAAGGCAGTCAATCGGCGATTGCCGATTTTGCACGAAGATTCGTAAGCGGCGAATTCAAACAGGAAGTAATCAATATTTCACTTGGCACCGTCGTCACGATGCTTGCTCTTTCGGTTATCCTGTCAATCATTTTTCCGCCGAAAAAACATGAGAAAGTGAAAGTCGAAGAAACATTCGAGATCGAGTAAACGCCCGCTTTAGCTTTACGCGATGAGCGATAACAAGTATCAAAAGTTTTATGTTGACTGGTTCAACATCCGAAAAAGCAGTATCTACGGCACTGCGGCGATCGTGGTGTTTTTCGGCATCGTGTTCGGCGGCGGTTGGCTGCTGTATAAAAGCGATTGGTTCAACAAGGTCGGCGAAAATCAGGAGATCCCGAAAGACGCGGCGGAATTGCTGACCTATGAAGGCGACGTGCGGATCATCCGCGCCGCGACGCGCGAAACGATCGTCGTCACGCGCCCGACATATGTTTCCGCCGGAGACACGATCCAGACGCAGAATGACGGTCGCGCGCAGATCAAGATGATTGACGGCTCGATTCTCTATGTTCGCCCGAACTCGACGGTCGTCATCCGCGACAGCTCTTCTATCTTAGGCGGAACGGACGTGCGCGTTACGCTCGACGACGGGCAGATCAACGTCCGCACCGAAGACCAGACCGAAAACACGCAGAACATCGTCGAACTCAACGAATCGGAAAACCGTCTGCTTTCGCAAACCGAGGCGAGTTTTCAAACCGGCGAGCAGGGCGGCGAGATCCGCATCAGCCGCGGCGGTGTCGAAACCAGCGTCGGCGGACAAAAGACCGTTCTTCAGGGCGACGAGTTCGCCGCCATCAACAACGGCAGGCTCGCGGCGAAAGAAAAGCTTCTGAGTCCGCCGAAACTTCTCGCGCCGACCTCGTCCGATCAGATTCAGGCATCGTCGCGCGGGAGCGCGGACGCGTCTTTCCGCTGGCAGAACACGGACACTCTTGCAATTGCGAAGTATCATCTGCAGGTTTCCACCTCGCCGTTTTTCACCGCCGATTCGATGATCGTCGAGCGCGACGCTCTAAACGGCGCGGGTTTTTCGTTCGGTAATTTGTCGCCCGGACTTTTCTACTGGCGCGTTCGCGCGACCGCCGCTTCGGGACAGACGAGCGATTGGAGTGAGCCGCAAAAATTCACCGTCATCAAAAACGCGGCAAACCGGGCAATTGATGCCAGCGAGTGGCGCGTCGAAGCGATGGGCGGAAATATCTACCGGATTTACGGCAGAACACAGCCCGGCGCGACCGTCCGCAGTGCCGGACGCGACACCTTCGCGGCGGCTGACGGCTCATTCGTTCTGCAAATCTCTTCTTCGTCTGCGGAAACTCGCGTTGACATCAGCGACGACAAAGGAAATCGCGGCAGTTTTGTTGTATCATTGAGAAACGGAAATG
>JBGTSF010000057.1:0-31899 GCA_041940425.1 Pyrinomonadaceae bacterium
CTGACGGTTTGCCTTTTGGAAGACACATACGATCTTTTTATGCAGATAGAAGCGATGGAAAGAGTTTTGGAAAAGTTTCCCGATGCAGGACTTTTGATTGTCGGTTCGGGAAGTTTGGAAAGTGATTTAAAAAAGGTGATCAATTGTAAAAACTACGCGGACAAAATCTTTCTTGCCGGAGATGTCGCTCATCCGGTAACGCTTCACTTGATAAAAAAAGCTGACATACTTTTGCGGACGACAAAATTCGATGGCGACGCGATTGCCGTGCGCGAGGCTCTGTTTTTGGACACGCCCGTTATTGCCACAGACAACGGAATGCGTCCCGCAGGTGTCGAACTTATTCCGGTTCATGATCGAAATGCACTGGTCAGAGCCATAGAAAAAATTGCTTCGAACGAAAAGAAATCGAAAACCGAAAAACCGGACGATAAAAGCAATATTACGGAAATCTTAAAAATCTACGAAGAAGTTTTCAATAAATAAACTTTCATAAAAATCTCGTCAAACTGAAAAAAAAGGCTTAATATAACTTTAGTTTAAGGGCGAAAAAATTAGTTTTGCCTGCAAAACATTCTCTCAAAAATTTCTTGTTATGTGCGGAATCAACGGAATAGCATTTTCACCGAATTCAAAACGGCAGATCAATGAGCGCGTTCTGCGGGCGATGCGCGATTCGGTAACGCATCGCGGACCGGACGACGAGGGAATTTTTATTGACGGCAGAATCGGTTTCGGTCATCGCCGTTTGTCCATCGTTGATGTCGCACACGGGCATCAGCCGATGTTTAATCAGGAAAAATCCTGCGTGATAATTTACAACGGCGAAGTTTATAATCACGCCGATCACCGCGCCGGATTGATCGAAAAAGGTTACAAATTTGAGACGCACTGCGACACGGAAACAATTCTGCATCTGTATGAAGAATACGGCGAACAATGTGTCGAACATCTGCGCGGAATGTTCGCTTTTGCCGTTTGGGATAAACGAAAAAACGAACTTTTTATCGCCCGCGACCGGCTCGGCGTAAAGCCGCTTTATTATGTTCACGACGCGGAAGGAAATCTGTTTTTCGGCTCGGAAATCAAAACGCTTCTTGAAGCCGGAGCGACAAAAGCGGAAATAAATTTCAACGCGCTTCCCGACCAACTCGCCAATCACGGGACATCTCACGACGAAACGCTTTTTAAAAATGTGAAACGTCTTTTGCCCGGTCATACTTTGAGTTGGAAGGACGGGAAAATAAAGACCGAAAAATACTGGGATGTAAATTTCGAGCCGAAACACGCTGAAACTTCCGACGAAGATTTTATCAATGAGTGGCGCGAACTTTTTAAAGAATCCGTCCGTCTGCGCCTGATGGCTGATGTTCCGCTCGGAATGTTTCTGTCAGGCGGAATTGATTCATCGGCGATCTGCGCGGTGATGGCGCAAATGGTTGATGAGCCGATCAAAACTTTTTCCGTCGGTTTCAAAGAGCGCGAAGCAAACGAATTTGAATACGCGCGAATCGTTTCCCGAAAATTTAAAACCGATCATCACGAAATCACGATCACGCCCCGGCAGTTTTTTGATGAATTACCAAACTTAATCTGGCACGAAGACGAACCGCTCGGTTTTATCGCGTCCGTGCCGCTTTATTTCGTTTCGCGCCTTGCACAACAGCATGTCAAAGTCGTTTTGACGGGCGAAGGAAGCGACGAAATTCTGGCAGGTTACGGGCGATACGCGCGCACCTTACAGCTTTTGCAATACGGCGAAAAATACGAATCGTTTACACCGTCATTCGTACGTTCGGCTGTCAAAACGGGCGTAGCAACTTTGCCGGGTTCATTAAATAAAAAACTGACGCGCACGTTTTTAACCAGAAATTCCGACATTGAAAATTTGTTTTTCGACAATTTTGCGATCTTTACAAAAGCGCATCAGGAAAAACTTTTGAGTGACGAAACAAAAGCGAAAATCGCGGAGAAAAATCCGTATCATTTTCAAAACGATTTCATCGAAAAAACGGACGCGAAAAATCTGCTCGACAAACTGCTTTACGCCGACACGAAAACTTATCTGCACGAACTTCTAATGAAACAAGATCAGATGTCAATGGCGGCTTCGATAGAATCGCGTGTTCCGTTTCTCGATCATAAGTTGGTCGAATTTACCGCAAAAATGCCGACAAAAATGAAACTTCGCGGGCGCGAAACAAAATGGATTTTGCGCGAAGCGATGAAGGACGTTTTGCCCGAAGAAATTTTGACGCGCCCGAAAATGGGGTTTCCCGTGCCGGTCGGGAACTGGTTTAGAAACGAATTCCGGCACATTGTCGAAGAAAATGTTCTGAGCGAACGCGCCTTAAACCGCAGAATTTTTAACGCCGATTTTGTCCGGCAGATCGTCAATGAACACAACGCCGGAGCAAATTACGACGAACGGCTGTGGTTTCTCGTTAATTTTGAAATGTGGCAAAGACGTTTTATTGACGGCGAAAACGGATAAGAGATTTTTCCCGCGGAAAACGCGGAAAACAGGGAAAAATTGTCCACAGATACACACAGATGAACACAGATTTTAAAGATGAAGCATTGATACCGAGATTAATGAGATCAAAAATTTATCTGTGTGTATCTGTGTGTATCTGTGGACAATAAATTTTCACATATATTTATGGATTACCAAATTTTCACCGAACATCCCGACGAAGAATGGTCGCAGAAATGGAGCGAATTTCTTAAACGCGCTTCGTTTCCGACGCATTACACGACACCGAATTTTTTTGTTGACCCGTTCGTGCGCGGCGGTGAAAGATTTGCGGTCGTGTCTTTGGATGGTGAAAAAATTACCGGAGTAATTACGGGCGTTTTTGACGGCAAAAAGATCGTTTCCGGTCTTTTTGTGCGTCCGCAGTTTGCGATTGATAAAAGTTTCGATGTTTTAAAAACGGCTGACAATCTGCTTGAAGGACTGAAGGAAAAAGGGGGTGAAAATCTGGAAGTTGCGGAAATTTTCAGTTGGGAGCCGATTCGGGAATTTGAACAGATCGGCTTTTCCGAACGCGAATATTTCGGTGAACAGGGAACAATAATTTTGGATTTATCAAAAGGTGCGGACGAACTCTTTAAGGATTTTTCGCAGACGCGGCGCAACGAGCTTCGCAAGGCGATCAAACAAAATAAAGTTGAGATTTCCGAAGTGGAAAATTTGGATGAATTAAAAGAACTCTACGCGATTCATTGCGATTGGAACAAGCGCAAGGGAAATCAGCCTGACAAATTTGAACAGTTTGAACTTGCGTGGCAACAGAAAGATTATCGCAAAATTTTTATCGCCAAACACGAAGGAAAAATCATCGCCGGAAGCTACTACCGCTTTTGTCCGGGCGGCGTTGTCGAATACGCGGCGAACAATTCTCTGATCGAATTTCAGAAACTTCGACCGAACGATCTTTTGGGCTGGCATTCGATCCAATGGGCTTGCGAAAACGGTTTTTCGCTTTACAGTATGGGCGGCTCGCATCTTTTTTTGCGGAGATTCGGCGGCGATACGGCTTCCACATTTCGTTATAAAATGGATTTTACGACGCTCAAAATTCATAATCTGAAAGAAACGGTCAGCGATTTCGGAATTAAAACTTATAAGAGTTTGCCTGTTCCGGTGAGAGAAAAGATCAAAACGGTTTTGGGCAGAGATTAGATGGAAAACAAGAACGGAAATTCAATTTTACGCGGACGCGACATTCTTTGTTTTTCGCACGATTGGACGGGCGATCCGCTTTCGAAAACGCATCTGATGCGCGTGCTTTCCAAAGATAATAGAATCTTGTGGATCAATGCGATTGCCAACCGGATGCCGACCGCTTCATCAAAAGATGTTTCGCGGATTTTTAAAAAACTGAAAGCGTTCAGCGAGCCTGTGCGGGAAGTAGAAAAAAATATCTTCGTTTTAAATCCGCTGGCGATTCCGGCTTACGGCAATGAAGCCGTTCGGAAATTCAATCAAAAATTTCTCGTCTCGCAGGTCAAAAAAGCGATGCGGAAATTAAATTTTCAAAAGCCTTTGAATATGGTTTTTAATCCTGCCGCCGGACTTTTGGCGGGAAAATTGGGCGAAGAAAAAATCGTCTATTACTGCGTTGACGAATACACAGCATTTACCGGCGCGGCTTCCGGGCTGAAAGAAATCGAGGAAGAACTTTTCAGAAAATCCGATCTCGTCGTCGTTTCGGCGGAAAAACTTTTCGAAGATAAAAAGCAATTTAATAAAAACACATTTATTATTCGTCACGGAACGGATTGGAATCATTTTAGAAAAGCCCTGGACACGGAGACAAAAATTCCCGGTGAGATAAAAGATTTGCCGCGTCCGGTTATCGGTTTTCACGGTCTGCTGGCGGATTGGGTTGATTTTGAACTAATTAAAAAAGTCGCCGAACATTTTAAAATCGGCTCGGTCGTTTTGATCGGAAAGATCGCGGTTGATGCCGAACGGAAAATTAAAATTTTAGACGGAGTTTCAAACATTCATTTTCTCGGCAGAAAACCTTACGCGGAACTTCCGGCATTTTGCAAGGGGTTCGATATCGCGCTCAATCCGTTTGCGATCAATGATCTGACGCTAGCGGCAAATCCTTTGAAAGTGCGCGAATATCTTGCGGCGGGACTTCAGGTCATTTCGACCGACATTCCCGAAGTGCGGATTTTGGAGCATTGTTTGATCGGTGAAACCGACGAAGATTTTATAAAGAAAATCGAATTTGCTTTAGAAAATCCGAAACCGCGCGAGGAGATTTCCGATTCGATACGGCACGAAAGCTGGGATGCAAAGATTGACGAATTGCGCGGGATAATGCTGAAAAGTGAAAAAGTGAAAAAGTGAAAAAGCGAAGTCGGATTTTTAAAATTTTAATAACTTTTCTCATTTTATTTTTGGTCTGGATTTTCGCCGCGCCGTTTCTGGCGACCGCTTTGATCGTCGAAAAACCTTTGGAAAAGGCGGACGCAATTTTTGTTCTCGGTGGTTCGAGCGTTTACAAAGAGCGCACGCAAAAAGCCGCCGAACTTTTTAACAGCGGGGTTTCGGAAAAAATTTTTTTGACCGATGACGGCGGGCACGGCGGCTGGTCGCGGGCGGAAAAAAGAAATCCGCCGTTTGCCGAACTTGCGAAAAACGAACTGATAAAGCAAGGCGTTCCGGCTGAGAAAATCGAGATTTTACAGCCGCCGGTTTCAGGAACGATTGACGAAGCGCGAGCTTTAACCGATCTGGTGAAATCGAAAAATTTCGATTCGGTGTTGCTCGTAACGAGCGCGTATCATACGCGCCGCGCGTTTTGGATTTGCGATAAAATTCTGCGGGAAAACGGCGCGGAAATTTCGCTCGGCATAGCCGCGCCCGAAACATCAATTCAAACGCCGCCACCGCAAATGTGGTGGCTCAAACCGAAAGGCTGGGAGTATGTCGCGGGCGAGTATGTGAAAACTTTTGTTTATTGGGTGTATCATTAATCAAAAAAAAACTGTGATTTCTCAGTGTTCTCTGTGTTGAGAAGTGTCTTTAACACAGAGAACACTGAGAAATCACAGAGAAACACGGAGAGAATTAAAATTAAGTATTCACGTTTTTCCGTGTGTTTCGCGGTTATAAAAAGTTATGGCTACCAGACGGTTAGACGTTCCGAATTGGAAAAAGCAAAATAAATTGAGAAAGGCGTTATGGCTGAAAATGTGCGCCGGAGTTTTTTTGTTTTTGCTGATCGGAGCGGCGGCGTTTTTTGTCTGGAATAATTTGCCGTCCGAACTTTCTGTAATGACCAGCGCGGAAAATAAAGGCTCGGTCATTATTGTGAAAGCGGGCGGGGATTTTCAAGCCGCGCTCGACCGCGCGCGACCGGGCGACACGATTCAGCTTCAAGCCGGAGCGACTTTCAAAGGCGCGTTCAAATTACCGAAAAAAACAGGCGCAGAATTTATCACGATTCGTTCGTCGGCATCTGATTCACAACTTCCGCCCGCCGACACGCGGATTGATCCGAAACGCTACGCCGACGTTTTGCCGAAAATCGTTTCCGACGTGAAAGGCGAACCGGCGATCTTTGCCGGAGAAGGCGCGCATCATTTTCGTTTTATCGGCATCGAATTTCTGCCGACCATCGAAGGTCTTTACAACATCATTCAGATCGGCTCGACCGAAGAAACTTCAATAGAACAGCTTCCGCATCACATCGAATTCGACCGCGTTTATCTGCACGGCGACCAAAAAGTCGGACAACGGCGCGGCATTGCCGCCAACGGTCGTTATATAAAAATCAAAAACAGTTACTTTTCCGATTTTAAACGCGAAGGCGAAGAATCGCAGGCGATCGCGGTTTGGGCGACGGACGGACAAATCGAGATCGTCAATAATTATTTGGAAGCCGCCGCCGAGAGTATTCTTTTCGGCGGCGCGGAAAATAAAATGAAACTCGTCGCCGCCGATTGTCTTGTCAAAGACAATTGGATGAACAAACCGCTTGCATGGCGCAATGAAAAATGGGTAGTCAAAAATTTTCTCGAAATCAAAAGCGGAAAAAAAATCAAGATCGAAAACAATCTGATGACCAATAATTGGGCGCAGGCGCAGGAAGGCACGGGCGTGCTTTTCCGCACGGGAACGGACAGCGGCGAGCAGGCGGTCGTCGAAGACATCGAATTTTCCGGCAACATTATGCGTTCGTCGGGAAGCGCGATAAATATTTTCGGCGGCGAGGGAAAAGGCGGACGAAATTTGGTAATTCGCAACAATCTGTTCACCGACATCAGCGCGAAAAAATACGACGGGCGCGGATTTTTTATCAAATCTACGGCGTTTGATAATGTTCTCATCGAAAACAACACAGTCATACACGACGGCAGTATCGCCATCGCTTACGGCGCGCCGGTAACGAATTTTGTTTTTAGAAATAATATCGTTTTACAAAACGAATACGGCTTTTTCGGCGACGGCGGAACGCTCGGAAAAGCGACTCTGAACAAATATTTTCCGCGAGCGCAAGTTTTAAATAATATTATTATCGGCGGCGATGCGCGGGATTTCGGGACGAATAATTTTTATCCGGCTTCTCTCAAGCAAATTGATTTTATCAATGCAGAAAAAGGCGATTATCGTCTTTCGGCTGGCAATCCGTTTTTGAAAAAAGGTTTTGAAGGCGGCGCGGTCGGCGCGAATCTCGATCCGTCAAAAGTCGGCGGGAAATGAAAATTTTATAAATTTTTGCTATCTCGCATCGGTCAGTAAATATTCCAAATTTCTGAAATCCGTCTGTTTTTTCCCCGAAGCCGAAAGATAAGGCTTAAAAAATCCGACCGCGTATCGTCCCGAAAGTTCGACATCGTTATCGAATGCGACAATCCGGCTTTCGGGCGGCGCGCTCAGATTGACGATTTCGAGTTTGCCTTTCAGACGGGTTTCGCCGAAAACATAAAAATTACTTTTACGGCTGAAAAAGAGATTGCCGAGATAGATCGGGCTTGAATAAGAAGATTCCAGATAAAAATTTATCACGATGCTTGATTGAGAATTGAGTTGTGTGGAAATCGGATTTTGAAAAACATCGGTGTTAAAAAGCTGCGGCGCACGGCACGCGGTGCATTGAATAAACGGAATATTTCCGATAAAAATCGTCGCATCGTGGATAAAATAATCAACGGGCTGTCCGGCGGGATTTACCGATCTTAGATCAAGTTTTGTCGGCGCGGAGCGGCTTTCCTGAGAGATTGTCAGCGAACGGACGTTTATTTGCTGTTGAGCAAAAGTATTCGTAAAAACGAAAAGAGTCAGACAAATAAACGAAGCGAAAAGGAATTTCTTCATAACAACTTCCGTGAAATAAAATTTTTAAGAAAATGCGATGGGCAAATCATACATCCGAAAAGTTTTTCGAGTCAACAAAATTTTCAACAGTATAATTTCAAAATCAATTTTTTTGATAAACTTTAAAAGCGTCGTTTTCAAAAGCGACGCTGTATTCTTCATTCAAAAGACGCGGCAAATATTCGTAAAATTCGGGATTGTAATTTTTCGAATCCTGCCACGAATTTTCGACCGCGCTGTCGTAAACGATAAATTTCGGACGCTTTTTCGTTTGAAAGCCGAAAAGCCCGTCGGCAATGTGATTTTTCGGAAATCCGAGACCGAAGCCGTTTTCCGCGCCGCCCATTATGAGATCGTTTTCGGTCGAATTTTCTTTTAAGAAAGAGATCATCGGCTGATAAAAATTGCCGTAAGTATTCTGTTTGATCCTGAGAGCCATTCCGCCGATTCCCAAAAGCAAGAGACCGCTTGCGCCGAGCGCGATCAGCGGACGCGGCACGAAACTTTTTCGCCATAAAAAATTTACAAAAACGGCGAGCATTATCAGGTAGAACGGAACGAGCTGGATGATGTAATACGTCTGCTTTTGCCCATCCATCAGAGCCATCCAGAGGAAATAAATTACGGTCAATATCAGCAATGCGCGGTAATTTTTGTTTTGTCTTAATTCTTTTATAAAAAGCACACCGAGAAAACCGAGCGCGTAGCCGACGAGAATCAGACTCTTGAGAAAAATCGGTCCCGAATGCCCGCTCGAAATAGCCTGAAGCCCGAAAGCGTGCGGATAGCGTTCGGTAAATTCTCTTAAAACGGCGGAAACGGGCGACGAAAAACCGCCCATCCGTCCGCTCATCCGCGCGTTGTCAATGAATTGGTCTTTGAACGCCTGCGCGTCCTGCAAAACATACAGACCGAAACTCGCGCCGCCGACCAAATACGGAATTATCGCAAAACCGAGATGTTTTAATTTTAATTGTTTGAAGTCAAAATATAATGTAAAAAACGCGACGGCGAAAAAGGCGAGAATGCCGTTCGGATGTGTCAGACCGGCGAGAACGACGAGCGTTTGACTCAAGAAAACGGCGAGCGAAAAATTGCGTTCGCGCCAGACCAGAAAAGCGGCGATTGGCGAAAATCCGAGCGCGGCGCACATCATATCGGGACGCGCCTGCGACGCCGTGTCCAAAACCATATAATCGCACGCCAGAAATGCCGCTCCGAGCAGCGCGATGTTTTTATTTCCGCTCAATTTCAAAGCGATCAGATAACCTGCGAGGACAAAGATAAAACCCCAGAAGATCGAAACCAAACGCATCGTGAAAAGACTGAAACCCAAAGTTTTAAATGATCCGGCGGCATTTATTAAAAAAAGCGGCATGACCCAGTAAGTCCGCTCTTCAATGCGCGTCAGTTTCGTATGTCCGGTTTCGAGAACGGTCGTGCCGAAAAAGCCTTCGCGCGCCAGATTCAGAGCCGGAGAAGCGAACATTCCTTCGTCAATCTGCGGGCGGTTGGTGAGCGAACTGCCCGACGCAAGCGTTAGAAAAACGGCGGCGATAAATATCAAAACGATGATGCGTTTTCTACGATCTTTCGTCAGATTGTTCAGCATAATAGACCGTCGTTCCGGGCTTAGAAAATCGGCAAAGACAATTTGGAAACTGCCTGAATAAACGGCTAAGGCTCTTTGTTTTCCAAATATTTTCTAATCAATCGTCGCAATAACTTTCAATTCGATGGCGATCGGTGTCGGCAGTTTGTTGATCTCGACGGTCGTCCGGCAGGGTAGATTGTCTTTGAAATATTCGGCGTAGATTTTATTGTAAGTTGCGAAATCGTCCTTCATATTCGTCAGAAAAACCGTTACGTCAACGATGTTTTCCCAAGATGAGCCTGCCGATTCCAGAATCAGCCGAACATTTTTGAAAACCGAACGGCACTGCGCTTCGATGTCGTAGGAAACGATCTCGCCGTTTTCGCCGAGTTCAACGCCGGGAATTTTTTTCGTTCCCCTTTCTCGCGGACCGACGCCCGACAAAAATAAAAGATTCCCGACGCGCCGCGCGTGCGGGTAAAGCCCGACGGGTTCGGGTGCTTGCTCGGAATTGTAGATATTTTCTTTATTCATTTTTCTTGGAATCCGGCTGGTCAATCCGCGCTTCTTCAGCCGCAAGTCTTTGGGGCTGCAGCCAGTGATACCAGAGGCGCGGCAGATTTGTAAATTTTGAAACCGCCGCCGTCAAATTTTCGTGCGCGAGCGCGGCGATCTTCTCTGCCGGCGAAGGATTTTCGGCGGTTGCCGAATACCCGGTCATTTTCATCGTTTCTCCGGCGATCCATTCGACAACCGCGGCTTCCCCGGCAGTCAGTTCGTCGCGCCATTTTTCGATCCGGTTCGTGCTGACCGATTTCTGCGCCCTTTGAAACCACCATTCGAGATCTTGTTTTTCTTTTGATTCTGTTTCGAGCATTCGTTCGTCAAACGGTTCGGAGATAAATTCGCAGATAAGGCGCAGTTCGGCTTCGGAATCGCTGACGAGCGTTTCGTATCCGACGCGAAGAAAGTTTTCGTTATTTTTACATTTCTCGGCGGCTTTGACGGAATTGACCCAGAGTCGCGCGTTGGCGGCGACGCTCTTTGATCCCCAAGGCATTCTTTTCAGCGACGCGACCACGTCGCGCGGGTCTCTAACGATGTGAATCAGACGGCAATCCGGGTAAATCCGGCTGATGATTTCCGCTTCGAAAGCGTGCTGCGGAGTTTTCTCGCCGTAGCGGTTTTTACCAAAGGATTCCGCGTAAAATTTCAGAAAGGCGATAAAAAGGTTTTCGTAATTAGTGCCTTCTTCGAGAAGAAATTGTTTCAGCGCGTCGAGATCGAGTCCGAGACGGCGGACACGGGCGGTTTCCAGATAGCGTTCGATAACAATCCGTCGGTTTTCGATATTTTGCAGGTCGCCGAAAGCGTTCTGACGATGATAAACGTAGTAGAAAAAATATGTTTCATCGCATAAGCCGATATTCGGATGGCGGTTGAGCATCACGCGCAGAAGGCTTGTTCCGCTGCGCGGCGCGCCGACGATGAAAATCGGGTTGACTTTATTTGAATTTATTTTTTTATCTGACATTATCGTAAGTTTTTTCGCTTCGGAGTAAGGGAAACAGAAATATCCACGTTACAATCGCGCTTAAAAGTTCGGAAATGACCATCGCCCACGCACAACCGATTATACCGTAATGAAATGTCATCGGAAGAAGCAGTAAGATCATTATCACGACTCCGACCGTTGAAATATTAAAATCCATATTTTGCCGGTCTAGAGTAATAAGTGCCGTCCGACCGTTTCTTCGCAGGGCAAGCACCGGCACGAGCCACGTTAAAATTACGAACGACTCGACGCTTTCATTCACGACGAACGAACTTCCATAAACGATTCCGAGAATGAGAGGCGCGACCGTATAAACGAACGCCGCGAGAGCGATTGCCGGTAAAACGCTGAACAGAACCGAGCGGAAAAGAAGCTGTTTCATTTCGCCGGGAGAATCGTGCGAAGTAAGACTCAGAGCCGGAAGCAGATTCGTAAAATAAACGCCGAGAAAAGCCTGAAAAACCATGACGATCCGGTGTCCGACATCAAACAAACCGGCGGATTCCGCGCCTTGAATCACGCCGACCAGCACGACCGGCAGATAAATTCTCAAAGCCCATATAAACTGCGCCCCGCCGATGGGCAGTGCTTGTTTTAATAAATCTCGATCTATGCCCTGCGATAAGGACAAGCGAAAACGCCCGACGCGCTTGTGATAGACGATTATATAGATCAATCCCGCCGCCGCGATCGCGCCGATCTCGGCAAACGGCAGACGAACGACATCCGGCGGCTGGGAAATTATCAATAAAATTATGACCAGAAAAACGGCTTGACGAAAGGCTAACGGCGCGGCGGACAGAAACATCTCGTTTCGTCCCTGAAAAACCCAGTTTAATAAAAAAGGAATACCCAGAAGGCTGATGCCGAAACCGATCAAAAGGCGCGAGAGGATGAAATTGTTTGAGATCAGTAAGCTGAAAACGATCAGTAAGATCAACAAACCGGACGCGATCAGCATTTGCGCGGAAGCGATTTTGCTGACGAGATTTTCGGCTGCATCGGGATTCTTGGCGATTTCTCTCGTTCCCAGAGTGCCCGCGCCGAAATCCGCAACCAGAACGCAGAACATCAAAACCGCATACGCCGGAGCGAGATAGCCGTAAGCCTCTTGACCGAGTGTTCTCGCCAGATACGCGAAAGCGATGAAAGTAAACCCGCGCGCGGCAAATTCGCCGCTCAATAAAATCACGAGATTTCGAAACGTGGGTTTTCTTAATCTGCTGACTTGACGAGCCTTGCTCATAGATAAGAATTTTATTTAAAGAGCGAAAATTCAAACGCCGTTCCTGCAAAACGAATCAATTGTTTTAAGGTCGCATTTCAAATTAAAACGGCGGGAAACGCCCCGCCTTTTATAGCTTTTTGCAGTCAATGTTATCGTAAAACTTCAGATTTTGTTCAGGCACTTCCCGATCTTTTCAAAAGTCTCGTTCGCGGCTTTGATGATCTCTTCGCGGTTTACGCCGTTTTCCGCAAATTCGGTGATCGCCGCGCGGAAATCGTTCCACTTCTTGCCCGTGTCTTTGCCGTAGCCGGAAAAAAAAGCCGCGCCGTTCGATTCGCCAAAACCGAATTTTTCTTTGAGATGCCGTGAAATGACCTGCCCGCCGAGCGTCGAGCCTTCGACGACATAGAGCGAGCCGAAGGTTTTTTCGGGCGAATCGAGCGCGGGTAGATCGTCGAAGTTTTCAATTTCAGAAATCTCTTCGTCCGTCATTCCCAAACTTTTTAGATCGGCAACAAGACGCGGCGTGTTAAACCTTTCTTCGCCGTAAAAATCAATCGGATTTTCTTTTAGAGATCGGCGCAGCTTTTCGTCATAGGATTTGTAAAATGCGTAAAACCTGACGAGCAATTTGCGATAATCTTCCAGAGAAAAATCATCGCGCATCAGATCAACCGTGTCTTCGGTCTGCTGATGCTGATGCGCCGTCCGCGCTTTTAACTGCGCTAAGATAGAATCGGTTTTAATTGCTGTTTCGGTTTGCATGAACTTGATTCTACACCAAAACCGCTTATTCGTCCGAATTTCTTTCGCCGTTATAGACGGCGGAAGCGCATTCGATAAACAAATCCAGATAATAATCCCTGATTTCCTCCGCCGCGAGCTGACGATTTTCCTTTTCGGCGATGAATTTCATCAATTCAAACGCCACTTCTTCGCCTGTTTCGATTCTGATCGGTTGTGTTTCCTGACTCATAATTTTTTTTCCTCGAATTTCAATAAGGTTATCATTTTTTTCAAAAAATGCGTGTTAAATTATTAACTTCAGGAAAATACATTGACAATTTGCGGGGAAAATTACATAAATAAACTCGAACCGCTTATGAAAAAAAAATTACATTTATTGACGCTGAACTATGTTGCGTTCGCATTCGTCTTTTTCGCGTTAGCATCTACTTTAGCCGGACAAACCTTTATTCAAAATGTTACGGTTGTTGACGTTGAAAACCAAAAATTGATTCCCGGTCAGACGGTCGTCGTCAAGAACGGAATTATTTCGGAAATCGCGCCGGCAGATAAAATAAAACCCGGAGCAAAATCGCTCATCATCAACGGCGGCGGGAAATTTCTGATGCCCGGAATGACCGATTCGCACGTTCATTTTTTTCAAAGCGGCGGTCTTTATGCGCGTCCCGACGCGATTGATCTGAGAAAATACCAGCCTTACGACAGGGAAATAAAATGGACGCACGATAATATAGAAGATTTTCTGCGCCGTTATTTGAGAGCGGGAATCACGTCGGTCATTGATGTCGGCGCGACTTACAATTTTTTGAACCTGCGAAAAAATTTCGCGGACAAAGATTTCGCGCCGAAAATCTATATGACCGGACCGCTTCTGACATCCTACCTGCCCGCGCCTTACAAAGATTTGAAAAACGATTCGCCGTTCAATCTCGTAACGAGCATCGAAGAAGCCAAAAAAGCGATTGCCGAACAGCTTCCGTATAAGCCGGATTTTATAAAGGTCTGGTATATCGTTGATTCAAAAAACGCGGAAGAAAGCGCGAGAAAATTCGAGCCGGTTTTCAAAGCAATTGTCGAAGAAGCGCGTAAGAATAATCTGAAAGTCGCGGTTCACGCGACCGAAAAAATTACGGCGGAGATCGCCGTCGCAAACGGCGCGGATCTTCTGGTGCATAGCGTTGACGACGCGGTTGTTTCGGATGAATTTGTCCAATTGATGAAAAAAAATAAGACGATTCTTTGCCCGACCTTGACCGTCTATCATGGATACGCCGACACATTCGGACAAAAAACCGAGTTCGATTTTTACGAACTGACGACCGCCAATCCTTTTCCGCTCGGCACGATCACGGATTTAAAACATCTTCCCGAACCGGCTCTGATCGAACGATATAAAAGAACTATAACTTCGGCGGCTTATCTCGAACGCCAGAAAAATGAAGATGCCGTGATGAAAACGAATCTCAAAAAATTAGCCGATGCGGGCGTAACCATCGCCGCCGGAACGGACGCGGGAAATATCGGCACGCAGCACGCTTCTTCTTATATCAAAGAATTACAAATGATGAAGGAAAGCGGTCTGACAAACTGGCAGGTTCTGAAAAGCGCGACCATTAATCCCGCCAAATTTTTCAATGCGGAAAACAAAACCGGAAGCGTCGCCGCCGGTAAAAAAGCCGACCTGATCTTATTGGAAGCGAATCCGGTTGAGAGTCTGGAAAACTTGAAAAAAATAAGTCTGGTTTTCAATAACGGAAAATCATTTAATCCCGCCGATCTGATCGTCGAAACGCCCGCGTCTTTAGCTCAAAAACAATTGAACGCTTACAACGCTCGCAACATCGAAGCGTTTCTCGAACCGTATGCGGACGACGTGGAAGTTTACGAATTTCCGAACAAACTGCTCTACAAAGGCAAGGAAACGATGCGGAAACGATACGGCGAAATGTTCGCCAAATTTCCCGATTTGCACTGCGAAATAAAAGGTCGAATCATCCAGGGCGACATCGTGATTGACAGAGAAAGCGTTTCCGGCATCGGAGAAAACAAAATCGAAGCGACCGCGATCTATCAAATCAAGCAGGGAAAAATCGCCAAGGTCTATTTTATTCAGTAAGAAAGTCGAATTTTAAATTGGTCTAGAAATTTGTTTGATTGTGACGCGGAAATTTTTTTCAGTCGCGTCGCTTGATTCATAATTTCTTCTCTTTTTCCTGAACGATTTTTAAAAATTCAATCGGTTCGACAATTTTCAAAGGTCTCGATTTTTGCCTGAACTCTTTCGCTTCCGTTGAAATATCAGTCATTAAATCAAGCAAATCTTTATCGCGGCTGACAAGATAATCGGCTTCGGTTTCGATTGCCAAATCGAGATATTTTTCGTCTTTCGGATCGCGTGAATAACGGAAATTTTGCGGGACGTTTTTTATGAAAACGGCTTTGATCAAGACTTGTTTGAGAAACTTATCAGTAGATTCATCGGTAACTTGCGAATATTTTGCTCTTAATGCCGGACGACTCAATACATCCATAACTTCGGCGAGAATTTCGCGGCTGACAAAAAGCGAAAAATAATTGTTTTCCAGATATTCAAATAATTTGTAAGCAATGCTTTTCTCATTTAAAACGGCTTGCAGAAAAATCATACAATCAAAAACGATGCGTAATTTTTCCATAAACTATTTTGACTGCTGTTTTTCCTGCCAAACTTCTTCGCGCAGTTCTTCTAAAAATTCGTCCAACTCTTCCTCGCTCATCCCGCTTTCTTCAAATTGTTTATGAATCGGCGCGAGAATTTCCCGAAACGATTTTTCCGATACTTCTTCGATTTGTTCACGACGGGCAGTTTCTTCGTCAATCAGCGTTTTGAGATAGTTCTCCAAATTTTCACCGATTTTCGAGGCTTGTTTCTTAGCTCGAACTTCGGTTTCGGGCGGCAGATCAATCGTGATATTCATAACTTTTACCTCAAACGAATTATAGCAAACTTTAAGATGTGTCTTCTGATAATTTCCATTCAACGATTTTTTGCGCTAAAAACTCATAGATTTCTTCAGGCGGTGTATCGTTCTTTATACATTTAACAGCCTCGACAAATAAGTTTGTCTTATTGGATTTGCTGGCTTTTTCAACTCCTTTTAAAACAAATAAAATAATTCGATCTTGGTTAAGTTCACCGTGAAAACAAGTGCCGTTTGGCGGTTGAAAATGAAATTTTGTAGGAATGTTTGAATCGTCGGTGAACTTTAGGGCTAAAAAATTATGTCTTGGTCCTGAAATCCAACTTACCTGAAACCATTCGTTATCTTGTGAAAATTGCATGTCAAGAATTTATCCTTACACAGACGTTTTTTTCTTCCGTAAAAAATCTCAAAGCTTCAAAACCGCCTTCGCGCCCGACACCGGAATTTTTCATTCCGCCGAACGGCGTTCTGAGATCGCGCAAAAGCCAGGTGTTGATCCAGATGATGCCCGATTCCAATTTTTCGGCGACGCGGTGAGCGCGGGAAAGATTTTCGGTCCAGACGGTTGCCGACAAACCGTATTCGACCGAGTTGGCGTAATTTAAAACTTCTTCTTCTTCGTCAAACGGCGTGACCGTGACAACCGGACCGAAAATTTCTTCCTGATTGGTGCGGCAATCGTGTGAAAGATTTTCGATAATTGTCGGCTCAATAAAATAACCGTTCGCGCATCTGCCATTGAGTTTTACCTGATTTCCGCCCGTAAGAATTGTGCCGCCTTCTTCTTTTGCCAGATCAATGTAGGAAAGAATTTTTTCCATATGCGGACGCGAGACGACCGCGCCGACATTGGTTGATTCTTCGAGCGGGTCGCCAATCTTTAGTTTTTTAACTCTCTCGACAAAATCGCCGCAGAAATTTTCGTAAAGCGGTTTTTCGACAAAGATGCGCGAACCGCACAGGCAGATTTGTCCCTGATTGGAGAATGACGAACGAATCGTCGTCTGCATCATTTCTTCGTAATCGCAGTCGGCGAAAATGATGTTCGGATTTTTGCCGCCTAATTCCAAAGAAAGTTTTTTAAATTTCGGCGCGGCTTCGCGGGCGATCCATTCGCCCGTGCGTGTGCCGCCCGTAAATGAAATCGCTTTGACATCTTTATTCTGCACAATCGCCGCGCCCGCTTTTCCGCCCAAACCGTGAACGATATTTAAAACTCCTTCGGGCAGACCGGCTTCGATGCAAAGTTTTGAAAGCAGATAAGCGGTCATCGGCGTGATTTCAGAAGGCTTGGCGACGACCGTGCAGCCGGAGGCGAGCGCGGGCGCGATTTTCCATGTGAACAAATATAAAGGTAAATTCCACGGCGAGATACAGCCGACCACGCCGAGCGGTTGGCGCAGAGTATAATTGATCGCCTGCCCGACGGTCTCGTGCGCTTCCGACGCGAAATGCATCGCGGCGGTCGCGTAAAATTTGAAATTGGAAACGGCTCGCGGTATGTCAACCGATTTCGCTAAAGTTTTCGGTTTGCCGTTGTCAATGCTTTCGGCTTCCGCCAATGCGTCCAGATCGCGTTCGATCAGAGCGGAAATTTTTATCAAATAATCGTGCCGCGCTTCCGCCGACATTTTCGACCAGACGGGAAACGCCTTTCGCGCCGCTTCGACCGCTTTTTCAATATCTCTTTCGTCCGAATCGGGAATCAGAGAATAAACTTCGCCGCAAGCCGGATCGAAATTGTCGAGATAATTTTCGGAAACCGGCGCGACCAATCCGCCTGCGATATAGTTTTCTATTTTGATCATTGCAAGTTGAAATTATCTTAGAGCCGGTGTGGAAATTCAAATTCTCAGAAGCCGCGCGACTAAATTGACCACAGATTAACACGGAGTTATCGGATAAGCACGGATTTTTATCTGAGTAAATGCGTGTTTATCTGTCGTTAATTGCATTTTTCCAATATCGTTTTCCTGCCGCTTTTTCGTCGCAAAATTATTTTCAAAAAATAATGATACCGATTCATTTTTTAATTCGCGTTAGCAAATTAGAGAAATTTAGTTTCACTAATTTTCAGAGCAGATTAATAAATTTTTATAACAGGAGAAAGGCAATGATTAAATCAAATAAAATGAAACTGCGCTCGATGTTGAGCTTATTTTTAGGCGCATTGTTTGTCGCTTCGGCTCTTATTTTCAACTCGAATCCGGCACGGATGCAGACCGGCGCGAACACCATCGTGTTCGAGCGCGATCACCCGGACGTTTATCATTCAAAACTTTATGTGGCGAATGCGGACGGCTCAAACGAAATTGAAATCGGCGAAGGTTTTCACCCGTCGTGGTCGGCAGACGGCACGAAGATCGTCTATGCCTACGGCGATCACGAAACCTACGACATCTGGACGATGAACGCCGACGGTAGCGAAAAAACGCAGTTGACTTATAACTACGGCAGTTTCGCGCCGGCTTGGTCGCCCGACGGTTCGCGGGTCGCTTTCGTCAGTTCTCACGAAGGCGATTATCACGTTTACGTCATCAATGCCGACGGCACGAATCAACAGCGGATAAACGTTACCGCCAGCGAAGTAACTCAGGAATTCGCGCCCGCGTGGTCGCCCGACGGCTCGCAGATTATCTTTCTCGCCGAGAAGGTCGTGAACGGTTTGGGACGCAACGATTATTACGCGACCGGCGGCGCGGGTTTGGGCGCGACGACGCAGTTGACTTATCTGAACGCGCTTCTGGAAAGAGTTCCGGCGGCGGTTTCGCCCGACGGCTCGCGGCTCGTTTTCGAATACCAGCACGATCTGCAAGCCTATCTGCTCGACGGAAGCAATCAGATAATAAATCTGACGAACGGTTCGGGCGGAAGTCAGGACAGAGATGCCGATTACGCTCCGGGCGGCTCGAAAATCATCTTTGACCGCGGTGAAGTTCTGCACGTGATGAACGCCGACGGCTCGAATATTACGAGTCTCGGAATCGAAGGCGAAAATGCGGATTGGAATCCGACCGCGATCATTGAAAATCCAACACCGACACCGACCGTCACGCCGACACCGACCGTTACGGCTGACATTGCGGTTCAGGCAAACGCTTCGGCTGAAACCGTCAACGTCGGGCAGACCGTAACTTACACCGCATTCGTTCAAAACGGCGGTTCGAGCGCGGCGACCGGAGTTAAATTAATCAATCGGTTTTCGTCTATGGCAATCTCTTCGATTCAGGCTTCGCAAGGTTCATGCGTTCTGGTCGGCGGCGGAATTGACTGCGAACTCGGCTCGCTCGATGTTAATGCGTCGGCTAGCGTGACGATCGTTCTTTCTCCGATGACGGCGGGTTCGATTGCCAGTCAATTTACCGCGAGCGCGGTCGAAAGCGATCCGAATCAGCAGAACAATGCGGCGACGGTCAATATTACGGCAGTAGGCGAAAATGGAAATTGCGCCCAGCCGTTCAATCATCCGTTTGAAGTTACGCGCCGGCAGTGGCGGCGATATGACCGCGACGGACAGGACGAATTGATTCTGACGATCAGAAATATCACAGGTCAAAATCTTGATCCGCGGATGATTTTGGTCATAGATGATCTGCCGCCGGGAGTTACGGTTGACCAGAGCAGTTTAGCCGGCTATACGCAATGTGCCGCGCCGCTCAACAGCCCGTATATCGTTGCTTACGCGCCGAACAAAAAACAATGGAAACCGAATCAGACTATTTCATTTCGGGTTCTCTTCAACAATCCTCAGCGCGCCGGTATTTCGCATACCTATCGTCTGTATAGCGGAAATGTAAATCCGTAAGAAAACATTCATCAATCAAACGAAAAAAGAAGCGCAGGATTTCCTGCGCTTCTTTTTTCGTTTTTTTCGTATATTTCGCGGTTGAAGTTTTTTGAGTTACAATCACAATTTCCTTATGCTGATTTCCGAATTCGATTTCGAACTGCCCGACGCTCTCATCGCGCAAGAACCTTTGGAAAAACGCGAAAATTCCCGAATGCTCGTTTTAGATCGCGCCAATCAAACCATCGAAGACGCGCATTTTTACGACTTTCCGAAATTTATACAACCGGAAGACGTAATCGTTTTAAACAATACAAAAGTTTTTCCCGCACGGCTGTTCGGCGAAACGGAAACAGGCGCGAAGGTCGAAATTTTTCTGGTCGAAAAAAAAGAAAATAAAATTTGGGAAACTCTGTCGCGTCCGGCAAAGCGTTTGAAAACGGGCAAAAAAATCGTTTTCGGCGAAAATTTAACAGCAGAGGTTTTAGACCGAACCAGAGAGGGAAGAGTCGTTTTAAAATTCTTTGCAATTGGCGATTTTGATGAGATTTTGGATCAAATCGGCAAAACGCCTCTGCCGCCGTATATCAAACGCGATGCCGAAACTGCGGACAAAGACCGCGAGCGTTACCAGACGGTTTTTGCGCGGGAAAGAGGCGCGGTTGCCGCGCCGACCGCCGGACTTCATTTCACGCCGCAGGTTTTACAGGAAATAAAAACCGGCGGCGCGGACATTGCGGAAATCACTCTGCACGTCGGTTACGGAACTTTCGAGCCTGTCCGCGTCGAAGATTTATCAGAGCATATGGTTCTGCCGGAAAATTATGAAATTTCTGCGGAAACAGCCGAAATTTTAAATCAGGCAAAGGCGGAGAATCGGCGTATAATCGCCGTCGGCACGACGACGACGAGATGTCTCGAAAATTCATTTAAGAAAAATGAAAAATTTACGGCGGAAAAATCTTCGGCTGAACTGACGATCACGCCTGGTTATGAGTTCAAAGCGATCAACGGGCTTCTGACGAATTTTCATCTGCCGAAATCTTCTCTGCTCGTTCTCGTTTCGACCTTTGCCGGACACGAGTTTATAATGAATGCTTACGCTCGCGCCGTCGCCGAAAAATACCGCTTTTACAGCTACGGCGATTGTATGCTTATTCTTTGAAGTTTGGAGAGTTCAGAGAGTTTTTAGAGTTTTTAGAGTTCGAAATCCAACTCACAACTCTAAAAACTCTCTAAACCCTAAAACTCATTTATGGCAGTTTTACAGACAATTCGTAATTTTTTCGTTCCGTTGCAGACGGCGCAAGAACCGGAAATTATCATTCCCGCGCCGCCGACCTCTTACGAAATCCGTCCGCTGACGCATAAGCATCTCAAGGAAGTTTTGCGGCTCAATCTGCGCTGTTTCCCGAAGGGCGAAAATTACACGAAATATACTTTTAATTATCTTCTGGAAATGCCAAACGGTTTGAGCTACCGCGCCGTGGCAACAAGCGGGGAGATGACGGCGTTTCTGTTTGTCGCGGCTGACGCGAAAGGTATCGGGCATATCACGACGATTGGTGTCGCGCCCGAACACCGCCAGCGCGGTCTGGCGAAAATGATGCTCGACAAAGCGGAAAACGCCTTGCGCGAACGAGGTGTTTTTACGATTGTTCTCGAAGTCCGCGTCGGCAATACGACGGCGCAAAATCTATACAAATCCTGCGGCTATGCCGTAACGCAGAGAGTTCCTAAATATTACAATAACGGCGAAGACTGCTTCATAATGGTCAAATCGCTCTGTTAGTTCAAGGTTCAAAGTTCAAAGTTCAAAGTTCGGTTTAGAATTTTGAATTTTGAATTTTGAATTTTGAATTGCCGAAAATTTATCCGATCACCGACGTTCGTCTGTCGGGAATTTCGCACGCCGGGCAGGTCGAAAAACTGATTGACGGCGGCGCGGAATTTATCCAACTGCGCGAAAAATATCTTGCGCCGAAAGCGTTTTACGCCGATGCGGAAAACGCTTTGAAAATCGCCCGTGAAAAAAATGTCAAAATTATTGTCAATGACCGTGTTGATATCGCACTTGCCCTACGAGCCGGCGGCGTTCATCTCGGACAGGACGATCTGCCGCCGGAAAACGCGCGGGAAATTCTCGGCGAAAACGCGGTTATCGGATTTTCCACGCATAATATAGAACAGGCGATTGAGGCGATAAAACTTCCGGTTGATTACATCGCCGTCGGTCCCGTTTTTGCGACTTCGACAAAAGAAAATCCCGATGAAGTTATCGGTCTTGAAGGCGTAAAAACGGTGCGTGAAATGATCGGAAGTTTTCCGCTCGTCGCTATCGGCGGAATAAATTTTGAAAATTTTCGGAGCGTTTTAGACTCCGGCGCGGATTCTGTTGCAATCATCAGCGGCATTGTTTCCGAAGCGGAAAAAATCTCCGAACGCTTTCGTGAATTTCTTATTTAATAAAAACGTTGTTAATCAAAGTTAAAAAATAACTTGCATTTTTCCCGCATTTAGCGTAAAAATATAAAGGCTGAAAATTTCAGCTTTTCGAACCGTAAAGCTCAAGTCTTTTACCTGCCTTTTTCAAAATTTTTTTAGTAAGGAGCCGAATCCGACCAAGATGAGTTTGCTGGATATAGCGCCGATCATCGAGCAGATGCTGCTCATTTCCGATAATGTCAGCGATTTGAATTTTTCCTGCGGTCAAAAACCGCAGGTTGAGATCAATGGCAGTCTGTATTCCGCCTCGCCGCTCGGCATCGGAAAATTATCGGGTTATCAAACCGAGCAGATCGCGATGGCGATTCTCAGAGACAACCCGGAAGCCGCGCGTCAACTGGCGCGGATGGGAACCGCTGACCTGAGCTACGCTCTGCCGTCGCGGTGTCGTTTTCGCGTCAACATTTTTCAACAGCGCGGTTCGTATTCGATCGTGATGCGCGTCATCCCGCACGAAATTCCGAGTTTCGAATCGCTCAATCTCCCGCCTCAGCTTTCCGAGATTTGCAATATCCGCAACGGCATCGTTCTTTTAACGGGTCCGACCGGTTCGGGAAAATCCTCGACGCTTGCCGCGATCATTGACCATATCAACGACATAAAAAGCTATCACATCGTTACTATCGAAGATCCGATCGAATTTCTGCACAATCACAAAAAATGCACGATCAATCAGCGCGAGGTCGGTTCGGACACGAAAGATTTCGCGTCCGCCCTGCGCGCCGCGCTTCGCCAAGCGCCGAAAGTAATTCTGGTCGGCGAGATGCGCGATCTGGAAACGACGGAAATCGCGCTCGAAGCCGCGGAAACCGGACACCTTGTTCTTTCGACACTGCACACGATTGACGCGGCGAAAACGGTTGACCGCATCATCGGTCTGTTCCCGAAAAACGAGGAAAAGATCATCCGCACGCGGCTCGCGCAGACTTTCCGCTACATCGTTTCACAGCGTTTGATCCCGCGCGCCGACGGCAAAGGTCGCGTCGCGGCGGTCGAGATTTTAAAGTCTAATCCGCGCACGCGCGAGTATATCGAAAAAGGCGAATCCGAAGGCAAGACTCTGCTCGACGCGATGAAGGACGGCGAGATTGACGGAATGCAGGATTTCGATACCGTCATTCGCGGTTTGATAGAGAAGGAAATCATCACGCTCGAAGACGGACTTTCGTTTGCGACCAATCAAAACAATTTGCTGCTGCAGCTCAAAGGCTTGGCATCAAGCGAAGATTATCAATCCGCCGGACAAGCCGCGGCGAACGGAAAATCACCGCTTGCACCGCCGACGCCTTTCGCGCCGCCTTCCGCGCAGAAAAGCGCGAATTCCGTTCTCGATATGATTGAGTAAACGGTTTTTGGTCTTTGGTTTTTGGTCTTTGGAAAAACAAAAGACGAAAACCAAAGACCAAAGACCAAAAACCAAAGACCATCTTTTTTATGATAATCCGTTGCGACAATTGTTCAGTTTCACTCCAGCTCGACGAATCGAAAATTCCGGGCGGGAATTTTTCCGTGCGGTGTCCGCGCTGTCAGAATATGATCCGCGTGCAAAAGGGCGCGGGCGCAAACGGTTCGCCGACTGTTCAGCAACTGGCGGCGAACAAACCCGCTCCGGCGGTCGAACAGGGCGCGGGCGAATTTGCCATGCGCGAATCCGAATTTCAGATCAACAATGCGATGAAATCGCTTCTCGCCGCATTGCAGAAAGGCAATGTCGCGCTCGAAGCGGACGACGAAATAAGCGAAAAACCGCGCCGCGTTCTGTTGTGTTTGGGAACCAAACGCGATGCGGTCGCCAAAGTTTTGAGCGGTGCCGGATTCAAAGTTTACACCGCGCAGACTCCGGCGCAGGCAAACGAGCGCCTGCGCGAAGGAAAAACCGAGATCGTGATCTTTTCGCCGGATTTCGCGGCGGAATTCGGCGGCGCGGCGATCCTGATGCAGAGAGCCAATGCGATGTATTCGTCGGAAAGACGGCGTTTGTTCTTAGTCTCGCTCGAAGACGAAGGCACGACGATGAATGCGCACGAAGCGTTTCTGCGAAACCTGAATCTTATTGTAAATACCAACGACATTCCTCAATTGCCGCTCATCTTGAACCGCGCTCTGCACGATTACAACGAACTCTATCATTATCTGAACAAAGCTCTGGAACTGGAACCGATCTAAGCCGTTAGGCAGCGGCAGAAGGCAGTAGCAGTTTTCTTTTATTTGATAAAATTACACAAAAAGCGATTCGGTAAATTTGAAATTTCAAATTTACCGAATCGCTTTTTCTGCTACTGCCTACTGCCGCTGCCTACTGTTTTGTCCGTTTTCTGATCTCATCCAACCGGTCGTCAATTATAAGCTCGCCGTTTTCAAAAACGGTCTGCAAAACTGAATTTTCTACTTTAAGAGTTTCCGCCGTTTCGATCTTCACGGTCTCGTATTTACCGCCCTTTAAAATCAAATCCAGCCGTCCGCGTTTGCTGAATTTGCCCGTGTCGGTAACGGGCTGTTTATAAACTTCACGCAATTTGCCGTCCGTCATTATCGCCGAACATTTGTAGGCGAATTTCAAAGTGTCACGATTAACTTTTTGTAAAAGACTTCCGCCGATGCCGAAGGCGATGTTCGAGGCGGAAATTTTTTCGTCTTTCAAACGCTGTAAAATCTGACGAATCGAATCCTGATTCACGCCGTCGCCCTGGATGATGCGGACGTTTTTCAAAACTTTGTAGCCTTTTGAATTAACATCAAACCCGAATTTTTCGCACAAAATATCCGCAACTCGCGAGACGACTTCGACCGGTTCGCCCGAATCGGGACGAATAACGACTGTCGCGCCGGAATCAATGACTTCCTGTTTCAACTGTTCGCCCCAGATTTTCTCGACCGCTTCAAAAATATTCCATGAATCGGAAACGACTGCGACCAGCGAACCGGGTTTGGCAAATTGTTTGAGCATATTGCGATACGCTTGCGCTTCGTTTTCGCGTCCCCAACTCGTGATCGTTGAATGCTCGGCGGCGGGAATCGAAAAACCCGCCATTTCCGAGTTGTAAAATTTTCGATGCAAAAGCAGTGAAGCCATCGTGTCGGTTCCCATAAAATTGACAAGATGCGCCGCGCCGCCGATTGCCGCCGTTTCCTGCGACGAAACGCCGCGCGAGCCGAAATCGTGAACTTTAAATGCGATTTCCGAGTCTGCATCATCCGCCGTTTCCTGCAAAAATCGGTAAACGTCTTTTTTGATCTGATAGCTTTGCGTCGCCACCGTGATCGCATACCAAATCCGCATCAACTGAGTTTCAAACCAACTGCCGAGCCAGGCGAATTCGTCATCAGTCGTTTCGACCGTCATCAAAACATTATGCAGAGGAACGACTGTTCCTTCCGCGACGGCACGAATCCGCAGAGGTAATTTGCCGCCGTGTTTTTTTATCAAACTCGTCCAGCCTTCATAATTAAAGGGAAGCCCGTGCGCCGTGATAACTTCCCGCGCTTCCTCGACCATCTCTTGCGTAAACGGCGCGAGAAAATAATTTTTCAGCAAATATTGCAGACCGAAAAAAACGGTTTCATTCCAATCTCTGTCGCTTCCGCGCGATTCGAGATAGAAAAACGCCCGCGTCGTATTCGGCGGGTATTGCAAATAATGCGATGCCTTGTAGCTGTCCGTATCAATTATTCTGTTAATTTCAAACATTTTTATTTCTCCTATTTTCGGCTCTCTACCCGAAAGCCTAATTTTATTTTTAACTATAATTTTAGCCGTAAAATTACGGGTTCTTTTAATTTGTCTTCCGCCAAAGTGCCTCTTTCGTTTGTCAGATTCCATTGGCTGTTGGCGATGTAATAAAGATCATTCTCGACCAGAACGCCGAGCGTCGGTTCGTTAAAGTCGGCGTGATTGGCTTCGAGCGTTTCGCTTTTCGTAATGCGCGTGAAATCTTTGTTCAAAACAAAACGTGCGACGCGGTGCGGGCGAAAACCGTTTTGAATGACGATCAGACTGTCTTGATGAAAATAAAGCCCGTCAATCGCAATCGGATTCGTGTTTTTATCAACGGCGATCTGCGAAATTTTTTTATCTTTTAAATCAACGCGGAAAACGCCCTTTGAATAATCGGCGGCGAATAAAAATTTTTCATCAGGCGAAAAAGCCAAGCCTTGCAGGGACGCAAAATTATCGCTCGAAAGAAAAATTTCCAGCTTGTTTGTTTTTGAATCAATGCGGTAAATATTCGGCGAAACGCTGTCGCTGGCGTAAACGTCGCCGTTTTTCGCCAAGACCAAATCACCGAGCGCGTGTTTTTCCTTTTCATTCGAAAGCGGAAATTTTTGTAAAAGTTTTCCCGTTTTCAGATCGTATTTGAAGATGGCAGATTTTCCGTCGTCCGCTTTTATAAAATCTTTCATTTGCGGAAACGCGGTTGTCGCCGCCCACAAAACATTTCGTTTTTCGTCAACGCGCATTCCCGAAACGCTCCATAAACCGTCAGTGTCGGAAGAAAAATCGGAAACTCTGCCGTTTTTATCAATCGAAACAATTTTCCGCCGGTGAATACTGCTGACAAAAAATCTTTTCGTTTTCGCGTCGTAAGCGATGCCTTCGGTGATCAAGTCTTTTTGCGGAATCGTAAAAGCCTTTTCGCTTCGATTGACGGGTTTTTCGTTGAGCGCGAACTCTTTGCGGACGGCTTTAAAACGCGGCAGATCGTGCAGCGGTTTGAGGTCTTCCACGTCGTTAAAAATCAAATCCATCGCCGCGAGCCGCTCCAAAACCGTCAGTGCATCATCCGGTTTATTGTTGAGCGCGTAAGCGACCGCCAAATTGTAAAGCAGGCGCGGATGATTCGGTTTTAATGCGCTGGCGCGTTTTGTTTGTTCCAGAAATTTCGCGTATTCCTTCGCGTTGTAAGAAACGACCGCCTGCCGCTCGAAATCGAGACTCTCGCGCATTTCGGCGGCGGTTTGCGCGTTTATGGAAAATGCGGAAATCAGAAGTGTTAAAATTAAAAAAAATCTCATTTTTTACCTCAACTACAAACCCAAAAAATGCCGAATGATCGAAAGATGATCTTCGAAAAATTCGTCTTCCTTTTCGCCCAGAGCCGACAGCGGAAGCCAGAAGGCGCGTTCGGCGTCGTCGCCGCCTTTTACTTTCGGCAGACCTTGTTTCAAACTCGGCTCCAACTCAATGTAAAAAGCGAACGTAACGGTTCGTCCGCGCTGGCTGCGTTCCGGGTGATCGAAGGCTTTTGAATGTTTTATGCTTCCGCGCAAAACCTGCGCCGGAACTTTGATCTGCGTTTCTTCTTTTAATTCCCTGATGGCGTTGTCTTCGAGCGTCAGATCCGCTTTCAAAAATCCGCCGGGAAGCGCGAGCAAGCCTTTGCCCGGATGAACTTTTCGCCGCACGACGAGAACGTGACCGCTCTGGACGACAACCGCGTCGGTCGTCAAAAAAACGGGCGCGTAGGGAACGCCTTTAAATTGCGTGTCCTCGCGGTATTTCTGAATATACTCGAATTCGCTTTTAAGGTGCGGGAAAAATTCCGTCGTTTTAAAAACTTCGAGAAACGCCGCGACCGTTTCGGGGACATCGTTTTTCCAATCGCCGTTCTCCGTAAAAAAATACTCGCGGATTTTCGTCGCGTTGATGCTTAAAAGTTTTTTGTCCGAACAGTAAAACTCTTCGAAATTCCACTGCGGAAAAAGATTCAGATAATACGAACTGCGGTCTTTGAAAAAACCGACAATCGAAATTTTTTCATTTTCTTTTTCGTCGTCTTCTTCGGTTATCTGATTGACCTGATTTTGAACTTCCGCCGTCCAGACGTGATCGTTATAGGGATAATCGCGCACCGCTCGAAAGACGAGTCTTTCAGCCTCTTCGGCGAAACAGGCGCGGATAATTTCTTCGCGCATCGCGGGCGTGAAGGGATTTTTCACGTCGGGCGCGCTTCGCGCCGAGCCTAATATAACTATGACTTTTTCGGCTAAACTTAAACTGTGTTTGATCAATTCCCGGTGGGCGAGATGAAATGGCTGGAATCGTCCGATGACGATCGCGTAGTCGTATTTTTTATTCATTTGTCCGCAACACTCCTCGTGTTCTAAATTTTTGTTGTTCTTCCCAAACAACTACTCTTTCAACATAACTCTTTACGATTTTTAATACAAGCCGGTTCGGTATAAATAATATTTTCGGTTTTAAAGTGATATAATCGGCGTGTTTAACGACAAAATAGACGAAAGGGAAACGTGTTTGTTAAGAAACTTTGTAACAACCCGTTTTACAAAATCATATTCAAATAATTTCCCTTGATTCAGGTAAAGTTTTACGTCTCCGGTTGTCAATTCCGCAAAAATTGAGTTTTATGAAATTAACTCTTGAAAGACAAATTCCCATCGTGTTCACGATTGCCGTTTTTCTGCTCGCGGTCGTTGTGCTGTTTTCGTTCCGCGGTATGCGTTCGCTGACCGAAGCCGTCGGCTGGCAAAAACACACCGA
This sequence comes from Pyrinomonadaceae bacterium, assembly GCA_041940425.1. Classification (GTDB taxonomy): domain Bacteria; phylum Acidobacteriota; class Blastocatellia; order Pyrinomonadales; family Pyrinomonadaceae; genus DATHTS01. The sequence goes on from JBGTSF010000057.1 coordinate 28,722, forward strand.
GCAGGTGTTGCTTCAATTGGATGAAACGTTGATCCTGATGCTCAATGCCGAAACCGGAACGCGCGGCTTTATGGTGTCGGGCGATGAAACGCTGTTAGAGCCTTACAAATTTGCCGAACAAAGAATCGGTCAAAATCTTGCGGAATTGAAAAATTTAGTTTCCGATAATCCGGCTCAGACACAGAAGTTTGGAGAACTCGAAACAACGGTCAATGAAAGAATGACCTTTTTAGCCGAACGAATCGAACTGCGGAGAACAAACAGCCTCGAAGAAATTCAAAGAAATTTTATCACCACTAAGGGACAAGAATTATCGAAAAGAGTTCGTCAATTGATCAGTGAAATGAAAACCGAGGAGAATAAAATTTTGGCGGCGCGGGAAGCCGAACTCGATAAGAGTCTGACCTACACGACCCGGATGCTTTATCTTGCCGGATTTGCCGGAATTCTCTCGCTCGCCTTTGCTAATTTCGCCATTTTCCGCGAAGCCAAAAAACGCGGTAGAGCGGAAGACAAACTGCGAAACGTCAATAAGGAGCTGGAACGGCGCGTTGAAGAACGGACGAGAGAAATCCGGCGGAAAAATGACGAACTGGAAGAACATATCCGTCACCGCGAACAAACCGAAAACCGCCGCCGCATCGCGCTCGAAGCCGGAAATCTCGGGACGTGGCTTTTCGCGCCGCACACCGGGATCACGGAAATGGACGAACGCAGCCTCGCGCTGTTTGACGTAACGGCGGATTTCGACGGGCGCGGCAGGCGGCTTTTTTCCAAAATTCATAAAGAAGACGTGCGTCAGGTCAGAAAGGCGTTCCGTCATTCATTTGAAAAAAACGAGAATCTCGACGTGAGTTTTCGATATATTTTGCGCGACGGCGGCGTTCGCTGGCTGCAATGCACCGGACAGCCGCAGTTTAACGGCGAAGGCGCGACAAAACATTTTATCGGACATTGCCGCGATATAACCGAAAGCAAGGCGGCGGAAAATATTATTCGTTCGAATGAATTGTTTACGCGCTCGATCCTCGATTCGCTTCCGGCGCATATCGCCGTGATAGACAAGAGCGGAGTTATCGTTTCGGTCAATAGAGCGTGGGAAAAATTCGCGTCGGAAAACTGTATCGAAGAAAAATTGAGTTTGACCGGCATCGGACAGAATTATCTTGCTGTTTGCGAAAACTCCAAATCCTTTGACGGTCAGACCGAAATGATCGTCAAAAATTTATATGAGGTTTTGGACGGCAAACTGGAAGCTTTCGCCGTCGAGTATCCGTGCGATTCGCCGGACACGAAACGCTGGTTTTTGCTTCAAGCCAGCGCGCTCAAAAGCGAAGTCGGCGGCGCGGTCATCTCGCATATTAACATCACCGACCGGAAATTAGCCGAACTGGAACTCAGAAACAGCGAGGAATTTTCGCGTAGTATTTTTGAAAACAGTCCCGACTGCGTCAAGATTCTGGAACTCGACGGAACGCTCCATTCGATGAACAATAACGGTCTGTGCATCATGGAGATTGACGATTTCAGTCAGTTTGCCGGATTGAAATGGATTGATTTCTGGCAGGGCGACGAAAACGAGATGGCGTATCAGGCGGTCGAATCGGCGCGGACGGGCGAAACCGCGCGGTTCGAAGGTTTTTGTTTGACGGTGAAAGGAACGCCGAAATGGTGGGACGTTTCGGTCGCGCCGATCTTTGACGCGAACGGTAAACCGACGCGCCTGATCGCAACTTCGCGTGACGTAACCGAACGCCGGCACGCCGATCAGGAACGCGAACGACTCTTGAAAAACGAAAAAGCCGCCCGCAAGGACGCGGAAATCGCCAACCGTCTGCGCGACGAATTTTTGGCAACCGTCTCGCACGAACTCCGCGCGCCGCTCAATTCGATTCTCGGTTGGGCGCGGATGATGGAAAAAGGAACGCTCGACGAAAAAACGCTCGAAAAAGCGGTCAAAACTATTGTCCGCAATGCCGAATCGCAAAATCGTCTGATCGAAGACCTTTTGGACGTTTCGCGCATTATTTCCGGCAAGATGCGGCTCGAAGTAATTGCGATCAAACCGATCATTTTTGTCGAAGCCGCGCTCGAAACCGTGCGTCCGGCGGCGGAAGCGAAAAACATCACGCTCGAAGTCAAAGAAGACGCCGTCGTCAGCCATATTTCCGGCGACCAGAACCGGCTTCAGCAGGTAATGTGGAATCTGCTCTCGAACGCCATCAAATTTACGCCGAACGGCGGCAAAGTTTCGGTCGAGATCAGCCGCGCGGACGATAATGTCGAGATAAAAGTAAAAGACACGGGAGTCGGTATCAAAGAGGAATTTCTGCCGCACGTCTTTGACCGCTTTCGTCAAGCCGACGCGTCGAGCATTCGCAAATTCGGCGGTCTCGGTTTGGGCTTGGCGATCGTCCGCCACATTACCGAAATGCACGGCGGCAGCGTTTCGGTCGAAAGCGCGGGCGAAAATCAGGGTGCGGCATTTACCGTCAGCCTGCCCGTCGTTTCGATGCCGCAGGACGAAGACGGAATCGAACTCAATGAATCGAAAACTTTTGAAAGCGATGTCAAACTGAGTTTGGACGGACTTCTTATTTTAGTTGTTGATGACGAAGAGGACACGCGCCAGCTTCTCCGGCAGTCGCTGACCTATTTCGGCGCGACCGTCATCACCGCGGAATCGGCGGAAGAAGGCTTGCAGGAATTGGTTGACAAAAGCCCCGACGTTCTCGTTTCCGACATCGGAATGCCGGACGAAGACGGCTATTCGTTCATCAAAAAAGTCCGCGCTCTTGAAGACGAAAATCACAAAAACATAACGGCGGTCGCGCTCACTGCATATACCCGCGCCAACGACCGTATGCGCGCCCTTGCATCGGGCTATCAAAATCACGTCGGCAAGCCGGTCGAACCGGATGAATTGGCAACGGTCATCGCAAGTTTGAAAGGGAAATTATAGGAAAAATTTTAACTTCTTTCTTCAATCCGCATTTTCATCCCGTATTTCGGGCGAAGCGTCATCAAAGGCTTCAGCCCGATCTTTTGTTCGGTCATCAAGCGAAGCCGCCATTTCTGCGCCAGAACAGCGATCAATAAAACACCTTCCGTCCACGCGAAACCTTCGCCGATACAGCTTCGCACGCCGCGGCTGAACGGGAAATAGATAAATTTTTGT
>JBGTSF010000058.1:0-15749 GCA_041940425.1 Pyrinomonadaceae bacterium
CGTATTTCACCGTATCGCGCGGCACGATCTCGATAAAAACCGTAACTTCCTGCGGCGTGTTTTCACCGCGCGAAACGCCGTGCCACGGATGCGCTTTGTTTTTGCTGAACATACTATTTATTACTTTTTTCACCGCAGAGACGCAGAGAATTTTAAGATAATTTTTTGAATTTATATTTTCTGCAAATAACTTTTTCTAAAACCTCTGCGTCTCCGCGTCTTCGGCGGTGAAAAAATTATTTTAAATCCCCGAAACGATGCTGCAAAATCGCCGCTATCGAAATCGCCGCCGTTTCCGCCCGCAAGATTCTGCCGCCGAGCGTGACGATTTGAAAGCCGTTTGCGTTTGCCGCTTCGATTTCCGCGTCTTCCCAGCCGCCTTCAGCGCCGATAACCGCCGTGATTTTTTTCGATTCCGAAACCTCTGAAAACCCCGCGCCGCCGCGTTCGGAAAATAAAATTTTTGTGCCGCTTACTGTTTCGATAAATTTTTCAAAATCCGTCGGCGTTTCGATTTTCATCAGATCGGCGCGACCGGATTGCTTCGAGGCTTCAAGCGCGATTTTTCGCCAGCGTTCCCGCTTTTTGTCCGCGTCTTTGATTTTTACATCGCATCTTTTCGTGACGAGCGGAACAAAGTTTTTTACGCCGAGTTCGACCGCTTTCTGAATTACCAGATCGAATTTTTCGCCTTTTAAGAGCGCGACCGCCAACGTCAAATCCAAATTTGAAACGGACGCGGACGGCGTGGTTTCCTTGATGATTTTCAGAACAGTCTGACGCTTTTCGCTCTTTTCGATCCCGCAGATAAACTCGTGATTTTCACCGTCGAAAACTTTTACCGTTTCATTTTCCCGCAAGCGCAGAACGTCGCGCAGATGTCGCGTTTCTTCCTCGCTTAAAATTACATTTTCGTTCTGAAAATTTTCGGGCGGCGCGTAAAATCTTCGCATAATTTATGAAAAAACTTTTGATCGTTAAGTAAGCGGTCTTTGACCGCGATGATAATTAAAAAGATAACGACGGTCAAAGACCGTCTTCTTAACTGTGAAATATTTTTTATAAATCGTTGAATTTTTCTTTGAAATCTTTTGAATTCTGCCGCAGACTGACCCAGTTTTCAAAAATCTCCGGCGATTGCAGCCAGAGTGTAAACCATTCGGCGATCTCGGCTTTTTCGGCGCGGTTTTGCTCTTCGACCTTTTCGTTTCCGGCAATCATCTGCGCGCGGCGTTTGCCTTTTAAACCGGTTTCGCGGACGAGCCGCAAACCTTCTTTGTCGTTTTCGGTTTGGAATTTTTTTCGCAAGTTTTCGAGGTTGCGGATCGAATTAAGAGCCTGTTTGAAATCCGAAAACTTCAAGATATTGCGAAACATCGGTTCATACGGCGATGCGAGCCGCCGCTCGACATCGAGTTCGAGAATCTCGGCGTGGCGAAGTTCAGCGCCTTCGTCCGCCAGCAGACGCGCGATCCGCATCGGCTGGTCAACCGCCGCTTGTCCGAATTGCTCGCGTACCGCGTCTTCGATGGCGATGATTTCCTTCGCGCCGACATTTTCGCAGTCGAGTGCTTCCCAGACTTCGATGATGAGATCGTTTTTTGTGCGCGACTTATACATAAAAAGTTACAGAGTTTACAGAGTTGCAGATAGTTGCAGAAAGTTCAAATCCTTTGAAATAACCTTTCAGATTTTCATAAAATTTTCTGCAACTATCCGTCAACTTCCTGCTAACTTTCTGCCAACTTTTCCGATGAGTTCGGTTGACGAATGATCTTTCGGGTCGCCGACGATTGCCGTTTGACCGCCGCATTCGCGGACGATCTCGCGTTCGGGAACGGTGTCCTCCGTGTAGTCAGTTCCTTTGGCGTGAAAATCCGGGCGAATCGCGCGGATCAACTGCTCGACGGTCGGCTCGTTAAAAATCGTTACAAAATCTACGAATCTTATGGCGGAAACGATTTCGGCGCGTTCGGTTTCCGGCATAAACGGGCGGTTTTCGCCTTTTAACTTTTTGACCTGCTCGTCCGAATTAATGCCGACAATTAAACAATCGCCCAATCCTTTCGCGCCCGCGAGATAGCGAATATGACCGACATGAAAAAGGTCGAAACAGCCGTTGGCGAGAACGATTTTCGCCTTCTGTCGGCGAAGTTCGGAAACTTTTTCGACAAGTTTTTCGCGTTCTAAAATCTGCGCAAATTCGAGATTCATAAATTTTAAGAAACGGATTTTGAAATTTGAAATTTCGTGTCTGATTCGATTGAGGCGAGAAGTTCGGGCAAAGAAACGGAAGCCGTTCCTTTTTTCATCACGACGATGCCGCCCGCGTGATTGGCGAGATTCGCGCTTTCGGCGTAGCTTAAACCCGAAGCCAGACCGAGCGCGTAAACGGCGATCACCGTATCGCCCGCGCCGGTTACGTCAACCGGCTCGCTCGATCCGATAATTTCGATTTCCATCGGCGGTTTGTCTTTTTCGACGAGCAGCATTCCTTTATTGCCGCGCGTTACGAGCAGGGATTCGAGACCGAGTTTTTCGCGCAGACGGTCGCAGTCATCGAAAGTAAAATCCTTTCCTAAAATTTGCTCGACCTCTTCCTGATTCGGCGTGGCTGAAGTTGCGCCCGCGAAATTTTCCAGACGAAAACGCGAATCTATCAAAAGCGGAATATTTTTTTCGGCGGCAATTTTTTTGGCAAGTTCGGCAATGTCCGAATTTGCCGAGCCGTAGTTGTAATCGGAAATGATAATCGCGTCCGCATCGGCGGAAGCGGCAAGAAAATTTTTCTTTAATTGGTCTTGCAGATTTTCGTCAATCGCATTTCGGTTTTCATAATCAATCCGAATGACCTGCTGGCGCACGGCAAACGGCTGTCCGGCGAGAACGCGCACTTTGGTAGTTGTCTGAATATTTTCGCTCGAAACTAAAAAATCACAATCAACTTTCGAACTTTCGAGTTTTTTCAAAAGCGAATTGCCGTTCGCATCTTTCCCGATAAAGCCGACGAGGGCGATTTTTCCGCCGAGCGATGCGACATTGACCGCCGCGTTTGCCGCGCCGCCCGCTAAGGTTTCCGTTTCATCGTGCCGCAAAATAAAAACCGGAGCTTCGCGCGAGACGCGGCTGATCGTGCCGCGCAGAAATTGATCGGCGACCGGATCGCCGACGATAACTATTTTTTTATTCGGAAAATGCGTTTTGATATGCGCGGAAATTCTATTCATTCTCAAAAGAAAAATTACAATAAAACGGCGAAATAAACAAAAAGGTTGGAAACCTTTCAAAGCCTCCAACCTCTCGTTTGACCTTTTGATAAAAATTAGTGTGTATCGTAGCTGGCAACCGGGAAATCGCTCGGCGAACCCCATTGAACCGCCGTCGCGCCCGCGCCCGAACTGGGCAGCATATAAAAGCGACCTTCCGAATCGCGCCAGACCGCAATGTCGGTTTTGCCGTCGCCGTCATAGTCGTTTTGAACATTCAAATCCGAACCCGAAAGACCGAAACTCTGAGCGATCAAACCGCCGTCCGAACTTCTTAAAATATACCAGACGAGATTATCGGTCGGAAGCGCGCCTTCGCGGACGACCGCGATGTCGGTTTTGTTGTCGCCGTCGTAATCGCCCGGAACGACCAGATCGTTGCTGAATCCCCAGGGAACCACCGTCAGACCGCTGTCCGAACTTCTTTGAATATAAAACAACGCCTGCGAAGTCGCCGTCGCGCCGGGACGCTGAACAGCCAGATCGAATTTGTTGTCGCCGTCATAATCGCCGGGCGCGGTGAAATCGGTCGAAAGCCCGAACTGCTGGGCGAAGAAGCCGTTGTCCGAACTTCTTAAAACATACCAGATCATCGCGCCGTTTGAGCGGCGGACGACCGCCAGATCGGTTTTGCCGTCGCCGTCGTAATCTCTGCCGATAGGTTCGTCGCCCGTTGAACCGAAATGATTGGCGACAAAGGTGCTGTCCGAACTGTTCAGCCGATACCAAACGCCGTCGGTATCGCGCCAAACCGCGATATCGCCTTTATTGTCGCCGTCGTAATCGCCGGGAGTCATATAATCTACGTTCGACAGACCGAAATTCTGAAACGTAAATCCGCCGCCGCTTTTCAAAATATACCAGACGTTATTTTCCGGGCGGAACACGGTAAAATCGGCTTTGTTGTCGCCGTCGGTGTCCAATGCTTCGCGCAGACTGACCTGAGCCGGAACAGTAACAGCCGACACGAGCAGGGCGAACACAAAAAACACACTAAATTTGGTCAAAATATTTCTCATTTTTCTTTTCCTTAAAACAACTGAATTTTTTATTCTTTATAGAGTTTGATTGAAAATTATTATATAAAGAACGGGAATGCCAATAATACTATCTTTATTAAGCCGGATGCAAGAAATAAAGAAGAATTTTGCCTGCTTTATAAAATAACTTTCGGATTTTTACGCACATTTAGACGCATCCATTATTATAAAAGTTGGAATAACCGCGAAATTTTTCGACAAATCAATGATTTTGCAGCGAATTTGCCGGAATCGTCATCGCCGAATTCCCCCAACCGAAAGCGCGAAATCCCGAAAGAAGCGAATAGACATAAAAAACGCCCGATTCATTTTCGTTTTGATTCGGTCGCCAGACGGAAAAATCCGTCCGACCGTCGCCGTCGTAATCGCCCTGCGTCGGCAGATCGCCGCTTAAACCGAACTGAAAAGCGTTGTAGCTTCCGTCCGAACTTTTCAAGTAATGCCAGACGCCCGTTTCCGGTCGCCAGACGGCAATATCGGTTCTGCCGTCGCCGTCGTAATCGCCCGTTACGGGTTTGTCAGTTCCCAAGCCGAAATGGACATAATCAATGCCGCCCGAACTTTTCAAAATATACCAAACGCCGTTTGACGGTCGAAAAACTGCGGCATCGGCTTTCGAATCGCCGTCAAAATCGCCGCGTAGCGGAATGTCGGTTTCAAGACCGAACTGAACGGCTCGGAAACCGCTTGCCGTGCCTGAAATATACCAGACAAGACTTCCGTTCTGTTTTCTCGTAACCGCGAAATCGGCTTTGTTATCGCCGTCAAAATCCTGCGTTACGCGCGGATTGTCGCCCGAAATTCCGAATTGGAAAACATTCCAGGTATTGTCCGCGCTATTTAGAACATAAAAAACTCCGGTCGAATCGCGCCAGACGGCGATGTCGTTCGCCAGATCGTTATCGTAAAGCGCGGGAACGGGAACGTCTTCGCTGAACAAACCGAAATTTATCGCCCGGTATCCGGCAAGCGTTTGGTAATTATGCCAGATCATCGCATTGCCCGCGTTCTGAATCGCCGAAAAATCCGTCCGACCGTCGCCGTCAAAATCCAGGAATCCGCGATGCGGAAAAATTTTACTGCCGGACTGCGAAACGGTAAATGTCCGGTCGCCGATGGTGATCGTTCCCTGACGCGGAAGGCTCGAATTGCGTTCAACGAAATAGTTGACGGTACCGTTTCCGCTTCCCGAACTGCCGCTCGTTATTTGAATAAAAGGAACATTGCTTATAACCGCAAAATCGCAGTTTGCCGGTGCGGTCACGTTGATCGCAAATGTTCCGCCTTCGGGAAAAACCTGCTGTGATTGTCTGTCCAAATCGTATGTGCAGACGGTCTGATTCTGCAGAGCGTTAAAAACATTCAATCTGCCGCCGGTTTTGACGATTCCGTTCCACGCCGGAAGAACGTCAACCGTATTCATCAGAGTCGCTTTCAAAGACTGCGCCGAAAGATTCGGATTGTATGCGGCAAGCAGAGCCGCCGCGCCCGCGACGTGCGGTGTCGCCATCGAAGTTCCGCTTTTTGTTCCGTAACTCGTGTCGGAACTGCTGACCGTGCTGACAATGCCCGAACCCGGCGCGGCAAGATCAACGCTGACTGCGCCGTAATTCGAGAAACCCGCTCTCGCATCCGTCGAGGTCGAAGCCGCGACCGCCAGAACGCTCGGACTCGTATAATTTGACGGGAAATGCGGCGTAGTTTCGTTATTCGTTCCGCTGTTTCCCGCCGCGAAAACATTTAAAATATCGGCATCGCCCATCGCGTCGAGCGCGTCTTTCGTCGCCTGATCGTAACCGCACGCCTCGTTGCATCCGCCGTATGAATTGTTCGTAACGCGGATATTCGCGCCGCGATTTTTCATCATCCGAACGTAGTTGTAAGCGTTGATCAGCATCGCCGAAGTCGAATCCGTTCCGGCAGGACTGTAAATCTTGATCGCCATAAGTTTGACATTCCAATTTACGCCGACCACGCCTTTTGCGTTATTGCCGACCGCGCCGATCGTTCCGGCGGTATGCGTTCCGTGTCCGCCGAAGCCGGTCGTGTCGTCTGCCGGATTCGAGTCGTTATAGAAAAAATCCCAGCCGTGAACATCGTCAATAAAACCGTTATTGTCGTCGTCAATATTATTGCCCGCGATCTCGCCCGGATTCGTCCACGCATTCGCCGCGAGGTCTTCGTGCGTGTAGCGCATTCCCGTGTCAATGTCGGCGACGACAATGTTCGAACTTCCCGTCGAAAGATCCCAAGCAGAAGGCGCGGAGATTTTTCCCAGACCGTAAAGATTCGCCGGAAACTGCGGATCATTCGGCGTGGCGAGCAAACTATAATAAAAATTCGGCTGGACGTATTCGACCTCTGCCAGATTTTCGTAATGTGCTATCGCGTCCCTGACCGATAAATTTTCGGGCAGTTTTACTCTCTGCCACTTTAAATCGGGAAATTCTTCCAGAACGCTCGCGCCGATCTGATTGTTTGCCATGCGCGCAAGCTGCGAAGCCGTGCCGTTTTTAAATTTGACGAGCAGTTCGCCCTCGACGTAAAAATTCGATTTATACTGGGCGAAGGCGGTATTTGCCGTCAAAGTAAAAAGTGTAAAAAACAAAAATAATTTGATAAATTTCACCTGAAAAAAAACCTCGCGCGAGAAATCTTATGTAAAAGATTCTTCAAATAAACAGTTCCGATTTTATTTGAAAAAAGACAGATGCCGTTTGTGAATTATAATTTGGAAAGAGTAGAAAAAACAAGCTATTTCAGAATTTGGCAGTGTCCTAATTTGCGTTGCCGGGTAAGCAGGAAATCATTTCAGCGATTTATTTGAAACATTCAAGGATTGAGGAAACATTTTCAAGAACCTTGAAAATGTTTCAAGTGTTGAGGAAACAAGTTCAGGAACTTTTGAAATGATTTCAAGAGTTGAGGAAATGATTTCCTGGACTGAGGAAACGATTTCAAGATTTCTGAACGTGTCTCCTCAATACAGGAAATCGTTTCCTGTATTGAGGAAATTAGTTCAAAAATCCGTGAAACCGGTAAATAATCCGCTGAGATCATTTCACGGAGCGATACTGCTATTTCATAAAGCGGTCAAAAACAAAAATTGGAGTAGTGTCCTTGTTTGATTTTGAATTTCTCATCAGCAACAAAAATTAGGATACTACCCGGAACTTGACGGTTTTTATTCGACGCTGATTCCGCCCGTTATTCAGCCGTATTTTTGTTTTTGATCTCGTCCGTTTCAAACTTTATTTCTTCGGTCGGCAGATTGCTTTCCATAACTTGCGTTTTGCCGAAAGGATTTTGTCCGGTTTCGGCGGGTTTATGAATTTCGGAAAGCAGCGCTCCGTCTTCGAGACAAAAATTCAGCGAAACGTCCTCATAAGTTCGATTGCATCTCGCGCATTTTTTGATTGGCGGAGCGGAAGCGGTTTTGCTTTTTTCGAGTTCGACGCGGAGTTTTTCGATCTCCATCGCTTTTTTCTCGCTGTCGAGGCGAAAAGTAGCCGCTTCGCGTTTTTCCTTTCTCCACGCGAAAATAGTCATCGTCAGAAAACCCAGAAACGTAAAGACGGTGGCAAAGAGCGAAAACGCGCCGGTTACGATAAAAGCCGCTAAAACAAATGGAAAAGATTCTTCGCGCGGCGCAGGCGGAGTTATCTGCGGAGAAATTCTCGGAGAAATTCTCGGAGTTGCTTTAACTATCGGTCTGTTAGAAAAAGTCGGCTCTGTATTTTCCGCATAAGTATTCGATAGCGCGGGCGTTCCTTTCGGAAAATCGTTATTGGGCGTGCTGCTAGCCGTCGAATTCGTATTCTGGATGGAAGAGTTTGATAAAGCGGGTGCCTTATTGTCAAAACTTTGGTAGAAAAATAAAGGAGTAAACAGCAAAAAAACGAAAAGCACGCCAAAGGATATTAAAAAGAGTTTGCCGAAAGTCTTCTGCGCTTTTCTGTATTTCGATAAATTGTTTACATCATCCGTCATTCGTCCTGCCAATTATTTGTCGAACATTTAAAGATATAATTTCGGATTCTCGGAATACCGGAAATTATATGCTCAATACGAAATTGACACAACTTTTTTAAATGAATTGCGAAAACCGGATTTGAAATGAATTAAAAGAAATGGGGCGGCTAGAGGGAATCGAACCCTCGACATTCGGCTCCACAAACCGACGTTCTAACCGCTGAACTATAGCCGCCATATTTTACGAATTGACAAAGATGTGCCGCCGGTATTTAAACTCTTCGGCGGTTTTGCGACGATGACAATTAGCACATAGCACGTCGCATTTTTCTATTTCCGATTTTATACGTTCCCAGGAAGAATTGCGAATCAAATTCGAGATACTTTCAACTTTTTCGTTTCTCTCACGATGATCGAATTCGAGAACGACGGGATCGGATTCGCCGCAATTAACACAATTATTACGGCTTAAATATTCAAATACCTTTCGGGCGTTTTCATAACGAATTTTGTTACGACTCCGATTATGTTTATCACGATAATCTTCGTGCCGTTCGTAATAACGTCTTCTCCAGTTTGCTTTGAAACAATCACGGCACCACGGCGCATGTCCGTCTTTGGCTCTCTTCTTGGCGGGAAACGAGTCCAAATTTTTTGAGCATCCGCATTTCGTGCAAACTTTTTCCACAATCTAAAAGCAAAGATCCGGTAAATTTCAAAACTCCGATGTATAAAGAACCGCGCGAAGTTTTCAATTATTACAAAAATTTCCCGAATTATTCAAGCATGCGGCGCGTCTGTGAGAAAAGAAAACGAACCGCGTTTTGTAAAAAGCAAAAAATCGCTATTTATTATTCTTCAGTTCGCGCTGGAGAAAAAGCTTTGCCGTCTGCCATTCGCGTTTGACGGTGGCGGGCGAGATGTCGAGAAGTTCGGCGGTTTCTTCGACCGTCAAACCGCCGAAAAATCTGAGTTCGAAAATGCGCGACTGCCGCTTGTCAAGCCGCGCGAGTTCGTTTAAAGCCTCGTCCAAAACCAGCAGATTCAATTCTTTTTGATCAAATTCGTTAACCGCGCGGTCGAGTGTGATGCGGACAAACGTGCCCTCGCGCTTTTGCCGTTTGCGGCTGACGGCGTGATTGACCAGAATGCGCCGCATCATATTTGCCGCCAGCGAGATAAACTGCGTGCGGTTGACGAAGTTTGATTGTTCCTGACGCACGAGACGCAGGTAAGCTTCGTGAACGAGCGCGGTCGGCTGCAAGGTGTGATCGGAGCGTTCCTGCCGCATGTAATACTGCGCGAGCCGCCGCAGTTCGTCATAGACGAGCGGATAGATTTCCTCCAAATCGAAATTCTCTTCGAGTTCGAAATCCCGGGTGATCGGTGTGTCGCTCATAATTTATCTGCCCGAAAAATCCGCGTGAAAAATTTTTTTTATTTTTTTGAGCCGTTATCCGAAAAAATATTGCGTAACTGTCTGAAAAGGAAAATAACGGAAAAAAATTCGTCGGTTTTGCCGGACAAGTTTAACAAAATTGCCCGTCGAAAACCAAGCGGAATTTTTCAAAAATTCACCCTAACGAAAAAAATTTTAATAAAGATAAAACGCAGGCAAAGCCGGACTTTTTCCGGCGGCGCGTGTAAGGAGCAAAAAATGGAAAGAATGTTAATCAAGCACCGGAGCGGCTCGAAAGCCAATCAGGTCGAGGAATTCGCTTTAAAGCACCATAACGAACTCATCTTCGGGCGCGACACGTCGGCGACCGTCAAATATGATCCCGACCGCGACGATCTCGTCGGCAGACAGCACGCCAAGATCGCGCGCGACCCGAACGATCAGAACAGTTTTCTGCTGACCGATCTGAACAGCACGAACGGCACTTTTTTAAACAAACAGCGAGTTACCGGAACGGTCAAGGTCAATCCGGGCGACACCGTGCAGTTCGGTCCGGGCGGACCGGAATTCGTTTTCGATGTCGAGCCGCGCGTGGGCGACACGGCAAAAGCGACGCGGGTTATTGACACGAATAAGCAGATGACGCCGCAGACGCGGCAGGTTTCGACCGGTGATGCGATGGCGGCAGCGGCGGGCGCGAAAGCCCCGGGAACGGTCGGCAAAGCGACGGTCGAGCGGATGATCTCGCAGACGGTCGCCGAAACGAAACAGGCGCAGACGCGCAAATTCGGCGCGATCGGCGCGGTCGCGGCGGTCATTATTTTCGTTCTCTTCGGCGCGGTTATCGGCGGCGCATACTGGTATTCGTCGAGCCGCGAATCGGCTTTGAAAGACGAAATGACGGGCAAGACCGCCGATCTCGAAAAGAAAATGGCTGAAGGCAAAGGCTTGTCGGCGGCGGAGATCAACGAACAGTTCGGCAAATCGGTCGTCTATATCGAAGTCGCGTGGCGTTTGATAGACACGTCGAAACAATCCCAGATCTATCACCAGTTCGTCCCGAACAGCCGGGAATATCTCGGCAAAGTTCTGAACGCGAATTACGGCAAAGGTCCGATTGACCCGACCGCCGGAAGCTCTGTGCCGGTTTACGTCGCTGTCGGAAATTCATACGAACCGCTTCTGACCGAAGAAAAAACACAGCTTTCGGTTCCCATCGGCGGCAGGCATTCGGGCAGCGGTTTCGTCGTAACTAATGACGGTTTCGTTTTGACGAATCGCCACGTTGCGGCAACCTGGATGACCGCTTATCAATTTCCGAAAGACACGCCGCGCGGCGTCGTTATCACGCCCGACGGTAGAAGTCTGGCTTCAGAATCGCTCGTGCCGCCGCCGAGTAATTGGGTTCCCGCCAACACCAAGCAGGAAGGCAAGCAGCTGCAGGGCAATCTGAAAGGCGTCAACGACACACTCGACGTTACACTCGCCGGCAAAGAGTCGCGGATGGCTTCGCAGTTAAAACAGGTTTCCGACCGCCACGATGTCGCTCTGATCAAGGTTGACGTTCCCGGACAACTGACGAAGGTCGAGCTTTTCGACAATTACGATTCGCTGAAAAAAGGCGAACAGGTTACGGTCATGGGCTATCCGGCGGCGAGTCCGCGCGTTTACGGCGTAATTAAATCGAGCGACGTTTTCAATCAGGAAGCGCAGATCAAGGTCATTCCCGACCCGACCGTGACGGTAACGAACATCGGCAACATCATCCGCGACAGCGACGACAAGAGCGCGGACAAACGGGTCAGCATGATGGGCGACGTCATTCAATTGTCAACAAACGAAACGGGCGCGGGAAATTCCGGCGGTCCGGTTTTCGATTCGAACGGGCGCGTCATCGGCATCTTTTTCGCCGGAACGACGATCGGCGGAACGTCCATGACCTACGCCGTGCCGATCCGCTACGGAAAGGAATTTCTGGCGACGGAGTGAGATGAGGGATGAGGGATGAGGGATGAAGCGTTTTTTTCATTTCTCATCCGTTTACTGAATTTTTATGAACAGTCGTTTGAATATCGGCGAAATGATTGGCGAATACCGCATTGACGGCTTTCTCGGCGCGGGCGGAATGGGCGAGGTCTATGCGGCGACGCATACGAAATTAAACCGCCGCGCCGCCGTCAAGATTCTCGGTTCGGCGGCGATGTCGGACGCGACCTTTAAAGCCAGATTTCTGAACGAAGCGCGTTTGCAGGCGAATCTGCATCACCCGAACATCGCCGCGCTCTATGATTTTCAGGAAGCCGGCGAGCGTTTGTTCATTTTTATGGAAATGATTGACGGCGAAAGTCTGGAAGATCTCGTCCGCCGCCGCGCCTTTGCGGTCGAGGACGCGCTCCGGGTATTTTCGTCGGTTGTCGAAGCCATCGGCTATATCCATCATCACGGCATCATTCACCGCGATATCAAATCGCAGAACGTCAAGCTGACATCGGGCGGGCAGGTCAAACTGCTCGATTTCGGCATCGCCAAAGATTCGAGCAATGCGCACGGTCTGACGCAGACGGGCGGCATCATCGGCACGCCGCATTATCTCGCGCCCGAACAATTGGCGGGCAGCCCGGCTTCGCCGCAGACCGACATCTGGGCGCTGGGCGTTCTGTTATACGAAATGCTGACGGGCAAACTGCCGTTCGAGAGCGAAACGCTCGGCTCGCTCGTTCTGCAGATCACCCAAGCCGAATTCGCCGCGCCGGAAAAATTGAACCCGGCGGTTTCCGCCAAAGCGGCGAATATCGTCAAAAAATGTCTGAAAAAGGATGCCGGAAACCGCTACCGGACGACGGCGGAAATTTTAAGAGACATCAAGCTCGCGCTCGGCGAAAATGTTTCACACGCTCCGGCGGCATTGTTCGATAAAACCGTGGAAAGTGATTTTTCGAACACGGCACCGTCTGAAAATTTGAAAAAAGGTTTGCCGCTCGGTCTGATCGCCGTTTCCGCCTCGGCGGTCGTCATTCTGCTTTTCGCAGTGACTGGCGCGGTCATTTATTTCGCCACAACGGGCGGAGAGATCAAAGCCGAAGTCGTAAAAAATGAACCGCCGGGAAATGCGCCGGACAAATCGTCGTCGAAAACGGCTTCGCGGCGCGTGAAGGTTGATATTGACGAGGGCAAAGCCGATGTGGTGCGCGACGGCGAGATCGTCGGCAAAACGCCTTATGAATTCGACGCGGGCGACGGCGACAAAGTCAATCTGACGCTCCGGCGCGAAGGCTTTGTAGATAAACCGGTTCAGATCGAAGTAACCGGCGGGAAAAAAGTTTATACATTTTCACTCAAACAGAAGGAATAATTTTTAAGAATTTTTTATGCAGAATTTTGAAACGATCATCGCCAGCGTCCAGACCGATCCGGGCTGTGTGCGCGAGGCGAACGAGGACAACGGGCGGCACATTCAATCGAACGATCCGGAGATCCGCAGCCGGCGCGGCACTTTGACCATCGTCGCCGACGGTATGGGCGGACACGCTTCGGGCGAGATCGCCTCGGAAATGGCGGTCGAACTGATCAGCCGCTTTTATTTCGAAGACGCGGACAGCGCTCCGGCGGAAGCCCTGCGCGCGGCGGTCGAAGCGGCAAACGCCGAAATTCATCATCATTCGACGACCGACGAAAAATTTTTCGGAATGGGAACGACCGTCATCGCGCTCGTTCTTCTGGGCGGTCAAGGCTTTTCGGCGCACGTCGGCGACAGCCGTCTGTATCGCTTGCGCGGGAGGGAAATGGAGCTTTTGACGCTCGATCATTCGCAGGTTATGGAAATGGTCAAATACGGAATCATCTCGATGGAAGAAGCGCGAAATCACGACGACAAGAACGTGATCCTGCGCGCCGTCGGGACGCAGGTGGCGGTCGAAGTCGAGGTTTCCGCTCCGTTCGCGGTCGAGCCGGACGACGAATTTCTGCTCTGCTCGGACGGTTTGTGCGACATGCTCACGGACGAAGAGATCGCCGAAATCTGGACGACGCGGCGCGACATTCACACGGCTTGCGAGCGTTTGATCACGGAAGCGAAAAATCGCGGCGGACACGACAACATCACCGTCGGCATCGTCCGCGTCTCGCCGCAGAACGAAACCGAAGCGAGCCGCAGTGTGCGCGTTACGCGTGAAATCGAAATTTCATAAAACGTTTTTTTTAAATTTTAAGGAGAAGTTATGATCGAACAAATTATCGGAAACTACAAGATAGAAGAAAAACTCGGCGAAGGCGGAATGGGGGCGGTTTATCGCGGCGTTGATACGATGCTCGACCGCGAAGTCGCCATTAAAGCGCTTCGTCCCGAACTCGCCTCGCAAACCTCGGTCGTCGAACGCTTTCGCTCGGAAGCCGTCACGCTCGCCAAGCTCAATCATCCGAACATCGCCACGCTTTATTCGATGTTCCGGCAGGGCGACGAAATTTATATGGTTCTCGAATTCGTGCGCGGCGAAACGCTCGACAACATTCTGCAGAGACGCGGCGCGCTGCCTGCCGAAGAAGCCGTTCCGGTATTTTGTCAGGTTCTCGACGGCATCAATCACGCTCATGAATCGGGCATCGTTCACCGCGACATCAAGCCGGCGAATATGATGCTGACCGAAAAAGGAACTTTGAAAGTTCTCGATTTCGGCATCGCGCGGCTTCTCGGCAGTGCGCGGATGACGCGCGCCGGAAATATCATCGGCACGCTCGAATACATGGCGCCCGAACAGGTCAAAGGACAGGAAACCGACGCGCGAAGCGATATTTACGCGCTCGGGATGATGCTTTATGAAGTTTTGACGGGCAGACTGCCGTTCGATACGGAGAACGAATTCGAGCTGATGAAAATGCAGACCGAAGACATGCCGCCCGCGCCGCGCGAGATCAATCCCGCGATTCCCGAAGCGGTCGAAGAAGCGATCATGCGCGCGATCCAGAAAAACCCGGACGAACGTTTTCAGACCGCCGGCGAGATGCTCGAACAACTGATCGAAGCCGGATTTTCGGCGCAGGGAACGATGCACGGCGCGACCGGAACATTTAAAAAACTCAATACTCACCCCTCGCGTCCGCCCGTCTCGCAAGCCGGAGTTTCGGCTTCGGGCGAGGCGGCGGAAAAAACCGCGGTCAAGGAAACGAGACTCGGCACAGCCGCTTCCGTTTCAAACGCGGGCGCGATCAAGGCGACGCGTTTGGGCGAAAGCGTCAACACCGCCTCGACTGCGGGCGCGATGAAAGCGACGCGGCTCGGCACGGTCGAAGGCGGTTTCGCCGCCGCTGAATCGGAAAAAGCAAATGCCGCCGCCGGTTCGTTTTTCGCCAATCTCAAACCGTTCCATTACATCGGCGCGGGCGTCGCGGGCTTGATCCTCCTCGGGCTTGTCATCCTCGTTCCGGCGATGTTTTTGTCCGGCGGCGAAGCGGAAGTGAAAGCCGATGACAAAAAAGCGGCGGAAGAAAAGAACAAAATCGAAGAAGCGCAGAAACCGCAAGTCGTCGAAATGCCGCAGCAGCCCGCACAAATCCCGCCGCCCGCTCCGGCGACGACGACCGATCCGGCTCTGCCCCGGGATACGACCAAGGGCGGTGAACTGACGCCGGTCGAGGAAAAACCCGCTGCGACCGAAAAACCTGCGGCGGTCGCCAAGAAACCCGCCGCTCCGCCGCCACCAGCCGCAAAACCGAAGCCCGCCGCGTCGAAGCCCGCGAAAAAAACAAACGCGGAATGTATCTTAACGGGCAATTGCTAGGCGTTTTGAAAATTTTGAAAATGAGAATTTAAGGAGAATTTTGAAAATGAAAAAATTAAAGATAACCGCTTACTTTCTGCAAATTTTTGTTTTGCTGACCGTTTTGCTTGTTTCGTCCGTCACTATCTTTAGTCAGAAACAATACAAAGGAGCGCCCGTAACGAAAGACCGCCTGCTGATGGCTCTGCGGACAAAGGCTCTGCAGACGCGCCAGATCGTTACGCAGATCGGCATCAATGGCGTAAATTTCGAACTCACGCCGATTATCGAAAACGAACTCGTCGGCGCGGGCGCGCGT
>JBGTSF010000058.1:15759-30996 GCA_041940425.1 Pyrinomonadaceae bacterium
AGATCTTCGCTTCGGCCTCGCGTCCGTAGCGCGCGCGGCGCTTGAGCGCCGGGCCGAACAGCCAGGCCGACGCGGCCAACAAGGGCGCCGAGGCCAAGACGATTACCGCGAGCCGGCGGTCGTCAAAAAATCTCCGGGCAACAACACCGGCGCCGGGAAATTAAGCAAAGCGCAGGTTTTGCAAAAGCTCCGTTCAAAACGTGTGAGCAACGGCGCATTGCTCGACGAGATCGAAACGAAGGGCGTTGACTTTGAAACGACCGCCGCAGTGGAAAAAGAATTCGTTCTCGCCGGCGCGTCGCCCGCGCTTTTGACGGCTCTGAAAAACGCTTACCGGAGCGACGCGGCATATACGAGTGAAGGAAACGAAGGTGCGGAAACCGCCGCGACCAGCCGTTATGACAAACTCATCGAAGAAGCGGTCGAAACATACAACCGCGACGTTAATTCAAATCTTCCCGCCGGTTCGACCGGACGCTTTCAGGCGATTGCCACGCTCAATAAAGCGGTCGAACTCCAGCCGAATAATCCGATGGCTTATCAGCAGCTCGGTTTTATGACGCTCTACGGCACGCTGAACGGGTTTTCGGCGGCGGAAGCGAATTTCCGCAAAGCCATTGACCTCGGCGGAAGCGCGGTCTTTCGCGTCTTTCACGACCACGACGGGATCTTTCAGGACACCTGTCAAGGCTCGCTCTACATATCGAAGGACGGCGTGCGTTTCGAATCCGACGACAACCGCCATACGTTCGACACGACCGACGCGAATATCAAACAGGTGAAAACCAACAGCAGCTGGCGGCGCGCGTTCCAGATCAAAAGCGGTTCTTTCAAGATAGTACTCAACAGCGAAGAGAAAAAAGACGGCTTGAAATTCAGCTTCGCTCCGCTGACCGACAACATCGAGGAATCGAAAATGGCGATTCGTCTGATCGGGAAAAACTGACCGGTTTTTGAAAAAACAAAAAAAAAGCCGTCGCTTGAAAACGACGGCTTTTTCTATTTTGCCTACAATTGGTCTTTTGACACACCAGCAAGCGAAGATGTTTAATTATTCTTTATCTCGTTACCTTAAAAATTTAATTTTTACACAGTAGTTTTATGAGCAGAAAATACAGAGTCGGAATTTTGGGCGCGACCGGAACGGTCGGTCAGCGTTTTTGTCAGCTTTTGGAAAATCATCCGCAGTTTGAGATCACCGCGCTGGCGGCTTCGGATCGTTCGACGGGCAAGCCGTATGCGGAAGCGTGCGCGTGGAAACTCGCCGGCGCGATGCCGGAAAATGTGAAGAATATAGAAGTCCAGCCGATCGAACCGCCGCTTGATTGCGAGATCGTTTTTTCGAGCCTGCCGTCGTCGGTCGCGCGCGAAACCGAAGAAGCTTTTGCGCGGGCGGGTTACGCGGTCATCAGCAATTCTTCGAGCTACCGGATGGATGAGGACGTTCCGCTTCTGATTCCCGAAATCAACGCCGATCATCTCGGCTTGATTAAACGCCAGCAGGAAAAACGCGGTTTCGGCAAAGGCTTTATCGTAACGAATCCGAACTGCGCGGTCGTCAGCTTCGCGCCGCCGCTCGCCGCTTTGCACCGCAAATTCGGTGTCGAGTCGGCGATCGTAACAACTTTGCAGGCGATTTCCGGCGCGGGTTATCCGGGCGTTTCTTCGATGGATATTACCGACAATGTTCTGCCGTATATCGCGGGCGAAGAGCCGAAGGTCGAAACCGAAGCGCAGAAAATTCTCGGCACGTTTTCCGACAACGGAATCGAAAAAGCCGATTTTACAGTTTCGGCGCAATGCTTCCGCGTTCCCGTCATTGACGGTCATACGGCTTCCGTCCGGGTAAACTTAAAAGAAACCGCAACGCTCGAAGATGTCGTCGAAGCGATGTCAAATTTTCCGTCGCTCGATCTCTATTCTTCGCCGAAACAATTTATAAAAATTTCCGACGAGCCTTCGCGCCCGCAGCCGCGAATTGACCGCGATGCCGGAAACGGTATGACGATCACGGTCGGCAGGCTTTTTCCCGACAATATTTTCGATTACCGCTTTGTTTCTTTGAGTCATAACACCGTGCGCGGCGCGGCGGGTTCGGCAATACTGAACGCCGAACTGTTGATTGACCGGGGCGAGATTTAAAGAAAAAAAATAGGCATCTGTTGCCGAGCCTTTCGTCTGGAAATTTGTTTTGAAACCTTATAAACTGTTTTTGCGTCTAAGCATACACTAATCAAACGATTATTCGGAGAAGTTCCAAAAAAATACCGGCTTCTCTGATATTTCTATTTTTAAAAGACAAAATTAAAGGAGTTCTACGAATGAGTATAAAAAAAGCGGCGGCTTTTCTGTTTGCCGTATCAATGTTGATGACAATGAACGTTTTCGCCCAGAAAGGCGATAAACTGCCGAAACTGAATTACACGGAATACAAGTTGAAAAACGGTATGCGCGTGATCATGCACCAGGACAAATCCACACCGATCGTCGCCGTTAACGTCTGGTATCACGTCGGCTCGAAAAACGAAGTTCCGGGCAGAACGGGTTTCGCGCATCTGTTCGAGCATATGATGTTTCAAGGCTCGAAAAATTACAACGACGATTATTTCAAACCCTTGCAGGAAGCCGGAGCGAACATCAACGGCTCGACCAATCCCGACCGGACGAATTATTACGAGGTCGTGCCGTCGAATTTTCTCGAACTCGCGCTCTTTATGGAAGCCGACCGGATGGGCGGACTTCTTGAAGCGATGACGCAGGAAAAATTAGATAATCAGCGCGCCGTCGTCCAGAACGAACGCCGCCAGCGTTATGACAATCAGCCTTACGGAACGGCGTTTGAAAAGATGTATGCGATCATGTATCCGACCGATCATCCGTATCACTGGACGACTATCGGTTCGCTCGCCGATCTGCAGGCGGCTTCGATGGAAGATGTCAAATCATTTTTCCGTCAATACTACGCGCCAAATAACGCATCTTTGGTTATCGCCGGAGATTTCGATCCGAAACAAGCCAAAGCGTGGGTTGAAAAATATTTCGGCTCGATTCCGGCTGGAAAAGATATTCCGCGCCCGAATCCGAAAGCTCCGGCTTTGAGCGAAGAAATCCGTAAAACGTATGAAGACGATGTTCGTCTGCCGCGTCTCTATATGGCTTGGCACACGAGTCCGCTCGGCTCGAAAGACGAACCCGCGCTCGATATTCTCGCTTCGATTCTTTCATCAGGACGCGGTTCGCGTCTGCAAAGCAAAATGGTTTACGACCAGCAGAGCGTTCAGAGCATTTTCGCTTCAAATTCGACGCGCGAGATCGGCGGAAACTTTTTAGTCGTCGCTACTGCTCGTCCGAACAAATCTTTGGATGAGATCGAAAAGGAGATCAACGCCGAACTCGAACGCGCGAAAACAACCGCTCCGACGCAGGAAGAAATCAATCGCGCTCTTAACGAGATCGAATCGCAGTTCGTTTTCGGTCTGCAAACCGTTCTCGGCAAAGCCGACCAGATGAACGCCAACGCGACTTATTTCGGAAAGCCCGATATGTTCCAGAAACAATTGGACGACTATCGCGCCGTTACTCCGGCTGACGTTCAGCGCGTCGCCAAAGAGTATCTCGGCGATAAACGGCTCGTGATGAATTTCGTTCCGCGCAAAGGCGAACGACCGAAAGGCGAAGTAGCGACCGAAGAAGAGGAAAAGAAAAAAGCGAAAAACGAAAAAGATTATTCGGCGAATCTGCCGAAATCGGGTCCCGATCCGAAATTCAGCCTGCCGGCAATCGAGAAGAAAAAACTTTCCAACGGCTTAGAGGTTTGGATGGTTCGCCAGACGGAACTTCCGCTCGTTTCGATGAATCTGGTTCTAAAATCCGGCGGCGCGGCAAATCCCGACGGAAAAGAAGGCTTGGCTTCGATGACGGCGGGACTTCTCGATACGGGAACAAAAACTCGCTCGGCGGTCGAGATCGCCAACGGATTACAATCAATCGGCGCGAATATGGGCGCGTTTTCGAGCTGGGATCAGACGAATGTTTCGCTTCAAACGCTGACGAGAAATCTCGACAAGGCTCTCGATATTTATTCGGATGTCGTCGTCAATCCGTCATTTCCGGCGGACGAACTCGAAACCCAGCGCCGCCGCGCGATGGTCGGTTTCATACAGCGCAAGGACAATCCGAACGCGATCGCCGATGTCGTTTACAGCAGATTGATTTACGGCAAAGATCATCCCTACGGCAGTTCTTTGAGCGGCAGTGAAAATTCGATCAAAGGTCTCAAACGCGAAGATGTTGTCAATTTTTACGAAACGTATTATCGTCCGAACAACGCGGCTCTGATCGTCGTCGGCGACGTTGATTCGAAAACTCTTCTGCCGAAACTCGAAAAAGCGTTTGCCGGTTGGAAAAGCTCTGACGTTTCGGCGGTTACAACGCCCGAAGCGGCGGCGTTCGACGCGGCGGGAATCTACATCGTGGACAAACCGGGCGCGGCGCAATCCGTTATCAGCATCGGTCAGGTCGGCGTTTCGCGCGACAATCCCGATTACATTCCGCTTCTCGTGATGAATTCCATTCTTGGCGGGCAGTTTTCGGCACGCATCAATATGAATCTGCGCGAGGACAAAGGCTACACCTACGGCGCGCGTTCGGGCTTCGCGTTCCGGCGCGGCGCGGGACCTTTTACGGCTTCGGCTGATGTAAAAACCGCCGTGACCAAAGAATCCGTCATCGAATTTATGAAGGAACTCAGAGGCATTCGCGGCGAGATTCCGGTAACGAAGGCGGAACTCGAATACAACAAGCAGAGCATCATCCGCCGTTTTCCGCGCACGGTCGAAACCGTCGGGCAGATTTCGGGCGGTCTTGCCGAACTCTACATCTACGATCTGCCGGATTCGTATTACAACGAATACATCCAGAAGATCAACGCCGTGACGCTCGAAGACGTCAACCGCGTGGCGAATAAATACTTAACGCCCGACCGGATGGCAATCGTCATCGTCGGCGACAAAGCGGTGATCGAACCGAAATTGAAGGAAATTGACGTTTGGGGAGAAAAAATTCTCTATCTCGATACGGAAGGCAACCCGATCAAGTAGGTTTTAAACTAAACAAGTCATTGTTTGAAAAGAGCAAAGCCCCGAATGCTTTGCTCTTTTATTTTTGATATAAAGAAAAAAAAGGATTTTATTTTAAGGATTGGGAAAGGGAGATAAATTTTAAAATGTTTAGCAAAACAAAATTGTTCGCCGTCGCGCTTTTAGCGGCGGGAATTTTAACGGGAAGTTTTTTGACCGTTTCGGCACAGGAAACACAGGAAAAAATAAAAGTTTCCAAAAAAGAGGAAACGGCGATCAATAAAATTGATAAGGCGAAAACGATTGACGAAAAAATGAAGCTGATCGCGGATTTTATAAAGGAATTTCCGCAGAGTCCGGCGCGTAAACAAGTCGTCGAACACGCGGCGCAGCAGGTTACTCAATTAACGGACGACTCGCAGGTCATTCAGCATGGAAACGCTTATCTGGCGATCTTTCCACAGCCGGAAGACGCGGATCTTGTTTTGCCGAATATGATCTTTTCATACGTTCAGTTAAAACGCTTGAAAGACGCTTTCGACGCGGCGCAAACATATCTTGCGCGTCATCCCGAAGATGTCAGAACGCGGCTCACGCTGGTCATCGAAGGCTCGAATGCGGCGCGCACCGGAAACGGCGAATTCGTCGCGCCGACGCGCGAATACGCCGTTAAAGCCATCGAATTGATCGAAGCCGACAAACGTCCCGCGAATCTAAACGAAACACAGTGGCAGGAATACAAAACCAATCGTTTGCCCCAGCTTTACCAATCGCTCGGTTTTATCGAACTAAGTTCCGGCAACAATGCGAAAGCGCGGACGTATCTGGAAAAAGCGGTCGCGCTCGACGCGAAAGATGTCAACAGTTGGGTTTTGCTCGGTTCGATGATAGACGAGGAATATCAATCCGTCGCGGTAAAATATAACGCCGCCGCGCCGGGTGCGGAACGCGACGCTCTGCTCAAACAGGCAAACGAAAAAATTGATGCGGTGATCGAAGTTTTTGCCCGCGTTGTCGCTCTGACCGAAGGCAAACCGGAAGCCAAACAACTGCACGATCAGGCGCGCGAAAGTCTGGAAAACTATTACAAATACCGTCATAAAAATACCGACGGGCTGCGGGCTTTGATTGATAAATACAAAAATTGACCGGAGCGAATGTAATTTGAAAAAGAGTAAAGTTTTTTGCTTTACTCTTTTTCTTCTTAGAGCGGATAAAGATCGAGTTTACGGTTTGACTAAAAAGTCAATAACAAATTACAGATGACAAATTACAGATTTTGAATATTATGAACGAGTTGCTTTTTTGCAATTTGTAATTTGTCATCTGTAATTTGTCATTCAATTTCACCGTATATCCAGCTTCGAATCGCTTTGGTCAAATTCGGAAACTTTGCAAATGCCCAGACCGGCGGAAGTCAGAAAAATCTCGTCCGCCGTTTTCAAAGTTTCCAGATTTGCTTTTATTTCGATACCGTTTTCATTTTCTAAAACGAATTCGCGCGTCGTTCCCTTGAGGCAGCCGGTTTCGAACGGCGGCGTAAATAATTTTCCATTCGCCCGCCAAAAAATATTCGCCATACACGCCGAAACGATTTCGCCGCGTTCGTTGACCCGAACGGCTTCGTCAAACCGCCGCCGCCGCGCTTCTTCGAGAGCGAGAATATTTTCCAGATAATTGCAGGATTTGACACCCGCGAGCGGCGAAGCCGAGTTTAAGCGAAAAGGCGAAATCGTCAAACGAAAGTTTTCCGGCACTTCGCGCCGATCGGCGGTCGTTATCAAAACACTCGTTTTTCTTTCCGCCGCAAACTGCCAAATCCGGTTCGCGCCTTCATCAAAAAAAGTGATCCGCGCCCGTCCGTTCTCGACTTCATTTTTTTCGATCAATTCGTCAATCGAATCAATTAAAAAATCTTCGGAAACCGAAGACAGATCAATCCCGATCTTCCCGGCATTATCATTCAATCTCCGCCAATGTTTTTCCCACAAAAACGCTTTTTTATCCTTAATCGCAACGGTCGTAAAAATCCCTCTCCCGTAAAACGCGGCGGAAGAAACCGCCGCTATTTTCGAATCGGAGTTGAGAGTCAACTGCTGATTAAAAAAAACAAATTCGTGCATTTTTCGTCAATGCGTTTGATTCCGCCGCCGGAAACGGCTCAAGCTGTGTTGAAGCGCGGCTGAAACACAGCTTAAATTCTAAACGGACTGGAATTTACAAAAGCTTCCACGCTAATTTTGTCTATTAAAGGAAAATCTTCTAATTCTTCGTCTATCAAAAACGGGAAAAATCTCGGATGCTGATCGTTATTTGCCGCAGTCGTAGCCGCTTCTACTTCTTCGAAAAACTCTAAATAACTGCCCGGAAAACCGCCTGTCTGCCCGCTCGCCGGTGTAGCGGTGCCGAACCAAACTTTTTTCAAAGTGCCGGTGAATATCCCGTTGTCCGCGCCGTCTTTTGCGTTTTCACCGTCCTGACAGGCGGAGATCGCAATTAAACCGGCTCTGACTTTCTCATTAAAAGAACCGGCGTTTCCCAAGTTATTGAACAAACCTTCAAAGACAGGTTCGTAAATAGCCGGGCGGGCGTCAATTAAATCATTATGAATTCTGCCTCTAAGCCTGCGAATTGCGGACATATCAATATTCAAGTCAAATTCTTCAAAGGGAATTTGTTCGACCGTTCGGGATTTGGCAATAGCAAGGCTCGATTCAACCTCTCCTGAAAGCATCGTTTCCATCTCGGGAATGAAATGCATGGTTCCGCTATGACAGCTGTCCGAAATGAAAAGAAGTTTTACCCCGGGATCAAAGAGCGACCATAAATGAGTCAGTTCATCATCTATGACCATCCGGTCATACATACACCATGTCTGGTCTAGTAATTCTGGGTCAGGACCAAAATTTGTTATTTGGCTGCCGTGACCCGCAAAAGTCAGCAGAAAAAAATCGCCTTTGCCGAGCTGACCTGCGTGAAAACGTATCCGGTCAAGAATATGATTCGCTTTTAGCTGCGGCAGAGGAGTATCTACGTCCGTGAACAGTTCCGTCGTTTCAAATCCGCTGTCTCCGGCAATTCTTTGCATTATTTTCGCGTCCGATACACAGCCTTGCAGTGGTTCGAACAGCCGTCGTCCCATTATCTTATAATGGTTTTCGTCAAGCGTATTTAATCCGATGTGAATAGAAACACCTCGTCCCATAATTTTTACCTCCTATTTGTTTTTGGAAAAGGGCAAAAGCCGGCACTCGGCAAATTACAAATTTTGGTTTTTACAAGATTTAATAATTACCAAAAACAGGAAAACTAGATTCCATTCGGAATAATCAGCTTGTTTTCGGGAACGAATATTCCCCCGCACGGACTGCCCATTCGCGCTCTGACCGCTGAAGGGTCAACAAGAGTCATTTCAAATCGCCGTTTAGTCTTTAGCAGGTTTTCATCAATAATATTGTAAAAAAACTTGAAGTCCGATTCGGTTCCGCAATGAAGACCCTCGCAATCATTTGAAAATGTTACGATATGTGTAAAACCGTTCTCCTGATTTACGGACAACGACGACGTTTGGTTTATTTCAAAATCGGTTTGCATTTCGATTTCAACCGAAGAATCCGAATCGGTAACGAAACTCGTCAAAAACTCGGTTGCTATCGTTTCTCTCATTTTCCACTCTTTGGTCGGAGGATTTTCCAAAGTCGGTTCACCGGCAGGCTGGCGGGCATCCCATATATCGACTTTCAACGGGACCTCCGGGTGCAGTCTGCTTTGCAAAAAACAATCATGCAGGGTTAAAAATCCGGCATACTTGCTTATATCGGAAGTAAGCGGAATATCTTCCTCGTGCAGAACACAAGCGTCTAAAGCGGTAGCGACATCATTTTGAGCGATAGATAAGCCCGTTATTGAAGTCGGTTTCAGATCTATTCGTGTTGCGGGCGGCGGCAGATATTCGCGCGAGGTTTTTCTTCCATTTACGACATTGATCTTATCTACGATCAATTTAAAGTCGTGGTCTTCAGCTCTTGGAAAAAAGACTTTCCAATTCCCGTTTGATCCGTCAAAATGACATAATGCGAGTCCCTGAATATTTATAACTAAGTTTGCCATAATCGTTATCTCCTGTTTGGTTTAGTAAAGTTAAAATTGTGCATAACCGCCAACCGTCATAAATGCCGCCCAATAATATGGTTGTTTGAATTTTTCATCGTTCAGCATTTCCAGTTGCGATTGCCGTAAAGCTTCAGCGGTCGAAAGTTTTTCTGTTTTACGAAGAGCGTGAAAGCGAAGCATTAATTTTTTGGTCGCTTCGGAATCAACACTCCATTGGCTTGCTACAACTAACGGAATCTTCATCGCCAAAAAAGTCCGCGCCGCGCCCATAACTCCTTCGCCGTTGTAATATCCTTCGGCACCCGTATCGCACGCGGAAAGCACGATCAGGCGGGGGCGCGAAAGATTTTCGCCGATAATTTCATAGTTTGTCAGATTCGATTCGTCTTTTCGGTTTCCCGCGAGAACAAAACTCGAAAGCAGGGGCGAATGTTCGTCAACCAGATAATGTCCGGCAAAATGAACAACCTCCGCGGTTTTCAAACTTTCTTTTATCAGCTTTTTATCAGCCGTTTCTTCGACAAAAACGGTCGGGTTTTTATAAACTTTTGCGATTTCTTCGGCTTCGAGTTTGGCGGACGGGAGCGGTTTTAATTTGTTTTCATACTCGTTTTGATTGAAAGCCGGATTTCCGATACTGAGTAAAATTTCTTCGGATTTTTCCGCACCGATCTCTTCTGCTTTTTTGAAACAGTTCAAAAAAACATTCGCGCTCGGAGAATAGGAAATCTTAAATTCTTCGACGAGATACTTATCGGAAAAAAGCGTCGCAAAAGACAATTGGGTCAGAATTTTGTCGGGAATAATAAAAACCTCTTTATTCGCGTCAAGCCGGTCTTTTATCGGCGCGATCAAAAGCCGGTAAAGTTCTTTTGACAATTTCAACTGCTCATCCGATTCGGTATTTGTCGAAACCAATTCGCGGTAGTTTGCAGTTTTTTCCCGCAGATCGGGCAAAGAAATTTCGGTTTTTGCGGTATTCAAACCGTCTTTTGTAATTAGCCAGATCAAAACTTTGTCCGGTAAAACCGCATATTCCAGCAGCTGCGTGTTTTCAGGCATTTCCGCCTGAATTTGGGCGAGGCTCAACGGTTCGGAAAGACTTGAGGAAAATTTGATTTCAGGGCGTTTTTCGTCATCGGAAACCTGTATGCCGGAATTCTGTAAATCTAACAGCGAACGCGAGCGCGATTCTTCCGAATAATCGAAAGCCCTCGCAAACTCCGCTTTGCCGAACTCATAATCAACGGCAATATCGTAAACATTTTGCTCGTTATCAAAAAAACTGTTGCGGTTTTGCTCCTCTAAAATCTCTCTGCGGTATTTTCTGAAGATGTCTAAAACCACGGGCAGTTTTTCCCGAAAACCGTCATCATTATTGCTTGCGAAATAACACAGCAGTTCGCCTTTGTTTGCCTCGTAATTCAGCAACTTGAACTCGGATTTTGAATAAAACCTGCTTCCGGCTTTAAACAGCTCGATTGCCCTGTCAAAATTTCCCAATGTTCTCTCCAGCTGCGCCGCTTTCAGGTCAATTAAAGCCAAGCCTTTTAATTTAGCCTGTTCGTCTTCAAATCCTGCGACGATCTTTCTCGATCCGTCGAGAAATTCGGCTGATCGTGAGTAGTCGGCAAGTTCGGTGCTGATCATTGCCAGATATAATTCGGATAAATGCTGGGAAAACGGCTCCGAGCTGTCTCTGGCAAGTTGGAGGGCTTCCTTTTGGATGAGCCTGGAGGTTCGGAAGAGCTTTTCTTCAAAGAGCGTGAAGGTCAGATTTTCATATGCCTGCCACATTTGAACCGGACCGGGATTTGTCCTGTCAATGATGTCCAAGCTTTTTTTTATAAGATTCAGCGATAATTTATATTGCCCGACGGCTTTATAATCGTAGGCTAAAGAAGTGTAGATTCGCTGAAGATTATAAGAATCGTTTGTTTGCAAAGCCAATTTCAACGCCCGATTAGCATATTCGATTGCCTTCGAGTGTTTATTTTGCGAACCTACGCTATAAGTTAACCGGACATACGAATGAGTAGCCAGCCATTTGTAATTATTCTCCTGACTATATCGAACCAAAGATTCGAAAACGACATTGCTCGCTTCCAGTTGATTGAGCCTGAATTTTAATGAGCCAATCCAATAATCGCAAAGTTTCTCCATCCAGACATATTCCAGATCGCGGAGTGAATTTTTGGCTGTTTCGTATTTCTCCAGCGATACGTTCAAGCTTCCGGCTTCCTGTGCCTGACCCGCTTCTCTCATCGTGTCGAGCGACTTTTTTAGCGGCAGAATTTTGCCGTTCGGCAGTTTTGCATTGAAATCTCCAATATCCCGCCAAAATCCGTCTCCCGATTTTTCTTCATCGAGTTTGCCGATATATTCGAGAGCTTTCAGATATTCCCCGGCTTTTTCCCCGTCTCCGGCGGCTTTTGAATCAACAATCAAAAAGGCAAGTTGTAATGGAATCAACTTGCCCGAACCCGTTTCACGATTTGTGCTGTAGATGTCCCACGCCGAATCGGTATCGTTTTTCTGGTATGCCGTGAGGAAATCTTTCATCAGCTCGTCCTTTGTTTTGCTGACCGGCTGGTTTTCCCCGAGTTTTTTCAGACGCTCACGGGCTTCGTCTGCCCACTCGGATGAAGGATCGAGTTTTAGATAATGCTCCCACGCTTCTTTAGCCTGATGCGGAAGTTTTAACGATTCGGCAATTAATCCGCGATTAAAATAGGCGGCGGTCAAATCCTTATCCAGTTCGATGGATTTTTCAAACTCTTCGGCGGCTCTGGTAAAAAGATCAAGGCTTTCTTCTTCCAGCTTTCCTTTTTCCATAAACGCGACGCCCAGATCGTTGTGAAGTCCGGCGATCTTGGGGTTTTTCTCAAGAGCTTTTTCAAACTGGTTGATAGCTTCGTCAAAATTGTTTTCAGCCAGATAAACGCGACCGAGTGCGTGTAAATTTTCGGCGGTTTCATTTTTCAAAACCGCTTCGGTG
Organism: Pyrinomonadaceae bacterium; assembly: GCA_041940425.1. Classification (GTDB taxonomy): domain Bacteria; phylum Acidobacteriota; class Blastocatellia; order Pyrinomonadales; family Pyrinomonadaceae; genus DATHTS01. The sequence goes on from JBGTSF010000058.1 coordinate 27,949, forward strand.
GCGCGGGATTTGGCTAACACCAGGTCTAAGTTTTCATTTTTATTGCCGCCGCGCGTGCCTTCGCTTTTAGGCGCGTAATCGAATCCGGTAATTCTCGCCTCGGTCGGTCGGTCGGTTTGATAGATTTTGTTAAGGGCGATTAAAATTTCCGAATCGGTCGAAACCGAAAAAGACCTCCAGATAAAAAATCCGGCAACGCCCGCAACCGTCAAAAACGCGAGCGTCGCCGGAACGGGCGATAAGAAAAACGCTTTCAGCGTGTCAAAAAAAGACGATTTTTTTCGGGTGTCCGAAGCGTCTTCGGTTTCGTTGACGTATTTTCTCAGGGCGCGGGCGAATCTGACCCTTTGCCGATTGTCCGCCGAATGCAAAAAACTTTTTTCAAAGGACGCGCTTTCTGCCGGGGTGAGATTTCCGTCCGCATATTCCTGGACCAAATCTTCTTCGACTATCGCAAGTGTTTGAAAATAATCATCGTCCGTCATGATGCGTTCCTCGATTGCCGAACGGTCTTCATCGCCGAGCGTTCCTAAAATATAATCTCTAAGTTTTTCCTGTTCGTCTGTTTTTTTCAAAACTTCACCAACCTTGCTGTTTATAATGATTTTTTTCTTTCAAATCTCACGCTTTTATTGTAATTTTTTACAAATTTTTTTTCAGGCGGCTTCCGCCAGGCAATCCAGAACGCATTTTTGCAGTGAGGCGCGAAGCCGGAACGCCCGCATATGCAGGCTGGTTACTTCAATGCCTTCGCTGTCGGCAATCTGTTGAAGATTGCTAAGTTTTTTCTTTTTGTTTTCCTGATAATAATCCCGGATAAAATTGCGTTTCGCAGACGGAAGGCTCTCCAGACATTTGCTTAAACAGTTAAATTCCGGCTGAAAATCTTCCTCCGTCGAAGAAGTATCGGACGGGTCGGCAAGATTGTCCGAAAGTTCGACCGCGACGGGTTTTCGCAGATGTTCGAGATAGATTTTATTGGCGACGTTCAGAAAATAAAATGCCGGATCGCCCTGATAGGTTTCCGCCAGAGTGTCAATCTTTTTCGCTACTCTGTCCATCACTTCATCGGCAAGCGATTCGCCCTCCAAACATCCGCGATAATTGAGAACTTTGATCAAGCGAAAACGAATCGCCTCGTATTTTTGTCCGGCAATTTCACGGTCTTTATCCAGCCAGTCAAGCATTTTTTCGAATGACTGACGGTTTAATTCCCAAACCTGCTTCATTAAAAAGTATTTTGTCCTTAAATTCGGTGCTGCAACGAGAGTTTATGATTTAACTCTTTACAAGTCAAGAACTTTTTTAGACTTAAAATAAACGTGAAACCGCTTTTAAGACTTCAAAAATCCGCCTGAAATATTAGTCAAAAAAACGGATGTCGTTATTAAAATGTTTCGTTTATTTTTATGAGATCATTTCCTTAAATTCGTCTTCGCTCAAAACTTTTACGCCCAAAGATTCGGCTTTTGCGAGTTAAATAGTGAAGATTTCAGAAATGATTTTACACGGAAAATCCCAAGCGCAAAACAAACCTTGCAAACTTTTATTAAAATGATAAAAATACGTTTTGATGAACGCTCTGGAAAAAGCCGAACAACTCAAAAACGAATTAGACAATCTGCGACCTCTGGACGCAGAAGCCGAAGCGCGGATTTTACAGAAATTCCGGCTCGATTGGAATTATCATTCAAACAATATCGAAGGCAATTCGCTGACCTACGGCGAAACAAAAGCCTTGATTCTATTCGGCATCACGGCGCAAGGCAAACCCCTCAAAGATCATTTTGAAATCACCGGACATAATGAAGCGATCAATTGGATTTTGGATTTGGTCAGAGACGAAACGCCTCTGACGGAAAAATTTATCCGCGAACTTCACACGCTTTTGTTAAAAGAAACAAGCTACAAGGAAGCGAAAACTTCGGAAGGAAAACCGACGCGCCGGAAAATCGAAGTCGGAAAATATAAAACTCAGCCGAATCATGTCGTCACGGTAACGGGCGAAACTTTCTATTTCGCCACGCCCGAAGAAACTCCCGCGAAAATGCAGGAACTCGTCGAATGGTTTAGAAAAGAAAAAGAAAAAGCGGACGCAAATCCGATAATTCTCGCCGCCGTTTTTCATTACCGCTTCATCCTGATTCATCCATTCGACGACGGCAACGGCAGAACGGCGCGAATCCTGATGAATTTTATCCTGATGCAGTTCGGCTATCCGCCCGCGATTATCAAAACCGAAGACAAGGAAAATTACTACGCCGTTTTAAGATTAGCCGACGCGGGCGAACTCGAACCGTTTATCGAATACATCACGGAAAATTTAGTTCGTTCACTCGAAATAATGATTCGCGGCGCGAAAGGCGAGGATATTGAAGAACCGGATGACTTGGATAAAGAATTGGCATTACTTAAAAAGAGAGTAAAAAATGTTGGTAAAAGAGCCGAAGTTCCGAAAACAAAAGAAACTATGCTTGATGTATTTGAGAATTCAATAGAGCCTTTAATTTATAGATTTATTGAAATATGTCAGAAATTTGAAGATTTTTATTTAAAAACTGAGTTTCTTTTATTTTGGGGAGGAGGTGCGACGAGGCTTCCAAAAGAAAAAGCAATAGCTAATGCTAAATCAACAATATCAGATACAGAAAATATCCAAGATGCATCATTACAATATACTTTCATAAATTTTCGTCAAACAGGATTTGGCGATTTCAACTACTCAAGTCATATTAATATCAAATTTAACTTAGCAAATTATAAAGTTACTTTAGGAGAGGAATTTAAAGATTATGAAAAACTTTACTCTGAACAATTAACCGAAGTAGAAATTAATGAGATTGTTAAGACAACAGCTAATCTACATAAAGAATTTATTGAAAGTAAAATTGAAAGCAAAGAAAATAATCAAAAATTATATGATAACGCAATGAAAATTTTTAGCCGTAAAGAGGACTAATATATCATTATTTTGAATTCATCTTCGCTCAAAACTTTCACGCCCAAAGATTCGGCTTTTACAAAAATCTTTTTAGCTTTTCTGCTTTG
>JBGTSF010000059.1:0-30806 GCA_041940425.1 Pyrinomonadaceae bacterium
TTGAGTATCGGATGCACCGCCGAATTCGTTTCGCCGAAAGGTTTGATCCTGACCAATCATCACTGCGGTTTCGACGCATTGGTTTCGGCTTCGACCGCCAATAAAGATTACGGCAAAGAAGGCTATCGCGCCGATTCGATGGCGAACGAACTGCCCGCCAAAGATTATCAGGTTTTCATCACCAACCGCGTCGAAGACGTAACGGCGAAGATCACCAAAGGCACGGAAAATCTTTCGGGCGAACAGCTTGCCGCCGCGATCAAGAAAAATATTGACGATTTGGAAAAAGCCGAAAAAGCAAAGGTCGGAGCGGACACGACGATCCGCATACAGGGTTTGAACAGCGGTTACTATTATTATCTCTACGAAACGATGGCGATCAAAGACATTCGCGTCGTTTACGCGCCGCCGCAGATGATCGGTTTTTACGGCGGCGATCCCGACAATTTCGAATGGTCGCGTCACACTGGCGATTTTACTTTTTTACGCGCTTATGTCGCGCCGGACGGAAAATCGGCTGAATATTCGCCGAACAATGTTCCCTACAAACCGAAAAAACATCTCACGATGTCTTTGAACGGCGTGAAGGAAAACGATTTTGTTTTCGTTCTCGGCTATCCGGGCGGCACGACGCGCTATCGTGAAAGCCAGACGATCGAATATTCGGAAGACGAAAATTATCCGTTTATCCGTGATTACGTCGCCGCCTGGAGCGCGGCTTTGACCAAGATCGGTGAAGAAGACGAAGCCAAGCGTGTCAAACTGCAGGGCGAAATTTTCAGTCTCGACAACGCGCGAAAGGTTTACGAGGGCAACGTTGACGCGCTCCGCCGCAGTGGATTCTTAGAAAAACGTCGCGAACAGGAAGCGAAATTCGCCGCCTGGGTAAATGCGAATCCGGCGCGTCAGGCGAAATACGGCGATGTTTTGCGTCGCCTACATGAAATTTCCAAAGAATTCTATGCCAATTCAGCCCGCGACAATACCGTCCGCCGCATTCCGAATCCGGGTTACACTCCGATCTTCAAACAGGTTTTCGACGCTTTTGTCGCTGTTCGCAACAAACAAAAGCTGACGGCTGAAAAACGCACCGAGATCGAACAGGCATACAAAAACCGCGAACCCGTCTTAGACCGCGAAATGCTCAAATTTTATCTCAAAAAGATGGCTGAACTTCCCGACGATCAAAAAATTCCGCTCGTCGAAAAACTTTTTGAGCGTTTTGAGGGCAAAGAACGCCGCGAAGCCGAAGAATCTTTCGTCGAACGTATCGTTGAAAACAAGGATTTCGATTCGGCGGAAGAAGTCATCAAACTTTACGACAAAGATTTCGACGACTTGCAAAAGAAATACCCGGACGTAACGAATTTCATTTCTTATCTCGCCGACGAACGCGGCAAATATAATGCGAAAGCTGCGAAATACAACAGCGAGATCGAGCAATTGCGTTTGCGCTATATTCAGGGAATGGCTGAGATGAACAATATGCTCGTTTACCCGGACGCGAATTCGACCTTGCGTTTTACATACGGCAACGTCAAAGGCTATTCGCCGCGCGAAGCCGTTATTTACCAGCCGTTTACGACCTTGAAAGGCGTTCTGGAAAAAGACACGGATGTTTTCCCGTTTGACGCGCCGGACAAACTGCACACTTTGCAGAAAAACAGAGATTTCGGCAGATACGGTGTCGGCGATTCCGTGCCGGTCAATTTCCTGGCGACGACCGACATCATCGGCGGAAATTCCGGTTCGCCAATGCTCAATGCCTACGGCGAACAGGTCGGTATCGTGTTTGACGGCAATTACGAGGGCTTAGGAAACGATCTTTTCTTCGATCCGAATTACGGGCGGACGATCGTCGTTGATATTCGCTATGTGCTTTTCGTCACGGAAAAATTCGCCGACGCGAAATGGATCGTTGACGAGTTGACGATCAAAGGCGGACAGGCGAAAGCCGCGAAACGATAATTTCAAGTAGGCAGACGGCAGCGGCAGTAGGCGGTAGTTGAGTTTTTTTTAACTGCCTACTGCCGCTGCCGTCTGCCTACCGGAAAAGATTTGCTATAATAAAATCACTGGAGGTTAAGTTTTATCAGTAACATTCACGGTTTTACACAAGGGTTAAAACATAATCAGCTTCGCCGTATCGAGCGTCTCGGAACGCGCCGCGTCGCGCCCGAACAGATCGTTTCGCCGGAACTTGCGCGGCAATTGTCGGAAATTTCTTTTGAAACCGGCAGACAGATCGGTGTGCTGCTTAATCGCAAAGGTCAGGTCGAATATGTGATGGTCGGCAACGCCAAACAGATCGAGATGCCCGATTTCGGTCGCGCCCGCGTAGCCGAAGAGCGTTTTCGCGGACTGCGCTGCGTTCACACGCACCTGCTCGGCGAAAAACTCACACAGGACGATTTAACCGACCTTGCGCTTCTGCGGCTTGATCTGATGTCAATCATTCAGGTTGACGAAAAAACGGGTTTGCCGAACTTGGTTTATTCGGCGCATCTTTTGCCGACGACTGCCGAAAAATTGGAAGACGAAAGCCAAACTTTGCCGTATGAATTTTTAGAGCCGAATATTCCGTCGCAGTTAGACACGAATTTTATCCGTTTGATAAATTCGCTCGAAGCGGAAATGGTTCGAAATCGCGGCGTGCGCCGCAAAGGTCGGCACACGAACCGCGACCGCGTGATTTTGGTCAATGTAACGACCGGATATTTGTCCGAAGCAGAAGAATCTCTAGCCGAACTGGAAGAATTAGCGGTTTCGGCGGACGTTGTTGTTTTGGACAAACTCATCCAACGCCGTCAGAAAATTGATCCAAAAACGGTCTTGGGAAAAGGAAAACTCGAAGAACTTCTGATCCGCTCGATGCGTCTCGGCGCGGATCTGATCGTCTTTGATACCGAACTTTCTCCGGCGCAGGTTCGCGCGCTTTCGGAAGCGACCGATCTCAAAGTCATTGACCGACCGCAATTGATCCTGGATATTTTCGCCCAACGCGCCCAATCGCGCGAAGGTAAACTTCAGGTCGAACTCGCGCAGTTAAAATATCTTCTGCCTCGATTGGTGCAGGGACAAAATTCCGCGTTTTCGCGGCTGGCGGGCGGCATCGGCGGGCGCGGTCCGGGCGAAACGAAACTCGAAACCGACCGCCGCCGCGTGCGCGATAAAATTTCGCAACTGGAAAAACAGGTTGACAAATTACAGCATCAGCGGCAGGAACGGCGCAAAAACCGCGTTCAGAAAAATCTGCCGATCATCTCTCTGGTCGGCTATACGAACGCCGGAAAATCAACGCTTTTAAATGCTCTGACCGATTCGGATGTTTATGCCGAAAAGAAAATGTTTGCGACGCTCGACCCGACATCGCGCCGTCTGCGTCTGCCGTATGAGCAGGAAGTCATCATCAACGATACGGTCGGTTTTATCCGCGATCTGCCCGAAGCACTGGTTGCCGCGTTTCGAGCAACTTTGGAAGAAATTGGCGACAGTGATCTATTGGTTCACATTGTTGACGCATCGAATCCGCGGGCGATCCAGCAGATCGAATCGGTCGAAAAAATTCTGCTCGAATTGGAGCTGAACAAAATTCCGCAGATAATTGTTTTAAACAAGTCGGATTTACTTGACGAACAAACGACCGAAGCGTTAAAACGGCAAGTCTCGGTTGACAACAATACGGAAATCGTGGCAGTTTCAGCTATTCACACAAAAACTTTGCAGCCTTTGGTCGAAAAGATCGGGGAAACTTTATCAAGGGATTTAGGTCAATTTGCGGCAAATTTCGCATAAAAAGCGGTAAAGATTTTATAAGTTACCGGCGCACGAGTTTTTTCATCAAAAATACCGAATGAGTAAACGTATTCAGGATTCACTTTCGAGATTTTCAAAGTTTCGCAAAACCGTATCGGACTATGTTTCGATTCCGTTAAAGAATCTTTCCGAAACTCAGAGATTCTGGTTCGGATTCGCGGTTTTGTGCATCCTGACGACGTTTTTTATCAACAATCCGTTCTGGCGTTCCGCGCCCGGCGAGCAATACAAAGAAGGCGACATCGCCCGTGAAAGCATCATGTCGCCCGCCGATATTACCGTAACGGACGACGAAGAAACCGAACGGCTCAGGCAATCTGCCAGAGAAAGCGTCCAACCGATTTTCCGGCTCGACACGAACCGCGCCGACGAAGCCGTGCAGACTTTTCGCTCGTCGTGGGAAAATCTGCGCCGGACGGAAAGCGCGAATTCGAACAACGCGAATAAATCGAATACTAATTCCGCCGGAAATATAAAATGGAACGGCGCGGGCAATGTGGATGTCGGCAAAGTTTTTTCCGCCCGCACATTTAGTTCAAACGAACTCGAAGCCGTAACGCGCGTTTTGCGCGAAAACGCTTCCGGTTCGATCTATGACGATAAAGACCGCCCGTTTCTGCAAAACGACATCGCGTTGATTGATCCGAAGCGACCGAACCAGCAGTCAACCGTTTCGATGGCGGAAAGCAGTATGACCTCGCTTTCCGAAGCCCGAAACAATTTGCTTGAAAGATTAAAACAGATACGAAGTTTGTCCGACGCGGAAGTCCAGGCTTTTCATTCCGCGCTCGCGCCGCTGATCCAGGCGAGCGTCGTTTTCGACAGCGTTTTGACCGAAAAAGCGAAGGATTCTATTGCCGACAGCGTCGAACCCGTTACCGTTTCGCTCAAACGCGGTCAGACGATCGCGCGCGAAGGCGACCCGATCACGCCGGAACGCCTGTCCCAGATCGCGGCGATTCGCAGTTACAGTAAATCAACGCGCAATATCAACCGATTTTTCGGACTGCTGGCAATAATTTCCGCGCTTTTCTGGGCGGCTTGGAAATTTATACAGCATCGCGGGATCGTTCCGCGTCTATCGCTTTCTGAAGAAAAAACTTTCGCATTGTTCGGATTTATCGTCCTAGTCCAAACCGCTTTGATGGCTGTCTTTTTCCGGCTTGCCGAATATACCGCCGTGCAGAATGAAAAAGCGCCGCTCAACGATCCGGCTCTCTGGTCGTTTGCGATTCCGTTTGCCTTCGGCTCGCTTTTGATGACGCTTCTGGCTGATCGGAGAACTGCGCTTTTTACAGGGCTTTTCATTTCCGTGATCGCCGGACTGCTCGCGCCGAAAAGCATGGAATTCGTCGTTTACTCGGCGATTGCGTCGGCGGTGGCGGTTTACGGCATCGGGCGTTACCGCTCGCGCTCGTCGGTAACGATTGCCGGCATTCTGGTCGGTCTGGCAAGCGCGGGAGCGGCAATCGCGCTGATCGGTTACACCCAACAGCCTTTTATTTTGAATACGGTTTTGCTGGCAATGGTTTGCGGTCTCGCCAGCGGACTCGTAACGGCGGCGGTAACGGCTATGTTTCTGCCAGTCTGCGAAAACTTTTTCGGAATTTTGACTGATGTAAAATTGTTGGAACTGTCAAACGCCGATCTTCCGGTTCTCGGACAGCTTGCGCTCCGCGCTCCCGGAACGAATCAGCATTCGCACGCCGTCGGGCAATTAGCGGAAGAAGCCTGCCGCGTCGTCGGCGGCAACGGTCTTTTAGCAAGAATCGGCGCGCTCTATCACGACATCGGCAAATCCGCCGCGCCCGAACATTTTGTCGAAAACCAACTCGGCAAAAATCCGCACGACCGTCTTAAGCCATCACAGAGCGCGAAAATCATCATCAGCCACGTTACCTACGGCGTAAAACTCGCCAGGGAAATGGGTTTGCCGCAGAGAATCATTGATTTTATTCCCCAGCATCACGGCACGCGAACGCTTCATTATTTTCTGAAAAAAGCGCAGGCGGAAGCCCGCGATCCCGAAGAAGTCGTCGAAAACGATTTTCGCTATCCGGGACCAAAACCGCAGTTTAAGGAAGCCGCGATCATGATGATTTCCGACAGCTGCGAAGCGGCGGCGCGGTCTTTGAGCGAGCCGACACCGGAAAATATCCGCTTCATCGTGACGAAGATAATTGACGCGATTTTGGCTGACGATCAACTCGACGAATGCGATCTGACGCTCAGAGAACTAACGCAAATCCGCGAATCAATCATCAAATCGCTGGTGGCGATCTATCATTCGCGCGTTGATTATCCGGGCTATGTTCCGCCGAATTCACAGCCGAGCATCGCCATTCCGAAAGAATATCTCGACAGCGAAGAACGCGGTTTAAAATATTCCAATCCGGCGGATATTCCGATCAGTCCGGGCGGCGAGATCGAAGACGAAGCGGTTGACCGTTCGACACAACCGAACGTCAGTGAAGCCAAAGCCGAAGCCAAGACGATGAAATAGACGGCTTTTAACAAAATAGAAAAAGAGATTTTTTTATCGCAATTCTAAATGGCACTACAATCATTGTAAAGCGAATCAACTGCTAAATGCTTATCATGAATGTTGATATTTTGAATTATATGGTAATATGACAAAAATTTTTCTCGACAATAAAAGAAGTTAAATACATAAGTAGAGATTTTCTGCAAAGGAGGCAAATAAATGGCAAGGTCTTTTGTTGAGTCTGTACGTTTCTTTAACACAAACCCAAATTTAAAAACAGAAGGATTGTTTTCTTCCGAAAACCCGAAACAATTTTCTTGCACTAAAAAAGAGGGCGGAGAAGAAATTTGTTCACATCAGAATATTTTCACAAATTTGATTTGTAACGGTTGTGGACGCTCGCCGAAAAAAATAAATCCCGTATGGTGGTTTTTTCTAGCATTATGTATTTTAGGATTTCATTCAACTTATTTTATAAATGAATTTCTTGATGCAGAAAAGAGCAAAATTATGTTTGCAAGTGTTTTTGCTTTTTTTTCACTACTGAGTACAGTTTTTGTTTTGATTTATGTCTTCAAAATTAAGAGCGGTGAGGACGAATACACAACCCTAATGCTTGTGCTTTGTGCAATAGGTAGTTCAGCTTTATTTGCGATCATAAGTTATTTTGGCGAAGAAATGGGATTTATCGCAACGAATATATTAATCGGAATATTTTCCGTCTTATTTATTGTAGGATTGTTTAATGGAGGTAAAAAATTCTGTCAAATTAATAACATAAGCCCGTGGATTCCATTTTTCTTGGTTTTACCCGTCAACTATGTTTTGATCTCTTCAGTTTTGCTAATTCCTTTTGTCTCTGAGAACTTTAACGACTTTTTAAGATGGGCAGAAATTGGTAGCAATAACAATGAAAGTCCTCCATTTACGATATTGAAGTATGTTGTAGTTGCTTTCAAGTATTTGATGGAGATACGACTTTTAATACTTCTAATTTATGTTTTTGCAGTGATTGGGATTTTCGGAATCCTGCCAGCCATGAAAGCTCGTAAAGAAACTAAATTACTGGTTTTTTTAACACAACTTATAGCAATTACGTTTGTTAATATTAAGAATTCCTTGAAACCTCTTTTTCTGACAGTCTTTTGGGTAAATATTGCAGCTTTTACAAGAAATTTTTTTACTCCATTTTTGTATATGTTATTTTTAGGAGCTTTTTTCGCACTTTTCGTTTGGTTTCCAACCTCAACAATCAGTATCTTTACTCGTATAGGATTCAGCTTAGTCATTATCTGTATGCTCGCACCTTTATTCGCACTCTTTGTTTCTTTATCTTCTCGTTATGAATTGAAAAGATATTACGTAGAAGTTTTGAAAGATATTCTGAGGGCTAGTTTTGTTGTTATGCTAGCAACTTCATTTTTTGCTGTAGTGGTTGATATAAGTAGCGATTTTTTTCACTGGAGTCCTACTTTAAGTGTTACAAAAATAACGGCAATTGTATTTTTTATAGTCGGAGCAGTATTTTTGTTAGTCTTTCCCAATTACTGGAAGAAAATTCTAATTTCTACATTATAAAATATTCATGAATAGATACCTGCTTAATAATTTTGAAATTTGAATTAATCATCCGCATAACTTTCTTTTCTTCGTTTTTCTTCAAAGCAAAAATAAATCGAATTTTCGATTTTTAAAAATTCTTATATAATGTCATCCTGAATCCCACTTCAACTGAACTATTTGCGGCTAAAGCCGTTTATTTCTTCCGAACATTTTTAAATTCCCCTTAAATCTTTTATGATGTTTAGGTAAACCCGACTATGACCGGCGCGGATCAAAATAATCAACAGGAAAATTTAGACCAGCAGGCGACGATTCCGATGGAAAACGCCCGTTGGGACCGCGTCGGCGAATTGTTTGCCGAAGCGATCAAATTATCGCCCGAAGAACGCCGCAAGTTTCTGGATGAGATTCCTTTCGACACGCCGGAAATCCGCCGCGAAGTCGAAGCTCTGATCGAAAACGCCGAACCGGAAGATTCGGAGATTTTTGAAAACCAACTGATCTCTCATTACAAAATCCTGAAAAAACTCGGCGAAGGCGGAATGGGCGTGGTTTTCCGGGCGATTGATCTGTCGCTCGAACGCGAAGTCGCGCTCAAATTTCTGCCGCGCCGTTATAATGCGAACGCGGCGATGAAACAGAGATTTACGCGCGAAGCCCGAGCCGCCGCCGCGCTCGATCACCCGAATATCTGCGCCGTTTTCGAGGTCGGCGAAACGGACGACGGACGGCTGTTTATAGCAATGCCGTTTTACATGGGAAAAACGCTCAAGGAAAAAATCTTTGAAAAATCTCTGACCGTCCGCGAGATGACCGGATACGCGCGGCAGATCGCCGAAGGTTTGGCGCACGCGCATCAGGCGGGCATTATTCACCGCGACATCAAACCGGAAAATATTTATATTACCGACGACGGGCAGTTAAAAATTCTCGATTTCGGAGTTGCCAAAATTGCCGACTCGGAATTGACTCAAAAAGGCGTTCTGCTCGGCACGATCTCGTATATGAGTCCCGAACAGGCGGCGGGCGAAGCGGTTGATACGCGCACCGATCTCTGGTCGCTTGGTCTCGTGCTTTACGAAATGCTCACCGGGCGACAGCCGTTTAAGACGGAAGAAATTTCAACGATGATCTCGACGATTCTTTTGCGCGAACCCGTTCCAGTTTCGCAAATCGCCGAAAATATTCCGCCCGAACTCGAAAAGATAGTTTCCAAAGCACTCAAAAAAAGCAAAAGCGACCGTTATCAAAACGCGCGCGATCTTGCCGACGATCTGAAAAATCTCGAAGAAATTATCGCCGGTGAACATCACACGACGGATAAACAATTTAATTTCGAAAAATTTACGCCGCTTTCCGCCGGCGAAGTTCCTAACAATCTTTCCGCGCAGGTAACGCCGCTCATCGGACGCGGGCGCGAGATCGTTGACATAAAAAATCTTCTGAGCGATGAAAACGTCCGGCTCGTTACTTTGACCGGCATCGGCGGAACGGGAAAAACTCGTTTGTCGCACAAGATCGCCCGCGAACTGCTTCCCGATTTTCCCGACGGCGTTTTTTTTGTTGACCTGTCCGCAATCACCAAACCCGAACTGGTTTTGCCTGAAATCGCACAGGTTTTGAAAATCAAGGAATCGGGCAGTGAACAGATTGAAAATATTCTGAAGCATTTTCTGGTCGAAAAGAAAATGTTGCTCGTTCTCGACAATTTCGAGCAGATCGTCGAAGCCGCGCCGATGGTTGCCGAACTTCTCGCCGCCGCGCCGCTTTTGAAAATTCTCGTAACGAGCAGAAATATTTTACAAGTTCGCGGTGAACACGAATACAAAGTTCCGCCGCTCGATCTGCCCGATTCGAAAAAACCGCACACGGAAGCATCGCTTGAGCAATACGCTTCGGTCTCGCTTTTCGTCCAAAGAGCGAAGGCGGCAAAATCGGATTTTGCTTTGACGGATGAAAATGCGGCGACAATTGTCCGAATCTGCGAAAAACTCGAAGGCTTGCCGCTCGCCATCGAACTGGCGGCGGCGCGGATAAAAATTTTATCGCCCGATGATCTGCTCGGGCGGCTCGAAAATCAATTAAAACTTTTGACAGGCGGCGCGAAAGATTTGCCCGTTCGCCAGCAAACGATGCGCAACGCTATTCGCTGGAGTTTTGAACTGCTCGACGAAACGGAAAAACAAATTTTCCGCCAGCTTTCGGTTTTTGTCGGCGGCGCGACGCTTGACGCTATCGAAACGGTTTGCGATTGCGGCGACGATTTCGATGTCTTTGAAACCGTTTTGTCTCTGACCGATAAAAGTCTGCTTCGGCGGAAGGAACAAACAGGCACGGCGCGGTTTTCGATGCTCGAAGTCGTTCGTCAGTTCAGTGCGGAAAAATTATCCGAATCGGAAGATTTTGAAACTACAAAACAAAACCACGCGGATTACTTTTTAAATTTTGCCGAACAAATAGAACCGCATCTGCGCGGCGCGGAACAGGCAAAATCGCTTGACGTTTTGGAAGATGAACACGGAAACTTACGCGCCGCTCTCGAATATTTTTTGGAAAATGAGACTGAAAAAGCTCTCCGTTTGTCGGGCGCGATACATCGCCTCTGGTCGGTTCACGGTCATTACACGGAAGGCAGAAACCGGCTTCAGGAGGTTTTGGAAAAAGGACGAAACGCTTCGAAATCGTCGCGCGTCAAAGCTCTCATTCCCGCCGCCGATCTGGCGTGGTCGCAGGGCGATCTCGACGCGGCGAGCCGTTATTACGAGGAATGTCTCGATCTGAGCCGCGAGATCGGCGACCGAAAAAAAATCGCTCAATCGTGCAACGGTTTGGGAATTACGCGCTTGAATCAAAACGATCTGAACATTCGCCCGTTGCTTGAAGAAAGCCTCGCAATCGGACGCGAACTCGATGACAAAGCGATCGTCGGAGTCGCGCTGATGGGCTTAGGAGAGATCGCGCGGCTCGAAGGCAATTATGCCGAAGCGCATTCTTATTACGAAGAAACTTTGAGCGAAGCGAGAAAAGGCGGCGACGCTTTCAATCTGCTTTACGCGCTGTTTAATCTCGGCTCGGTTTCCTGTATGGAAGGCGATGCAGACACGGCACGTGAACAATTTACGGAAAGTCTTTCGATTGCGAAAGATTTGGGCAGCATACGCGCCGTCGCCGATTGTCTCGACGGTTTCGCATCGCTCTCGGCAATGAATGAAGAATTTGAAAAAGCCGCCAAACTTTTCGGCGCGGCGGACGCTCTGCGCGAATCGGTCGGTTTTGAAATTCAAACCGCTGACCGCATTTTCCGCGATCATTTTATCGAAAAAGCGGAGGAAGCAATTGGTGAAAATTCGTTTGTCGAATATGAAGATCAGGGCAGAAAAATTTCGATGGATGAGGCGGTAAATTTGGCTCTTAATGAAGATTGATTTTCGCTGGAGCGCACGCATCCCTGCGTGTAACGATGCGCTAGCAGCGTAATCGGAGTTTTATAAAATTCAAGTTGAGATTTCGCTTTTCAGTTTTTCGCGCTTCGCGCTCATGCACGCAGGGATGCGTGCGCTCCCGGCTTTGCTCTCAGCCATTAAAACTTTCCTTTTAGTTTTTTGTAAGTCGTCTGCAAATCTTCGGGAATGGTGCGCGTTTCGCCGACCGAAGTCATAAAATTCACGTCGCCGACCCAGCGCGGAAGAATGTGCATATGAAAATGTTCCGCAACGCCCGCGCCTGCCGCTTTGCCGAAATTCATTCCGAGATTCATCCCGTTCGGCTCGTAAACTTCCCGCAGAACGGTTTGACATTTTTTCGTCAAATCCATCATCTCGTCGGTCGTCTGTTTGTCGGCTTGGTCGAGTTCGGCAAGATGCGCGAAAGGGACGATCATCAGATGACCGCTGACATACGGATAAATATTCAAAATGACAAAATTAAACCCGGCGCGGTGAAGAATAAACTTTTCTTCGTCGCTCGCCGGGCTTTTCAGAATCGCGCAGAAAACGCATCCGCTCGATTTCGCAGATTTTTCTTTACTTTCGCCGGATTTTATATATTCATACCGCCACGGATTCCAGAGAATATCCACCGCGCTTTCCTTTACTGTCCCTGATTGATGACTTCTTTGAGTTCTTTGCCGGGTTTGAAATACGCGACGCGCTTGGCGGGAATGTCAACCGCTTCGCCCGTTTTCGGATTGCGCCCTTTGCGCGCGTCACGCTCACGAAGACGGAAACTGCCGAAACCGCGCAGTTCGATCTTTTCGCCTTTGTTCAGAGTAGAAATGATCGTGTCGAAGATGATTTCGACCAATTGTTCGGCATCTTTTTTCGTCATATCGGCTTCGTTTGCGACTCTTTCTACCAAATCTGCTTTTGTCATTTTTTCTCCTTTTTTTTAGTTTCTATTTTAGCTATTTGCAGTCTTTTCATCGGCTTGCTCGGCAGATTCTCCTGTTTCATTTTCGGGTGAATCCGTGTTTGCTTCCGCCGTAGTTTCTTCCGCTTCGGCTGGCGCTTCGTCGGTTGTTTCAGCCGAAGTTTCGGTCGTCGCGTCTTCCGTTGAATCTTCAACCGCCGCTTCGGCTTCCGTTGACGCGGAAGTGTCCGTTTTGTCTTCGGCGGCGGCTTCGGCAGACGTTTCCTCTTCGGTTTCAGATTTTTCTTCAACCGCTTCGGAGGTTTCTTCCGCCGCAGTTTCGGCAGTCGGCGGTTCCGCTTCCTCAGCCGTTTCGGTTTCCGACGGAGTTTCATTTTCGGCTTTTACTTCTTCCGCAGTTTCATCAGTTTCTTCAGCCGTTTCGGAAGAAGGCTGTTCGCCTTCTTCCGCCGTAACCGTTTCTTCTTCTGCCGAAGTTTCTTCCGTTTTAGCTTCCTCAACCGTTTCAGCCTTTTCTTCCTTCGGTTCTTCTTTCGGCTCTTCTTTCGCCGCTTCCGCCTTGGAACCGAATTTCAGACTGGCGAGTTCGCCGAGCGAAGCCATACCGCCTTTTGCCTGCGTCGAATAGCTCTTGGTATCAACGACCGGCTCGTCATCTTTACCGACGGCGCGGTGCGACAGACCGATTTTTTCAACGTCCTGTTCGATCCGCAAAATTTTGAATTCCAATTCCTGTCCGACGTGGAAAACTTTTTCCGGGTCTTCGATCCGCTCATCGGAAAGTTCCGAGATGTGACACAAACCTTCGAGGTCTTCCGCCAGTTCAACAAACACGCCGAAACCGGCAAAGCGCGAAATCTTTCCTTTGACGACATCGCCCGGTTTGTGCGTGGCGACAAACGATTCCCACGCGCTCGGCGTAAGTTCCTTGATTGAAAGCGAAATCTTGCGGTTGTCTGGATTGAGTTTGGTAATAATCGCGTCAACATCCTGACCTCGTTTCAGAACGTCTTTCGGATGCTTGATCTTTTTCGACCAACTGATGTCGGAAATATGAACGAGACCTTCGATGCCGTCCTCGATTTCGACAAACGCGCCGAAATCCGTCAGATTGCGAACCTGACCGCGCACCTTGTCGCCGACTTGAAAACGCTCGCCGACCGTATCCCAAGGATTCGGCTGAAGCTGTTTGATACCGAGACTGATGCGGCGTTCTTCCGGGTCGGTATCGAGAACCTGAACCTCGACATCATCGTTTTTTCTTACAATGTGTTTCGGATGTTTGACGCGCTTTGACCACGACATTTCCGAAATATGAACGAGTCCTTCGACACCCGGTTCGAGTTCGATAAACGCGCCGTAATCGGTAACGCTCGAAACCTTGCCTTTAATACGCGAACCGATCGGATAAAACTCCTCGACCGATTCCCACGGATCGGGCAGAAGCTGTTTGTAGCCGAGCGAAACCTTTTCTTTTTCGCGGTCGAGTTTTAAGATTTTAACCTGAACTTTTTCGCCCGCTTTGAAAAGCTCGGACGGATTTTGAATTCGTCCCCACGTCATATCGGTAACGTGAAGAAGTCCGTCAATACCTCCGATGTCAACGAACGCGCCGTAATCGGTCAAATTCGTAACCGTTCCTTCAACGATATAGCCCTCTTCAATTTTTCCGAGTGTTTCCGCCTTTTGCGCATTGATAACTTCATCCGTAATAACTTTGCGCGAAAGAACGATGTTGTTTCGCTTGCGGCTGAAACGAATGACTTTCGCCTCGATATCCTGACCGATGTAATCATCCAGATTTCCCGCCGGACGCGAATCAATCTGCGAGCCGGGCAGAAACGCCTCGACACCGCCGACATCAACCTTCAAACCGCCTTTTGTCTTATCCGTGATTTTTCCGGTAACGGTTTCATCTTCCCTGTGCGCTTTCTCGATCGTATCCCAGGCAACGCGGTGCTGGGCGGCGCTGTAGGAAAGAACGGGCGGAGCGTCGTTAGAAGCGATGTTGCGGATGACGACTTCCACCTGGTCGCCTTTTTTGACGGTCGGTTCGCCGTTTTCGGTCGGAAATTCATCGAGCGGGGCGATGCCTTCCGACTTGTAGCCGAAGTCAATCAAAACGCCTCGCTCGGAAACGTCAACGATCGTTCCTTCGACGATCTGACCGTTATGATAAGCGATCTGTTCCGATTCGTATTGTTCGAGAATCGCGCCAAAATCAACCTCACCGCCCGCGTCCTTCGTTTCCGCGCTTTCGGCTGGCGATTCGGCAGCCGTTTCAGCTTTTGCCGTTTCGGTCGGTTGAGTCGTTTCGGTCGCAGATGCGTTAGCTTCGGTGGAAGCCGTCTCCGCCGTTGCCGATTCAACGGCGGTTTCCGCCGTCTCGCCGGTTATTGATTGTCCGGTCTCCACTTCCAGTTCCGTTTCGGTCGAAGTTTCAGCCGTCGGTTGATTTTCATCAGCTGCAGCGTTTGCAGCCGAAGTCTGATTGGTTGTTTCCACCGCCGAAGATTGTTCCTCGTTCTGTTCTTCGGCGGCATTGATTACGTCGTTTGTCATTAAATTCTGTTAAAATCCTTATATTAAATATTTGCTTCCCGCATTCGAAGCATTTTCGCAATATCCGCGTTTCAGACGGCTCTGCGGGCAAGCCGTCCGGCGAAGCGTTTTTAGAAAATTCGTTTTTCGGTTAATTTTACAAAAATCCGCAAGAGCAAATTTGTGAAATGTTCGCCTAATTTCCATTGCCGCACGCCTGAACGGATAAGCTTAAAATTTACACGCCGAAGTGCTTTCGTGTCAAGACAAAGCCGTTAAAATTAAGATTTTATCGTCTTTTTGCGGGTAATTAAGAGTTTATTCGAGTTATTGGCGGTTTCGTTTTCAAAGGTTTCGGGATATGCTTTTTAAAACACGGTTTTTCTGTAAAAAATTTATGCGAAATTATCATTTTTTTCAACTCGATGTGTTTACCGAAAATAGGTTTGAAGGCAATCCGCTCGCCGTTTTTCCCGAAGCCGAAGGCATCAGCGGCGCGGAAATGCAGAAAATCGCCAACGAGATGAATCTTTCGGAAACGGTTTTTGTGCTGCCTTCGGATAAAGCGTTGAAAAAATTGCGGATTTTTACGCCGCGCCGCGAGCTTCCGCTTGCCGGTCATCCGGTCGTCGGGACGTGGAATCTGCTGGCGCGTCTGGGAGTTACGCCGCAGACGGAAAACGGCGTGGTCGAGATCGAACAGGAAGTAACGCTCGGAGTTTTGCCCGTCCGCATCGAGTTTCGGGATAACGAGCCGTTTCAGGTCGTTATGACGCAGGGAAAATTCGAAGTCTTTGAAACCGTTTCGGACAGCGCGGAAATCAAAACACTGGCGGAAAGTTTAGGATTAAAAACGGACGATTTGAACGCGGGTGAAGATTTGCCGGTACAGACGGTTTCGACCGGAATAAAATCGCTCGCCGTGCCTTTAAAATCGCTCGACGCGCTCAGCCGTATCAAAGTCAATTCATCCGCATTGTGCGACGTTTATCTCGCGCACGGAGCGATCGGCTGTTATGTTTTTACGTTTGAAACAATAGAAGAAAATTCGAAAGTCCACGCCCGTTTTTTCGCGCCCGACGACAATATTCCCGAAGACCCGGCGACGGGCAGCGCGGCAGGCGCGCTGTCGGGCTATTTGATCCATCACGGCGCGATTGACACGAATAAATTCACTATCGAACAGGGCGATTTTATGAATCGTCCAAGCCGCATTCGTGCCGACGTTACGGGCGAAAAAGGAAATGTCGAGCAGGTCAGAATTGGGGGAAGTTCGGTTGTCGTGGCGAAAGGCGAAATTCAATTATAGTTAACAGAAAGTTGCAGGAAGTTGCAGATAGTGCCAGAAAGTTTCTTGAAATATTTTCAAGTTTTTAACTTTCTGTTAACTATCTGCAACTTCCTGCAACTTCCTGCAACTTTAAATTTAGATTCTGGAAAACAGGTCGCTGACCTTGCCGACATTGCTTTCGCGTTCCATTTCTTCTTTGGCGATGGACGCGGTGTTTTGAATTCCGGCGAGACGCAGGCGGAATTCGTCCGGGTTGGTCGAACCGCGCAGTGCTTCTTCGAGCGTGATGAGACCGGATTGATAGAGATAAAACAGCGACTGGTCGAAAACCTGCATTCCGTATTGCGAAGTTCCGGCGGCAATCGCGTCGCGGATCTGTGAGGTTTTTTCTTCGCTCAGAATGTAATCGCGGATGAGCGGCGTCGAAATCAAAACTTCGACCGCCGGAACGCGGCTGTTGCCTTTGGCGGATTTCATCAGACGCTGGGAAACGACCGCCTTTAAAAGTCCGGCAAGCTGGATACGGATTGATTTCTGCTGGTATGGCGGAAACGCCGAAATGATGCGCGTCAAAGTTTCCTGAGCATCGAGCGTGTGCAGAGTTGATAAAACCAGATGCCCGGTTTCGGCGGCGACGAGCGCCGTTTCCATCGTTTCGAGATCGCGCATTTCGCCGACCAGAATCACGTCCGGGTCTTGCCGCAGAGAACCGCGCAGGGCTTCGGCAAACGAGCGTGTGTCAACGTCAACTTCCCTCTGCGTAATAAAAGCGTTTTTGTCTTTGTGCAGAAATTCGATCGGGTCTTCGATGGTGACGATGTGCGAATTTCGCGTCTGATTGATATGGTCAACGATCGCCGCGAGCGTCGTTGATTTTCCCGAACCGGTCGTTCCCGTGACGAGAATCAGACCGCGATTTTCGTCGGCTATCTTGTTTAAGATAGGCGGAAGTCCGAGTTCGTTAAAATTTTTGATCTCGTCGGAAATGACGCGGGCGACGATGCCGATGGAATTTCTCTGCTGAAAGATATTGACGCGGAATCTTCCAAGTCCCGAAACACCGTAACCGATGTCAACTTCAAACGCTTCTTTAAAATGCTGTTTCTGCCGGTTGGACATCATCGAAAACGCCATCTCCAGCGTTTCGTCCTGATTCAGACGCGCAACGCCGGACAGTGGGCGAAGTTCGCCGTTAATGCGGATGACGGGAAACGAACCGGCTCGGAGATGCAAATCCGACGCGCCGAAACTCATCGCCATTTGCAGTAAATCATCAATTCTACTCGGCATAAAAAAGAAATGTTTGTGATGCGGATTTCGTTCGGGACTCAGGAACGATTTACGGGTAAACGGGGCAGATTCTGCCAAAAGTCCGACAATGATTGTAACTTTTTAAAACCGAGTGCGTCAACAAAATTCTTTAAACATTGCTTTTCGATTTTTATTTCAGGTAAAAATTTGACTTCAATCGAAGCGTGAAAATACAATCATAAACTATGTTGATACCGCGAACGAAGAGGCAGAGGGAAATCTATGATTACATAAAAACTTTTATCGAAAAGCGCGGTTACGAACCCTCATATCAACAAATCGCCAAGCATTTTCAGATCGCTTCGAAATCCGCGATTGCCAAGCATATCGCCGCCCTCGAACAGCAGGGTTTGCTTTTCAGATCGCGTGAAAACGGCAGTTTTTCTCTGCAAATCGCTTCCCATAAACATTCGCTGAACGGCGGCGAAAATGATGAGGTTTGTTTGATCGAATGGCTCGAAACTCCGCCGTCAGATGAGTTCGAAGAAGATTTTGACGATGAACCGCTCTATGTTCCGACGCTGATGCTCGGAACGGCTCTGCCCGGAAAACTCCGCGCTTATCGCGTTCGCAACGACGCGATGCTCGGCAAAAATATCCGCGAAGGCGACATCGTAATTATCGAAGAAAAACCTTTTCCGCGCGACGGCGAATGCGTCGCCGCGATCGTTGATAACAACTACACGGTTTTGAAAAATTACTACCGCGACGGCGCGTTCGTTGAACTTCGCCCGTCAAATGACGACTATGAGACAACCCGAATGCCCGCCGATCAGATCGAAATAAAAGGCATCTATCGCGGACTTTTGCGACCGCTGTTTTGAAATCAGTAGGCAGCGGCAGTCGGCAGTAGGCACTAATATTTCAAATTGCCTACCGCCGACTGCCGCTGCCTAATTTTAAAAAATCATCCTTGCACCACGCTTTCGCCCATCGGCGTTTTTCTGAAAAATTTTGGTCGGCGGTGTATGCGGCTGAAGACAAACAGATTAAAAAAGTGCATTCCGCCTAAAACGAGTAAAACCAAACCGATTTTCCACGAAAGAGCTTCGATGCCTTCGCGCGCCGAACCGATCGTGTAACCGATTTTCAGCGCGAGACTGACATAACCGAAATTGATGAGATAAAAACCGACGACGAGCAGATGATTGACCGAATCGGCGAGACTTTCATCGCCGTGAAAAACTTCAACCAGAAAAACGCGCCCGTTTTTATGAAGCGTCTGCGCGACCCAAACCGTCAAAAGAACGCTCAAAATAATATATGCCGCGTATGTCCAAACAACTATGTCCATAATTTCCTCCTTCCAATTTTCATAAATTCGTGCTTTTTCAAAAGCATCCTGTTTTGAAAAAATCAACCGTCGTGCCGAATTGCAAAACTTCGCAAAACGCCCGTATTTATTGGGTTATTTTAATTTCGACTTTTGCATAACGCGGATTTGATTTAGAAAACTTGGCATTTTGCAATTTGAAAATGCGGTTTGAAACGGATAATCTGAAACTTAAATTTTTGTTAGTGGAATTTTATAAATCGTGAGTAATAGACAGACACCAAACGCGAGCTACAGCCTGACGCTTCGCGTTAAAATTCATAATCAGCCCGGAAAACTTGGAGAAATTACGACCGCCATCGGCAAAGCGGGCGGCGACATCGAAGCGGTGGACATCGTTTCTGTGGGCAAGGATTTTCTGATCCGCGACATCACGGTCAATGCTTCGAGCGAACAGCATGATCAGGAAATCATCGCATCGGTAAGCCATATAGACGGCGTGGAAGTCGTCCATGTTTCGGACAGAACTTTTCTGATGCATCTCGGCGGCAAGATCGAAACCGTTTCGAAAATGCCGTTAAAGACGCGCTCCGATCTTTCGATGGCATACACGCCGGGTGTCGCGCGCGTCTGCGAAGCGATTCACCGCGACCCGGAAAAAGCGTATAACCTGACGATCAAAAAAAACACGGTAGCCGTCATCTCGGACGGAACAGCCGTTCTCGGTTTAGGCGACATCGGACCTGCCGCGGCGATGCCGGTGATGGAAGGAAAATGCCAGCTTTTCAAGGAATTCGGCGGTGTTGATGCTTTCCCGATCTGTCTCAGCACGAAAGACCCGCACGAGATCGTCCAGACGATCAAACGAATTTCGGTCGCGTTCGGCGGCATCAATCTCGAAGACATTTCCGCGCCGCGCTGTTTCGAGATCGAAGACCGTCTGAAGGAAGAACTCGACATTCCCGTGTTTCACGACGACCAGCACGGCACGGCGGTCGTCGTTCTCGCCGCGCTGATCAACGCTCTGAAAATAGTCGGCAAAAAAATGGAAGATGTAAAGGTCGTCGTCAACGGCATCGGCGCGGCGGGCGTGGCGTGTTCGAAAATCGTGATGGCGGCGGGCGTGAAAAATATTATCGGGTGCGACACGACCGGCGCGCTTTATGCCGGACGCACGGAAAATATGAATTGGGTAAAAGACTGGTATGCCCGAAACTCAAATCCGAATAAAGAAAAAGGCACGATTCGAGACGTCATAAAAGGCGCGGACGTGTTTTTTGGCTTGAGCGTGCCGGGCGTGATTGACGAAAACGATCTGAAAAATATGGCGAAAGACCCGATCGTTTTTGCGATGGCGAATCCGATTCCCGAAATTATGCCCGAGGACGCTTCCGAGCATGTCGCGGTGATGGCGACCGGACGTTCGGATTATCCGAATCAGATAAACAACGTCCTATGTTTTCCGGGCATCTTTCGCGGCGCGCTGAACTGCCGCGCGTCGCGCATCAACGAAGCGATGAAACTCGCCGCCGCCAACGCCATCGCCGGAATCATCACCGAAGAAGAGCTTTATCCCGATTATATAATTCCCTCGGTTTTTGACCGGAGAGTCGCCGATGCGGTTGCCCTGGAAGTCGAGGAAGCGGCTTACGAATCGGGCGTCGCGCGGCGCGAAAGAGCTACGACGGAAACCGCTTTTTAATTCATAAGACAAGGTTTATTTGATTGTTGTAACCTGAAGATTGCTTATCCCCGTTTTTGGCTTTAGAATGATAACCGCAAGTTGAAATCTACAAAATTGAGGAGGGATTCTATGGTTAAATTCGCAAGAATTTTCTTGGGGTCAGTGTTTCTATTTTTAGTAACTTCCACTGTCTTTTCTGCTACTTTCACTGTTACCAAAACAAGCGATTCCAATGACGGAACGTGCGACGCGGACTGCTCATTGCGCGAAGCGGTAGCGGCGGCTAATGCGGCGGCGGGCGATGATGTGATCGAGTTCGATTCGATGATTTTCGGCTCGGCACAGACAGTTAACGTAACGCTCGGCGAAATCATTTTCGGCGCGAACGGCACGCTGACGATCAACGGCACGGGCGCGAATTTGCTGACGATTGACGGCAATCTGACGAACCGTATTTTCAGAACCGGAGCAGGCGTTGTTGCGACGATCAACGATTTGACATTGACGCGCGGCAACGGTGTCGGCGCGTTAAATAACAATAGCGGCGGCGCGGTCTATAATGATGCGGGAACTCTAACGCTCAATAATCTGATCATCACCGGAAACACCGTAAGCAATAACGCGGGCGGAATCCGTAATTCGGGGACAGGCAGTGTTTTAACGATCAACAACTGCATCGTCAGCAATAATACCGCCTCGACATCTTCCGGCGGAGGAATACAGAATTTTTCGACCAGCACGGTAAATATCAACAATTCGACTTTTATGGGAAACACGAGCGGCGGCTCGACCGGCGGCGGCGGCGGACAGTTTAACGGCACGGTGCGAATCACGAATTCGACCTTTGCCAACAACAATGCCCCCGGCGGCGCGGGCGGCGGTTTCCAGTCGAACGGCACAAATCAGATTTTTACAAACATAACCGTTTCCGGCAACACTTCGACCAACAACGGCGGCGGCATTCATCGCGGCTCGACCAATGTCAATTTTTTCATCCGCAACAGCATCATCGCCGGAAATAACGGCACGGCGGCTTCGCCGGACGTAACAAACTCGGCAAACGGACTCGATTCGCAAGGCAACAATATCATCGGCAACGTCGGCACAAGCACGGGCTGGGAAATGTCGGATTTGCTAAATACCAATCCGATGCTCGGAATGCTCGCCGACAACGGCGGTTTCGGAATGACGTTTCTGCCGATGACGGGTTCACCGGCGATTGATGCGGGACAGAACTGCGTTCTCGATCTATCGTGTTCGGCAAACAATCCGCCCGAAGCCGTTACGACCGACCAGCGCGGCGTTTCGCGTCCGCAGGGAAAAACGGTTGACATCGGCGCGGTCGAAGTCGAACAAATGGCGGCAAACGCGACGGTCAGCGGACGGGTTCTATCACCCGAAGGCAATGCGGTCGGCGGCGTAACAGTTACGATCAGCGACGGAATGGGAATTATTCAAACCGCCGTTACCAACAATTTCGGCAATTTCGCTTTCACGGAAATTCCGACCGGACAGATGTATTCGCTCGATGTTCTGTCGAAACAATACGACTTCACGCCGCAGGACGTAACCGTCAACGGCGATGTGAGCGGAGTTACGATTACGGCTGGTTCGGAGAATTTGAAGAAATAGCGGATCTTAATCGGTATAGCGAAAGGTAGTGAGCAATGTTATTAGAATTGAACTTGATTATTTGAATAAACCCGCTCACTACCTCTCACCATACAGATTTTTAAGAAATAAATTTGTATCCAAACCCGTGAACGGTTTGAATAAACTGCGGGTGTTTCGGATTGGTTTCGAGTTTTTGCCTGAGCCACGCGATATGCACGTCAACCGTCCGCGTCGAGGGCATCGCGTCGTAGCCCCAAACTTCGTCCAGAAGTTTGTTGCGCGAATGAACGCGACCTCGATTTTCGATCAGAAACTGCAAAAGTTTAAATTCCATCGCGGAAAGTTCGACCGTTTTATTTTCTTTTAAAACTTCGGCGCGGCGAAAATCAACCGCCACATCGCCGAAATTAAACGTTCGGGTTTTCCCGTTCTGCGCCTGCGCGGGCGAGCGTCTCAAAAGAGCTTCGATCCTTGCCAGAAGTTCGATGACTTCAAACGGCTTTGTCAGATAATCGTCCGCGCCGAGTTTCAGACCGAGCACCTTATCAATCGTTTCGCCCTTTGCCGTGAGCATCAAAACCGGCGTATCTATTCCCTTCTGCCGCAAATCCCGGCAAACGTCGTAGCCGTTTTTTTTCGGCAGCATCACATCAAGAATTATCAGATCGAAATTTTCCGTCGAAGCCGATTCAAGACCTTTTTCGCCGTCCGCCGCGCTCACGACCTCAAAGCCTTCGCTCTGCAAACGGTCAGTCAAGGTCAGTATTAAACCAGTTTCGTCTTCGACTAATAAAATCTTCATCAATTTTACCGCTTTATTTTAAATCTGATAATTTTGAAAAAACTCTCGTTAAAAAATTCGAAAGTTGACTTTCTGAATTTATCATTTGGTGGTCATATACGACTTGTTTAGCAGTTTCGTTTTCTATTATCTCAAAGTCGCAGTCACCTGATTTCCAAAGCGTTAATCTTGCCATATGTGTATTCGTATCAAAATCAACAAACTGTGCCGGATTATCAGTTTTCGTTATTTCGGAGAAAGAAAACGTAATTCCCATTCTTTCAAAATTATGTGTGTTGCTACCGAACCAATCTTTAAGCCATTCAAGGTCAGCCATAATTGATTAATTTTTGAACTGCGGTAATTCAACCGTGAAACAACTTCCTTTTCCGCTTTCGCTCTCGACAGAAATTTTTCCGCCGTGCGCGTCAACGATCTGTTTGACCAGACTTAAACCTAGCCCGTTGCCGTGAATCTGCGCGTCAACAACCTTCTTTGAACGATAAAACGGCTCGAAAATTTTGCCGAACTCATTTTTTTCGATGCCGATTCCTTTATCTTCGACCGCGATCTTTATTTTGCCGCCGCCGTTTTGTGCGGAAATTTTTATAAACTTTTCACCGTCGGAATATTTTATCGAATTGGCGATCAGATTTTGAACGGCTTGCGTCAATGCCTGCCGGTCGGCGGAAATTTCGGGCAGATTTTCCGCGATTTCCGTTTCGAGCGTAAAACTGTTTTCTT
This sequence comes from Pyrinomonadaceae bacterium, assembly GCA_041940425.1. Taxonomy (GTDB): domain Bacteria; phylum Acidobacteriota; class Blastocatellia; order Pyrinomonadales; family Pyrinomonadaceae; genus DATHTS01. The sequence continues at coordinate 23,472 of JBGTSF010000059.1, forward strand.
CGATCAGAGGTTTACATTCGGAAACAGCTTCCTCGATAATCTTTTTAATCTCAACCGTTTGAAAATCGTATTTTCTTTTGCCTGACCTCGCGCCCGCGAATTCGAGAATCTGCTCGACCATCGCCGAGAGTTTTTTGCCTTCGCGTTTTATCAGATTACCGTAACTTGCGATTTTCTGTTCATCACGAATTACGCCGTCCGAAAGATTTTCGCCCGCCGAATAGATCACCGCGAGCGGCGTGCGGAATTCGTGCGACACGCTCGATACGAAATCAACCTGACGCTGGGCGAACATTTTCGCTCTCTGCGACGAAACGAAAATCAAAATAATGCTGACGGCGAGAAGCGATAAAATCCCGAAACTGACCGCCAGATTTTTATTGCGTGTGTTGGCGATAAATTGTTCGAGCGAACCGGCGGAATGCTGAACGTTGAGCGTCCAGACGCCCGCCGCGTCCGGCATCTGTCCTTCCAGAACGCGGACACGCGGTTTTGATTCCGACGCGCCTTGCTCGCTGCTGACGATCCTCACATCAAAATTCGCTCCGCTGTTTTCAGACAAACTTTTTGTTTGGGTCAAACTTTCGATCTTGTTGAAAACCACGCTTTTTTTCGTCTCTCCAGGGCTTCGCGGCAGAGTCTCGCGGTTGGCGAAAAAAATGAATTTGTCGGGCGAAATATTGAATATTTTCGCGCTCGCATCCGGCGCCGAGACTTCGCCTTTTTGAAAAACCGGGCTGTTATTTTTACCCACGACCGACAAGTTATACCCCGCGCTTTCGTTTTCGCTGAAGTATTTTTTCGCCAGACCGGGCAGGATTTTATTTTCGATAACCTGACGGTCGAGTTCGATTATCAGCACGCCGATCCTGTTCGGCTGCGATTTCGGCACGCCTTTAATTTCCTCGGTGATCTCCGTCCTTATAACGACGCGCTCGATGGTTTCCTTCAATTCGTAAACCGGCATCAAAAGCGCGGGGATTTCCTCATTGATCGAACTGAAATTTTCGCCCGCGAGTTTTGGCTTCAGACCGTTTAATCCGTCGTTCCACTCCGCGCCGGAAAATATTTTCTCGTTTTTTTGATATTTCAAAAGCGTCGGATTTTCTCCGAGTTCGACAAAATAAAAATCTTTTATCAAATCGGGATAAGCGGTTTTTTCTTTGTAAAAATCGTAGCGTTCGTTAAATTCTTTCCAATTTTTTTCGCGCCAAATGTCGCCATTCATCTGAAAATTAAAATAGGCGTTTTGAATCTCGGCATTAAAATCTTCGGCAAAGCGTTCGGTGTCGGATTTGACCGTCCGCGCCAGACGCTCGCGCTCGCCGTCGCTGATCTGACCGAGCCATTGGTATTGCAAAAACGCGAGCAGGCAGAGAAGCGCGAGCAAGACGCCGATGATTAAAATTGGAAACCGAGAAACTTGCATAGATGTCAGATGCCGGATGCTAGATGTCAGTATCAGGTATCAGTTCTGACATCTGACATCTGACATCCGACATCTGCTTCTGACATCTAGCATCTAACATCTTCCGCCTTCTGTAAATAGTTTTTTGAAACATTTTACATTTTTAACAAATTCTTTGCGTTTTCTTAACCATCCGCGTAATAATTTAGCCGATACTCGAAACTGTCATCATTTGACTAAATTAAAAAAAATTTTCGGAGGCAAAAATGAAAAAATTTATTATTTCGGTTCTCTCGGTTTCGATATTTTTTATCGGTCTCGGAGGTATTGTGGAGCAAACAAGCGCAAAATTAAAATCAGATGCGCGCGCTCTTGATTTGATTAGGCTGGCGCGGATCGCGGTCGGCGGCGACGCGAATATCAGAAATGTGCGCAGTATGACGATCACCGGCACGACGACGCACAACATGGAAATCAACGGTGTAACGGAAATGAAACAAGGCAGTCTCGAAATCAATTTCGAATTTCCCGGCAAGTTCAGCAAAATGGTTCGCATCGGCAATCCGGGCGACGGCGCGGCACAGACGGAAGTCAGCAAACAATTTGACGTTTTCATCACGAAAAAAGACGGCGAGACGGCTGAATTCACAGGTTCGGGTGAAGGCAAAAAAGTCGTTATCGTCAAAGACGGCGACGGAAATGTTTTGACGGAAAACATCAAGCCCGCTGACGGCGACCGCAAAATAATCGTCAAAAAGAAAGACGGAACGGTTTTGACCGAAGATGTCAAAGGCGGCGAGAATTCAGCCGTCTGGACGACCGAGGACGGCAAGAAAATCGCGGTTGACAAGGAAGTAAAATTCATCGGCGCGGGCGCGGGCGGCGGCGCGTTTCGTCAAAACGAACTGCTTCGCACTACTCTCGCTCTGCTTTTGAGCGCGCCCGAAGGTATGGAAGTCAGCTACACTTTTGCGGGCGAAACGACGATTGACGGCGCGGCGGCGAATGTTATTGATGTCGAATCGGTCGGATCGAAATTCAAACTCTATCTCGACAAGACGACCAATCTGCCGAAAATGATTTCTTATCTCGGCGCGCCGATGATGAAAGCCTTTAAGATTGATAAACCGGTTGACGGCGCGGCGAAAGAAGATGTCAAGATCGTCGTTAAAAAGGCTGATTCGGCTCAACTCGTCGAACGGCAGGTCAGATTTTCCGATTTCCGAAGCGTCGGCGGTCTGCTTTTGCCGCACAAATGGACGGAAACCGTCGGCGGCGGCGCGGCTGAGACGGTTGACATCACGAGCTACGAGATCAATCCGGCAAACATCGCCGATAAATTCGCCAATCAAAAGGTCTTTATCAGAAAATCGAAAGAGCAGTAATTTTGCTTGATTTTTTGGAACGAAAAAGTCCGTATCGAATACGGACTTTTTATTTTTAAAATTTCGGTTCGGTCAGCGGAAGGTCAACCAGAATCGGGCGATGGTCGGAAATCCGCGCTTCGATTGCCTCGTTGATTTCGGTCAGAGTCCGTCCGAAATGCGGGGCGAAAAGGTACGATTGTTGCAAATCATCGGATTTTGTCAGATTCGCGGGTTTGACGAAAATCCAATCTAGTTTGTATTTACCGATAAAACCGATCGGGCGTTCGACCTGATAGGTCGTAACAAAGCCCATCCGTCCGCGCTCGTTCGAAGCCGAAAGCCGCTTGCCTTTATTTCCGGTCGAACGCGACGGATCGCCGCGAAAATCGAACGCGCCGCCGTCCGCGAAACGGAATTTTTCGAGCGTCGTAAAAAACTTTCGTTCGGGATTCGGCAAAACATACGGGATGCTTTTGACGGTCGGGTCGGCGTGCGTTCGTCCGAATGTGATCGAGGTCAGCGCGAATTCTTCGAGAATGCCCGTCCCGAAAACCAATTTAACCCCTTGTTTTATCCAGAATTTCGGGTTACCGAAGCGTTTCGTCAATTCGCGGCGAACGGAGGTCGGCGTAAGATCGGATGTCGAAGTGTTCATATCACCCGCGAGAACTACCGGATGACGGATGTCTCTGATCGAACCGAGCAGTTCTTCGAGCTGTTTCTGACGGTTGGCGGGTTTCGTCCGGTTTTCGAGATGCGTGGCGACGATGCTTATTCTACCCGACGGCAGACGCTCGTCGGCGATTTCGGCGATCAGACTTGTCCGCCCGCCGCGCCGGATTTCCGTCATGATCTTTTCGAGAAAGATCATTTTCGAAATTCCCCGTTTGCCTTTTTCCAACAGGCTCGCACCTTTTTTCTCGCTTTTATACCAATCGTAAGGCTGATTTTTAAAATGCAAAAGCCGGACATTTTCCAGCGGGAAACGGCTCAAAATCGCCAACCCGTGAAGCCCTCTGTATCTTACCGGATCAATCTCGATCATTTCCACAACCTCTTTCTGCCCTTCATTTTCAGGCGCGACTTCCTGTTTTATCTGAATCGGGCTGAGTTCGACAAACTGCACGCCGAAGGCGTAATTCATACCGAGTTCGGCGGCTAGATCGCCGGTAATGTTGCGGTAATCGGTTCGCTTTACGCCCCAGTCAACTTCATTTAAAACGATCACGTCGGCTTGTCTGAGCAGTGCCGCCTGTTCCAGAATCGCTCGTCTTTTTTCGCTTCCCTCCGGAAAGTGTTGTTTATCAAGCAAAGCCGCAAATTCCGCTTCGCTTTTGAAAGCCGCTTTGATCGCGTCAAATTGCAAACCGCGTTCGACATTCCACTGCACGACACGCAGAAATGTGCCGATCCGTTTCGAATACGAAAACGGCAAAGACTTCTCGTTTTGAAACGAATTGTTGACAAACGGCTGGGTTAAAAGACGGTTTAATTTCGTTTCGAGCAGAGGCGGAAGCGTTTCGTTCTCGTAAAGCTGTCTGAGTTCGGGGTATGAAAAAAATTCCGGCTCGGCAGAATTGTCGGCTTTGACCTCGATGAACAAACTCGTCCATAAAAAAAGCCAGATCAAAATTTTCGTGCGGTGTTTTACGAATTTGTTAATGCTCATCAAAACTTTTGATACGAAAAACAGAATTTGAGACTTTTTAAGAATAAACGCAAAGCGAAAGAATATAAAACCGGCTTTTTTCAAAATTTCATAAATTAATCTACCGCACCGCCGCGCGACCGATCCGCATAAAATCCGCGATGACGGCGCGAATCTCGCCGTAAGAAAAATCTTCGCCCAGAAATTCTTTGACCGGCGCGATTCCCTGTTCGGCATTTAACTCCAAAATCGCCTTTCGTATAATTTCGATCTTTTCTTCCGGCACGATGTCGGAAACGTTTATTTCGCCGGTCGGAATAAATTTGATGAGATGCGTTTCGATTGTATTCGGCGAAAGTCCGCGCACTCCGGCGATTTCTTCGATATTTAAACCTGAACGAAACATTTTCAGTGAAACCGTATTCGTATCGTCGCCGTCCACATTTCTTTTCGTCCGCTTTTTCGGTTCGCGTTTCGGCATTTTCAGATGAATGCGCGATTTTTCGCCTCTTTCCAGACAAAAATCTTTGACCGTTCGCAAAAAGTCTAAGCCGTATTTGTCCATTTTGACATCGCCGACACCGGAAATTTTCAGCATCTCGTCGGTATTTTGCGGCAGATAAGTCGCCATCTCGATCAGCGTCGCGTCGGAAAAAACGACATACGGCGGCACGCCTTCATTTCGCGCAAATTCGGTTCTTAAATTTTTCAATTCATTAAACAAATCCTTTTCATACGGATGCGAAACGTCCGAAACGAGCGAAGATTTTTTTTCTTCTTTTTCCGCCGTTTTGAAAAGCTCGACCTTCACGCGCCCGCGTAAAACGTCCTCGCTTTTTTCCGTCAAAACGATGCGCGGAAATTTTTCTTCCGTTTGGCGCAAGATTCCCTGCGCGAGCAAATCCTTGAAATATTCGAACCAGTCGTCCTTTGAAATATCCGCGCCGACACCGTAAGTTTTCAGATTTTTATGCTCGTCCCAGATTTTCTGCGATTTCGAGCCGCGCAAAAAATCTATCAGGTAAACCAAGCCCATCCGCTGATTTGTCCGCGCGACCGCGCTCAGTGCTTTCTGCGCGATGATCGTGCCGTCAAATTTTTCAAACGTCGTCTGGCAATTGTCGCAGTTGCCGCAATCGTCAGCGAGTTCTTCATCGAAATAGCGCAAAAGAAATTTCCGGCGGCAGATTTTAGTTTCGCCGTATTCGCCCATCTGGTTGAGCTTTTTCATCAAAATATCGCTCTGCGCGTCGTTGCCCTCGATGCGGACGAAATCTTTGAGTTTGATAATATCGCCTCGGCTGAAAAAAAGTAGCGCGTTGCTTTCCAAACCGTCGCGTCCGGCTCTGCCGGTTTCCTGATAATAACTTTCGACGTTTTTCGGCAGATCAATATGCACGACAAACCGCACGTTTGATTTATCAATCCCCATTCCGAAAGCGATGGTCGCAACGATGATTTTCACTTCGTCGTTGACAAACAATTCCTGATTTTCGTCGCGCGTCTCCTTGTCGAGACCGGCGTGATACGGCAAGGCGGAAAAACCTTCGTCGCGCAGATCAGCCGCCAAAGATTCCGCCGAATTTCGGCTCAGACAATAAACGATGCCGCTTTCCTCGCGCCGCTCTTCCAAAAACGTGAGCAGTTTCGCGTAAGAATTCCGCTTCGGCTCGACCGCGTAATGAATATTCGGACGGTTGAAACTGGAAACAAACAGTTCAAAATTATTCAGATTAAGCCGCTCGATAATATCTCTGCGGACTAATTTATCAGCCGTTGCCGTCAAAGCAATAACGGGAATTTCGGGAAATTGTCTTTTCAATTTTCCGAGCTGAATATATTCCGGTCGGAAATCGTGTCCCCAACTCGAAATGCAGTGCGCTTCGTCAATCGCAAAGAGCGAAACATTGATGTTTTTCAAAAATTCCAAAAACATATCGCCCGACTGCAAAAGACGTTCGGGCGCGACATATAAAATTTTTATCTCGCCCGATTTTACCTTTTGGAAAACTTCCGTCTGCTCGCGCGATGTTTGCGTCGAATTTAAAAACGCCGCTTCGATTCCGTTGTTTTTCAGCGCGTCAACCTGATCTTTCATCAGCGCGATGAGCGGCGAAACAACGAGCGTCAAACCGTCCGACATCAACGCCGGAATCTGATAGCAGAGAGATTTCCCGCCGCCCGTCGGCATCAAAACGAGCGCGTCTTTTTTATTTAAAACACACTCGATCGCCGCCTGCTGATTCATCCGAAACGAATCATAGCCGAATTGATGTTTGAGAATTTCCTGTGCGAGTTTGATATTCATTTAGATATAATTTATAGGCGGAGCAAAATTTATGTATTGATTAACATCTACGAATTCGAATATTTGCCATTGATCTTTTTCCTTATACAACAAAATATCTCTGGTAAGTTTAAGTCCGTTTGAATTTATGTTTACTCTTACTCTTGCCTCATTGTCATTAACCCACACGGATTCTATATTGGTTAAAACGACCCTTTCGTTTGTAATACCGTTCGACATACCTCTAACCAATAAACTTACTTCTTTTTCTCCCATCGAAATGCCTTCTCCATTTAATGTAGGTTTACGTTCCGATTTGTTTTGTATTTCTTTCGCCTTTCTTTTCTCAAAACATTGTTCAGGCGTTTCGTATAGACATTCATAATATACGTTCGGAGAAACAGTGATTAAATTTGCTTTATCTTTTTGTTCGATTTGAAAAAACTGTTTTACCGTCTGAGATGGCGTAGATTTGTTTTCTTTCTGTTCTACTATTTGAGACGGAGCAGATTCAATTTCATTTTTTGAAAATTCTGACTTAGAATCCGAACAACTTATAGAAAATAGAAAAATTGAGAAAACAAAAACTAATGAAAAAGTCTTATTGATGTTCATTGGGATACCT
>JBGTSF010000060.1:0-30425 GCA_041940425.1 Pyrinomonadaceae bacterium
GCGAATTTAAATTCTAAAATCGTGTTTTATCAAACGACCGATTTCGGCATTGTTCTCGCGGGAACGAACAGTGAAATTTATGCAATTGACGGTCAGACGGGCGAGAGAATCTGGCGCAGAAATCATCGCGGTTTGGACGAAACTTCCATCACGCCGATTCCTTCGACCGATTTGATCTTGCTTTCTCTGGACGAAGGCGATAAGTCGCGGCTTGAAGCAATTGATCTTCTGACGGGCGAGAGAATCTGGCGAAGCGAAAAAGTAAAAGGCGACGTGATGCAATTGGCGGTCGAACCTGAACAGGATTTGCTCGCCGTCGTGCTGGTCAAAAAAGCGAAAGGCGAGATCGGAAAGGAATTAAAACGCGAACCAATTGTTCACGTTCTCCGGCTTTCCGACGGCGAAGAATTATGGAAAGAGCAATTAAAGTCAGATGTCGAAATGATGCCGTCGCGGTTCGGCGAAAACTTGGGCGAAGTTCCGTTTACGCTGGATAATTATCGTCCGCCTTTGATGCTCGACGGTCGGCTTTATCTATTTTATGAAGGCGTAACTTCATATGATGCGCGAACCGGAAAAGCGGGCGAGCGCGACAGATTTAAAGTCAACGAAAGCGGCTTGGCTCTGACCGAAGCCGATCCGGTTTTTGACGAAAGATTTATTTACACTTCGGGCAAAGGAAAAATTCGCGCGATTAACCGGCGCACTTTTAAAACCGAGTGGGAAGCGAAAGATTTGGGCGTGAGCGCGGAAATGGCGGTTGTCGGAAATATTTTGTATGTCAGAACGGGCGGGCAGTTTACGCGCATCAAAGACGGCGAAATTGATGAAAAAGGAAGTTTCGGCGTTTCGGCGATTGACACAAAAAGCGGGAAGACTCTCTGGCGCTTTAAAGACGCGGACAAAGGTTTGACGAATTTCGTTTTTTCGGATGCGAACACGATTCTCATTGCCGACAAAGACGATCTCATCGCGCTCGATGCGAAAAACGGAACACGCATCGAAAAGTTTGAACACGATATTGAAAAAGCGCAGTTCGTTCTGATCAACGAACGCGGCGAAGCGGTTGTCGGCGGACGTGATGAAATCGCGGCGTTTTCGATTGCGGAACGCGGAATGCGGAATGCGGATTTGAAGAGGCAAAATAATTACGAATTACAAATTACGAATTACAAATTACAAACTTCGTTACTCGAAAACCAAAAACCAAAAACCAAAGACCAAAAACCGAACGAGCTTTGGCGAGTTAAACACAAACCGCCTTCGCGCGGCGCGTTTCGCGTCATCGCGGGCATCGCGCTTCGCGCCGCCGCGCTTTATTTTCGCTACGGCGGTCTGGCGACTTCCGCCTTGAATATTGTTCGCGGCGCAAACGTTGCGCGTTCGGTTTTGAGCCTCCGCTGGTCGGGACTTCGTTCGCGTTTTTCGTCTTTTGATTTAACGACTCTGGCAAGTAATTCGGCGAAAAATTATGTTACAAACCGCATTTACACTTTCGGCTCTCTGGCGCGCGCGCCGAATTTGATAAATCGTGTAAACGGCTTGCAGGTTATCAATCCGTCAAATATTCGCGGCAGAATTATCAGCGGCGCAGTCGGAAAAATTACACCTTCGCGTGCCGAAGTGCAGGAAAGCATTTTCGAACGGCTCGATCCGACGCGCCAGATGGAAAAACTTTCCGAGTATCTTCTGCGCCGCAAACGGCTCGCCGATCTGCGCGGAAATTTTATGTATTTTTACACCGATCTGCCGAAGCCTTTTGACAAAAAAGGCTTAGTGGGCGTAAACGTCAACACGGGACGCGACGCGCGGTTTATTCTCGTTTCCGACCCCGACGCGCGGTTTACAACCGACGAGACCGTCAATCTTCTTTATTCGGCGGATGGCAACCGTTTGCAGGCTTTTGATGTCATAGGTAATTAAAAGGAGATTTTTGATAAAATGTGGATTTGCCGAAACTGCCAAACTGAAAACGAAGAAAATTTTAAATTCTGCTGGGGCTGCGGTCAGAGCCGCGCCAAAGCGGAAATTATTCCCGAACCGCCGCCGAAGACAGAACCCAGACAGGTCGAAAAAATTCCCGAAATAAAAGAAAAACCGAACATCGCTGCCGAAGACGATTTTCCGGCGGAAATTACGCGAACGGAATCGAGACCGAAAGCGAGCGTTCAGCAAACGGACGATGACGAAGACGTTTTGCCGATGTTCTCGCGGGTTGCCGGTGTCGAAAAAGACGAGCCTTTAAACGACGCCGACACTTCGCTCGAAAAAACGGGATTTATCATCGCCGTCCGCGTCGCCGGACTTTTTCTGCTCTACCGGTTTTTCGTCGCGCTTCCCGAATTGTTCGCTTTGATCAGTTCGGCGATACGGGAAAACAGCGAGGACGTTTCCCGGATGTTTACCGGCAGTTTTCTATATTCGGCTGGCGGAATTTTGATCTATTTCGTCGTCGGCATTTATCTGATCGCCAGCGGCAGAATTTTGATCTGGCTGTTGCCGGACAGATAATTTTTCGCTGACAGCAGTTTTCCCGAATTGGTTTTCAGGCATTTTGCGCTGAAAACGCGCTTGTCATTCATCGTAAAAACGCATACAATATCCGGCGTTTTCAGCTTGAAACGCCGAAACCTTAACACTCTTGGAGAGAAGATACATAAATGAAAAGATTTTTTGATCTAACTATTTGCTGTTTGTTTTTAGTTATCTCGTTTGCGTCTGCCGGAAACGTTTCCGCACAGGACTCGGACAAGCCGAAAAAACTTTCCGGCGAATCGAAAAAAGCGCGTCAGGACAGCCTGCAAATGCTGGACGAAATGAAAGGGATCATAAAGCGCGATTATTACGATCCGAAGTTTCGCGGAATTGACCTTGACGCGCGATTTAAAGCCGCCGAAGAACGTATCAAATCTCTCGAATACAACTGGCAGATGTATCGCGTTCTGGTGCAGGTCTTGATGGATTTCAACGATTCTCACACGCGCTTTCAACTGCCGCCGCGTACGGATTATTTCGATTACGGTTTTTCGATGCAGATGTTCGGCGACGAATGTTTTGTAACATCGGTCAAAAAAGACAGCGATGCCGACAAAAAAGGCTTATCCGTCGGGGATAAAATTCTCAACATCGGGAAATACGCGCCGAGCCGCCAGCATCTTTGGAAGATCGTCTATGTTCTCTATCGTCTCGATCCGATGGATACGGTTGATCTAAAGATCGAAAAACTCGACGGCGCGGTTCAGAATTTGACCGTGAAAGCCAAGACGATGACGAGGAAAGAGCGTCGTGAAGAATTAAAGAAAAAGAAATCGAAGGAAAAATTCGAGCCTTACAAATGCCGCGAAGTAAATTCGGAATTGATCGCCTGCAAGCTCTACACATTCGTGACGGAAAAAAACACCGTTGATAAAATGCTCAAAGAGGCGAGAAACTACAAAAAACTGATTCTCGATCTGCGCGGAAACGGCGGCGGATATGTTTCGACCGAAGAATATCTGGTCGGACATTTTTTTGACAGAGACATAAAAATCGCCGATATGATTACGCGCAAAAAAACCGATACGCGAATGGCGGAAAGCCGCGGCGATAAGGTTTTCAAAGGCGATCTGACGGTTTTGATTGACAGCAATTCGGCTTCCGCATCAGAAATTTTCGCGCGCGTCATCCAACTCGAAAACCGCGGCAAAATTATCGGCGACACCAGCAAAGGCGCGGTCATGACCAGTATCTACCGACCTCTGTTCAGTCCGGCGAGCGCGTTTGCGGCGGTCGTTTGGACATCGGTCGGAATGAGCGTTACGATCGGCGATGTCATAATGCGGGACGGCAGTCGGATAGAAAATGTCGGCGTTATTCCAGATGTTCCGGTTGTTCCGAACGGCTTGGCTCTCTCGAAAAAAACCGATCCGGTTCTGGCTTACGCGGCAACTCTCGCAGGCGCGGAATTAACTGCCGAAAAAGCGGGCGGTTTTTATTTTATTACGCAGAAGGATGACGACGAAGACCTTGAAAATGTTGACGAGGAAAATTAGATTCGGGTTTTGAATGCTTGACAGTTTTCATCTAAAAACGCATCATTAGATTTACTTTTTCGTGGTGAGTTATAGCGACTTGCGACCACGTAAAACAAACTGCTAAACAGCTTGAAAGACAAATTCTAAACGGAAAGTCTCGCTGTTTGGCGAGATTTTTTGTTTTTTGTCATTAGTCCTTTGTCATTTGTCCTTAGCCGGTTGAACTTTTACCGAGCTTTTAAATTTTTATTCAATCAGCTAAGGACAAAGGACAAAGGACAAAGAACTAAATCAAATGAAAAACTTTCGGGAAATTTTAGACTCCGACGGCATATATGTTTTCGACGGCGCAGTCGGGACGCGGTTTTACGACAAGGGAATTTTTATCAACCGCAGTTACGACGAACTGAATATCGTCCAGCCGGACATCGTGCGCGAAGTGCATCACGAATACGTCAAAGCGGGTGCGGACATTATCGAAACCAACACCTTCGGCGCGACGCGGCATAAACTTCAGCAATACGGTCTGGAAAATAAATTGCGGGAAATCAACATCGCCGGAGCGAAATTAGCGCGTGAAGCGGCGGACGAAAACGTTTTTGTCGCGGGCGCGATTGGACCACTCGATTTACGAATCGAGCCTTACGGTCCGACCTCGTTTGACGAAGCGAAGGAAATGTTTAAAGAACAAGCCGCCGCGCTTTTGGAAGGCGACGTTGACCTGTTCGTTCTCGAAACTTTTTCCGATCTGTCGGAAATTCAGCAGGCAATTAATGCCGTCCGCGAGCTTTGCGATCTGCCGATCATCGCGCAGATGACGATCAAGACGGACGGCAAGACCGTTTTCGGCGCGGATGTCGAGATCGTCGCGCAAAGATTGGAACAATACGGCGCGGACGTCATCGGCTTAAACTGCGGCGTCGGTCCGACTCATATCTTGACCGCGCTCGAAAAAATGCGTTCGGCGACAACGAAAAAACTCGCCGCCCAGCCGAACGCGGGACTTCCACGCGACGTTCAGGGGCGACAGTTTTATATGTCTTCGCCCGAATATATGTCGAAATTCGCCAAGCGTTTTATAAAGGCAGGAGCGAGTTTTGTCGGCGGCTGCTGCGGAACAACGCCTCAGCATATCAAACTGATCGCCGATTCGGTTCGCGCGCACAGCCCGCGCCAATTTCGAACAAATCAAAACATTACCGAAAGCGCGAAAGTAGATGAATTAACGCCCGTTGATATTCAGGTCGTTCCGGTGGAAGAGCGTTCGAAATGGGCGCGAAAAGTCGCCCGCGGCGAATTTGTAACGAGCGTCGAAGTTCTGCCGCCGAAAGGCGTTGACGCGCGGAAAACTCTGGATTCGATTCGCCTTTTGGTTGATGCCGGAGTTGACGCGGTAAATATTCCCGACGGTCCGCGGGCGCAAACTCGTATGAGCGCGCAGGCGACGGCAATTCTCGTCGAACAGCAAGTCGGAATCGAAGCCGTTTTGCACTACTGCTGCCGCGACCGCAACTTGCTCGGAATGATGTCCGACCTGCTCGGCGCGGCGGCTCTCGGTCTGCACAATCTGTTAATTATTACAGGCGATCCGCCGAAAATGGGACCTTACCCGGATGCAACAGCAGTTTTCGATATTGACAGTATCGGCTTGACGAATATGGTCAATAAATTAAATCACGGACTCGATCTCGGAAATAATCCGATCGGTCAGCCGACCGCTTTTTCCATCGGTGTCGGCGTAAATCCGGGCGCGATAAACCTGGACGAAGAGATCCGCCGCTTTGAATGGAAGGTCGAGGCGGGCGCGGAATACGCTATCACACAGCCCGTCTATGACACGAATCAGCTCAGAAATTTTTTGAAAAGGATCGAGCATGTCCGCATCCCGATCGTTGCGGGAATTTTCCCGCTCGTTTCGATCCGCAACGCCGAATTTATGCATAACGAAGTCCCCGGCGTGGTCGTTACGGAAGAGATTTTGGACAGAATGCGAAAGGCTTCCGACAAATCGAAGGAAGAAGCCCGCGAAGAAGGCATCCGTATAGCGCGCGAATCGCTCGTCGAAATCCGCGGTTTAATCCAGGGCGTGCAGGTTTCCGCGCCGTTCGGCAATGTGAAATACGCGCTTCAGGTTTTCGACGTCCTGGACGAATTTAAGAATAAAAATCAGGCGACGGCGATTTCATAATTTTGTTAATTTCAAGCCTAAATCAGTCTGTTTGGGCTTTTTGCCACACAACGATGTGCGCGGGAGCGTCGAAAGCGACTTTTCCGTTTTCACCGGTAAAAGGCAGAAGAGTTTTTTGCGCTTCGAAAAGCAGCAGCCGGTACATCTCGTCGTCAATCGCGTCAGCCAGTGTCCAGCCTCTGATGTCGGTATGCACCCACGATTCGATTGACGGGAAACGCGCCGTTCCGGTTTCGGTCGTAATTTCGGCATTTTCCATTCCGGCTTCGGCAAAAAGTTTTGAAAGAATTTTTTTGTCGCCGAGAACGAACGGCGCTTCGAGCGCGGCGGCGATTTCATCGCCGAACAACCGCCTCAAGAGTTCGGTCATTTCCGCGTAACCGGGCGAAGTTTCCAAACAGTCCCAGACGGCGACCGCCAAAACGCCTTCCGGTTTTAAAACCCGCGTCATTTCTTTTAATGCTTTCGCGCGATCTTCAAAAAACATCAAGCCGAATTGACTGACGACCTTTTCAAACGAGTTATCTTCAAACGGCAGATTTTCCGCCGGAGCTTTTTGCCATTCGATATTCGAGTTTTTACTTTTGGCGACGGCGAGCATTCCGTCATTGATGTCAACTCCCGTTACTGAACCGTTTTCACCTATTTTTTCAAACGCGGCGCGGGCGAGAACGCCCGTTCCGCAAGCGACATCGAGAACGCTGTCGCCCGCTTCGATCTGCGCCGCATCAGCTACGCGCTCAGCCCATTCCTGAAACAACGCGGGCAGAAAAAATTCTTCATAAATTTCCGCCGCGCTTGTGTTTACCTGTCCTCTTCCGGTATTTTCCATTCTCAAACTCCTTTCGGCAACGAGTTTTACAAAGCGTTTCGCAAAACGGCTTTTATAACAATCGTTTAAAAACCACGACTTTCCGGCTTTTACTATTTTTACAAATCAGGATTTAATCAGCCGGAATTTTCGCGTGTGTATAGTCTTGCGTACAATCCCTCGATTCCTAAATGTTATAATAAATGCGAATTTTTTCAAGGAGGTTAACAATGAGAAAAACAGGTATTTTATCAGCGATTTTGTTTTTGACGCTTTTTAATTTTGCGGCGACCGACGCGCAGGGTAAAGAGAGATTTACGGGAACGGTCGTTTATTACGGGAGCGGTCTCAGCACGCGAACCGTAACGACGAATTTCACGCTCGATATTTCGGGCTATACGTCCGACGAGCAGGCGAAAAATTATTTGAATGTTTTGAAAACGGACGGTCAGGACGAACTGCTCGAAAGGATTGACGACAACGAACTCGGCAGATTTTCGGTCGGAGCGAATGTCGGCATTCCGGTCAATGTCGTGCGCGAAAGACAGACAGACGGCAACCGCCGGATTTTTGTCGTCTTCCGGCGTTGGACGCAGTTTGCCGAACTGCGCTACGGCTATCGTTCTCTCGATTACCCGTTCGGCGTAATCGAACTTTTTATTGATCCGCGCACAAATAAAGGTGAAGGAACGTATATCGCCGCCGCCCGTATTCGCTGGGATTCCGGCAGCGACGATCTGCCGCAGGTCGAGATAGAAAACTTCGCCACTTTCCCGGCGCGTCTGCTCGGCGTGAAAAGCGACCGCAAACTACCGTAAAATATTAGAAAGCAAATTATCTTCCATCGGCGGAATAATCAATCGTTTTGATTATTCCGCTTTTTAATTTATGCGGATTCGGCGACGGCGCGGCGAGAAGCGTAAACCGGTGATTGTATTTTTCCTTTGGATTTTCAGGCGGAAAACTCTGCCATTCATATTTCACGACCGCGCCGTCGTGAAATTCGTAAACTCGCTCGATCCTGCCGGTTTCGTAAACGGTCGGCGTTTCCCGCGCGATCTTTTCGCGTTCGTCGCGCAAGATAATTTCGGCGTATGCGTCCGCCGGATTGTTTCGTTTGCTCATAAAATTCTTTAAAAAAGTCCGCCGAAGGTATATCACTGCTTCGATTTAAAAACAAAAAACCGCGAAAGGCATTCGTCTTTTCGCGGTTGTTAGATGAGAGCAAATTGATCGCGGAATAATTATTTTCCCGCGCCCGCCGATTGCGATTTCTTGAAGCTTTTCTTTTCTTCTTCCATCTGCTTGCCCAATTCTTCGAGCGTCGCATTGTCAAAGATTTTTTCGATTTTCGGAAACATCTCGCCTTCTTCTTCCTGCACGTGATGCTCGATGTCTTCCATCAAAACCTTGAGCTTCGGCTCGAATTTCTCGCTGTCATCGGCGAGATTCGACAGCTCGCGCAAAAAGATTTTGGCTTGATGATGTTCTTCGATGCCTTCGAGGACGATGTCTTCGAGTTCTTTTTCCTCTTTGATTTTCGGATAAAAAATCGTTTCCTCGATATGCGTGTGGACTTCGAGTTCCTCTTTTATCTGCTCGAAAAGCTCTTTATGCTTTTCCTCTTCGGTCGCTTTTACCTTCTGAAAAAGACGGTCAACCTTGTCGTGATCCTGTTTTAACAATTCGATAGCGTTCATGTGTTTTCTCCTTGCGTTGTAAAAATTTAGAATTAAATCAATACATTCAATTCGTTTGATTTTTATAAACAGCAAGAAGCGTGCCTTTTATGGTTTCAAGACGATTTTCCCGAACGCTTTTTCTTCGATGACCGCGTGGTGCGCTTCCGCCGCGTCTTTTAGATCGAAAGTTTTCCCGACAACCGGCTTTAAAAATCCTTCCGCCAAGCCTTTGTAAATCGCTGCGTAAATTTCCCGCATCGCGTCCGGCGGCGCATTAAAAAGCGACATTCCGAAAATCGCCGCATCTTTTCCCATCGCCAGACGCGGATTAAAATCCAGACTGCCGCGACTGCCGATGACCGTGATGCGACCGAACATTTTTAAGACTTCAAAATCCCTAGCCAGATTTTCATTGGCGAGCATTTCCAAAATTATGTCAACGCCCTTGCCGCCGGTCGCTTCTTTTATTTCATTCAAATAATTTTCTTTCGAATGATCGAAGACAAAATCCGCGCCCTGCCCTTTAACGAGATTTTTTCCATCTTCGGAACTCGCCGTTCCAATCACCGTTAAACCCGCATTTTTCGCCCACTGCACCGCCGCGATACCGACCCCGCCCGACGCCCCGTGAACGAGAACCGTTTCGCCCGATTTCCCTTTCGCTTTTTGAAACAGAGCGCGATAGCTAGTCGCATACGGCACAAACACGCCCGCGCCTTGCTCAAACGAAACATTTTCCGGCAGTTTGATTAATTGATTTTCTTCGCACAAACAAAATTCCGCATAAGTTCCCGAAATTGCGCCGGTCGTCAAAACCCTGTCGCCGTTTTGAAAACGGGAAATATTCGCGCCCGTTTTTTCTACCGTTCCCGCCGCATCTTTTCCCGGCGTATATGGCAATTCGGGTTTCTGCGCATGCGTTCCCGTGCGGATATACGTGTCAACCGGATTGACTCCGGCGGCTTCGACGCGCACGAGAATCTGATTTTCGTTCGGTTCTAAATCCGCCGTTTCTTCAAATTTCAAAACGTCCGGCGCGCCGAATTCTTTTACAATTATCGCTTTCATAATTTTAGGGATGAGGGAAAAGGGACGAGGGACGAGAGAAAGATTTAATTCTTCACTCGTCCCTCGTCCCTTTTCCATCGTCACTCATTAAACGTATTTATCAATGACCTTGGCAATCGCTTCGCGCGACACCGCGCCGACGATGCGTTCCTGTTCCTGACCGTCTTTGAAAACGATGAGCGTCGGAATGCCGCGAATGCCGAAACGCTGCGGCACATTCATATTTTCGTCAACATTCATTTTATAAACGCCCGCCTTGTCCTGATATTCTTCAGCGATTGCCTCGACCGACGGCGCGATCATCCGGCACGGTCCGCACCATTCCGCCCAAAAATCCACGAGAACGGGTTTGTCCGAACCGAGAACGTCCGCTTCAAAATTCGTATCCGTTGCCTGTTTTGTAAAATCTCCCATTATTATCTCCTTAAATAAATTAATTATTATAACTTTGCCCTAAAAAGAACGGTAAATCAACCCGCATCAATTAACCTGACCGCATTCGCGCGGCGCGATTTCAAACTCGAAAATAACCATTCTTCTTATCACTTTTATGTTTCATTTCATTCCAACGGCTTTTTCCGTTATAAGCCGTTTAATAATTCCTGATGCCAATTGTAACAATCTTTGTTACAATTGGCAAGTAAGCCGGGAGCGCAAGCGGCTCGCTTGCCTAAATTGCGGAGCAATTTAATGAACACTGCGAAAATTCAAGTTAAATTTAACTACGCAAGTTCGCGCTTCGCGCTCAGGCAAGCGAGCCGCTCGCGCTCCAGACATTTTTATTTGATTTCCAATTCGATATTCGTTCCCGCCAAAGCTTTTGAAACCGGACAGTTTTCCTTCGCGCCGTGAGCGAATTTTTCAAATTCTTCATCCGACAAATTCGGCACATTGCCTTCGAGTTCGAGTTTGATATTCGTTATTTCAAAACCCTCGCCGACCTTTTCGATTTTGACATTTGCCGTCGTATGCAGACGTTCGGGCGTGTAACCCGCTCTCGTTAATGCGCCGTCGAGCGCCATCGTAAAACAGCCCGCATGCGCCGCGCCGATCAGTTCTTCGGGGTTGGTCGCCGCCGTTCCTTCTTCGCTGAAACGCGAGGCGAATGAGTATTCGCCTTCGAACGCGCCGCTTCCGAGCTTTAAGTTTCCGCTTCCTTCCGTTATAGTTCCCTTCCATTCGGCTTCCGCTTTTCTTATAGGCATAAATTTATATTCTCCTTAGTTTGTATTTGATTTAAAAACCTTATTTTTCGCTGATCATTTTCGTCACCGTTATCTGCGGCTCTTCGGCGGCAAGCTTTCCGGCTTTTTCGAAAAACTCTTTGAAATACGGCAGTTCGAAATGCGCGTCGAGAGCTGCTTTGTCTTTCCAGGTTTCGTGCCAGACAAAAACCGCCGGGTCGTCAATCGCCTGATGCACGTCGTAATTTATACAACCCGCTTCCGTCCGCGAATCCGCGACAATTCCGAGAGCCAATTTTTTCGCCTCTTCGACCGCATTGTCTCTGACTTTCAAACGCGCGACCAGAACTATTGTCTCATCATTCATTTAATTTAATTTACTCCTGATTTTAATTTGTAAAATTATAAACCAAATCCCCGTTCGTATATTTTGTGTCATTAAAAATATGCGGATAATGTTTTTTGAGTTCTTCGAGATAAAGCTCATACGGCAAATCCGCGAACGCTCCGTATTCGTGCAGATACTCTATAAAAACATTTCCCGATTTATCGTATTCCTGAAAGATCGAATCACGTGTTCCGTCAAATTCGAGCGGTTCGACTTTTAGATAATCGCACAAATTCTTATTGAACGCCGGAGTCGTTTTCAGCCATCTGCCGTCCAAAAAAAGTTCCGCCGCGCCGTGAAAAACGAGATAGTTTTTTTGCAGAAGTTTTTCGAGTTTTTCCGCTGCGATATGATTTCTGACGATATAAAAACTCAGACGGCTCGGCACGCCGACCGCTCGCGCCGAAGCCGCTAATAAAACCGCTTTTTCGACGCAGTAACCGCGATTTCGTGTTAAAAGATCGCTCGCCCTTAAACCTTCGCGCCGCAGATCCAAAATGTTCGGATTATACTGAAACCCGTCGCGCACAGCGTAATAAAGTCTGACCGCTTTTTCTTTTTCGGTTGCCGCGCCGACAGAATTTCTTTCGGCGAATGCTTTCACACTCGCGTCGTCAAAATTCAAAAACTCCGTCGGCTGTAGATATTCTTTCATAATTTTTTAACCATAGATTTACTAGGATTTTTTAAAATCAGTCTTATCCGTTTTATCCATGTGCATCCTTGGTTAAATATTTCTTACTTTCGTGCTTGTTCGTGTCTGTTCGCGGCTAATATCACGCCTGCGCCGTTTCCGTTTCGGGAAAATCCGCGCCTTCCGATGTTTCCGCCCAGGCGTCGAATTCTTCTTTCAACGCTTCGAGTTTCAAACGCGCGTTATTCAGAGCGGCACGTCCTAACAGCAAATTTTTCGGCGGATTTTCCGCTTCGACCGCTTTGACGATCGCTTTTGCCGCGCGCACCGGATCGCCCGGCTGTTTGCCGCTGTAACCGCGAATCATTGTCTGAAACGCGCCCGCCGTTTCTTTGTAATCGTCAATCACGACGGTCGTATCATTTGCCGAACGTCCCGCCCAATCGGTTCGGAAACCGCTCGGCTGGACGATAATGACGTTGATCCCGAGCGGCGCGACTTCTTTCTGTAAGGCTTCGGAAAGCCCGTTGACGGCAAACTTCGTCGCGTGGTAAAAACCGACGCTCGGATTGGCGATCAAACCGCCGATCGAGGAAATATTGACGATCGTGCCGCTTCTCCGGTCGCGCATTTTCGGCAAAACGGCGCGCGTCATTTCCGCCAGTCCCCAGAAATTCGTTTCGAACATCGCGCGGACTTCCCGTTCTTCGGATTCTTCGACCGCGCCGAAATAACCGAAACCGGCGTTGTTGACCAAAACATCAATTTTGCCGAAATGTTTTTCCGCCTGTTCGACCGCGTCCTTTATCCGCGCTTTGTCCGTTACATCCAAAGCGAGCGCGAGCGCGTTGTCTTTATTGATCTCGACCAAATCCTGAATTTTCTCGATATTCCGCGCCGTGACGACAACACGGTAATCGTTTTCCAAAAGATGCTTCGCCAGCTCACGCCCGAATCCGGTCGAACAGCCCGTAATAAACCAAACATTTTTTTCGCTCATATAATTTCCTATTTTTACTCCTTAAATTTTCTATAAGAACCGTTTTCTATTTCATCTGTAATCGAATGATAATCGGCGGGCGACCAGCGCAGTTCACTGACCGCTTTTTCCGCCGACATTTGATTGTTTATCGAAAAAAACTCGAACATTTTTCCAAATTGCTCACGCGCCTCATCCGGCGTAACGCTGTTTGTTTCGACATCTAAAAGACGCGCGACCGATTCGCTCAATTCCTTCATCGAAACCGTTTCCGCCGCCGCGTTGTAAAGCCCTTTCGCCGTGCTTGTCTCCAATGCCGAAAGATACAAATCCGCCGCGTCTTCGACATGAACCGCCGAAACTCGTCTGTCGCCCAATCCGATGTAATTTGCCGAACCCGTCTTTTTCGCCTGTTCGATCAAAAACGGCACGAACGAACTTCCCGCCCGACCGTAAACAAAAAGCGGCAGACGCAAAACAATGCTCCGAATGCCTTTTGACGAAAGATGCAGAGCGTCGCGCTCGACCTCGCCGCGCAGACGGCGCGATGAATTTTCGGCAAACGGATGTTCTTCGTCCGCTTCGCTGTCGCGCGTATCGCCCAAAACCGCCGAACTCGACGTAACGATCAAAGGCTTGTTCGTTTCCGCCAAACTTTCGGCAAACGAATTGATCACATTTCTGTCCAACCGCACCGCGTCATCGTAATTGTCAAAATTATGGCTGAACGCCGTGTGAATAACGGCATCCGCCTCAACCGCCGCGCGTTTTAAAGTCTCGAAATTATTCAACGCGCCGCGCACGATTCCGATTTCTTTTCCGCGCAGTTTGGCTTCCGCGATCTCGTTTCGCGCGAGCGCGGAAACCGTATAACCTTTGTCCTTTAATTTTTCCGCGACGACCGAACCGACAAATCCGGTCGCGCCCGTCAAAAATATTTTCATAATTTATTTACCGAAAAAAGCTTTTCTCCGCGCTAAAACCTCGCTTCTGATCTTCCTGATCAAATGCAGCCAGCGGTCGCGGTTTTCCGCTTTTTTAACGATATAACCGGCGACTTCCTTGTGCGGTAGAATTAAAAACGTTTCCGCTTCCAGACCTTTGACAACCGCGTCCGCGCATTCTTCCGGCGAGATCGAGCCGGGCAGTAAAAAGCCGTTCGGATTATCATCGCCTTCGCATTCGATCAGGCGCGTTTGAACACCTTGTGGACACAGACAAGAAACGTAAATTCCTTTGTCGCCGAATTCGATGGCGAAACTCTCCGCCAAAGCGACTGCCGCGTGTTTCGTCACGACATACGGCACGGCGGTCGGATGCGCCAGAAGTCCGGCAGCAGAAGCCGTGATCAAAAACGCGCCCGCGCCCCGTTCGATCATCGCGGGAAACGCCGCGCGTGCCAGAAAAACGTGCGACAAAACATTGATCTCGTAAATACTGCGCCAGTTTTCATTTGAAACTTGTAAACTTCCTTCGTCGCCGCCGATTCCCGCGTTCGAAGCAATAAAATCAATTCTGCCCGCCTCGTCTAAAATCTCTGCAACAACTTGCCGGCAATTTTCTTCGTCCGAGACATCGAGCCGAAACGCTTTTCCGCCGACCGATTCGGCAACCATTTGCGCGTTTTCAAATTCGATGTCGGCAACATAAATTTTCGCCGCGTCTTCTTTCGCAAATCTTTCGCACAAAGCCTTGCCGATGCCGTTCGCGCCGCCCGTGACGAGAATGATTTTGTCTGCAATTTTCATAAAATTTTAGCCGTGAACAAACACAAAAAATCACGAAAATTATTTTTACTTCTTTGAAATATGTTCTCTGTTTTTCAGAATCTCTTTCAATTTGTCGTATTCAGTTTGCCATTCTTCGCTTTCTTTGAACTCGATTTGCCCGACATTTAAGCCGCGTTCAGATTCTTCACGGTCAGACAACTCGAATGAAGTTTCGCATTGATGCAAACTCTTCAATCTAGCCAATAACCTCTTTGTTGAAAAAATTTCCAGTTGTTCTTTTTTAATCGGAAATATTTTTCTGCTTTTCATTTTTCGTGGTTGTTCGTGTTTGTTCGCGGCTAATTTCCTATCGTCAAAACAACCTTTCCCGTCGTTTTGCGGTTTTCAATCGCTTCGTGCGCTTCTTTCGCCTGCTCCAAAGGAAATTCCGTTACCTGAATTTTCAAACGTCCCGCGCCGATGTGTTCCAATAATTCTTTGGTAAATCGAACGCGGTTTTCGACCGATTCGTTCATCAGCCAGTAGCCGCGAATCACGTGATTTTTTTCCATCAAACTCAAGACGGAAACCTTAAAATCCTCGCCGCTCGCCGAGCCATACACGATCATCGTGCCGTATTTCGCCAGCACTTTCAGATTCTTTGCCACCATTTCGCCGCCGACCATTTCGATTATCCAATCAACGCCGTCGTCTTCGGTCGCTTTTAAAACCTCGCTCGTCCAATCTTCTTCCGTGTAATTGATCGCCGCGTCCGCGCCCAAATTGGCGACAAACTGCAATTTTTGTTCGTTCGAAGCCGTGCCGACGACTCTTAAGCCTTTGTGTTTCGCCAATTGAACCAGCAGAGAGCCGACACCGCCCGCCGCCGCATGGATCAGGATCGAATCGCCGGATTTTGTTTCGTCCAAAAGACCGAGCGCGGTCAAACCCTGCACCAGCAAAGCGGTCGCTTCGCCGTAGCCCAGTTCGTCGGGAATCGGAACGACCGTCGCGGCTTTAGCCGTCGCAAACTCGGCATAACCGCCACTCGTCGTCGTCGCCAAAACGCGCTGTCCTTTCTGCAAATCGGTAACATTTTCGCCCAATTCTTCAATCGTTCCGGCGGCTTCGTAGCCGAGCGTCAACGGCAGTTCGGGCTGTGTCAGATAATTGCCCGAACGCATCATCGTGTCCGCATAATTTATGCCCGCCGCCGCGACTTTTATCAAAACCTCATACGCTTTCGGTGCCGGTTTTTCAACTTCATCGAGCGTTAGTTTTTCCGCTCCCCCAAGTTCGTGAACTCTGATTGCTTTCATAATTTTTATTCCTTTATTTTTTTCCGGTAATCCGTCGTCAACATTCCCGCAAAGCCCCAGTTTTCTTCGTCAATTTCGTCAATAACGATATGAATATGTTCGGGTTTCTTGTCCAAAACGCTGACCAAAGTTTGCGTCATTTCTTCGACGATCCGCTTTTTCTTGGCGGTCGTTACCGCTTCGTCTTTCGTGATCTTCACATTGATATACGGCATAATTTTTTCTCTTACACCTCGCTTTTCCGCGCGTATTCTTTAACGGTAATGCGCGGTTTGCCGAGTTCTTCCCATGTTTTTTCCGACTCGAATTTTTCCGGGTAATTATTGATCGCCGTCAAAATTTTCGCGCCGTAGTTCATCTTTTGATTAAACGCGCCGAGAATTTTCAAAATTTGAATCGGCGCTTTCGAAATTTTCAGCTTTTCCTTTTCGTAGTTTTCGACAAAGATTTTCACCGCTTCGTCGTTCGTCAGAGCTTCCGGTCCCTGCACCGGGTAATCGCGGTTTTCGTCCCCGCCCAGAATTTCAAACGCCTTCGCCACCTGTCTGCCGTAATCTTCGCCGGCGATGAAATACATCGGGTGCTTAGACTCGCCCGCCAGAACCATTCTGCCGCCCTGTCTGAAATCGCCAACGTCGAGATTTTCCATAAAATTCGACGGGTAGAAAATCGCGTATGGAATGCCGCTCGATTTGATCTTGTCCACCGCCGACTGCTTGATCGAAAACGCCCACCAGAAAAAGCCGTCCATTCCCTGATAACGATGCACGAGCGATGAAATACAACCGATTCTTTTTATGCCGTGTTTTTTCGCGGCTTCCAGAATATTGTCCAAACCTTCGCGTTCGGGCTGAAAATCGCCCTGCTTTGAAGTCGGCTCGACCGACAAATTCATATAAACGCCGTCCGCGTCCGTCAAAGCGTTTTCAATATCGGCTTTGTGTTTTAAATCGCCCTGAACGAGCCTGATATTTTCCGGTAAAACGCGCCGCGCTTTTTCCGCATCGCGCACCATCGCCGTGATTTCAAATCCGGCATTGACCAATTCTTTGACGACCGGAAGCCCAAGCATTCCGGTCGCGCCGAAAACCGTTATTTTTTTCATAACAGAAAATTTATTTCCACTCTTTCGTGTCCGAATCGTAAATCATAGATTCGCCCAATTCTTTGCCGAACCACAAAATATATTTCGTCTCGCTCTCTTTTTTATAATAAATCGGTCCGCTTTCTGTCTCCGCGATTCCGACCTCGCTTAAAGATTCGGGCAGTTTTCCTTTTTCATTTCGAAACTTTTCGATTTTTGCCGCGATCTCGTTTCCTTTTTCAATTTTGTCGCTGTAACCACAGGCAAAAAGAGAAGAACAAACCAATACAATCGCTAAGAGGATTTTGATTTTCATAACTCCTATGTCATTCCAATCCAGCTTTCGTCCGCGGCTTCGCGCCAGCGATTGCGAATCGCTTCAAATTCGTCGCTTGACAATTCTCCTTCCGAAATATATTTCATATTCTCCTCGACTCGTCCCGGTTTGGTCGTGCCGACGATCAAAGTGTCAACGCCCGGAATCGAAAGCGTAAACCTGAGCGCGATTGCCGTCGCTTCTTCCAGACTATTTTCTAAAAATTCGTATTTCAATTTCTGAATTCTGTCCCAATATTCGTGATGATACGAATCGGGCGGCTGTTCGCTGTGCCGCCAGACGGCATTGGCAATCGGGCGTTTGGCGATCACGCCGATATTTTTTTCACTTGCTAATTTTATATTGCCGTCAATCGGCGTTTGATCGGCGACGGAAACGGAAGTTTGCAGAGAATCGAAAACGCCGAGTTCGAGCGCATACCGCGCCGCCTCATTGTCGCCCGAATAGCCGATGTAGCGCGTGTAGCCTTTTTCCTGCGCTCTGAGCAGGGCTTCGATAGATTCGCCGCGCCGCAAAATTTCTTTGTCGCAACTATGAAGCTGGGTAATGTCTAGATAATCGGTTTTTAAACGTCTCAAGGAATTTTCGATGGTTTCAAGAATTCCTTTTTTCGACCAATCGTAGCGCGTAAATGCGTCGAGCGCGCCGCATTTCGTCAAAAGATAAAATTCCTTTCTTCTTTTCCCAACCGCCGCGCCGATCAATTCTTCGCTCGTTTTATAAGCCGCCGCCGTGTCAATCACATTCAGTCCGGCATCGAGCGCGGAATTTAATAACTGTCCGACCGTTTCGACCGTTTCATTATTCCAGCCGATCTCCGCGCCGCCGAAGCCGAGAACGGAAAATTCCATATCCGTTTTGCCGAATTTTCGCTTTTGCATAATTTTTAAGTAACGAGGGACGAGTGATGAGTGACGAGGGAGTTTTTTCTTACTCGTCCCTCGTCACTCATCACTCGTCCCTATTTTGCTAATTCTTCTTCGATCTTCGCCGTTAGGCGTTCATCGTCCGGCGCGACGTCGGGCGCGAAACGGGCGGCGATCTCGCCGTTTTTGCCGATCAGAAATTTCTCGAAATTCCACAAAATTTCGTTTGGAGCCGAGCGAACCGAACCGTAGCCTTTCAAGTTTTCTTCCAATGCGCCGTCGTTGACATCGGTTTCCTGCTTCGTTTCGGTCAGATATTTATAAAGCTCGTGCTGGTCGCCGCCCTTGACGGAAATTTTCGAGAAAAGCGGAAATTCGACGTTGTAGTTTGACGAGCAAAACTCTTTGATTTCTTCTTCCGTTCCCGGCTCCTGTCCTAAAAAATTGTTCGCCGGAAAACCGAGAATCTCGAAACCTTTGTCCTTGTATTCGCCGTAAATTTTCTGCAAGCCTTCGTATTGCGGAGTCAGACCGCATTTCGACGCGACATTTACTAAAAGCAAAACTTCGCCCTTGTATTTACCTAAGTTAGTTTCTTCGCCGTCAATCGTTTTGACGGGAATTTCATAAATTTTTTCTGCCATAATTTCTCCCCTGATAAATTAAAAATGAATATTTCCTTTTCTGACATTTTCGACCGAACTTTCGATCAACTGCCTTAAAACTTTTTCGTCAATGTCCGCCAAACTTTTGATATACAGACAGGATTTGCCCGTTTTGTATTTGCCTAATTTCGCAAGCAGTTCGTCATACTTTGTAAAACCGCTCATAATATAAAGCGTCAGATTTTGTTTGCGCGGCGAAAATCCCGTTTCCATCCATTCGCCTTCGCGTCCCGAAGCGTATTTGTAGTTGTAAGTCCCGAAACCGACGATTGACGCACCCCACATTTTCGGTTTCGCGCCGGTCGCTTCTTCCATCATCGCCGCAACTTTTTTACAATCCTCGCGCCTGTTTTCTTCTTCGATATTACTTAGAAAATCTTCGACGCTCGCTTCCGTCCGCTTTGTTTTCAATTCCGCTTTTGCCATTTAATTTTTTTCCTTGCGCGCGATCATCAAACCGTCGCGCACCGTAAACAGAATATTGCTAACGCGCTCGTCCGCATTTATTTTCCCGTTGTATTCGTGCAAAGCCCGCGTGCTGTCATCTTCATTCTCCGCATTTAAAACTCTGCCGCTCCATAGAACATTATCCGCAATTATCAAACCGCCGACACGCATTTTCGGAAAAACGAGATCGAAATAATTTTTATAATTCTGCTTGTCCGCGTCAATAAAAACGAGGTCGAATGTTTCATCCAGATTCGGAATGATTTCCGCCGCATTGCCCAAACGCGCTTCGATCTTTGAGTTCAAACCCGTCTCAGCCCAAAATTCTTTGGCGATCTTGTTTGTTTCCTCGTTGACATCGAGTGTGATGAGTTTTCCGTCTTCGCTCAAACCTTCCGCCAGACAGAGCGCGGAATAGCCCATATAAGTTCCGATTTCCAAAATTCTTCGCGGGTTTAACATTTTGCTGAACATCGCCAGCAAACGCCCTTGATAAAAACCCGACAGCATATTTTTATCACTGCGCTCGCCGAAAGTTTTTTCGCGCAAACGGCGCAAAACGTCGCTTTCATCCGAAGTATATTTTTCCGCGTAATTTTGAATCTTTTCGTCAATCATATTTTTTTTGCCACGAATAACACGAATGACGCGAATAAAGAATTAAAAAATTCGTGTTATTCGTGTTTTTCCGCGGCTAATTCATTTTCACCACGATCTTACCGAAATGCGAGCCGCTTTCCAGGTAATTTAACGCTTCTTTTACATTTTCAAAATCGAAAACGCGGTCAATCACCGGCTTGATTTTTTTCTCTTCGACAAATCTGATCAGCTCTTCGAAAATCTCCCGCGAGCCGGTTTCGATGCCGTGAATCGTGACGTTTTTCGTGACGAACTGATAGGTGTTGATCGGCGCGCTCAACCCCGCGATCAAGCCTATAAAACTGATCGTACCGCTCAATTTCACGGCGTTCAGCGAACGGTTCAGATTCTCTCCGCCGACGACTTCGATCACGTGATCAACGCCTTGTCCGTCCGTCAATTCCGAAATCTTTTCTTCCCAGACGGGAAAAGTTTTGTAATTTATCGTTTGGACTGCGCCGAGCGTTTTCGCTTTTTCCAATTTTTCATCGCTGCTCGAAATGACGAACGCCCGACCGCCGAGCGCGTTGACAAATTGCAGCGCGAAAAGCGAAACGCCGCCCGTGCCTTGAATCAAAACCGTCTCACCCGACCGCACACGGCTTCGGCGACCGACCGCGTGCCACGCCGTCACCGCCGCGACGGGAAGCGTCGCCGCTTCTTCGTCGCTCAAACTTTCGGGAATTTTGACGACTGATCTTTCGTCAAAAGCGACGTATTCAGCCAAAACGCCGTCCTGCGCCGCGCCGCCGAGCGGCGAAACGTATTTTTCCGCCGTCAATCCGCCCTCAATCCATTGCGGCAGAAAAATTCCCGCCACGCGGTCACCCGTTTTCAAACTTTTCACATCTTTGCCGACCGCCGCAACCACGCCCGCGCCGTCCGAAACCGGAATCCGAGCCGCCGCCGGTTTCCAGTTTTCCACGCCTTTGACGACCAGCAGATCGCGGAAATTCAAAGCCGCCGCGCGCATTTTTACTAAGATTTGTCCGGCTTGCGGTTCGGGCATCGGCGTTTCAATAAGTTTTAAGTTTTCAATACCGTCGCCGTGCGTTACAAATGCTTTCATAAAATTTCCGGGATCAAAACTCGACGACGATTTTTCCAAAATGCGCTCCGGCTTCCATATATTTCAGCGCGTCTTTTACCTCGCCGAATTCAAATGTTTTATCAATTACCGGTTTGATGTGAACATATTGACAAAGCATCCGGTTCAAATCTTCGAACATCTGCCGCGAGCCGACATAAATTCCCTGCAACCTGACCGATTTCATCAGAACATTGACCGGATTGATCCCGCCGTCCGCCGCGCCCGACAACGCGCCGATGACGGCGATATGTCCGCCGATCTTGACGGCTCTCAAAGATTTCCCAATCGTTCCCGCTCCGCCGACTTCGACCACATGGTCAACACCGCGTTTGTCCGTCAATTCCAAAACCGCCGCGTCCCAATCTTCGCGCTCTTTGTAATTAATCAAATCCGTTGCACCCAAGTTTTTGGCGCGTTCCAATTTTTCATCGCTCGAAGACGTGATAAAAATTCGCGTTCCGAGTGCCGCCGCAAACTGCAATGCGAAAAGCGAAACGCCGCCCGTGCCTAAAAGCAAAACGGAGTCGTCGGATTTCATTTTTCCCGATTCGAAAAGCGCGTGAAAAGCCGTTACCGCCGCGCACGGCAGAGTCGCCGCTTCTTCAAAAGTAAAATGATCGGGAATGCAGACCAAGCCGTTTTCATCGAAAGTGGCGAACTCGCGCAGACAGCCGTCCAGATCGCCGCCGAGCGCGGTGCGCGCTTTTTGAAAATCAATCGCGCCGTCCGTCCAGCCCTGCATAAAGATCGGCATCACGCGGTCGCCCGTCTTGAATTTCGTTACGCTCGCGCCCGTTTCGACGACTTCGCCCGCGCCGTCGGAAAACGGGACGAGCGGGCGTTTCAGGCGCGGATTATACGCGCCCTTGACCATCATCAAATCGCGGTAATTCAATGACGTGGCGTGAAACTTTACTTTGACCTCGTTTGCCTGCGGCGCGGGTTCTTCGCGTTCGGTCAAAGCCAGATTGTCTATCCCGAATTCCTGTATCTCGTAGGCTTTCATAATTTTTTGTTAATATACGAATCAGCAGTTGGAAAAAAAAGTGTTCAAATAATTAAACTTCCTCTGCGTGAAATTGTCCCACGCGGAGAACGCAGAGAAAGACATTTATAGTTCTGAAAATTCCAACCACTGATTCGCATTAATTTTTATTGCCCGCGAAAACATCTGAAATGACGCGAAAAGAAGACAGGAAAAAAATGAAAAAAAAATCTTTTCGCGTTCTTTCGCGGGCAAATTTTTAGTTTTTGCGCGGCGAGTTCAGATCCAATCTGATCACGACATCATCGCGGATCAGATCGTCGGTTTTTCCCGCATAGACGATGCCGAAATCCTTGCGGTTGATCGCAAATTCGCTGTTGACGGCGACGCCCGCGTCATTGACCGTGATCTTCGCCGGAAACGTGATCGCTTTTTTCGTGCCGTGCAGGTTAAAATCGCCCGTTACGATATAATTTCCCGCGCCTTTTTCCACATCAGGAACGATCTTTGTCGAGCTGAAAGTGGCTTTCGGATATTTTTCAACGTCGAAGAAATCCGCCGTTTTCAGATGATCGGTGAGACCGTCGGCATCAGTAAAAACCGATGTCATATCAATCTCGACAGCGACCCGGCTGTCTTCCGGCTTTTTGTTTACAAAATCAATCACGCCGTTAAAATTCTTAAAACCGCCGTCGTGCTTGCCCGTAACTTTCGAGCCGGTAAATTCGATCTTCGAGTTTTCCGGCGTAACCGGCAAAGCCGTCCCTTCGGTTTCCATAGTTTTGAGCGGATCGCCTGTTGTTTCGCTGTTTGCCGGCGTATTTGTCGCCGAATTATTTGTCGCATCGGTAGTCGTCGCTTTCGGTTTGTTCGCCGCCGGATCGGCGCACGCCGCTAACAACACTGCCGAAACCAAAACCAAAAACAGAAATTTCTTCATAAATTTTATTCCTCTCTTTTTATAAAATCGTTACCGCTTGTTCTTTCGCTTTTTTCGCCCACTCACTAAGCATAATCAAAAATTCCGCCTGTATGGAT
This sequence comes from Pyrinomonadaceae bacterium, assembly GCA_041940425.1. GTDB lineage: Bacteria > Acidobacteriota > Blastocatellia > Pyrinomonadales > Pyrinomonadaceae > DATHTS01. The sequence continues at coordinate 23,127 of JBGTSF010000060.1, forward strand.
TTTTCCTTATCCTTCAAATACCAACGCTGGAGATTTTCCATCATCAGCGGTTTCGTCATTCCGGTCGCGCGCATCTCGTAAAAATAATTCATCGCTTCCTGCGGTCTTGGTCCCCAAGTTCCGATCTCTTCCAGCGTTTCCGCGTCGAGACAGATCAGTTTCGGAATCGAACGCGCGTTGTTGGTCAAATACGCGTCCATCAATTCCGGGTTTTCGTCGCGCAGAACGTAGCGCGTTTCTATACGCTCGTTTTCCGCCGCGATCTTTTCGATGACCGGAATATTCTGCGCCGCGTCGCCGCACCAGCCTTCGGTAATGATGAGCCAAATCCATCTGACGCGAAGCGAGCGCGCTTTTTCTTTCAATGATTCTTCAAGATTAACCGTTTTTTCGAGCCGATGCATCCTTTGACGATTTATTTTTCCATAACCGAACATCGCCCCAGATTGATTAGGTCCGGTCGTTTTGCCGTCAAGCAGAAGATCGTCAATCAGCTTGATATATTCGGCAAATGTCATTGATTTTTCGATATATTGTTTCATAATTTTTACCTCAAACGGATGGCGGGCGTTTACTGCACAAATCTTTGCAAAACCGTGCTGAACTGCAACAGCCAAATGTAAAATCCGAAAACCTGCGTAATAATTTTTGATCTCATAAATCCTTCCCTAGTTCGTTAATCTCTTTGTAACATTTATTGATACAAATGCGGACAAAAAATTTTAATTCTGTTCGATTATTTCCAGAACGCTCTGCAAATTTCTCTCCGACAATTTTTCTTCGATTGCCTTGTCGATTTCCTTCTGCAGATTGCACAAAACCGACTCGATATTTTTACCGACCGGGCAATCCTGATTCGGTCTCTGACGGTGAAGCGCGAAAACTTCTCCGGTCGAAACCGCCTGATAAATTTCGTTTAGGCTGATGTCTTTCGCGCTTTTGGCAAGCCTCGTTCCGCCCGCCGCGCCCGTCTGAGAAACGACCAGATTGGCACTTGATAGTTGACATAAAAGTCTGCGAATAACGACCGCGTTCGTATTGACACTCTCGGCGATGCATTCGGATTTTACATTGCCGTCCGAATTTTTCGCCAGCATCACCAGAACATGAACCGCCATTGCAAACTGACTGTTTGACATAACTGTAACAAGAATAGTTACAAAAGGAAACTTTGTCAAATGAGTTGGAATTTGATTTCTAAATAAGGCGGAAACGCGACCGCAAGGGAGCGTGCAAAAACCAAATAATTACACGCTCGTTTGCACTCGCGTTTCTGCCTTTGTCTTTAAAAATCCGCGTTATTACGCGATTCTTTCCGTTTCTCCGGTTTCGTCCGCGGGCGGGTCTTCGATCGCCGCGGCGGGCTTTTGATCCGGCGGAAGCGGAATGTCTTCGACCGATTCTCTATCGCTTTCGTCCGGCACATCCGGGTAATCGTGCGCGTGGCTGTCGAAATCCTCTTCTATCGTGTTCGGATCGTCGTCCGGCGCGGGAATGTTTTGAATATCCTGCATAATCGTTTTTCTCCTTTTCAAATTAAATTATAAAACATTGTTCGTGCCTTCCGATTCACGGTTAAGCCGCTTGTAGCACAGCGGATCGGTCCAATACTGCGGCGGCGGTTTCGGAATCGGTTTGTCCGTCGAGACTTCTTTTTGCTGAGATTCTTCCTGTTTTTTATTTTCCCCGTAAACTATTTCTTCGAGGTTTTCTTCGTAAATATTAAAATTAACCGTCTTAAACATAATAGCCTTTCCCCCTTTTCGGCTTCCATTATGTTTTTAAACTTTGCAACCGACGTGCCGTTAAAAAACGGCGTATTTTCCGCGTATTTTACTGATTTTTGTAATGGAATAGAACGCTTTAGTTGTTTGAATTGCGGACAAAAGCATTAGCCGAACTGCTTTAATTGTTCGAGCGATTCGTCGGCGATCAGACGAAAAGGTCGGAGATTTTTCAAACCGGGAATTTTTGCCGCCGTCAGCGCATCGCAAATTATCATTGAAGCCGAATTTAAGCCGTGCTGCCAATTATCGCGCTTCGTGTTGCGGACGATCAGAGTTTCCGCGTCAACCTGCGCGGCGACGAGCATCGTTTTCGCCAGCAGAAGAAATTTTTCCCAGCCTGAAACGACGGCGATCAGATCATCGGCGGACGGACGGCGTTCGCCCGTCATAGAATCGGCGACCGACCGCGCTTTTAAGAAAATGCAGTTTTTATCCGTTTGTAAAACCTTTTTTATTTTTTCCCGTTCATCAAACATCGCGGCGAAAACCGCCGTTTTTTCGTGATGATTTTCTTTAAATTCTTCAAAACTCGTTTCCGTTATTTTCAGACCGGTCGCCTGCCGTATCTCTTCGGCTAAAATTTCCCGAAAATCCGCATCCGATTCGATGAGCAAAATCTCATTCGCTTTTTCCGGCGCGAAAACTTCGGCTAAACGCTCTCTAATTTCATCAATCGAAAAACCGCGTTTTTGCGCCGTTTGAAAAAATTCGGCGATCAGACGGTCAAGCGAATTTTCAATCGTTTCGGTTTTTGCTTCGCGCACATAAAACCCGCTGCCTTTTCTGAATTCGAGCCAGCCCTGCGCGGCGAGTTTACGGTAAGCATTGGCGACCGTGTTGGCGTGAATCTTATAACGCCGCGCGATCTCGCGCGTGCCGGGAAGTTTCTGCCCGATCTCCAGATCGCCGCTCGCCACGCCGAGAATGATCTGCGTCGTGATCTGCTCGTGAATCGGAACTTCGCTGTTTTTCGAAAGCCAGATTTTCATTTTGTTTTTGCCACGAACAACACGAATAACACGAATGATATTTTTGTTTTTTATTCGTGCTATTCGTGCAATTCGCGGCTAGTTTTCCAAAATATGCTTCAGAGCGGTTTCCAGATCGGGAAATTTAAATTCAAATCCCGCCGTTTGCAGTTTTTCGGGTAAAACTCTCGCACCTTCCAATAAAAGCGTTTCGCCCATTTCGCCGAACAGCAATTTTATGCCGAAAGCCGGAACGGGAATGATTGTCGGGCGATTTAACGCTTTGCCGAGCGCGTCGGTAAACTCCTTATTCGTTACCGGATTTGGCGCAGTGGCGTTGACTGCGCCATTTAAATTTTCGTTTTCGAGCGCGAAATGAATAATCCGAATCAGATCGTCGAGCGCGATCCAGCTCATCCACTGTTCCCCGCTTCCGACCGTTCCGCCGACACCGAATTTAAAAGGCGTGAGCATTTTCTCCAATGCGCCGCCGTCTTTTGTCAGAACAATCCCGATGCGCGGCATCACGACACGCGCGCCAAGATCCGCCGCTTTTTGCGCTTCGTTTTCCCATTCGGCGCAGACTTCCGGCAAAAAACCTTCGCCCGCCGCGCTTTCTTCGGTCAAAATTTCGTCGCCGCGATTGCCGTAAAATCCGGTTGCCGAAGCGGAAATAAAGACTTTCGGCGGATTTTCAGTTTTTTTCAAAGCGTCAACCAGAGTTCTTGTGCCGACGACGCGGCTGTCGCGTATGCTTCGCTTTTTTTCTTCGCTCCAACTTCCTTCGGCAATATTATCGCCGGCGAGATGTATGACCGCATCAAAGCCTTCGAGCTTTATTTGTTCGCCCGGCGCGAAGCCCTCGTAAGCGTCCCACTGAATTTCGTCCGAATTTTTCGCTTCTTTGCGCGAGAGTTTATAAATCTCGTGTCCTTTCGCTTTGAGAGTCGGAATCAAATTAGAACCGACAAGTCCGCTCGCGCCTGTAACTAGAATCTTCATAAGTTTTTGTTTCTGTCATTTTACACAATCGGATTCGGCTTTGGACAACCCGATTGTGCATTTTGCTTTTCGTCGTATAATTTATAGGGAATTATTTACGGATGAAAGACGACGCTTTGCAGACAATTTCGCTCGATTCGGCGTTTATCACGCGCGAGTTTATCGAAGAATCTTTCGACCGCGTAACCGGTTCCGAATTGATAAAGGGAAACAATGTGCGGCTTCTGCGCGATGCGGCGGAAAATTATCCGGCGTGGCTCGCGGCGATCGAAGCGGCGGAAACGCGGATATTTTTTGAAAGCTACATCATTCACGAAGACGCGCAGGGGAAATTGTTTGCCGAAGCTCTGATCGAAAAAGCGAAACAGGGCGTTGACGTAAAACTCATATACGATTGGATGGGCGGTTTCGGCAAAACTTCGCGCAGCTACTGGAGAAATCTTAGAGAGAACGGAATCGAAGTCCGCTGTTACAATCCGCCGAAATTGACCGACCCGCTCGGCATTTTTTCGCGCGATCACCGCAAGTGTCTGATCGTTGACGGAAAAATCGCTTACGTAACGGGTTTGTGCGTCGGTCAGGATTGGGTCGGACATCCCGAAAAAGGCATTCCGGCGTGGCGCGACACGGGCGTGGAGATCAGGGGCGCGGCGGTCGCCGATGTCGAATTCGCGTTTTCGGAAATCTGGGCGACGATGGGCGCGCCTCTGGATGGCAAAAAACTGTCGAAACGCGCGGATTTTCCCGAAGCTGGAAAAACGGCTGTGCGGATCGTGGACACGCTTCCGACAAGTTCTTACATATACCGCATTGACCAGATATTAGCCGCCGGCGTGCGCGATTCGATGTGGATCACGGACGCTTATTTCGTCGGCGTTCCATCTTACCTGCAATCGCTCAAAGACGCGGCGTGCGACGGCGTTGACGTGCGGATTCTCGTTCCGCAAAGCACGGATATTGCGCTGATCCGCGACACGACGCGCTCGACCTACCGCGCTCTGCTCGAAGCGGGCGTGCGGGTTTTCGAATGGAACGGCTCGATGGTTCACGCCAAAACCGCCGTTTTCGACGGCAGGTTTTCGCGCGTCGGCTCGACCAATCTGAATATCGCAAGCTGGTTCGGCAACTACGAACTCGATGTCATCGTCGAGGACGAAGATTTCGGCAGACAGATGCAGGAAATGTTTATTAAAGATTTGGAAAACTCGACGGAGATCGTTCTGGCTGATACGGCAAACGTCAAGCTAAAAAAACGAAAACGCGAAAAAAAAACCGGGAGCGGAAGCGTAAGAAAAGCGACCGCCGGAGCGATCAACGCGGCGACCTCGATCAGTTCGGCAATCGCCAATAAAACGCCGCTCGGCGCGGCGGAAGCGAGAATATTATTTATCGGCGGAAGCACGTTACTCGGCTTCGCTTTACTGCTCATATTCTTTCCGCGCATCGCTTCGATACCGCTTGTTTTGATCTTACTGCTTCTGGCTTTTTCGACTTATTTCAAAGCCGCGAAAAATTACAGGAGCAATTAAAAGTAGGCAGTAAGCAACGGCAGTAGGCACTGAAAAATCAAACTGCCAACTGCTGCTGCCGACTGCCAACTGTCTTATGAATCGAATTCGCATCGCTACATACAACATTCACAAATGCGTCGGGCTTGACCGCCGTTTTTCGCCTGAACGCATCGCCGAAGTTCTGCGCGAACTTGATGCCGACATCATCGCTTTGCAGGAAGTTTTGTGTCATACGGATGCCCGACACCGGCGGGAAAATCAAGCCGAATTTCTCGCCGGAGAACTGGAGATGGATTTTTCGCTCGGCGAAAACCGCAAACATAACGGCGGGCGATACGGCAACGCGGTTTTATCGCGCCTGCCTCTGACGGAAACCGAAAATTTCGACATCAGCATAAAAAAACGCGAACCGCGCGGCTGTCTGCGGACGGAAATAAAGATCGGCGATGAAAAATCTCTGCAATTTTTCAATCTGCATATGGGAACGTCGTTTTTCGAACGCCGCCGGCAGGTTCACAAACTCCTCGACACGAATGTTCTGGCACACAGAAAATTCACCGGAAAACGCATCATCGCCGGAGATTTCAACGAATGGACGAACGGTTTGACGACGCGGCTTTTTAAAGCGAATTTCAAAACCGTTGATGCCAAGCTCCATCTTGGAAAAGCGCGCACATTTCCGGGCGTTCTGCCGATCTTTCATCTCGACCATATTTATTTCGACGAAAATTTCAGATTAAAAAAAGCGGCTCTGCACCGCAGTAAAACTTCGCTGATCGCTTCCGATCATCTGCCGATCATCGCGGAATTTGAATTTTAGCCGCGAACAAACACGAAAAGACACGAAATAAAAGACAAATATATTTTCGTGCTTTTTCGTGTTTGTTCGTGGTTTCTATTTCCCTTGAAGATCGTATTTGATGAATTTAACCATCCGCTGAATTTCGTTTTCGCTGAGCTGTCCTTTGAACGGCAGCATTCCGTTGCCGCCGTTGTAGATTTGATTGTAGATTTCCGATTCGGATTTCGCTTCGACATCGCCGCGCCGCAGAGACGGAATTATCTTGCCGTCCATCTCCTTGCCTTCGGCTTCGCGCCCGTGACAGATGGCGCAGTTCTGGCGGAAAAGAGACGCTTCCAGGGATTTGTCTTCGGCAATGACCACGGCTTTTCTCGATGACGCATTCGAGATACAAGCCGCCGCGAAAAATCCGGTGAATAATAAAATTATAAAAATTTTTTGATACCGCATTAAAAAAATTCTCTGTAAAAATAATATCAAATCCGAACGGGAAGAATACAAAGCCGATGGCAATTTTCCGCTCGATAATTTAAACTTTTTCAAAACCGATGAATCAAAAATCCGCAACACCGAAAGACGCTTCCGCCGTCATTTTATTAGATCAATCGCTACAGAAAGTTCTCTGGATTCAGCGCAATCCCGCGCTCGCATTCCTCGGCGGCTGGCACGCTTTTCCCGGCGGCAAAATCGAAACGGACGATGCGGAAATAGAAGTCAAAAACTGTTCCGGCAAAGATTTGGAAAAATTCAAACATGAATACAATAAGATAAACAAAGCGCTCAAATCATCATATGATGGGGAGAAGAAGCTGATCAAGAAAGGAAAAGAGCTTATCTCCCAGATTTATGATAAAACATCTAACTATAGAGCCGCTCTTAGGATGGCTAACAACGAAGTTGATAAAATTGCTTAGATGAAGCAAGATGTAAACAACTACTGCGACTAAGTCCTCAAAGAGAAAGAAGATGAAGAAAAATTGAGAGAGGAGATTGATGCTATTCGAATTGAAGTGAACAATTTGAAAAGGCTATAAGAATAAGCTTGTGACCTTGAAGAAGACGTCTTGCGGAGAAAGCTTGTGGGCGAATATGAGGAGTTGAGGAAGTCTAAGGAGGAGCAAGACGAAAGGTTGGAAGCTATGAAATACAAAAATAAAGAGCTTGAGGACCAAAGGGCTCAATGTGTGCAGGATATAATCAAGTAGAGTGATGATATCGACAAAGTTAAC
>JBGTSF010000061.1:0-29311 GCA_041940425.1 Pyrinomonadaceae bacterium
GCCGTTTCCGGCAATGACCGAACTCGTCAGCACGGAATTTATCACGCCGGAAAACGCGCTCGAAAAATGGAAAAACTCGGAGGTTTTGATCTCGCCGCCTGTCTTGATTTCGTTGAAGGAATTGGTTGAACCGCAGAGACGCAGAGACGCAGAGGAAATTTTAAATAAAGAAAAACTGAACAAAAAAAATGAAGTCTTTAATTTAAAAAAATCGTCTTTGCAAAACGAAAAAACTTTAAATCTCTCTGCGTCTCTGCGTCTCTGCGGTGAAAATCTTTTAAAAAAATCCGAAACGCTCGACGGTAAGATTGATTACATCGAGCTTAATCCGCACATCACAGTTTTTCCCCTGCGGACAAAAACCCTACCGCCCGCGACGCATACGAATTGTTTTATCGTCGGCGGGAAAGAGTTCGTCGTAATTGACGCGGCATCGAAAGACGAAACGGAACAGCGGAAACTTTTCGCGCTCGTTGACCGGATGATCGAAGCGGGCGGCGTCTGCAAAGAAATCATCGTTTCACATCTGCACACCGATCATTTCGGCGGCGAAACCGCTTTGCAAAAACATCTTTTCGAGAAATTCGATTTAATAATTCCGATTTCCGCGCATCGCAAAACGGCGGAAAGCCTTCAGGAAAAAATCGAGATTAAAAAATTTATCGAGGACGAAGAAGTTTTCGATCTGCGGGATGCAGACGGCAAAAGTTTTAAACTCACCGCGCTTCACACGCCGGGACACGCGCGCGGACACCTGTGTTTTTATGACGAATCGAAGGGTTTTCTGCTCTCGTGCGATAACGTCGTCGGAACGGGAACGGTCGTCATCGCGCCGCCTGAAGGTAATCTGTCTGATTATTTAAATTCGCTCGAACGAATGAAAAATTTGCCGGATTTAAAACGTCTCTGCGGCTCGCACGGCGCGGCGGTTTTCGATGCAAAGAAAAAAATCGAAAGCTATATCGCGCATCGTTTGGAGCGGGAGAAACAGATTTTAACGGCAATCGAAACGGGCGCGAAAACGCCGGAGGAAATTGCCGGTGTTGTCTATCAAAATCTGGACGAAAAACTTTTCCCGCTCGCCGTCAAATCGGTCGAAGCGCATCTCGAAAAAATCGAAAATTCAGCCGCCGCTTAGAACGAGCCGGAACGGGAAAATTTTTCTAACGGAAATGTTTTCGAGTCCGGCTTTTCGCGCCAGTTCCTCTAATTCGTCCGGTTTAAATGAACGCAGGATCGAAAGCGAACCGTCATGACGGACGAGCGGCGAGATGCGAAAAGCGATACAGAAAATTTTGTAAAAAATATATGCGAGCGGGTGACGGCTGAGGTCAATAACAAAGATTTTGCGCCGCGCAACGCGCTTCATTTCCCGCAGGGTTTTGACGATTTCTTCGTCCGAAAGATGATGCGTAAAAAGCGATGAAATCACGTAATCGAAATTTTTATCGGCAAACGGCAGACAAAGCGCGTTTGCCTGAACGGATTTTATCTCGCTAAATTTTTTCGATTCTTTCAAAACCGCAAACGCCGAACACGCGTTTAATTCCAAGCCGAAAAGTTTCGCCGTTTTATTTTTTCGCCGCGCGAATTTTGCTGTTTCTCTAAGCAATTCGCCCGACCCCGCGCCGACATCCAGAACGGAAAATTCCGGCAAATTTTCTTTTTCGATTTCCCGCAGAAGCGTTTTTTCGAGAGCGCGTTTGTCTCCGGCAAAACGATTGACGAGCCGGATGTCGTGCAGAAAACGGTCGTATTCTTCGGGCGTGTAATCGCCCGTGTCAATGCGTTCGAGTTTCAGACTACGCGTTTCAAACACAGGAAAAGTTTACGCAAATTAATTGATGATGGAAAATGGATAACGGATAATTTTTTCCGCAAATTATCCGTTATCTATTTTCGGTTTTTCGCAGTTTAATAACTTAAAAATGCGTCGAAAACCCAACCGCCTTGACTGTTGTAATTCGTTCTGCACCAGCGACCTCGGCGTTTGCCGGGAAGTTGTGACGGCGTTTTCTGACAGCCGATAATTTCGAGATTCGTGCCGTGCGGAATCTTGGCGAGCATGAGACCGTTTTTCGCGTCGGGAATGCTCCGCAGAGCGAGAAATCCGTCACCCGGCGAATTAACGCGGGCGGTTTGAATAACCGGCGCGGTCGGCGTGTCTTCGGGAAACGGGCGAACAGCCGAATCGTTTTTAACCGGAGATTTTTGACTTTCGATCTGTTTTTTCAAACTTTCGAGTTCTTCTTTGAGCGCGGCGGTATCGTTGTCGGGCGTAGCGGTCGGCGCAGGCGTTGGAGAATTGGAAACGACGGTTTCGGTCGGTTTGAAAAAAATATAGCCGAGAAGCCCGATGACGGATAAAAACAAAATTGCGATCAGCGGAATGACGAGCCACGGGTTGATACCGCTTCGCGCGTTTTGAGGTTGTTGATTGGCTGCGGGCGAAAAAACGGTCGGATCGGATTGCGTCGGAACGTCAACGCGCATCGGATGCGTCGCGCCGGACATCTCGATCGTTTCTTCCGCCGACGGCATAGAGATCAAACTCGTGCCGTCAGCCAAACAAAATCTCAGCGTATCGTCGGAATAGCTCGTCTTACATTTCGGGCAAAGTTTCATCGTATTTTTATGGACGGTTTTGCCTAAACATTTAGCCGTTTTTAATGTAACTTGTCAAATTTCTTCCACAATTTGACAATTTATCTAATCGGCTCGCGCATAATTATTTCGGCGGTCGTTCGCGCGATATCGGCGGCTTTCGGATTTGAATTGTGAAGCTGTGCGACCTGCATCAAAGCCTCGCCCGTTCTCGACAGAAGGCGGACGAGATCGCCTTCTTCCGCCTTTGTCTGATAGACGAGATCGTTCCATTTCATTCCGTCCGCCCAGCGTTCGGCTGCCGCCGCGGCGGAAAAATTCATCTCGTCCGCCGGTTCGACTCCGAATTTCCATTCGATATTTGAAACTTCGAAAACGATTTCCTCAAATTCGGACAAAATGTCCAGAATTTTATCCGACAAATGAAGCTCGCCGTAATTTCTATCCGAATCGGCGGCGAGTGCCGCCATCAGAGCGGCGGCGTGTTTCGGCTCCAGCTTTTCAAAAATGCCGTGTTTTAACGCTTCGCCGACCAGAACCGGACGGTCAACGCGCACGTCCGCGAGCCATTTCCCATTCTGCGTAACTTTTTCCTCTGCGAAATCCAGATAACCGAAATGATCCAAAACGCGCGCGCGATGTTCGAACGGCAGCCAAATCTCGCTCCGCAAAATCTCGATATCGCGCTCGGTTTTTTCCAAAGATTCGGCATCGTCCCACATTTCCCACAAAAAACTCGAAGCGCGGCGGCGCGTGTTTTCATCCGCCTTTTCGGGCAGAAATTTTTCGATTAAATTATTTAAAATTTCGACCGCTTCGTCCGAATCCGTTTTTTTGGCAGAAAGTTTCGGTTCGATAAGCTGCGGGTTGCGTTCTTCGTGAATATCGTAAAACGCTTCGTCCAGAGTTTTTTCGTCGAGGCTGTAAATTTTTTCATAAACGCGTCCGACACTAGAAAGCGGAACGGTCGCGCCGCGCCCGTCTTCGCGCATCGCCATCACCTTTTCGCCGAAGACGTTGAGAACGAGAAAAAACCGGTTCGCGCTTCTGCCTTTGGTGATCATCCTGCCCGCTTTGACGTTTTCTTTGAGCCATTCGTGCCGGATCTCGGCGCGTGTTACGGGCAGTTTTTCCGTCAGACGGTTTCTCGCGCTCGTCAGGCGTTCAAAACCGCGAATGTCTTCGAGCGTATATTCAAATTCATTTTCTTTGAGCGTTTTTTCAAGTTTTTCAACGCGCTGATTTTTCCGGCGATTAATATTTTCGATCTGCCGCGCCGTGTCGCGGAAAGCGAAACTTTTTTCGGCAATGTCGCGGACTTGCGAAAAATTTTTGAATGCGTCCAGCAGATTCAAAAGACTCGAATAAGTCGCGCGGAATTTGCTTTGCAAAGCGTCGGGCGGCGATTTTAGAAGCGTTGCGATGGCGGGCGGATTTTGAAACTGCGCGGGCGCGAGAACGACGAAACCGACGTTATCTTTGCCGCGTCTGCCCGCACGTCCGGTCATCTGCTGTAATTCGCTCGCCTGCAATTGCCGCCAGCCCTCGTTGCCGCGCGCGTCGGCGTTTAAGATGACGACCGTCCGCGCCGGAAAATCCACGCCCGCCGCGACCGTTGACGTGGCGAAGATGGCGTCCAGAAGTCCGGCGGACATCATTTTTTCGATTAGAAGTTTCCACGCCGGAATATGTCCCGCGTGATGCGCGGCGATTCCGGCTTGAATGACGAGTTTGCGGTGTTTGTGCGATTTTATTTCTGCATTTTCGCGGACGTATTCGTCAAAAAGTTCTTTGCGTTTCTGCTGTTTTTCCGCGTCGGTTTTCTGCGATTTGTCGGCGGCGACTTCGGTCGCGGCTTCATCGCATTTGCGGCGCGTCGGCATAAAAACGATTGCCGGCAGCAGATTCAAGCGGCGAAGCGTCGCGATCAATTTCGGCGGCGGAATGTCCGGTAAGCGGTATCTCAAGATTTTTCGATTATGCCATAAAAATTATTTCAGAGGTGAATTTAAGAGGGCAATTTATTTTTTGTCCACAGATGAACACAGATGCGCACAGATAAGAAAATAAAGACTTACTCCGAATATTATTATCTTTGATTTATTGAAATCAAATTTTTTTAGAAATCAAAAAACATCTGTGTTCATCTGTGCTTATCTGTGGACAATTTTCTTCCAAAATTTATTTCACAAAGTGATACTTTTTTTGAAAAACCTGCGCGTTACAAATTGAAGGCAAAATCAAACGCGCCTTTCGAGAGGCATTTTTCTCAAAATTAAAGGGAGCAATTTTATGAAATCATCAAAAATTTTTTATTTCGCAGGTTTACTCATCACTCTAATTTTCACTTCAAATTCTTTCGCCGACGTGAAGGTCAAAGCGCGGCAGACGATGAGCGGGCAGACGTATGAAACGACGACCTACATCAAAGGCAAACGCCAGCGCAGCGAGCGCGATATGGGACAGATGAAAATGATTGATCTGACGCAGTGCGATCTTAAACGCTCGGTGCAGATGAATCCGATGTCGAAAACATACATTCTCAATATGTTTAATCAGGTTACGGAAGTTTCCGGTGATAAAACAACCGCGCCGAAAACCGACGGCGTTGTCCGCGCAGGCGGCACGATTACGACGAGCGTTACTTACAAGGACACTGGCGAAACGCGCAAGATGTTCGGCTACAACGCCCGGCATATCATCACGACGATGGAAACCGTTTCGTCGCCCGATGCGTGTGCGCCGACCAATTCGAAAATGGAAATTGACGGTTGGTATATTGACGCGGCATTTGTTCTTGATTGTCAAAACGACCAATACAAAAATGGGTATAATCCGTATCAAAAACCGACCTGTCAGGACAAATATCAAACTAAAACCGTCGGCAACGCCAAACGCGGTTATCCGGTTTATGAAAAAATGACGATGTTTGACCAGAGCGGAAAGGAAACGACCTCGATGATTACGGAAGTCATCGAACTTTCGCAGGCGACGCTCGATCAGGCACTTTTTGAAATTCCCGAAGATTACCGCGAAGTCAAAGATATGTCGCAGATGTATGCGGCAACGTCAATGAATTCGAATTCAACTTCGATGAGCAGTATGTCGAGCAATAGTTCGATGACGACAAGCGGAACGTCAACGACTTCGGGAACGATCTCGGCGATTCAAAATCAAACGCAGGCGAATTCTTCGACCGAACTCGGCGCGAAACAGCCCGGTACAATTCGCATCGGTCTGGCAAACGTCAAAGTCGGCGCGGTCGGCGATGGAATAACTTCGGCTGATCTGGCGGCGGCGATTCAAAACACGCTCGGCGAATATCTGAAAGGCACGAAGATCGAACTCGTTCCGCTTAGTGCAAAGCTTTCGAGTGCGATCGAAAATGAAGCCAAGCAGAAAGAATGCGATTATGTTCTTTATACAAACGTTTCGCATAAAAAAGGCGGAGGCGGCGGCGGATTGTTCGGTTCGGCTATCACGCAGGGCATCGGGCGCGTCGGCATCGGTCAGACCGGCAGCCGGGTCGGCAACGTCATCGGACAGGTCGCCACGCAAACCATCGTTTCGGCGGGCGCGATGTCGGCAAACGTGAAATCGAAGGACGAGATCACGCTCGACGTGAAAATGAACCAGCCCGGAAATTCGGCGGCGGTTTTGACCAAACAAGCAAAAGCGAAAGCCAAATCCGACGGCGAAGACATCATCACGCCGGTCGTCGAACAGATCGCGCAGGCGATTTTCAACGCGGTCGGCGCGTAAGCGAGATAGAAACGCGAATCTTTCACGCTCTCCTCTTGAGCCGTGTTTGCTTTGTTTCGAGCAAACACGGCTTTTCTTTATTGAAAATACATTGATTATTTGCGATTATGTTTGAGAAAATCTACGGGTCATAATTCAAAAATAATCAATGGAAAATTCGCACGATGTAACGCAGCTTTTGATCAAATGGAGTCAGGGCGACCGTCAGGCAATGGAAGAACTCCTGCCGTTGGTTTACCGCGAGCTTCAGAAGATCGCTCACCGCTATTTAAATAAGGAACGCGGTGAACATACCCTGCAAACGACCGCGCTCGTTCACGAAGCTTACTTGAAACTGATTGACCAAAACCGCGTCCAATGGCAAAACCGCGCGCATTTTTTCGGCATCGCGGCGCAGGCGATGCGGCGCATTCTGGTTGACAACGCCCGCCAGCGGCTCGCCGGAAAACGCGGCAAAGGCGCGGAAAAAATTTCCATCGAAGATAACGAAATTGACATTTCCGACGAAAAGGCGAGCAACCTTGTCGAACTCGATTTCGCTCTAAAAAAACTTGCCGAACTCGATCCGCAAAAATCTCGTTTAGTTGAGTTGCGCTATTTCGGCGGTCTTTCCCTGGAAGAAACGGCGGAAGTTTTGGGCGTCAGCCGTCCGACGGTTATCAGACAATGGCGTTTGGCAAAGGCTTGGCTGTATAAGGAGATTGCAGGAGAAGTTTAGCGGCAGTAGGCAGCGGCAGTAGGCAGTTTTTCTTGTTTTCAGATTAAACAATTAAAAACTATCAAAGAAAAAAATACTGCCTACTGCCGCTGCCTACTGCCTACAAAAAATGTCCGATCGTTGGCAAAAAATTGAAGAGATTTTTGAGGTCGCCGTCGAACTTCCCGAAGATGAGCGCGAGGTTTATCTGGAAAGGATGTGCGGCGGCGACGCAGAACTGCGCCGCGAGGTCGAAGACCTTATTGCCGCCGACATCGAAGCCGAAGAATTTATCGAACAGCCGCTTTTAGGCTCGCACACGCTCGCCAATTTTCTGGATGAAAAAGTCGGCGCGATCGAAGACATCGAATCAAGCGTTCCGCCGCATTTTCTCGGTCGGCGCGTCGGCGCGTATCGCCTGATCCGCGAACTCGGTCGGGGCGGGATGGGCGCGGTTTTTCTTGCCAGCCGCGACGACGCGGAATTTAAAAAATCGGTCGCCATCAAGCTCATCAAACGCGGGATGGATACGGATTTTATTCTCAAACGCTTCCGCAACGAACGGCAAATCCTTGCAACGCTCGATCACCCGTTTATCGCGCGGCTTTTAGACGGCGGGACGACCGACGATGAGCTTCCGTATTTCGTGATGGAATACATCGAAGGCACGCCGATCCATAAATACTGCGATGAAAATCGTCTTTCGATCCGCGAACGCTTACTGCTTTTTCAAAAGGTCTGTTCGGCAGTCGGCTACGCGCATCAGAATCTGATTATTCACCGCGATCTGAAACCGGGAAATATTTTAGTTACAAAAGACGTTTCGCCAAAACTGCTCGATTTCGGAATCGCTAAAATCTTAAATCCCGAACTCGCCGCCGACACGCTCGCGCCGACCTTGACGGGAATGCGCCTGATGACGCCCGAATACGCTTCGCCCGAACAGATTCGCGGCGAAAAACTTTCTCCGGCTTCGGATATTTACAGTCTCGGCGTTTTGCTTTACGAACTGCTGACCGGAAAACGTCCATATCGTTTTTCATCGCGCGCGCCGCACGAGATCGCCCGCATCATCTGCGAAGAAAAACCCGAAGACCCGGCGACCGTTTTGAACGACGGCGACGTTCCGGTCGTTTCGAAATCCGAACAGGCGGAAAAAACGCTCGAAAATGTGAGCCGCAACCGCCGCACCACGCCGGAAACTTTAGTCAAAGAATTAAGCGGCAGTCTGAAAAATATTCTTCTCAAAGCTCTCCGCAAATCGCCGGAAAATCGCTACGCGACGGCGGAAGAACTCACAAACGACATTCAGGCGTATCTCGACGGCATGCCGGTCGCCGCGCCGGAGATCGAGTTTTCGACCGAAGACCGTTTTGAAGATTCGATGCCGCCGGGCGAATCGCTGGCGATCCTGCCGTTTCGGATGTTTCGCTGGAAGACTTCGAAAAACGGCGATCCCGACACGGACGATTTTTTGTCAATAGGTCTGGCGGATGCTCTGATCTCGCGTCTGAGCGGGCTGAAAACCGTTTCCGTTCGCCCGACGAGTTCGGTCGTTAAATACACGGCTGAAACTTCCGACCGCGAAAACGCCGGGCGCGAACTCGGCGTAACGCATCTGCTCGACGGGCGGATTCAGCATATCGGCAGCCGCGTCCGCGTAACGGCGCAGCTCGTTCATCTGCGCAATAACGAAACGATGTGGGCGGGACAATTCGACGAACAGATGGACGACATTTTGAATCTGCAGGATTCGATCTCCGCGCAGGTCGCCGACGCTCTGATCCATCAACTGACGGGCGAAGAACGCGAAAAGATCAAAAAGCGCGGCACGGACAATCCGAAAGCTTATGAAGCTTACCTGCGCGGACGTTTTTACTGGCACAGCTACGAGGTCGAAAATATCGCCAAAGCTCTCGTGTGTTTTTATGAAGCCATCGCGCACGACCCGGACTTCGCGCTCGCTTATACGGGCGTTGCCGATTATTTCAATTTTCTGAGCGTCTTCGGTTTGATGTCGCCCGAAGAAAGTTTTCCGGCGGCGAAAGAAGCCGCGCAGAAGGCTATCGAACTCGACGACACTCTGGCGGAAGCCTACACGTCGCTCGCCATCGCCGTTCTCGGCTACGATTGGGACATTGCCGAAAGCGAGCGTTTGATAAAAAAATCTCTCCGGCTTAATCCGAATTACGGAGAAGCGCGCGTCTGGCACGGGCATCTGCTCGGTCTGCAGAACAAGCACGAAGAAGCTCTGCGCGAAATGAAACGCGCCGAACAATTAAACACGGTTTCGGCTTCGCTTTTGATAAATTACGCGATCCGCCTGCGCGACGCGCGAAAGTTTGACGACGCGCTCGTCAAAATCCGGCAGGCGCAGGCGATGAGTCCGAATTACAACATTGCGATACAGGCTTACTGCTGGGTCGTTAATTACACCGACACGGGCGCGGAAGCCGAAGAAGCGTGCCGTCTGGCGTACGAAAAAAATGACAATCTGAGTCTGCCGACGCACGCTTATGCCTACGTTCTGGCGGCGGGCGGAAAACGCGAGGAATCGCTCCGGCTGGTCAAAAAACTCGAAGAAAGAAAAAAGGAAGTTTATGTGCCTTCGACGCATCTGACCTTGCTCTATATCGCGCTCGGCGAATACGACACGGCTTTCGGATGGCTCGACCGCGCATTTGCCGAACGCGATTTCTGGGCGTTGTGGCTGCCGGTTGATCCGCGCTACGACGCTTTGAAAAACGATCCGCGTTTTAATTTATACGCGCAGCGCATTCGCCCGATCGCCGATGACGAGATCCATCAATCGCATATTCCGACGAGAATTTTTCAAGCCGACGACGCTCAAGAACCGGAAACTTTAACCGTAAAACCGGCTGGAGAAAATATCGAAGAGCAAAAGGCGGAGTCAATTCCCGTTACCGAAAAAGGTTTTCCGCGCAGATACGTTTACCGGTCAATCGCCGCCGCGCTTTTGCTCGGTTTGGTTTTTCACTTCTATCAATCCGGTTACTTTACGTTTGAGATAAAACAAAATCCGACCGCGCCGACGGCGGAAAATATTTTGCCCGCCGATAATCTCGAAAAAACGCTCGTTATTTTCCCGTTCAAAACGGATATGGACGCGGAAAACGAGGAAAGTTTCGGCGACGGTTTAGCCGATTCGATCAATAAAAAACTCGGACAGGTCCGGCAGATTTCCGTCCGCACGGCGAAACTGCCGATTGACGAAACAAAAACCGCAAAAGAGATCGGCGCGGAATTCGGCGCGAAATATATTCTGCGCGGGCGTTTGCACACGACCATCGAGCGCGTTTTGGTTACGGCGGAACTGCAAAACGCCGCAGACAATAAAACTATCTGGCTCGAAACTTTTGACGAATCAATTTTGGATTTTCCGACCTTGCAGACCGAGATCGCCGAAAAAATTCTGAAGGCTCTGACGGTTGATCTCTCGATCGCCGACCGCGAGCGCATCAACAAAAACTACACGATTGACAGCGAAGCCTATCAGCAATATCTCGTCGGACGCTTTCAGATGAGGACGCGCCGACCGGAAAACCTGCGCGCGGCGATCGAAAATTTTGAAAAAGCGAAGACGAAAGATCCGAATTTTGTTCTCGCCTACGTCGGGCTTGCCGATTGCTATTCACTGCTCAATATCTATCAAGTTCCGCCGCCGCCGGACGCTTACGAAAACGCGAAAAAAAACGCTCTGAAGGCTCTCGAACTGGATGAAACAAACGCCGAAGCACACGCTTCGATGGCGTATATTCTGTTTTACGGCGACTGGAACCGCACCGAAGCCGAGCGGCATTTTCGCCGCGCCATCGAACTTAATCCGTCTTATCCGACAACTCATCACTGGTATGCGATGGCACTATCAGCGATGGGAAAGGCGGACGAATCAATCGAGCATATCAACGCCGCGATGCAACTTGAACCGAAATCGGCGATCATCCACGCCGCCGGCGGACTCGTCTATTTTTACGCCCGCCGCTATGACGAAGCTCTGGAACTGTGCCGCAAATCGCTGGAGATAAATGACAAATTCGTTCCGGCTTACGACCAGTTGGTGATGATCTACGAAGCCGTCGGCGATTATGAAAAAGCGAACGATGCGTATTCCAAACAAAGGTTATTTTCCGGCTACACAGACCCGAACGATCCGGGCTGGCTGATGGTTACGGCGCAGGTTCAGAGTTTGAGCGCGGAGAAAAAAGAAGAAGCGAAGATCAACGTGGAGAAAAGCGCGACCTCTGCCGAAGTTAAAAATAATCCGCGCGGCTACGCTTACGAGGTCGCCGTCGCCTACGCGCTTCTTGACGATAGAGAAAACGCGATCAAATGGATCGAAGCGTCGAAAACTTCGAAAAATCAGAGCTTTAATTTTATAAATGTTGACCCGCGCATTGATAATCTCAGGCAAGAGACGAAGTTTAAGGAGCTAACGGAAAACGTTTTTCGATAATAGACGGGTCAGAACCGGAAGCGGCAGCAACCGGCTCAAACGCCGCCTGGAACGATTCAAGATCAGATATCCGGTTAAGGAAAATTTTCAGATTGCAGATTATGAATTACGGATTACAAATTACCAAAGATCAATTACGAATTAGGAATTGCTTTTGACAAATTATGAATCAGCTTCTTTATCGCAATTTGTAATCCGTAATTCGTAATTGATCTTTTAACTTTTAACAAAACTGTAAACTCATTCGTTACCCGTTCTAAAACCCGGTCGCCGCCGATCCCGATTCCGTCTTTCATTGCGCAAAAAGATAATACGCGCCGAAACCGATAAAAAAGATCAATCCCAAAACAATCGCGGCGATGTAAATAAAATTAGGTTTGGCGACCGTGACGGTTTCCGGTTGGGAAAGTTCGTCGGTTTCATCCGCCGGAAAATCTTGTGTATTTTGTTTTTCGATTTGCGAAGTTTCCGGGTCAGTGCCCGATTTGATTTTTTTGAGATTCTTATTTCCCGTCGCTTCAAGCAAGTTCAAAAATCTTTCTTCGCCTTTGAGCATATCGAAAACCGGCTCGACTCCCATCCAGACGACCCACGCTTCTTTTCTTTCGAGCGATTTTTCGAGCGCGTTCAGAGCGTTTTCCTTTTCGCCGAAAAAGCAGTAGATCAAAGCCAGATGATAGGGCGAGACGAACTGAATATTTTGTTCGTCCGTCAGTTTGCCGAGCAGTTCGCGGGCTTCCGGCTCCTTTCCGGCGGCGGCGAGCGTCTGGGCATACATGATCAGGCTGAACGGATTGTCGCCCGATAATTCGACTCCTTTCCGCGCCGCCGGAATCGCCGTCTCGAAATCGCCGATGATGCGCGAAGTCCAGCCCAGACCGTAATGCCCGAGCGGGTAGCGCGGAAAAAGCGCGATCGTTTTGCGAAATTCTTTGATGCTGTCATCATAGCGGCGCGCGTAATACAGACACCAGCCGACGTTGTAGACGTTATACGGCGTGAGCGGATCGAGTTCCGCGCCGCGCCGCGCGTGGTATTCGCCCTCGGCAAACCTACCTTCCATAAAAAGCTGGAGCGCATACCAGACGTGAGCCGTCGCATTGTTCGGATTGAGTTCCAGAGCGCGGAGACATTCTTTTTCGCCGTGCGCCCAATCGCAGCCTCCGGCGACAGCGGCAAAACCGAGTTCGGCGTGCGCGTCGGAAAGCCCGTCGTCGAGTTCGATCGCGCGGAGGGCGTAATGCTTCGCTTTTTGAAAACATTCGAACGGCGGCATAATTCCGAGAACGCCGAGCCAGTTGTAATTTTCGGCAAGTCCGGCGTAAGCGAGCGCGTATTCGGGATCGAGCGCGATCGCCGTTTCATGCAGTTCGATGGCTTTGGCGAAACCTTCGGGCGTGAACCGATCCCAGAATGCGCGACCGCGCATATACATCTCGAACGCCTGCGGATTGTTCGTGCCGCGTTTTGCCAGACTGGCGCGTTCTTCGGCGGTCAGACGCGGGATCAGAGCTTCAGCAACCCGTTTTGAAATTACGTCTTCCAGGTAAAGCGCGTCGGCGATTTTCTCGTCGAATTTTTCCGCCCAGATCGTTGATTTTTCGGCGACGTTGAAAAGCTGAACCGAAACGCGGATTCTTTCGCCCGCTTTTAAAATATTTCCGTCGAGAATATATTCGACGCCCAGTTCCTTGCCCGCCAGAAACGGATCATAATTTTTTTCGCCATAACGCAGGATCGAGCCGGTCGGTCGGACGACGAAACGCTGAACTCCCGACAGCCGCGTAATTAAAGAATCGGCTAAACCGAGTCCCAGAAACCGGTCGCCCGTATCGTCATCAGCCGCCGGATTGAAAAATTTCAAAGGCAGAACGGCAATCGAACGATTTCCGCCGGTAACCGGCTCTAAAGTATTCTGAAAACCCTTTTCGGGCGGCACAACCGGTTTTGCCAGAACCGCCGCGCCTTTGATAAAGCGTTCGATGTCTTCGGCAAACGCCGCGACGGTCGCGTAGCGGTCTTCGGGCGATTTGGCGAGTGTTTTCATGATCACGCGGTCGAGATTTCCGCTCAATTCTTCCTGCAAAGACGCAACCCCGGCGCGGCGCAGTCCGGCGATCTTTTCGGCGGTCATTTCATCCGCGAGAAAATTTTCTTCGCGTCCGGCGGCAATACTCGGAATTTCCGGTTCGTCCTCGCAGACGGCGCGGGAAATCTCGTAATGCGAGCTTCCTTTTTTCAAATCGTAAACCCGGCGTCCCGTCAGAAGCTCGTAGAGCATCACGCCGAGACTGTAAACGTCGGTTGCAGGCGTAACCGGCGCGCAGGCGCGAAGCTGTTCGGGCGAAGCGTATTCGATGGTCAAAAGCTTCATAAAACCGCTCGTCGGATTGATTGA
Source organism: Pyrinomonadaceae bacterium (assembly GCA_041940425.1). Classification (GTDB taxonomy): domain Bacteria; phylum Acidobacteriota; class Blastocatellia; order Pyrinomonadales; family Pyrinomonadaceae; genus DATHTS01. Next base: position 13,936 of record JBGTSF010000061.1, read on the forward strand.
TTCGTGAATCGCGTCCGCATCGAGCAGTTTGGCAATTCCGAAATCGAGAAGTTTCGGAATGCCGCCCGCGGTTATGAGAATATTTCCGGGTTTGAGATCGCGGTGAATAATTTTGCGCTCGTGCGCGTATTGAACCGCTTCGCAGATTTGCAGGAATATTTCGAGTCTCTGCCGGACGGTCAATTTCTCCGCGTCGCAAAATTCATAGAGCGGTTTGCCGCTGACGTATTCCATGACGAAATACGGCAGATCGCACTCGGTCGTGCCGCCGTCCAAGAGACGCGCGATAAACGGGTGATCGAGATTTGCCAGAATTTGCCGTTCGTTGCGAAAACGCTTGAGAATAAAATCGGTGTCCATCCCGCGTTTGATGAGCTTAACGGCGACCGTCTGCGCGAATTCGCCGTCCACTCTTTCCGCCAGATAGACCCTGCCCATTCCGCCGCGTCCGAGTTCATCTTTGATCTCGAACGCGCCGAGTGTCGTGCCGATCAGACGGTCTCGTTCGTCAAAGTCTTCGTATAAGTTTTCCGAATCCACTTTTTCCAAATGTCTATTAAATTGTTCACGCTCTGGTTTCAGATGAACGAACGTTTTTGCAAGTTGTTCGTTAAAATTCTTCTCGCCCCGGTGAGGCGAATTTTAACGAACGGGAAAATTATCTCATTTTGCCGACGCATTTTCTAATTTTTTCCCGCGTTATTAAACGGAAGCGGTTTTTACAAAAGAAATTTTTCCGCATATTTTGCTAAGAAGTTATTTAAAAACTTTTTAGACTACGAAATATGTGAAACATACGAAAATAAAACCGAAATATTTCTTTAATTCGTATATTTCGTGTGTTTCGCAGTCATATTTTATATTTTTATAACCCGATTTCTTAAATTTGAACTATGAAATTCGCCAAATACGTTTTTTACATTGCCGGCATTTACGGCATCATCGCGCTCGCGCCGATGTATTTTCTCGAAACGAAAACGGGCGCGGATTATCCGCCCGCGATCACGCACGCCGAATATTACTACGGCTTTATCGGCGTCGCGCTCGCGTTTCAGATAGTCTTTCTGATTATCGCAGGCAATCCCGCAAAATACCGCGCGATGATAATTCCTTCCGTCATCGAAAAGTTCAGTTTCGCCATCGCGGCGATCGTTCTCTACCTGCAAGACCGTCTGGCGGCGATGATGCTCGGCGCGGGTTTGATTGATCTCGCGCTCGGCGTTTTGTTCATCGTGTCTTACGTTTTGTTATCAAAATACGAGTCCGAAGCAAAATGATATAGCCGCAAAAAAGCGCATAAAACACAAAAAGAAATTTTTTTTAATCTTTTTCTTGTAATTTTTGAGCTTTTTTGCGGCTGTTTTTCTTTTTCAACTGATACCTTTTTCAAAATTATTGCGCGTTACATATCGGACGGGAAAAAAGCCCGAAACGATTTATAAAACAAGGAGCAATAATAATGAGAAACCTATCTTTTAATACATTCGCCAAATTTCTGCTGGTCGCGGTTTTCTGCTTTATTTCCGTTTCGATCACGAACGGGCAGACGACCGAAAATCAGGAAACCGTAAATTCGAACTCGACCGCCGCCGTCAAAGTCGGCATTCCTCTGCCGAAGGCGAATTTCACCGCCGAAGGCGTTGACAACGCGCAGATGTCCGCCGGAATCCGCGAAGCGGTCGCCGGATATTTTCAGGGAACGGAAGTCGAGATCGTTCCGCTCGAAGCGCGCATCCCGCAGGCTCTCGCCGCAGAAGCGAAAGAAAAAGGCGTTGCGTATATCCTGAACATCGCGGTTTCGCAGAAAAAAGGCGGCGGCGGTTTCGGTATGTTCAAAATGATCGCGCCGATTGCCAGCAGTGTTGTTCCGATGGCGGGCGTTTCGGGCAACGTCGCCGGACAGGTTGCCGGTTCGGTCGCGCAGACGGCGATCAACGCGGCGGCGAATATGGCTTCAACGACCAAAGCCAAAGACACGATCACGCTCGAATACAGCCTCGTCGCCACGGAAGGCAACGCGGTCAAAAATTCCAACTCGATGAAAGCCAAAGCCAAATCCGACGGCGAAGACGTTCTCTCGCCGATGTTCGAAAAAATGGCGGAAGCGGTTTTAGCGGCTGTCAAGTAAACGATTTCGCGCAGAAACTTTTTCAGCAACCTTTGGTTTTTGCACGAATAAAATCGCCGGATTTTCTGAAAATGAAAGTCCGGCGATTTTTTATTGCAAAGACTTAAAAATTAGTCTATTTTTAATCCGTATATAAGGTTATTATACGGAATGATTCCGTATAACACGCGAAATCCGTGTATTATGCGGAATGATTCCGTATAATACACAAATATTGTTGCTTATGCGGAATCATTCCGCTCAATCATAAGTTAGCCCGCTTCTTTTGAAATGACAGTTGCAGAAATTCAAACTTTAATTGCCGGAATTGAGACTGACTTTTTAGAAGAACAAGTTTGGCGGCAGTGGACTGAACGAACTTTGCAAGAAATTTCGTCTGTTCCGGTTTGGCTCGTCGAACTTTACGACGCTCAAAATTCAAAAGACGCTTTGGCTTCGCTTTATCGCGGTTGGAACAAAACAGAAAGCGACGCTGCGGAGCTAAACCAAACAGAACTTTATCTTGGTTTTCTTTATTTGCGCCATCTTGCTGGCAATCTTAGCTTGCCGAAACTTTTGCTTGAAGCTGGCGAGTTTTCTGATGGAGTGAACTTTGACAATCCGAGTTGCGAAGCGTTTTACTTACTGCTGAATAAATATGAAGGGCGCGAAGGTTCGCCGCCTTTTGATTCGATGACATTTGAAAAACGAGTTGAAAGTTTATTTTCAGGCTTTGCCGCTCTTGCAGAAAAACAGCTTGCTTCTTTGCAACGGGCGGGCTAACAAATCAATGGACGTGAGGGCGAAACAGCGACTTTGTTATCAATCTTGTCCGTTACCCTAACGTTGCGTGTGGCTGGTTTCGCCCCACGTCATCTCAACCGTTCTATTTTCCCGTTTCTACAAGCCGTTTTTAATGTTTAGGCGTGAATTTCGTTGTTGCGGTCGGTTATTTTGAAGTTTTGAACAATTATCGGTAGTGAACTAAAAGCAATGCTTTGAAAATTATGTCCCGGAGGGACGATTAGTTAATAGCCCCGTGATTTATCGCGGGGTTGGACGGCGATTAGGTTTCGAGTCCCGTCAGGGACGAACGGATTCTGCCGTCCCTGACGGGACTTGATATTTTGTGGCAACCAACCCCGCGATAAATCACGGGGCTATTAACAGATGCTCCTACGGAGCAAAAAAACCGGCATTACTTTTAGTTCACTACCCGATTATCCTGAACTTTTGACCGTTCATACTGAAGTTTTTTCGACTCATACTGAAGTTTCGGGCATTCATACTAAAGTTTTTTTTATTCATACTGAAATTCCGGGCATTCATACTGGAGTTTTTTTTATTCATACTAGAGTTTTTTTCGTTCATACAGCGTTTTTTTTTGTTCATACTGAAGTTTTTTCGGCTCATCCTGCCGTTCGCATCACTCATACTGAATTTTTTTAATCGTTTTAGGCAAAAAATCTGCTTTTTTTCGTTTATACGGAGCAGTTAAAAAATAGATTTCCCGTTTGTATTTCACAGCGATTTCCCTTTTTTAGCTGTCAAAAACTAATTTCAAAATTCACAAAAAGCGAGGTAAAAAAATATGAGCGATAAAAAGAGAGAGATTCTCAATGCGCTGGAACGGATAGATTTTTACAGCAATGACAATCCGCAATTGGCGACCGAACTTCCCGTGACGGTCGCTTTGTTCACCGACAACCGGAAGAATATCGCCGATCTGCACGCGGCGGGCGTAACGAGCGATACGATGCGGGCGGCGGGCAAAAGCCGGACGCAAAGCAAGGTAGCGCGGGCGCGTTCGATCACCGCCGATCTGCGCCGCGTGGCGCGGACGGCTCGCGTTATCGAAAAAAAGAACGCCGATTTTGTCAACGCTTTTGAAGTGCCGGGCGGATATTTGAGCTATCAGGAAATGATTGACAAAGCGCAGGCGTTTGCGACCGAACGGGCGAAAAACACGGCGGATTTTGAGAAATACGGTTTGGACGACGCGTTTTTTACCGCTCTGGCTGAAGATGTCGCCGAACTCGGCGAAGCGTCGGAAGGTCAGGCGGACGCGAAACGCGGCGGAGTCGGCGCGACCGCCGATATCGAAACGATTCTCGAAAACGCGCTCGACGTTCGCGCCCAATTAAAGATCGCTATCGAAAACCATTACCGCAACGAACCGGCAAAACTCGCCGAATGGCTCACCGCCAGCCACATCCTCCGCCGCCGGAGCGAACCACCGCAAGGGTAAGGGATGAGGGACGAGGGACGAGGGACGAGATAAGAAAAAGAAACGAGGGACGAGATAAGAAAAAGAAATGAGGGACGAGATAAGAAAAACCTCATCCCTCGTCCCTCATCCCTCGTCCCTTGTCCCTTCTCATTCATTTCCCGAATCAATCTTCACGCCGCCGTTGGTCGTGATGATGCGGATCGGGGCGCCGCCGCCGTTGATGCTGGCGGTGATGCGTTTTTTGCGATTCCATTTGTTTTCGTTCGGGTCTTCCGGCAAGGTCAGCGCGGCGATGTCGCTTTTGAAACCGCCGTTGACCGTTCCGGTTTCGACGTTTGCCGCGTAAGTCTGCGGCATCGAAAGCTTCACGCCGCCGTTGGTCGTTTCGACATCGAGACCGCTGCCGCGCCACGACGCGCCGGACAGATCAACTTTAACGCCGCCGTTCGTCGTTCTGCCTTTTACGTCGCCCGCCAGATCGCCGAGTTTCACGCCGCCGTTCGTCGTTTCAAACCGCAGATTTCCCTCGACCGATGTGATCGAAATCCCGCCGTTATGCGCTTTGAGATCAACGTTCGTCATGCGCGGAACGAGAATCTGATACGACACCGAAAAATTATCACTGCCCGTCGAAGAGTCGGCGCGAACGGTCGAGCCGGTTTGGACGCGGACGCTTCTGAGAATCGAATCGGCTTCTTCCTGACTCGTTCCCCAAGCCTGAACGCAGGCACGCACCAAAACATCACTGCGGTTTTCGCCGCGCACGCTGATGCCGCCGTTTTTGCCCGCGTCAACATTCAAAACACCCGGCGCGGCAAAAGTTGTCTCGCGCAAATCTTTCGCGGAAACCTTGTCGCCGCCCGACCAGTTCCAGTTGTCGGAACAGAATTCGTAATTTTTCGATTTTTCCTGCCCGAACGCCGACGAAGCGGTTAATAAAATGACTAACAAAAAATAATATCGAACATTTGAAATGATCTTCATTTGCCTTAAATTCCTCCAAATTTTTAATTGATTTTGCAAAATTGCTGTTCTCAATAAGGCAAACACCGCCGCACGTAGATTTGTGACAGAAAATTTGATCGGAGGAATCGAAGCCGCTTATCGCGCAGCGATTTTATGAGTTTAGCCGTGTAATTTATTGCACGGAAAAGCGAGAGATAATGATCTTTGTCGCGTCAGCGGCGATTGAATATTCATTAACATTTATCAATCGCCGCTGACGCGACGCAAATATTTTCGATTGATTTACCGTGCAATAAATTGCAACCAACCCTAAACTCGAATTACCGCTAACGCGGTGTAAGAATTAATTTTTATATTGCTTTCGGGAAAAATTATTCCGAACGGGCTGAATGAATCCCGGCTTTTTGTTTTTCGATGAGCGGATTATTCGCTTTCTCGAATAATTTAAAATATCTTTCGTCCGCGCGGATCGGATCGAGTTTCGGTTCGGTGCCGAACCACAACAGCCAGTGGTCTCTGCCGTCGAAAGATTCTTCGAAATATTCGAACGCCGCGTCAATTTCGCCGACGGCGAGATGCGCCATGGCGAGAAAATACGGCGTAATAAAATTCGTCTTCGACTGCTTGACCAATTCTTTGACGACCTGACGCGCTTTTTCCGTCTGCCCGTCGCGGACGAGAGCGAAACAATACGGGTAAGCCGGGATCGTCGAAGGCTTCATCATCTCATACGCTTTTTCGCACTCTTCGACCGCTTCTTTGACCAGCCCGAGTTCGAGCGCGGCGTTGCCGGTTTGCAGATGGCCCTGCGGATTGGTTGCATCGAGCGCGATCAGTTCGCGTCCCTTTTGATAGGCGGATTCAAACCGCCGCGCCTGATACCGCGTCCACGCCGTCAGCGTTTTCGCGCGTAGCGAAAACGGATCGAGCTGTTCGGCAAGGTCAATCTCCCGCATGCCTTCGTCAAAGCGTCCCGTTCCGGTCAGAGTCGCCGCCAGCCATTCGTGCGCGAGCGAGTAGTTCGGCGCGCGCTCGATGGCGCGGCGGTAATGTTCTTCCGCTCTCTCGTGGTCGAACTGGCTCGAATAACAAAGTCCGAGCGCGGCGTAGGCTTCGCTCAGTGAATCGTCTATCGAAAGAGCGCGTCCGGCTGATTCCATGACTTTCGGCGCGGCTTCGGATGTCGGGAAAAATCCGTAGATCGCCGCCCAATTGTAAAAATCGGCAATCGCGGCGTGCGCCTGCGCGTAACCGGGATCAATCGCAACCGCTTTTTCAAGAGCGGTGATGGTTTTCAGAAACGCTCCGGGCGCAAATTGATTAAAATAAAAACGCGCCTGCATATAGGCATCAAAGGCTTCGGGCGAATTCGTCCCGCGTTTTCCGAGCCGGCGTTGTTCCTCGCCGGTCAATGTCGGCAAAAGACATTTCGTTACCCTTTCGGAGATCGAATCTTCCAATTCGAGAACGTCCGTGTATTTTTCGTCAAATCTTTCTGCCCAATGCGTCGAATTTTCGCCGACATTCAAAAGTTGCGCGGCGACGCGAATACGATCACCGACGCGCCGGATGTTTCCGTCAATCACGAAATCTACGCCGAGTTCTCTGCCGGCAAAAAACGGCTCGGTTTCCGACGAAGCAAAGGTCAAAACCGAACTCGTCGGGCGGACGAGGAAACGCCGCACGTTTGAAAGGCGCATCGTCAAAGCGTCAGCCAGACCGACGCTTAAATATTCGTCTTCCTCGCTTCCCGTATCGGCGGAAGTCAGAATCTTGAACGGCAAAACGGCGATTGATTTTTCCGCTTTTTGAATCGTCTTTTCGCCCGAAACGGAAGCGGGATTTTGAATATCATAGATCGGATTATTAAGCCGTCTTAAAATGTCGAAATACCGCTCGTCTTTTCGCAAAAGGTCGAGTTTCGGATCGGTTGCGAACCAGATGAGCCATTCGTTTCGCTCTTCGAATGATTTTTCAAACCAGCGGAAAGCCTCGTCCGTTTCGCCCAGCGCGGTGTGCGCCATCGCCATAAAATACGGTTTGATCTCGCCCTTTTCGGCGGCTTCCCGCATCTCGCCTGCAATTTCAATTGCGTCTTCGCGCCGCCCGTCCGCGACGAGCGCGAAACAGAGTATGAATTTCACCATCGCCGAATCCCACAGCGGCAGCGCACGGTGCAGAATTTCAACCGCTTCCGACGCTTGACCGGTGTGAATCAGATGATTGGCGAGATGCAGAAGCCCCTGCGGAAAATTCGGCTGCATTTCATTGGCTTGTCGGGCTTTTTTGACGGCTTCGTCGAAATGCCGCGTTTGATAAAGCGTCCAGCCGGTCATCAATTTCGCGCGCGGGCTAAGCGGGTCGAGTTCTTCGGCGAGTTGGATCTCGATAACCGCCTCGTCAAAATGCCCCTGCGCGGCGAGCAGATTGGAAACGACCTCGTGAGCGAAATGATAATTTTCATTCAGTTCCAGGGCGCGCCGCGCGATGCGTTCGGCTTCCGCCCAGTCCCAATCATGCAGAAGCACGATAAAAGCCTGAATCGCATACGCTTCGCCGAATGACGAATCAATTTCCAGAGCGCGTTCGATCGCCGTCTTCGCTTTGGCAAAACCCTCTCTACTCGAAATCTCGCCGAAGATCGCCGACCAGATGTAAAAATCGGCGATGCCGACATGCGGCAGAGCGTAATTCGGATCGAGCCGGATCGCTTCCTTGTAGGCTTCGACCGATTTCAGCAGAGACTCGTCGGTAAATTGATTAGCGAAAAAACGTCCGCGCAGATAAGCCTGATACGCTTCCGCGTTATTCGTGCCGCGTTTTTCGAGCCGACGCTTTTCTTTGCCCGTAAGTTGCGGCAGTAAAACCCGAGCCGCTTTTTCCGAAATTACGTCCTCGAGTTCGAGAACGTCCGTGAATTTTTCATCGAATTTTTCCGCCCAGACAGTTGTGCTTTCCGCGACATTCAAAAGCTGAACCGTGATGCGAATCCGCTCGCCGATGCGCCGGATCGTGCCGTCGAGAACAAAATCAACGCCCGTTTTTTTTCCGGCTTCGAGCGGATTTTCGTCCGCGAACGGCAAAACCGAACTCGTCGGTCGCACGATCAATCTTTGAACTCCGCTCAGACGCGAAACGAGCGCATCTGCCAGTCCGATGCCTAAGAAAATATCTTCCGTGTTTTTTGATGTTTCCGCGCCGATCACCTTTAATGGCAAAATTGCTACGGATTTTTTGTCGCTGATCTTTTTCTTTTCCGGCGCGAAGGTTTCGGCATTGACCGGACGGTTTTCCAAATAATTTGTGATGTCTTCGGCAAGCGCGGCGGCTGACGCATACCGCTCCGAAGTCTTTTTGCGTAAGGCTTTGAGAACAATTTTGTCGAGTTCGCCGGAAAGCGTTTTTTTGAGTTCATCGAGCGAAGCGTTTCGCGCGTCGAAAACAAAATGAAGCGGCTGTTTTTTCTTATCCGTAACCGGCACGAGATTGTCTTCGCCGGTCAGATTTCCCGACGGGCGCGACGGCATTTCTTCGCAGATGATCCGCGCGACCTCGTGCGGAACTCGTCGTTTGAGACGATACGGGCGGTGTCCGGTGAGCAGTTCGTAAAGGATAATTCCCAAAGAATAAATGTCCGAAGCGGGCGTGATCTCGTCGCCCGTAACCTGTTCGGGCGAAGCGTATTCGGGCGTCATCACGCGCATCGCCGTCGCCGTCGGGTCAATGTCCGTTACGGCTAATTCAGGGTCTAAAACTTTGGCGATTCCGAAATCGAGCAGTTTCGGCGTGCCGTCGGCTTTGACCAGAATATTCGACGGCTTTAAGTCGCGGTGAATGACCTTTTTTTCGTGCGCCGCTTCGACCGCATCGCAAATTTGACGAAAAATTTTCAGCCGTTCGTTGATGCGCAATTTATTTTCGTCGCAAAAACGATAGAGCGGTTTGCCGTCAATATATTCCATCACGAAATACGGCAAACCGTCTTCGGTCGAGCCGCCCGCGAGAAAATACGCGATGTTCGGATGATCGAGCGCGGCGATGATCTGGCGCTCGCGGCGAAAGCGTTTCAAAATTAGATCCGTGTCCATCCCGCGTTTGATGAGTTTGATGGCGACCGTCTGGCGAAATTCGCCGTCAACTCTTTCGGCGAGATAGACCGCGCCCATCCCGCCGCGCCCGATCTCGCGCCTTAGTTCATAGACACCGACGCGCCGTCCGAGCATCGAATCTTCATGATTTTCTTCATTTGAGACCATTAAAAGTTATTTGAGAATTTTCGAATTATTCTAACATTTCAACCCGTAAATAAGGAAACATTTTTAAGGACGCGGGAAATTATGCATGACATCAGTCGGTAAAAATAAAAAGAAACCGCCGTCATTTAACTGTCGAATGACGGCGGTTTCTTTTTTATCTGAATTTTTAGAATTATCTGAGGGGTCGCGGAGTTTTTTGAGCCGTTTTGTATGACTTTCGGAATAGGTGATAGGTGAGAAGTAAAAGGTGATAGATAATTCACGCTCGACCTCTCACTTTTGACCTTTCACCTATCACCTATTCCGAAAGTTTTCAGTCTTTCATCAACCGATCGCGTTTCTGTATGAAAACTCCGCGTCCCCTCAATTATCTAAATAATTTTTTCAGTGCTTTCTCCTGTTTGACGACGTGGCTCGCGCCGACGACGGCGAAAACCCGTTCGCCTTTATTCGTTTCTTCGAACAGTTTTTTCACCATAAAGCGACCACGAAACTGTACGGAGGCATCGGCAATATCGTTCGTGAAATTTCCTAAATCGGGATTCGGGTCGAAGATTTTCGAATCAATTTTCCGCCAATCGGCAATCTTTGGAAAATGCTTTTTTACGCTTTGCTCGAACTCTTCCGAAGTTTTCGGCAGCAATTCAAAACCGGGCGTTCTCGCCGCCATTTTCATCGCCTCTTCGATCATCACGTCGGGCGATTGCGGATTGGACTTTTTATTATTTTCGGGAACGCGCCGCAGTGTGTAAAACAGAAAAACCTGTTCGAGCGTCCAGCGTTTCGTTCCCAGAATATATTTGATCTCTTCCATTCGCGGCGGGTCTAAAGATTTGATCGGGATGTTGTGTTTGTTTGCCAGAAAACTCAAAAGTCCCGGCTCGCCGTATTTTTCTATTGCTTCTTTCGCAGTTTCGGCAACGGGCGGCGTGCCGCTTTCGTTCAGGATGAGAGTCGGTTTAAATTCCAAAAATTCCTTTTCCAGTTTCTGAATTTGCGGGTCGTCCGCTCGGTATGCGTGACCGATGCCGAAATAGAGAAGCGCGCCTTTTTCGGTTTTAAAATTTAAAATATACGGACGCTCGTGACGAATTTTCCCGTAATCCTTGTAACTCATAATTTCCGGTTCGTCCTGCGCGAAAATCTTTGTTGATAAAAATACAATTGCAAAAGTCAGATATAAAAAATTTTTCACTAAATTTTCTCCGTGTTTATTTTTGTCGTAAAAACCGCCAAGCCGAGCAGAAAGAATCCGCTCGTTACAAATAACGGAAAAGTAAAGCCCATTGTTTCACGCCCGAAAATCGCGCTCGAAATTATAAACAGCGGAAGCCCGAAACCGATCAGAAAAGCGGGAATTCTTTTCCAGCCGCGCCAAACTCCGGCGCGGACGACAGCGACACCGACGACGATCATGAGCAGATGACTGAACGGGTAAGCCAAATCGGTTATCGTATGAACGACCGTTCCGCGCAAATGCGGCGCGGCGTTATCCAAAACGTCGAACCACATTGCCAGAAACAATCCGCTCATCTGAACGGCATACAGAACGAACGCGCCCGCGCCTTTTCCCGTAACGCGCAGACTCCGCATTCCGGTCGCGCTCGCCATCGCGCCGAACAGATAAAGCACGCCGCCGAGTCCGGCGAAAAGCGGGTTCGAATTCGGCTGACCGAAATCCGCCGCATAAAAGAATGACGCGAGAAAAAGCATCGGGCTGAAGATCATCCCGACCATACCGAGCGCGCGATTTGCGGTCAATAAATTTTTATCGTCGTTTTGTAAAACGATTTCCCGAACGGACATAAAAATTTCTCCTTTTTAGAATTCTCGATATGTAACGCGAAATTTTCGGCTGACCGGTATCACAAGCGGCGATTTTTTTCTGCTCTGTTTACAAAAACTTTTTTCGCCGCCTGAAACTTTTCTCTATTTTTTTTCGCGTTAGTTATCGGAGAAGTTCGCTTCACCTGAAGCGAACTAAATTTCAAGAGGAGATTTTATGAAAAACATTTCGGCTTTATTTTTATTTTTTGCAGTGATTTTTATTTCGATGACGACAGTTTCGGCGCAGGAAACGGAATCGGCGGCGAGTTCGGATCTGACCGGAATTTCGCTTCCGGCGGGCGCGCAGAGAATTTTGCCGAACGCTGTTCCGGCGGAGATCAACGAGGCGCTCGACAAGATCGTCGCCGAAGGCAACGGCGCGTTTCGGAAAGGCGACACGGAAGTTCTGGCGTGGGCGGGCGCGAATTATTCGAAGCGGAACGCGCAAGGGACGATCAGTCGTTTGACCGGTGCGCTGAAATCCGCGGGCTGGAGATTCGAGGTCGAAGGCGAAGAAAGCGGCGTAACGATCTTTACATTATTCAAAGAAGGCGCACAGCGGCGCGCGCTGGTCGGTTTTTACGGAGCGACCGACGAGGCGTTGATACTGACCTGGATGGAAGCTCTGCCGAACGGCAATTCGGCGAATAATCAAATTGAAAGCGATAATTCGACCGAACGCATTCAAAATACACCGCGCCAAAATTCTACGAATTCGGGCAGTATCGTCGGCACATGGACGAACGGAAACGTCTCGATGCTCAGCGAGAAAAATCTTTCGACCGGACAGATCTCTTCGCGCGGCGGGTCGAGCTTTAAATACGTTTTTAACGCCAACGGAACATTTGAATTTATCGGTCTGATGAACTCGACCGTTTACGGCTGCACGACCTCGCTCTTTAACGACAAACGCGGCAGATACGAGATCAGCGGCTCGAACATCACGCTCATTCCGAGCAAAAATTTCTGGCGCAACCAGTATAGCTGTTCGCCCGGAAGCAACAAGGAAAAAAATCACGTTCTCGACCGCGAAACATACAGTTTTAGCACCAAGACGGACGAATACGGCGCGACCTTGATCTGTCTGGCAAACGACAAGGGTGAAAGCTGTTACCGGAAAGAATAAGTTTTATTTTGTTCGTCACATTTTTCGAGAGCAATATTTTTCTTGCTCTCTTTTTTTTTCAACTTTTATGGAAATTCTAGATTTAAAAGGTATTTCATTCTCTGCGTTCTTTGCGATCTCTGCGTGAAATTTTCTCACGCAGAGATCGCAAAGAACGCAGAGGGAAGTTGAATTATTTTATCAATTTTTTCTTCTACCGATCCGCATTTTTGATTTTCAAAAAACGTCTTTGATTCTTTCCCCACAAAAATTCCGCGTTAAAAACTGACGACAAATCTTGTTCGGCGAAAATTTTTAATTTGGAGAGCGTGAAATGTGGCGAATTTTTACATCGAATTTATTTAAGACTTTTTTCAGCTTTGTTATTTTAACAAGCGTTTTGTCGGCAACCGTTCCGGCGCAAAAACGTCGGACGGCGAGCCAGCCGAAAACCAATCAAACCGTTTCCGAAAAGAAACAAACCTGCTCGGGCGGCTGGAGCGGAATTATTACGTTCAAAAAAACTCTGAAAGATTCGCTCGAATCGGACGAACCCGGAATTCGCAAATCAATTGACCGCATCAAACATAAAACTTCGCGCGATTACGATTACACGGCGCGTGCCGTCGTTGACGGGAAAGACCCGCAGAATCCGGTCGTCAATACGAACGTCAATTTTACCGACATCAATCTGAACTGGGGACAGGAAAAAGTTTTCGACACCTGCAATTCGCGCGAAAGCGGACACTGGTTCATCATCGAAGGCAATGACGACCGGCACACGCAGGCTCAAGCGACAGGTTCGGCGAGATCGTTCGGTTTGTATGTTGACGAAGCGAACGGCACATACAGTTTCAATATCAAATTTCCCGACGCGGTCGGAACATACAAGCGCGAAGAACATACGCGCCGAAGTGGGCATTGTCAGGCGAAAAATAATGAGCCGTTTGACCGTTCGACAAGTGAGCCGGCAAAAATTGACGGCGAAGGTTTTTCGATTGCCGCCGAAAAGCTCGACCCGAACAATCCCGACACGATCACGGGAACGAAAACATGGGGCGACGACGGCACGGGCGCGGTCAGAAGTTTTGTTTATCAGGCAACGTGGCGATTTACACGCTGTCCCGGAAAACTCCTTATCACCGAACTGAAATTCGAACATCCGAAATTTCCGAACTTTGAAAACTGGCAGGAAATTCCCGACACGATCGGCACGATTGACGGCAACCGCATCAAGGTCAAAGCCAAGGTTTTGAATATGGCGGCGGAAACGAAATATGCCGACCTGAAGATCGTCGAAACTTACAAGGGCGATAAATACAACGGCGCGAGGGCGGACGAACCTCTGCCGAATGCCGAATCTTCTTTCCGCATTGACGCGGGCGAAGAAAAAGAATTCGAGTTTATCTGGGACAGCGAAGGTCAGGCGTGGTTCGACGACGGTCGCCCGCATCTTCTGCACCGCATCAAAGCCGTGGTTTCCGAAGACGGTCGAAAAAAAGACGAGAAAGAAGAACGTCTGCACATCGCGCCGAAACCGCTTATTCTGATTCACGGCATCTGGTCGGATTACCGTGTCTGGGAACCGCTCTATCAGAATCTTTTATCGTCGCGTCACAGCTATCAATGGAAAGCGTTCGCGGTCGGCAAAGAAGCGAGCCGCGGCGCGATGAGTATGGGAAAATTAGGTGATCCCGATTGGTATTCCGATTCGGTTTATGACAACGCCGATCAATTGGCGCGTTATGTTAAATACGCGCAGGAAGAAACGAATGCGTGGCACGTTGATATGGTCGCGCATTCGACCGGCGGTCTGGTCGGGCGGCTTTATCTGCACAAACTGATGCCGAATGTGCCGGATGCGCGTCCGCAGGTCAAAAATCTGATAATGCTCGGAACGCCGAACGGCGGCGTGCCGTGTGTGGATGTTTTTTATGAAAAACTCGGACTTTTTAAAAAGGAATTGAAAGCGGCGCGCGAACTAACCAACGAGGAAATAACGAGATTCAATCAATTCGTCGTCAACACGGGCGGCACGAAACTTTCTGCTCTCGCCGGAAATCCGGTTCCCGTCATCTGCGGCGGTTACGAATGGAACGACGGTTTCGTCACGGTCAAATCGGCGCATCAGGGCGTTTCGGATACGGGGCAATCAAACGATCTGCATTACCAGTTGACGAACGACAAAAACTTCGGCAATTTCGTCATCCCGCATCTCATCACGGGACCGAAAGGCACATACCCGTATCCGGTCAGAAACGACCCGACCGATTGGCGGCGCTGGCAGATGAGCGGCAGCAATCTGGACTCTGATAACAACGCGGCGGAAAATCTGCTCGCTTCCGTTTTGCTGACGGACGAAAAACGGCGCGGCGGTCCGAACGCCGGAGCGTTTGAAAATTATTTTTCGAATTCGAATGTAATAAATCAGCAGTTTTCAAAACAGATAAAACTCGCGCCGAAACAAATTTTGGAGATCGAAGTGCTGGTCGAAGCCGCGCCGAATTTCGGCATAACTTTTATCGCAAATCCCGGCGTGTCGGTTTCGCTTTTGAACGACAAAGGCGTTCCGGTCAGTAAAAACTCATCCGATTCGCCGTCCGCGGGTGCGATGTTTCGGATGGTTATGGCGAAAACGGCGGTAACGAAATCGGTCTGGAAATTAAAGCTCGAAAACACGACCGACAGCGAACAGATTTTCGCCGGATTCGGCTGGTCTGTGCAGGGCGAATTGCCAAAAGAAATGACGGCGGCGAAGTAGGTTTTTTCTGGTAGTGAACTAAAAGTAATGCTTTGCAACCAGTCCCGAAGGGACATTCCGTTAATAGCCCCGCGATTTATCGCGGGGTTGGTTGAAAAAGGGAGCATCAAGTCCCGCAAGGGAC